>NZ_KB889965.1:912796-1617691 GCF_000372865.1 Methylosarcina fibrata AML-C10 | reverse complement strand
CCATTCCGCAACCTTTGGAGAGCGTCGTAAAAGCCCCCTCTCCCCGCGGGAGAGGGTTGGGGTGAGGGGAATAAATAAAGTAAGACATTGATTTATATCCCCTCATCCTGCCCTCTCCCCGAGGGAGAGAGTTCTGTATTGACTTTTACGACAGCCTCCTTCGCGCGAGGCGCTGCCCGGCTCGAAGGTCGCCTTGCAACTTGAATCGAACGGGACCCGGTTTTCGGGGACTGGTTTGAACCTTTAACTTTTTCCGTCATCTTCTTATTAGACAATTTCCGAGAAAACGGGTTATTTTCGTGTCAGTCAGAACGTTTAACAACAAGCGGCCGGTGATCGGCGAGAGAGTCTACATTGACGCTCAGGCAACGGTGATCGGCGACGTCACTCTGGGTGACGACGTCTCGATCTGGCCGTCTACGGTCATCCGAGGCGACGTCGAAGCCATTACGATAGGCGAGGGGACCAACGTTCAGGACGGCTCGGTCTTGCACGTCACTCATTACGGCAAATACAACGATCGAGGCTATCCGTTAACGATAGGCAAAGGCGTGACCATCGGCCATCGAGCCGTCGTCCATGCCTGCACGATAGGTAATTATTGTCTGGTGGGCATCGGCTCCGTCATCATGGACGACGCGGTGCTTGAAGATTATGTGATGCTTGGCGCCGGCGCGCTGGTGACTCCCGGCAAGAAGCTCGAAAGCGGGCATCTCTATGTCGGCTCCCCGGCCAAGCAAGCGCGCCCTTTGACCGCAACCGAAAAGGAATTTCTGAAATATTCCTCTCAGCATTATATCCATTTGAAGGACGAGTATCTGAAACAGGGCTGAAAGCTCAGCCTTAAGGAAACTCGCGATCATTTCTTTCGGCATTCAGCCATTCGATCACGGGACGAGTTTCGGGGCGGACTCCGCGCCAGAGATAAAAAGCTTCCGCCGCCTGTTCGACCAGCATGCCCAATCCGTCCAGGCTTTTCACGGCCCGATGCGCTTGGCCCCAACGCACGAAGGCGGTGGGTTCGTTGCCGTACGCAAGGTCGTAGCAACTGCCGTGTTCGGCCAGCAGATTTTCCGGCAAAGGCGGCAATTGGCCGCTTAAACTGGCGGAAGTCGCATTCAGGATCAGGTCGAATTCCAAACCGTTCAGGTCGTCGAAGCCGCAGCCCCGGATTGCGCCGAGTTCGGCGAATTCCGCGGCCAGACCGACGGCCTTCCCGGTCGTGCGATTGGCGATGACAACCTCCGCCGGCGCTTGCTCGATCAGAGGACCGAGGATTCCCCGGCTGGCCCCTCCGGCGCCAAGAATCAGAATTTTCGTGTTTTCAAGATTGAGTGCATGATTGCGCACCAGGTCGGTCACCAGCCCCTGGCCGTCGGTATTATCGCCGAGAATGCTGCCGTCCGGCTGTAAGGCCAGGGTGTTGACGGCTTTGCTGAAACCGGCGCGAGGCGTCGTGCGGCCGGCAAAGGCAAAAGCCAGTTCCTTGAGCGGTACCGTGCAGTTCAATCCCTTGCCGCCTTCGGCAAAAAAAGCGTTCACCGCGGATAAAAACTGCTCCGGTGTTACCTCCCGGGCTTCGTAATGCAGCGACTGCCCGGTTTGTTCGGCGAACAACCGGTGAATTCGGGGCGATTTGCTGTGTTTGATCGGATGGCCGAATACGGCGTAACGATCGATCGAAGTTGTGTTGGTGCTCATTTTTCGGTCCAGATTTCCCATAAAATGGTTGCCGTGACGATAAAAACGGCAATCAGTAATTCTATCCAGAAAAAATGCTCGGTGTAGGAGGCAATGACCGCCGAGGTGCCGAGAAACAATCCGACCAGACTGAAGCGCCAGCCGACGCGCAAACCGTCCAGGATGGTTGCCAGCGACAGGATCAGCAAGATCAGCAGGCCGGTGTCGGTCGATCCCGCTGCTTTTTGCACCAGAAACGCCCCCCCGACCACCAGCAGGGACGCCGTCCAGTGCAGGGCCTGTTCGCTCAGGATGATTTTGATGTCTTCGCTTCGATGTTTCGATTGCAGCCAGCCGATGATGATGGCGAACACCGCAAAGACGAAGACCATGACGATCCAGTAACCGTAGCCGTCGGCAGGAGAAAAATCATTAATGAAAATACCGGTCAGAGACAAGATCAGCAGCAGGATCAGAATGCCTTCCTCAATCTGGAACTTTCTTTTCGGATTCATCATTTCTTCTGGCATAGGACGGGCTCCCTCTGTATTTTTTTATTATGGATTAGTGCAATTTGGATTTGAAAATTAGCCGTTACGCACCGCACTCTGCGGGTTTCATCATGGAATCAGGGTTGCAGCCATTGCGCTGCGGACTTGGCAAAATAAGTCAGAACGGCATCGGCGCCGGCCCGCTTGAAAGCGAGCAGGGATTCCAGAACGGCCTGTTTTTCATCGAGCCAGCCGTTCAGAGCGGCGGCTTTCAGCATGGCGTATTCGCCGCTGACCTGGTAGGCGAAAGTAGGCACGCCGTAACGGTCTTTGACTCTTCGGATGACGTCGAGATAAGGCAGGCCGGGCTTGATCATGACCATGTCGGCGCCTTCCTGTAAGTCTAGCCGAATCTCGATCAAGGCTTCATTCGAATTGGCCGGATCCATTTGATAACTGTTTTTATCGGCTTTTCCCAGGGCGCCGGCCGAGCCCACCGCGTCTCGAAAAGGGCCGTAAAAACTCGAAGCATATTTGGCGGAGTAGGCTAAAATTAACGTGTTAACATGCTTTTCGGCTTCCAATACCCGCCTGATCGCGCCGATGCGTCCGTCCATCATGTCCGACGGCGCGACGATGTCGGCTCCGGCTTCGGCGTGCGACAGCGCTTGCCGGCACAACACGTCGATGGTTTCGTCATTGAGTACATACCCTTCGGAATTGATCAGCCCGTCCTGGCCGTGGGAAGTAAAAGGGTCCAGAGCGACGTCGGTGATGATGCCCAGATCGGGAACGGTTTTTTTCAAGGCCCGCACGCTGCGTTGGACCAATCCGTCCGGATTGTAGGATTCCTCGGCTGTCTCGGATTTTTTTTCCGGCGAAACGACGGGAAAGAGGGCGATGGCGGGAATGCCCAGGCGGGAAATTTCCTGCGCTTCTTCAAGCAGCAAATCCAGAGACAATCGGACGATTCCGGGCATCGAAAGAATCGGCTCCTTCCGGTCCGAGCCTTCCGTGACAAACATCGGATAGATCAGGTCGTCCACGGAAAGACGGTGTTCGCGCATCAAACGGCGGGAAAAATCATTATAACGCATTCTTCTCATGCGTGTACGAGGGAAATTAATGGTATGATAGGACATCTTATCCATAACCTTGGGTTTAGAAAAAATCAGAATCTTGGTGGTCCGGGATCTTTTTTCGATCGCTGGGTTCCCAGGAAAACATTGTATCAGGAAAGAGTCTTGCTGATACCCTAAAACGGTCAACACACATTAGTTTGAATAAATGAGGGTCATATGAAAACTAAGCAATTTGCAGTATTTATTTTATCTGCGCTGTTAATGGCTTTGCTGCCGATTAACAGAGCGATGTCCGAAAACCTGCTGCCGCCGCAGCAAGCCATTCAGAGTGCCTCGGATCAATTGCAAAAACGGCTTCAGAATCCCGGGTTCTCCAGAGATTTCAAACAAATTACCCAATTTGTCAACGAAGTCATTTATCCGCATACCGATTTTGATCGGATTTCTGCGCTGGTGCTCGGCAAGCTCTGGAAAACTGCCACCCCGGAAGAGCGCGGACGTTTCAAGCAGGAATTTCAAACCTTGCTGGTAAGAACTTACTCGCGAGCCTTTATCGAGTTCAAAGAGTGGTCGGTGCGCTTCCTGCCCATGCAAATGGAGCCCGGCGCAACGAAAGTCGTGGTCAAAACGGAGGTGTTGCAGCCCGGCATTCAACCGGTCGGCGTCAACTACCGGATGTTCCTGAGCAACGGCCAATGGAAAGCTTACGACATCCTGATCGAAGGAGTCAGCCTGGTGACCAATTACCGCACCACCTTCACCAACGAAGTCCAGGCCAAAGGCTCGCTCGCCGCAGTCATCGACGGACTGGCGAAACGCAACGCCGAGGCGTTGTCGGCCAAGAGCTAAGAAATTTTATTCACGCATGGGGTAGTAACGGATTTATGTCCCCGTTCACTTGCAAGACACCGGCTTTTGGCCGGTGTTTTTGTTACAAGCTGCCGCTATCTTCTCGAACAAGTCTTAATTCCGGGATTACGCAACTCGGCTCGTAAAGAGTCTGAAAACAAGCCGGCCCTAGCGTGATAGAAAATCTTTGCAGGGCGGCTGTTTAAACTTTCTTTGATCCAGACAGGATAACAGCTCGCGAGGTGATTACGTTGCGAGCAGGCTTTGACGCATTGTCAATTCTTTTGGGCCGGTAACTGTTTCGGTTGGCTGTGAAGTTCTTCGGCTTGCAGGCGTATGCCGTTCACTTATCGGCTTGCAATAACGTTTATTCTGTACGCTGCCATCAAAGATCGGAAACGCCCCGAGGGGTAATCAACCTCTGAACCAGCTCCGACACTTGCCGCGCCGTTTCAGGAATTGCCGACCGCATCATGGCCGGCATTGTCCGAATGCCCGGACAGGTTGAGACAGGTACGTTGATCGGCACGGCGTTCAGTAGGTGTTCCCCCTATCTCGGCTTGGTTCCCATGCTCATTAAAATAACCGATTGCACTGTGGCAGAGGGTTCTAACCGATTAAAAAACACCACTTGAAACTGGAACGTCTTTCGGTGACGGATCAATTAGAAGGAATCCCGAATTTTTTAATTCGGATAAAAAACGCGCGTTCATTGCGAGCGCGCGGATAGTAGGTACTTATATTGGGGGAAGGTACTGAATTTATGGAATGTATGGCTTTAAAGTATCATGCCATTGCTGGAATTGGGACGAATAGCTGCTGTTGTTCAAATCCGTGTCGTAGAATTCGAAATAGGTCGCTTTGTAATTATTAAATCCATTGCTCATGCCGGCGCTGGGCGTGTCGCCTTTCGGAAAATTACAATAAGACCAGGAATTTTGATTCGACCATTCTCCGCAAGCCTGGAGCATGATGCCGGTTTTGCCTACGGCAGGCAGCAGATTCTCGCCTAAAATCGAGTTGGTTTGAGGTGCGGAGCCGGTCATTACTTCCTGGAAAAAACTCATGACGGAGCCGTACTGAGCTAGTAAAGTATCGCGGATGTCTTCAGTCGTAGAAGGGTTGCTGGTGTTGTCTGTAATGTCGAAAAGTCCCAAATACAGGTTCTTCTTCGGGAAAGCGCTAGCCCAATAGCCGGCTGTGGTGATCGCCGCGTCTTTCATTTTTGACGCAGAGTAGCCGCTAAAGGTTGTCGTCAACCGCACGGATTGCATGCCTAAGAGGCTTGCATTAATCTGCCTGACCGAAGTTAAATCCTTTATCGCGGTTCCGTTGATTTGATGCGTGCTCAGAGCGTTGATGAAATTTTGCAGAGCGGATAGGCCCGTGGCGTCCCAGGGTACACAGGTTTTACCGAATTGAGGGTCGTTATAAGTAGCGCATTTCGATTCCAGCCAGGTCGGAACAGCCATTACCATGGGGGCTATAGTGACGGATTGCCCCAGAGATATGGCCTTCTGAACGGTCGAGTCTAGATTGGTAAAAGAATATTGATTTTCTTGGGGTTCGCTTTTATCCCAATATATCCGAACAAGCACGCCGTCAACGAACGGCTGATCGACGACATTGTCAATCGAATAGATGCCCGCCGGAACGCCGGAAGGAACGCCGTCGGCGCTGCCGCCGGAACCGCCGCCGGAACTTGAGGAAGTGGTGGCGCTGGCCGATGAGGACTGTGCTGAAGTATTGCCCGCAGCATCGTATGCGGCGACAGTGTATTTATAAGTGGTGCTGGGAGAAAGTCCCGTGTTGGAAAAAGAAGTGCTGGAGACGGTTGCGATTTGAGCGCCGCCTTGGTACACCTTGTAGCCTTTAACGCCGACCGAGTCCGAGGAGGCTTTCCAGCTCAAATTGATTTGGGAAGAAGAAGCCGCGGTGGCCGTGAGCCCGGTAGGAACGGTAGGCGCCGTTCTGTCAGTATTGCCTCCGCCGCCCCCGCCCCATCGAGCGGCTTGTGCCGTATCGACTTGGGCGATGCCGACGATCCCTGCCAGATAAAGAGAAACCGACGCCCGTAGAATAATACCGGCGATCCCGGTCTTACCGTTGAAATGAAATTTAGAAGACTTCATAATAAAATCACTCGTTTGGTTTTGTGGAAACAAACTTAATCATTGTTCGCAAATGTGCAGTTTACGAACCTATTAATTACTGTGCTTCTTCAAATAATTTGCGGATTATTTGAGAAATCCCCCTTTTTACCGATTGCATAGGTTTCGAAGAGTCATTATTTTTCCCGGACCTCGGCAACTATTCCCGTGTTGATTTAGCTCCAGCTTTTTGAGTCGAGGCACAGGATGAAACAGTTATTGGAAAATGACTCGAGGCTATGTCGGTAGCTTTGCCACTCCACAAAGAGCACGCCAGCGCTCCCTGGAATCGCTTTGTCTATCGCTCAGGATGACTCGGCTTTCCGTTTTTCGGCGGCAGGCGATTATAGTGTGTCACGAGTTTCTTAATTGTAAGTTAAGGGCGGTGAAGAAAAGCATGCAGAGACTGTTGGTTCTGTTAGCCGCAATTTACGATGAAGGGTCATGGCTTGAAAAATCGGACGTACTGCCGGGCCTGGAGTCCTGCGTATACGTTGCGGAAGGAGGGATCGGGAAGCGGCGTTAATGGCATTCAAAGTCATCTAATCCTGCGGGAGGGGTGAATGCCTTGATCGAAAATACAGCCCTTTCGCTAAAGAAAAAGGAGCCACTCGATTCCTTGACGGAGATTGAGTGGAAAGACGCGCAAGGAATTGCCTCCGAGAGTGAGGCGGAAGTCATGGCCGATCCCGGCTATTGGCTGCACCGTTGGCTTGAAGCCAACGGCCAAATTTTTCCGGATCGGCAAGGGTGACAGTCAAGATGGCGGGAGACGGCAAACCCGCGTCGTTCGTCGGCTTGTTTTGGGGGGTAGTGGCTGCCCAAAACAAGCTTTCGCAAATACCGGTACGGTATCAGTAAATGATTTTCCGGTTTTTCAACTCGGCATAGATGTCGTCGAGCGGGACTTTATCCGCATCGAACACCACATCAGACGACTCCTGGCTGCCGTTGACGCACAAACCGATCAGGCCGGCGTTTTTGATGGCGTCGACCAGCATCGGATTTTGAGCTTCCAGTACGGTGGCGGCGTGTCCGTTGTCGAACAGTTTTCTTTCGATCCGGTAGGCCACGTCCTTGCTGTTCTGGCCGATGAAGGCGACCGCCGCCGCTTTCTGGCTGAAGCGTGCTGCGCGTTCTTCGGTGCTGACGGGTTGGAGCGCTTCGTCGCCGGTGGCGCCGACGATCATGCCGGCGCCGACGGTGCCGTTGCTGAGGCGGTCGATGACGATGAACGAGCCGGTGCCGCGGCTGGCCCGGTACGGATCGAACACGACCGGGGCATTCACCGACACGGTGCAGTAGCCGATCTCGTTGAGTTTCAGTTCGTTGGCGTCGTGATGCTCGAGCGTATTGACGTCGATCCGGTGGTGGATCAGCGAAACGGAACCGGACACGCTGCGGCTGGCCAGTTTCAGCGTGTACTGGCGGCCGGGGGCGAGCGCCTTCTCGTTCATCCAGACGATGTGGGCGTTGAATTTGTCCGCGACGACGGCCGGGGTCGTGTCGGCGCCGACGATCATATCGCCGCGGCTGATGTCGATTTCATCTTCCAGGGTCAGGGTCACGGCCATCGGCGGAAAGGCTTGTGNCAGCTCGCCGTCGTAGGTGACGATCGATTTGATCGTGCTGCTTTTACCGGAAGGCAGCGCGGTGATCCGGTCGCCTTGGCGGAATACGCCGGCGGCGACGGTGCCGCAGAAGCCCCGGAAGTTCAGGTTGGGACGGTTGACGTACTGCACCGGAAAGCGGGCGTCGGTGAAATTGTAATCGTTGGCGATCTGGACGTGGTTCAATGCGTCCATTAACGGCTCGCTGGTGAACCAGGGCATGTGCGCGCTCGGATGGACGACGTTGTCGCCGTCCAGCGCCGAAATCGGAATGAAACGGACGTCGTGCAGGGACAATGCCCGGGTGAAGGCGAGGTAGTCCTCTTTGATCCGGTTGAACGTGGCTTCGCTGTAATCGACCAGATCCATTTTGTTGACCGCGACGATGATGTGCCGGATGCCGAGCAAGGAAGCGATGAAGCTGTGCCGCTTGGTCTGGGTTTGCACGCCGTAACGGGCGTCGATCAGAATGATCGCCAGGTCGCAGGTGGAGGCGCCGGTGGCCATGTTGCGGGTGTATTGTTCGTGCCCCGGGGTATCGGCGATGATGAACTTCCGCGTGGACGTGGAGAAGTAGCGGTAGGCGACGTCGATGGTGATGCCTTGTTCCCGCTCCGCCTGCAGGCCGTCGACCAGCAGCGCCAGGTCGATCTTGCCGGCGCCGGTGGTGCCGGACTTGACGCTGTCGGCTTGCACCGCGGCCAGTTGATCTTCGTAGATCATTTTGGAGTCGTGCAGAAGACGGCCGATGAGCGTGCTTTTGCCGTCGTCGACGTTGCCGCAGGTCAGAAANCGCAGCANTTCCTTNCGTTCGTGCTGAGCCAGATAGGCGTTGATGTCGGTGCTGATGAGATCGGATTGATGGGACATAGTCTTTCTTCGAATTCCTGTAAGGGTGCAATATCGTCGGTCGAATCGCCGGTCCTGGGGGCGGACCGGAGCGCAGGCTGAAACCGGGCTTAAAAATAGCCTTCCCGCTTTTTCTGTTCCATCGACCCGGCCTGGTCGTGATCGATCAGGCGGCCCTGGCGTTCCGAGGTGGTAGTCAAGAGCATCTCCTGGATGATTTCAGGCAGCGTGGTCGCGTTCGATTCGACGGCGCCGGTCAACGGGTAGCAGCCCAGCGTGCGAAAACGCACCCGTTTCATTTCGATCTTGTCTTCGGGGCCGATCGGCATGCGCTCGTCGTCGACCATGATCAGCATGCCGTCCTTGTCGACCACCGGCCGCTCTTTGGCGAAATACAGCGGCACGATCGGGATTTTTTCCAGATGGATGTACTGCCAGATGTCCAGCTCGGTCCAGTTCGACAGCGGGAACACGCGGATGCTTTCGCCCTTGTCGATCTTGCCGTTGTAAATGTTCCACAGCTCGGGACGCTGGTTTTTCGGATCCCAGCGGTGGTTCTTGTCGCGGAACGAATAGACCCGCTCCTTGGCCCGGGATTTTTCTTCGTCGCGCCGGGCGCCGCCGAAGGCCGCGTCGAATTGATATTGGTTCAGGGCCTGCTTGAGCGCGTCGGTTTTCATCACGTCCGTGTGTTTCTTGCTGCCGTGGGTAAACGGGCCGATGCCCTGGGCGACGCCGTCCTGATTGATGTAGACCAACAGCTCCAGGCCCAGATCCCGGGTCAGTCTGTCCCTGAATTCGATCATTTCCCGGAATTTCCAGGTCGTGTCGACGTGCAGCAGCGGAAAGGGCGGCTTACCGGGAAAGAACGCCTTCATCGCCAAATGCAGCATGACCGCCGAATCCTTGCCGATCGAATACAGCATCACCGGCCGCTCGAATTCGGCGGCAACTTCTCGGATGATATGAATACTTTCAGCTTCCAGCTGTTTTAGGTGCGTTAGTTTATAGTCAGTCATTAAGTCCGCCAGTTGAATAGTTCGGTATGCACGGGGATGAAATCAGAAATTAGATTAATAGCGAATAACATCTTGAGTAGCGCCGTCCGATTGGATCGGGCAGGGCCGGCGCCGATAGCGCCTTATAAAACGCCATGTTATCGTAAGAATAGTTCAAATTGATAAATTTTCATTTCTGCACGATAGTGTGTATTTTAATTTGAACAGGACGCGAATGCCAGTCAAGATCGGGCAAATTGTCGAAATTGCTCTATAATTGGCCAATTTTTCGCTTTATTATTTTCTATATCTGGAAATGAACAAACCCATGAAAGCTCTGATTTTATCTCAACCTTACTCGCACCGATCCTTTCGAAATACGCTGGGCGCTCTGGTGCTGTCCGTTCCCGTATTGTTGACGGGATGCGCTTCGGTCGGACATGAGTTTCCGGCAGGTCAGGTTTCCACCATCAAAATAGGAGAAACCACGCAGAACGACATTTATACGACTTTCGGTACTCCCTGGCGCACCGGTCTCGATAACGGCATGAAAACCTGGACCTACGGGCATTATCGTTACAGTCTGTTCGGCGAAGGCAGCACCGAAGACCTTGTGATCAAGTTCGATCCGCGCGGAGTCGTTTCTTCTTACGTGTTCAATACCAGCAAGCGCTCCAAATAACGGCTTCGGGGAAGAGCTTGCCAACGGTGAACTCTGTACCGCCGCTATTGTTGAATCTTCCGGACGATGTCCAGCGCCACCGCTTCGGCGACCTGAATGCCGTCAATCGCGGCCGACATGATGCCGCCGGCATAACCCGCCCCTTCACCGGCCGGATACAGACCGCGCGTGTTCAAGCTCTGAAATTCTTCGTTGCGCTTGATGCGCACCGGTGAAGACGTGCGGGTTTCGACGCCGGTCAGGACCGCGTCCGCCATCGCAAAGCCGGGGATTTTTTTATCGAACGCCGGCAAGGCTTCGCGTATCGCTGCAATCGCATAGTCGGGCAGGGCGGTGCCGAGGTCGCATAAATGCACGCCCGGGGTATACGAGGGCAGTACCGTGCCGAAACGGACCGATGCGCGGCCGGCAAGAAAATCGCCGACCAGTTGACCCGGAGCATCGTAGTTGCCGCCGCCCAGTTCAAACGCTCTTGCTTCCAGGCGCCGCTGAAAATCGATGCCGGCCAAAGGATGATCCGGATAATCTTCCGGCGTAATGCCGACCACGATGCCGCTGTTGGCGTTGCGTTCGTTGCGCGAATATTGGCTCATTCCGTTAGTGACGACATGCTCCGCTTCCGAGGTCGCGGCGACCACGGTACCGCCGGGGCACATGCAGAAACTGTAGACCGAGCGTCCGTTTTTGCAATGATGCACGAGCTTGTAGTCGGCGGCGCCCAGCAACGGGTGGCCTGCGTATTTGCCGAACCGGCAGTGGTCGATCAAAGATTGCGGATGCTCGATGCGAAACCCGACCGAAAAAGGCTTCGCTTCGATATACACGCCGCTGTCGTAGAGCATTTTAAAGGTGTCGCGCGCGCTGTGCCCGACGGCGAGTACGACGTGGCTGGCGGGAATTCGGTCGCTGTTGGCCAGAATGACGCCGCGCACCATATGGTGGTCGATGTCGATTTTTTCGACCCGGCTCCCGAAACGGATGTCTCCGCCCAGGGACTCGATCGTCGCGCGCATTTGCTCGACCATCGATACCAGCCTGAAAGTACCGATGTGCGGTTTGCTCACATACAGAATTTCGGGCGGCGCTCCGGCCTTGACGAACTCGGTCAATACCTTGCGGCCGTAATGATGGGGATCCTTGATCTGGGTATGCAGCTTGCCGTCCGAAAACGTGCCCGCGCCGCCTTCGCCGAATTGGACGTTGGATTCCGGATTGAATTCCCGTTTGCGCCACAGCCCGAAGGTGTCTTTGGTGCGTTCGCGCACCGCCTTGCCGCGTTCCAGCAGGATCGGACGGAAACCCATCTGGGCCAGGATCAGCCCGGCAAATAATCCGCAGGGGCCGGTACCGATGACGACGGGACGGGTCGTCAGTTCTTTCGGGGCCTGGGCGACAAAACGGTAGGCGGTGTCCGGAGCGATCGAGATCTGGCTGTCTTTGTGCAGACGGGAAAGCACCGCGCGCTCGTTTTTCAGTTCGACGTCGAGCGTATAAATCAGCTTGATGGCGTCGCGCCGACGCGCATCGTAGCCCTGCCTGAAGATCGTGTAAGTGATCAGCTCCTCCGCGCCGATGCCCAGCCGTTTCAGGATTTCGGCTTGCAATTGGCGGTCGTCGTGATCGAGCGGGAGTTTTAATTCGGTGATTCGAAGCATCTGCGGTATTTCTAAAGCCCTTCCGGGGCGGCTAAGGTTTTGGCGGAAATCGAAAAAGGGCACGTGTTCCTTTTCTGAAAATTATCGGCTCTGTAATTTGCCGACGGCGGCGATTCCCGGCCATTTTGGAAAGAAGCGGAAAATAATCAAGGCGAAAATCCATTTTACTATAAAATAGGCGTCATTTAACTCACTATGGAATCACTATGAACCAAGACACCATCAACCTGATACAAAAATATTACGAGGCGTTCAACAAAGGCGACATGGAGACCTTTATGACTCTTCTGACCGACGACGTCATCCACGACATCAATCAAGGCAAACGGGAAATCGGCAAGGAAGCGTTTGCTCAATTCATGGCTTGCATGAATTACAACTACAAGGAACAACTGGTCGACATGGTCGTCATGGCGACTCCCGACGGCACTCGCGCCGCCGCCGAGTTTGTCGTATTGGGTGAATATCTTAAAACGGACGAGGGATTGCCGGTCGCTCAAGGCCAAAAATATCGCTTGCCGGCGGGGGCGTTTTTCGAAGTGCGCGATAACAAGGTGGCGCGCATCACCAATTATTACAATCTCCAGGACTGGATCGCTCAGGTGAGCGCCTAAGGCGGCCTGCTCGTTTTTATTTTAAGGCTGAACGGATCGGTTCAGCCTTAATTCTGCCTGCTGCAACCGGATTCAGAAAAGGTTGGAGCAGGGCGAACGAGGCAAATATTCTGCCTCCGCCCTCCATTTCTAGATTCAAGCGCAAAACGCGGCGATGCGGTCGGTGATGCTTTGGGCGTCGAGGCCGCAGAGGGCGAGGAGCTCTTCGCGGGTGCCTTGTTCGACAAAATGGTCCGGGAGCCCGAGGTTGAGCACCGGCATCAGCACCTTCCGCGCTTGCAGCAGCGTGTTGACCGCGCTGCCGGCGCCGCCGGCCAGGACGTTCTCTTCCACCGTCACCAGCACGTCGTGGCTTTTCGCCAGCTCCAGGATCAACGCTTCGTCGAGCGGCTTGACGAAGCGCATGTTGACTACCGTTGCGCCCAGATTCTGCCCCGCCTGCAAGGCCGGTGCGACCATGCTGCCCCAGGCGAGCACGGCGATGCGGCTGCCTTGCCGGCGGACCTCGGCCTGGCCGATCGGCAAGGGCGTCAACCCCGGCTCGACCGCCACCCCCGGTCCCTTGCCGCGCGGATAGCGCACCGACGCCGGCCCTTCGTAAAGAAAGCCGGTGGTCAGCATCCGCCGGCATTCGTTCTCGTCGGCCGGGGCCATGACCAGCAGGTTGGGAACGCAGCTCAGATAGCTGAAATCGAAACTGCCGGCATGGGTCGGCCCGTCCGGTCCGACCAGACCGGCGCGGTCGAGCGCGAACAGGACGTCCAGATTCTGCAAGGCGACGTCGTGAATCAATTGATCGTACGCCCGCTGCAAAAAGGTCGAGTAAATCGCCACCACCGGTTTGGCGCCCTGGCAGGCCTGGCCCGCGGCCAGCGTCACCGCGTGCTGTTCGGCGATGGCGACGTCGAAATAACGCTTCGGATAGCGCTCGGAAAAGGCCACCAGACCCGAGCCTTCGCGCATCGCCGGGGTGATGCCGAGCAGCCGGGGGTCCTGCTCGGCCATGTCGCAGAGCCAGCGGCCGAACACCTCGGTGTAGGTCGGATGCGGCGACGGCGCCGCTTTCGGCAGGCAGTCCCGGCTCGGGTCGAACGCCGGCACCCCGTGATAGGCCAGAGGATCCTTTTCCGCCGGCGGATAGCCTTTGCCTTTCTGGGTGACGACGTGCAGGAAGCGCGGGCCGGACATCGCTTTCAGATTCTCCAGCGTCGGCACCAGGGCGTCCAGGTCGTGGCCGTCGATCGGGCCGATGTAATTGAAGCCGAGCTCCTCGAACAAAGTGCCGGGCACGATCATGCCCTTCATGTGCTCCTCGGTGCGCCGGGCCAGTTCCCAGACGCTGGGCATGCGGCTTAGGACCTTCTTGCTTTCCTCCCAGGCCGAGACGTACAGGCGGCTGGACAGGATCTTGGCCAGATAGTTGTTCATCGCGCCGACGTTGGGCGAAATCGACATGTCGTTGTCGTTCAGGATCACCAGGAGATTGGCGTCGATCGCGCCGGCGTGGTTCATCGCTTCATACGCCATGCCGCCGGTGATGCTGCCGTCGCCGATGATCGCCACCATCTGCCGCTGTTCGCCTTTGAGCTCGGCGGCAATCGCCATGCCCAACGCGGCGCTGATCGAGGTGCTGGAATGGCCGACGCCGAAGGCGTCGTATTCGCTCTCACTGCGGCAGGGGAAGGCGGCGACGCCGCCGCGGGTGCGGATCGTGGTCATCCGTTCCTTGCGGCCGGTGAGGATCTTGTGCGGATAGGCCTGATGGCCGACGTCCCAGACCAACTGATCCTGGGGCGTATCGAACACGTAGTGCAGGGCCACGGTCAATTCCACGGTACCGAGACCGGCCGAGAAATGGCCGCCGGAAACGCTCACGGTCTGCGTCAGGTACTCGCGCAGCTCCTTCGCCAGCGGCTTGAGCTGCTCCTTGCCGAGACGGCGCAGATCGGCAGGGTAATGGAGGGTGTCTAGTAAAGGGTATTTGCTTGGTGCTTTCATATTCAGTAGAGAGGTTCACGATAGAACATCAGGATGAGTCCCATTTGGAATAGGGCCGCCACTGAGATAAACCCGGCAATTTCCTTGCCGGGCTTGTCCAGTTTCAATTCGAGCCAGCGGCCGCACGCTAAAACCAGCGCAAAAACGCCCATGGCGGTATGCCCGACCTGGATCAGAAAAGCGCTTTTGGGTTGAAAGCCGACATGGGAGTGAGTCAGCAGCATTAACCCCCCGAAGGCGGCCAGTACCGGAAAAATCAATGGCAACGTGGTGTTTTGGTTGCCTTTCATGCGGGCTCTCAGTTCGATCACGCCCAGCACGAACACCAGTAACGTGGCAATTCGGTGTTGCAGCACTTCGCCGTTGTTAAAAGTGCTTTCCCAGAATCCGATCGGACCCAAAGGCCAGGTCTCGGCATCGCTCCGGAAAAATAAAAAGATTCCCAGCAGCACGAAACCCAGGGGCCAGAACTTGATGGCGGTAAAAAAGCGATTCAGAGCGGGAGACGGCGATTTCATGTAAGACAGCATGGCAAAAAAACTCATTACCGTTAAAAAGATGCCCGCTATGTTATGGTTGTAATTGGACCATTCCGTCGCTGCGACCGACGGAACCTGACCGATGATCGCCACCCGGCCCGGTTCGCCGGCGATTAGATCCGTATGGGTAGGCGAGGTCGTCCTCGGCATGGCGGGTTTGAACGTCTCGAGTACTTCCTGCCAGCTTGCCGTCAGGTTGGGAATGTCGATCGCCGGAGGCTGGGAAGCCAGACTGGCGGCGGTAAACAACAGGGTGATCAGAACGAACGTTTCCGCTTCGATATAATAAGGCACGCTGCGGGTCAGCCGAAGCGGATTGCCCGACAAACCGAATTCGAGAACGGCGGAGCGGTTCAGCCAGGCCAGACTCAGGGCGAGACTAAGCAGAACGATTTTTACCATCAGCAAGTTGCCGTAGCCGGTGCCGACCAGTCCGTTCCAGGTATCGATGTATTGCAGGGCAATGGGAGTGCCCGAGATCAGAATGAGACCCACCGAAGCCATTCCGAATAAAGAAAACCGTTTGAGCAGCGATGGCCACAAGTCGGCTTGAATTTGCTTTCGATAGGTGAGCAGCCACAGATTGACCAGTTGAAACACGCCGCCTATCCAGGCGGCGGCGCCGAGCTGGTGAATGACGGTCAGCGACATCAAAAAGACTCTGTCGTCGAAACGGCCGGCCGCGTGCACCAGCCAGGCGCCGGAGACGATCATGGGAACAGCGAGCAGCAGGGCGGTCAGCCAGTGCCGTTGCGAGTAAGGATGTTTGCTCAAGACGAGGTAACAATAGCTTGCCAATACCAGCGTTAACAGGGCGCGCACCAGGCCGCCGATAAATTGCGTGGTTTGGGCAAACTCGGGAAAAGGCCAGCGGTCCAGCACGGCGGCCATCAACCAGACTTTAAGAATAATTTTAAAAATCTGGGCGCCCACCAGATAAAAAGCGCCTTTGTATAACAGGGTCGTCGTTTTTTCCATCAAGGCCGCGTTATAGCGGCCTTGCGCCTGCCAGGGGCGCAAGATGAACCATCCCCACAGCAAGGCGCCGATGGTCAGGGCGAAACAGATAAGATCGAATCCGCCGATTAGGGAATCCAGAAAGTCAGCAATGCCGGCCATTAGTGAAACCTATTGAGAGACAGAAAAATGAATGACGTCTTCGGTCAGATGACCGTCCGCAGCGAAGACTTTGAGCTTGATGGCGTAGTCGCCGGCTTCCAACGGCGGCACGGCAATGATCATCTGACCCTGGCGCGCGCCTTTGCTGATCGGAAGCGTTTCGTGAACGTCGCCTTTGCGCACCAGAAATACCTGGGACAGGCCCAGTTCGATTTTCGAATTGAACATCAGTTCCACGGTGTCTTTCTGCAGCGCGCGAATCGGCTTGATTTTTAAAGAATAATCGGTCACTA
Organism: Methylosarcina fibrata AML-C10; assembly: GCF_000372865.1. Lineage (NCBI taxonomy): Bacteria > Pseudomonadati > Pseudomonadota > Gammaproteobacteria > Methylococcales > Methylococcaceae > Methylosarcina > Methylosarcina fibrata. The sequence continues at coordinate 1,601,082 of NZ_KB889965.1, read as the reverse complement.
CGGCATGAGCCAGCGCATGAGGAATCTGAGTCAGAGTGAGCCACAATAAACCGAACCGGAACAATTGTTTCATAATGTTTATCCTTTTTTGCCTTTTAAGGCATGGCTGGCGAGATTTTTTCCGAGGTCCCAGATCGAGCCCGGAATCTGGTGAGTGTCGGCAATGGTCTTGTCGAAGGCGGCCACGATGGTGTCGCGATCTTTTGGATTCAGGTTCAGCGGCGGCAACAGCTTGACCACGTTCATGCCGTGCCCTGCGACCTGGGCCAGGATCCGGTGCTCCTTGAACAAGGGGATCGTGATCATCTGGCAGAACAAGCCTTTATTGGCTGCTTCCAGCATCGCCCAGGCGGCTTTCAATTTGAGGCTTTTCGGCGAATGGAACTCGATGGCGATCATCATGCCCTTGCCGCGGGCTTCCTTGAGAAATTCGTATTGTTCGGACAGCGCGTTCAGGCTGTCGATGATGTCCGTGCCCAGCTTGGCGCTGTTGTCCACCAGATTTTCCTCCTGCATCACGTGCAGCGTGGCCAGTCCGGCCGCCATGGCCATGTTGTTTTTGGAAAAAGTCGAACCGTGCACCACCGCCCGATCCATGCGGTTGTAGACGCTGTCCATGATTTTTTGCGTCATCGCCACGGCGCCGACGGGAACAAAGCCGCCGGACAAGGCCTTCGCCATGCAGATCATGTCGGGGCGGACGTTCCAGTGTTCGATCGCCCAGAATTTGCCGGTGCGTCCGAGGCCGGTCTGAACTTCGTCGGCGACGAACAGCGTACCGTATTTTTTGCAGATCCGTTCGACTTCCGGCAGATAATTGTCGTCGGGTACGTTAACGCCCTTGCCCTGGATCGGCTCCACGATGAACGCGGCCACGTCCTTGTCCCTTAGAGCCTGTTCCAGAGCCTCGGCGTCATTGAAAGGAATCGAATAACAACCGGGCAGTAACGGGCCGAAGCCTTCGCGGAATATGGGTTCTCCGTTCAGCGACAAGGCGCCCATGGTCAAGCCGTGGTAAGCGTGCTCGCAAAAGACGATCTTTTCGCGTTTGGTGGTGAAGCGGGCAAATTTGATCGCAGCTTCCACCGATTCGGTCCCCGAATTGCAGAAAAACATCTTGTCCAGATTGTCCGGAGTGGTCTTCAGAATTTCCTGGGCGAGCAAGCCGCTGAGTACGGACACGTCCAGTTGCACCAGGTTCGGCAGCTCCAGAGTCAGCGTTTCCTTTAAGGCGTTGATGACCGTCGGATGGTTGCGGCCGATCGCAAAGACGCCGAAACCGCTCAACAAATCCAGGTATTCCGCGCCTTTTTCGTCGTACAGGTATTGGCCGTTCGCCTTCCGGTAATGCCGGTCGTAACCTATGGTCTTTAATACGCGGACCATCTGGTTGTTGAGAAACTGTTCGTGAAGATCGAATTTATCAGTGCTGTGTTGTTCGAAAAGTTCGGCGATACTAAAAGACATAAAGATATAAAATTCAATAGTAAAGATTTAAACGGTTTCGATCGCCGTCAGCTCGCCGACACCGGTAAGCGATTGAAGTTGGCCGGCGACTCTTCTTAAAGTGATCCTGGCTTGGTTAAAGTGAAGTCCCAATCGGATCAAGCCCGGTAATTCGAGAGGGTGGAAAAGTAGAAAACCCATCAATCTGTCCAGCCGGACTTCGCCCTGGTCGTCGAGGGAATAACCGACGGCTTTCGGCAAATCCATCGCGGCCGGATCGGCAACGGCCCTGAGCGCCAGAAAATCCCTTTGATATTGCCTTGCCACTCGAGCGATGGCCGCGCTTTCCATGTCGAGCGCCGCCGCTCCGGTCCGTGTATGCAGTTGTTGTTTGGCGCGGCTGGAACTGATCAAGTCGCGGCTTTCGGCGATCGCTCCCTCGTGGATACGGAGGGGAAGGGCGCCGGGCAAACGCTGTAGCGCCTGAAGGCATCCCGTGCGCCATTCCGAAGCGACGGCCAGTTCGTTACGGTCCGCGTCGACAATTCGATCCGGCACCAACAGATCGCCAGGTTTTAGCGAAGCGTCGAGCCCGGCGGCACAACCCCAACTGAGCAGGCGGGTTGCGCCCTGATCAACCAGTTGCCGGGCGGTTGCCTCCGCATTGGCCGGTCCGGCGCCCGAGTAAGCGATCAGTACCGTGTCGCCGATAAAAACGCCAGACCCTTTGCCGATTTTTTTGGAAGTCAGCGTGGCGAGCTCTTCGGGCAAAGCGGCAAGGATTCCCGTAATCACTTTTTATTAAGTTCGTTGCGGTAACGCGCCAGTGCCCAAAGCGGAAAATATTTGTCGTAACCGTGGTATTTGAGATAGAAAACCCTCGGAAATCCCGGCGCCGTAAAGCATTTATCATTCCAGAAACCGTCCCGGTTTTGATGACGCAGGATGAAATCGATACCCGCCTTGACTTCGGGGCTGTGCGCTTCTCCGGCGGCGATCAGACCGAGAACGGCCCATGCGGTCTGAAAGGCCGTACTGAACCGGTATCTTCCGCGGACGCCGGCATCGTGGTAGCTGAAATTGTCTTCGCCCCAGCCGCCGTCTTCGCGCTGTACGCTTTTCAGCCAGGCGGCCGCTTTGACGTACATCGGATCGTTTTTGGGCAGGTCGGTTTGCTCCAGGCCCAGCAAGACGGACCAGGTTCCGTAAATGTAATTGGTGCCCCAGCGGCCGAACCAGGAACCGTCGGCTTCCTGCTCACTGCGCAGATAGTCGATCGTGCGCTTCAGCGCCGGCAGATATTCTTCATGTGCCTTGATTAGTCTGGCCATCAGCATCGCGCAGCGCGCGCTCACGTCGGCGGTCGGCGGATCCAGCAAGGCGCCGTGATCGGCAAACGGGATTTCGTTGAGATAGTAATACGTGTTGTCGGCATCGAAAGCGCCGTAACCGCCGTTTTCGGACTGCATGCCGGCTATCCAGCGCGTTGCCCGGTGAATGGCTTCGTCAAGGCCGGTCCGTTTCGAGTCGGCCATCGCGAAAGCGACCACCGCCGTATCGTCCACGTCCGGATAATGCGGATTATTGAACTGGAAGGCCCAGCCGCCGCCTGGAAGTCCGGGTTTTTTGACCTGCCAGTCGCCCGGTTCGTCCATAAGCTGTTTGCTTTGCAGCCATTCGTAGGCCTTTGCCAGGTCTTCGCTGTTGGTGAGTGCGGATGAATTTTCGCCTTTGTAAACTTCCTGCAGAGCCAGAGCGGCCAGGCCGGTATCCCAGACCGGAGACAGGCAGGGCTGGCAATAGGCGTCGTGTTCGTTGATCACCAGTAACTTATCGATGGCTTTGCGGCAGATGACGACATGAGGATGATCCTTGGGCATGCCGGTCAGCAGCATCGCTTCGTAGGCATTTACCATCGCCGGAAAAATGCCGCCCAGGCCGTCTTCGCCGTTCAGCCGTTCGATAAACCATGCTTTGGCTTTTTCGATCGCCCGAGCGCGTATTTTCGCAGGAATCAACGGTTCAGTGACCCGGCCCAGCTTGTCGAGTCCCAAAAAGAATTTATTCAGCAGCGTTCTTTCCGGAAAATAGTGCCGTTCCTGATCCGGATGGACCGTGAACAGTTCGAGAATGTCGACTTGATTCGGGTTTTTAGCGGTTGCCTTCAAGGTGCACAATATGAACAGCGGTACCATCACGGTCCTGGACCAGTAGGAAACCTTGTCCAGATGAAAAGGAAACCAGCTCGGCAGCAGCATGATTTCGACAGGAATATAGGGAACGCCTCGCCACGGCAATTGTTTGAACATTGCCAGAGCAATTCGAGTAAATACGTTGGCCTTGGCCGCTCCTCCCTGAGCCAGAATCCATTTCCTAAGGCGAGTCATGTGCGGGGCGTCGACAGAATCGCCGGCCATTTTTAATGCGTAATAGGCTTTTACGCTACAACTGATGTCACCGGGGCCTCCGGTAAACAAAGGAAAACTGCCGTCTTCGGATTGACGAGAGCGGATGTATACGGCTATTTTGGCCTGCAGCGCCTCGTCGATTTCACCCAGATAATGCATCATCATGACGTATTCGGACGGAATGGTGCAGTCCGCTTCCAGTTCGAATACCCAGAAACCTTGCTGGTCCTGAAGACTTAATAACCGATTCTTGGCCTGGTTTATCGCATTATCGATATCGAAGGCATGGGAATGAATAGGCGTCGAAGAGCCGGGCAGATCCGTTGTATTGGTTTGGGTCGTTGCATCGGTAAACATAGTGATTCCTTATATTAGTTTCACTGAGCTTTTGGGTTTGGGGTTGAATAGGTCCAGCCGGGCGCTTTCAGTTCCCGTCCTGCCCAATTAAACAGCAGAGCCAGCATGAAGTTGCTGCGGCCTATCAAACGGGTTACAAAAATGGTGGCTTTCACACTGTTCCGAGTTATTTTGACTTGATCGGATTGATTGAAATCCATATTTCTCTTGATCTTTCTTAAGGTTAAAACCGCCATGCCCAATGCCCACAGGCAGAAATTGCGAATTCCCGTTTCGTGGCCGGGAATCAATTGCGTATAGGTCAGGGCATTTTGCAAATGGCCGTGAGCGATGCCGATCAAGCGTTCCAGACCGGCTTTGAAGCTTGCATCGCTGGTTTCCGGCGTCAAATTTTTCAGATCGAATCCCGTTTCCGTGAAGATGTCCTGCGGCAGCCAGCAGACGCCGCGCTTGGCGTCGTCCCAGATGTCTTTCAGTATGTTGGTCATTTGCAGACCTTGCCCGAAAGAAACCGACAGGCGCAACAATTCGTCCCGGTGCCGATCGATTTCGGGAGAATAATGGCAAAAGAGCTTGGCCAGCATTTCTCCGACGCAGCCTGCGACGTAGTAACAGTACTTATCCAGATCCGCGAGGGTGGCAAGGCCGTGGTTAAGATTTTGCGCTTGAAAGATCGGCATGCCCGCCGCCATCGTTTCAACGCAAGTGGCAAGCGCGTCGATTTGAGCCGGATCAAACTTGTGAGTGATTTCGATGACGCGCGGCAATACGTGAATGAGCGTATGCTCCGCCGGGGAAGTCTGCCCGGACAGAAGCGGCGCCAGTTCCACGGCAAAGGATTCGGTGTTGATTCCGGTTTTTACGATCGATATGAATTCGGAACAGAAATATTTTTTTTGCTCGGGCGTCAGAGAGACTTCGTCTTCGATGGTGTCGACGATGCGGCACAATAAATAGGCATTGGCGACGGCGCTGTACAGAGAAGCCGGCAATTGGGGAATGGTCAAGGCAAAGGTTCTGGATACCCCTTCCAGCAGCAAAGCCTGAAACGCATCGTCAGACAATTTGCCGAGTGATTTTGGATTATCCAGAGAGATTCGGGTTTCGCTCATAATACTTAATACTGTCCACCCGCCGGTAAGTGCGAGCTAAAGATTCGTTACGGGCAATAATAGCCTTTTTGTTGGTAATTTGCAAAGTAATGTTGTTTTGTTGCCAATATTGTTGAGTTGGCTTCGAGCTGTCGTGTCATTTAAGAATTAAAACAGTAGCTTAAAAGCAGATGTTGTATTTGAGCAATAGGCTGTCGGCCACGGGCGAGAGTTAAAAATTAATGCGGTGTTACCGTAAAAAGCTGGAGATGTTGTTGGAAAGATAGTATTCTAGTCAACAAATTAGGGGAGATTAACGAGTTGGGCGCCCGAGCGGAAAATTGAAAAGTTCGGTGGTTGTAATACGGTGAATCTTGTCTTGTTGTTGTTTTATAGCTACACTTTATCTGGTAATCTAGTTTTAAGGCAGTCCACGCAATGCGGCTGCCGTTTTCATTTTTTCGGAGGTTGGGTCATGGGAGTTCCTTTACGTCAACAGTTAACTGTTGGTACCTATTTATTAAAGCAAAAGCTTAAAGGAGTTAAGAAATATCCTTTGGTTTTGATGCTGGAGCCCTTGTTTCGCTGCAATCTGGCCTGCGCCGGCTGCGGCAAAATAGATTACCCGAACGAAATTCTCGACAAGCGTCTTTCTTACGAAGAGTGCATGCAGGCGGTCGATGAATGCGGTGCGCCCATGGTGTCGATTCCGGGCGGAGAGCCTCTGATCCATAAGGACATGCCCCGGATTGTCGAGGGTCTCATCGCGCGTAAAAAGTACGTCTATCTCTGCACCAATGCCTTGTTGTTGAAAAAGAGAATCGACGATTACAAACCGTCGCCGTATCTGACGTTTTCGATTCATCTCGATGGGATGCGCGAAAGGCACGATGCCTCCGTCTGCCAGGAAGGGGTATTCGATCGCGCGGTCGAAGCGATTAAACTGGCGCTGGGCAAAGGCTTCCGGGTGACCATCAACTGCACCCTCTTTCAGGGAGAGAAAGCGGAGGAAGTGGCCGAATTCCTGGATTATGCGATGGAATTGGGCGTCGAGGGCGTCACCATTGCTCCCGGTTTCAGCTATGAGAGAGCGCCGCAACAGGACGTCTTCATCAAAGGCCGCGATGTCAAGGAATTGTTCCGGGGTATTTTTAAAATCGGGAAAAAACGCAAATGGAAATTGAACCATTCCGCGCTTTATCTCGATTTTCTGGCCGGTAATCAAAACTATAACTGCACCCCTTGGGGGAACCCCACGCGCAACATTTTCGGCTGGCAGAAGCCCTGCTACTTGCTGGCCGATGAGGGGAATGCTTCCAGTTTTCAGGAACTGCTCGACACCACGCCCTGGGAAAAATACGGAACCGTCAATAATCCGAAATGCGCCAACTGCATGGCTCATTGCGGCTATGAGGCCACGGCCGTTGAGGATATGTTAAAAAATCCGTTGAAAGGGATTATGACTGCTCTTCGGGGTCCTAAAACGGAAGGCGAGATGATTCCGGAGCCGGCGCCTGCCTATTATAAGGAAGAAAGACCGACGCCGACTTTTTCGGGGATACCCATCCGGGTCGAAATGGCCGAATGATTCGACCGGGACAAGCAGCGGTTTAACTCAACAACCACTTGATTCGTGTCGCAATTTACCGTCAAAATACTCTCATTGGGATGAGCTGGCGACAGGAAGCGCACTTGCGTTCAGGGTATCGATCGGCGTCGGTATTCTGAAGGGCGCAGCGCGCCTCCGACAGGCGCGTCCCGGGTCTTTCATCTTCCGGAGCGAAGCAAGCGGTTCTATGGCTTTAAGCGGCTGATGGATCAGAACTAACAGACGGGCGGTGTAACTACGAGATTTCACATCATGATCAATAATATAATAAAATCAGCAGGTTATTTTATTTTTTTTCTCATTCTTTCGGCTCATGCCATGGCCGGGGAGAGCGCCAGGGCGGTGGTCGAAAAATTCCAGGAGCAGCTTATCGACGTCATGAAAAACGGCAAACAATTAGGATTTGCCGGACGTTATGACAAGCTGTATGATGCCGTCTCCAACAGCCATGATTTGCCAAAAATCGCCCGTATCGTGGTGGGAAAGGAGTGGGAAAAGCTTACTTCGGAGCAACAGGACAAGCTGGTGGACGTGTTCAGCCGGTTGAGCGTCGCTTCGTATGCCTATAATTTCAAGGAATATGGGGGAGAATCCTTCGTTTTCGATTCCGAAAAGGAAACCGCCAGAGGCGGCGTGGTCGTGCATTCCAAGATGAACGTGCCCGACGACAAACCGGTAAAATTCGATTATATGCTGAAAGAGAAAGGCGACAGTTGGCGGATCATTAATATTATTGCAAACGGCGTCAGCGATCTGGCCTTGAAAAGATCGGAATACACCACCATTTTGCAACGGGAAGGCTTCGACGCTTTAATTAAAAAGATTAACGAAAAAATCGACAATTATTCCAAACAATAGGTTTTACAGTAATGAGCACACCATTCAGCGGCTTGCGCTCCGCTAGAAGACATTCCTTTTTTCCGGCTTTCGTGATCAGTGCGAGCATGGCTTTGGCCGGATGTGCCACGAGCGGCGGCGAAAAGGAAGCGGAAAAGACGGCGGACACCGCAGCGGCCAAGGCTGATCCTTATGAAAACTTCAACAGGAAAGTATTTTATTTTAACGATAAAGTCGATAACTACGTTGCCGAGCCCATTTCCGATGCCTACAAATGGGTAACGCCCCAGTTTGTGCAGACAGGGATATTCAATTTCTTCAATAATCTGAAAAACATCAACGTCGTGCTCAACGACATGCTGCAGGCCAAATTCTCCCAGAGCGCCCAGGACAGCGGACGCTTCTTAATGAATACCACGGTGGGCCTGGGCGGTTTGTTCGACGTGGCCAAACACGTCGGCTGGGAGCAAAACGAGGAAGACTTCGAGCAGACTCTGGCGGTATGGGGCGTGCCTCAAGGCTCGTATCTGGTGTTGCCTTTCATTGGCCCGACGACTACCCGGGGCATTCCCGGCTCCGTCTTCGATACGGCGGCGAACCCGGCCACTTACGTCGGTTTGCCGGTGCAACTGGTCTCCATGCTGAATTCCAGAGCCAGCGCCGAAGGGGCATTGAAATTTATCGATGAAGCGGCGCTGGATCCTTATGTGTTCACGCGGGAATCGTTTTTGCAATGGCGCAGCAGTCTTGCGTCCGACGGCAAGGCTGAATCTTCGTCCGATCTGTCCGAATTCGAAGACGAGTTGAGCGAAGGCGATGCCGCCGGAGACGAATCCGCCGCCAGGAGGAAAGAGGTCGCCCCGAAACCTACGGCCGTTTCTGACGGCGCCGGAAAGACGCCTGTAACTGAGTCCTCTTCTACAGAAAAAGCAACGACGGCAGACGAAGCGGCTGTGGCCGGTGTTCCGGTCCAGGCTGCCCCCGCCGAACAATCGGCCAGTGCTGCCGACGCGCCTCATTTTTCAAAAGTTTCCAATTCGTCCGGTAGCATGAGCCCGTCGTTCGAAGAAGCTTCGAAATCCTTCGCCGAAGCCAGCGAGAAGCTGGAGAAGTTGAAGGTGCAAAAAGAAACTCAAGAAACCAAAAAGAGCAGGAAATACAGCCGGAAAAATTAATCTCTTCCGAAAAAAAGTTTCGGTCCCTGCTCTTAAAAATGGAGCAGGGAATGGATTTCGTATCCTTCAAGTCTGCTGCGGCCCTGTAAAAAATCCAGTTCCACGACAAACGCACAGGCCGCCACCTTTGCCCCCAGTTTCTCGATCAACTCGCAACTGGCTCTTGCCGTTCCTCCGGTAGCCAGCAGGTCATCGATCAAGAGCACGCGGTCCCCATCTTCAAAAGCATCGATATGGGCTTCCAGTGAAGCCGAACCGTATTCCAGATCGTACGATACGCTTTGAACGTCATAAGGCAATTTCCCGGGTTTCCTGAGAGGGATAAACGGAAGTCCCAATTCCCAGGCCACCAGGGACCCGAAAATGAATCCCCGCGCTTCCATGCCTGCTACGGCCGTGATGGAGCTTCCCAGAAAAGGCTGCATTAACTGATGTACTGCCAGTTTCAAGGTGGCCGGATCCTTGACCAGCGGCGTAATATCCTTGAACATGATGCCGGGTATCGGAAAATCCGGAATATCGCGGATTTTGCTTTTCAGACGTTCCAGAGTTTTCTCTTGTAAAGGGGAAAGTGCGTTTATCATCTGCTTCTGATGGTTTATAAGAAACGAAAGCTCCGGTTAAAGCAAGCCGATTCAAGCGCAAAACGCGGCGATGCGGTCGGTGATGCTTTGGGCGTCGAGGCCGCAGAGGGCGAGGAGCTCTTCGCGGGTGCCTTGTTCGACAAAATGGTCCGGGAGCCCGAGGTTGAGCACCGGCATCAGCACCTTCCGCGCTTGCAGCAGCGTGTTGACCGCGCTGCCGGCGCCGCCGGCCAGGACGTTCTCTTCCACCGTCACCAGCACGTCGTGGCTTTTCGCCAGCTCCAGGATCAACGCCTCGTCGAGCGGCTTGACGAAGCGCATGTTGACCACCGTGGCGCCGAGGCTCTGCCCCGCCTGCACCGCCGGCGCGACCATGCTGCCCCAGGCGAGCACGGCGATGCGGCTGCCTTGCCGGCGCACCTCGGCCTGGCCGATCGGCAAGGGCGTCAACCCCGGCTCGACCGCCACCCCCGGTCCCTTGCCGCGCGGATAGCGCACCGACGCCGGCCCTTCGTAAAGAAAGCCGGTGGTCAGCATCCGCCGGCATTCGTTCTCGTCGGCCGGGGCCATGACCAGCAGGTTGGGAACGCAGCTCAGATAGCTGAAATCGAAACTGCCGGCATGGGTCGGCCCGTCCGGTCCGACCAGACCGGCGCGGTCGAGCGCGAACAGGACGTCCAGATTCTGCAAGGCGACGTCGTGAATCAATTGATCGTACGCCCGCTGCAAAAAGGTCGAGTAAATCGCCACCACCGGTTTGGCGCCCTGGCAGGCCTGGCCCGCGGCCAGCGTCACCGCGTGCTGTTCGGCGATGGCGACGTCGAAATAACGCTTCGGATAGCGCTCGGAAAAGGCCACCAGACCCGAGCCTTCGCGCATCGCCGGGGTGATGCCGAGCAGCCGGGGGTCCTGCTCGGCCATGTCGCAGAGCCAGCGGCCGAACACCTCGGTGTAGGTCGGATGCGGCGACGGCGCCGCTTTCGGCAGGCAGTCCCGGCTCGGGTCGAACGCCGGCACCCCGTGATAGGCCAGAGGATCCTTTTCCGCCGGCGGATAGCCTTTGCCTTTCTGGGTGACGACGTGCAGGAAGCGCGGGCCGGACATCGCTTTCAGATTCTCCAGCGTCGGCACCAGGGCGTCCAGGTCGTGGCCGTCGATCGGGCCGATGTAATTGAAGCCGAGCTCCTCGAACAAAGTGCCGGGCACGATCATGCCCTTCATGTGCTCCTCGGTGCGCCGGGCCAGTTCCCAGACGCTGGGCATGCGGCTTAGGACCTTCTTGCTTTCCTCCCAGGCCGAGACGTACAGGCGGCTGGACAGGATCTTGGCCAGATAGTTGTTCATCGCGCCGACGTTGGGCGAGATCGACATGTCGTTGTCGTTCAGGATCACCAGGAGATTGGCGTCGATGGAACCGGCGTGGTTCATCGCTTCATACGCCATGCCGCCGGTGATGCTGCCGTCGCCGATGATCGCCACCATCTGCCGCTGTTCGCCTTTGAGCTCGGCGGCAATCGCCATGCCCAACGCGGCGCTGATCGAGGTGCTGGAATGGCCGACGCCGAAGGCGTCGTATTCGCTCTCACTGCGGCAGGGGAAGGCGGCGACGCCGCCGCGGGTGCGGATCGTGGTCATCCGTTCCTTGCGGCCGGTGAGGATCTTGTGCGGATAGGCCTGATGGCCGACGTCCCAGACCAACTGATCCTGGGGCGTATCGAACACGTAGTGCAGGGCCACGGTCAATTCCACGGTACCGAGACCGGCCGAGAAATGGCCGCCGGAAACGCTCACGGTCTGCGTCAGGTACTCGCGCAGCTCCTTCGCCAGCGGCTTGAGCTGCTCCTTGCCGAGACGGCGCAGATCGGCAGGGTAATGGAGGGTGTCTAATAGCGGATAACGGCCTGATTGGGTCATGGGTAGTTCGAGTCCTTGAGTCAGCTCGGCAAGTCTAGGGGCAGGGTGGCGTGATGCCATTCTTTGGCGATGCGGATGCGGTACGCTAAAGCCTTAACAAAACGAGCGATTATCAGATTAAATGTCCTAGTAATCAAGTGGGGATTTAATGGTCGCGTTGAATGATATAAAGGGACAGATCACGCAGAAGATCGGCTTCTTTGCCGAAGATGTCCAGACTCTCGATGGCTTTTTCATGTAAATCAAGCGCTTTTTGCTTGGCGCCCGCCATCCCCAGCAAGGCCGGGTAGGTGGGTTTGTCGTTGAACTTGTCCTTTCCCTGGGTCTTCCCGAGGGTCGCGGTATCGCTTTCCTCGTCCAGAATATCGTCTTTGACCTGAAAGGACAAGCCGATGCATTTGGCATACTGGTCCAGTTTTTTGGCGGCCGAGGGATCGATGCCCTCTTTGGCGAAGGTGGCCAGATTGACGCTCGCACGTATCAAGGCGCCGGTTTTATGAATATGCATGTTTTCCAGTTCGGGCAACGTGATTTTCGTTCCGACCGACTCGAGATCGATCGCTTGTCCGCCCACCATGCCCTGCGAGCCGCTGGCCTTGGCTAAGGCGGTAATCATTTTTAACCGGTTTTCCATGCTGGCCGTAATGGTAGGGTCATGCGCCAGAGTTTCGAAAGCCAAAGCCTGCAGGGCATCGCCGGTCAGGATGGCGGTCGCTTCATCGAAGGCGACGTGACAGGTCGGCTTGCCGCGTCTCAAGTCATCGTCATCCATGGCCGGAAGATCGTCGTGGATGAGCGAATAGACATGAATGAATTCGACTGCGCAAGCCGGGCCGTCCAATACCTCCGGTTCTATTCCCAGCGTTTTGCCGGTGCAATAGGTCAGCATCGGACGCATCCGCTTGCCGCCGTCCAGCACGCAATAGCGCATCGCCTTGTGCAGCTTCTGCGGCAAAATCTGTTCACCCGGCAAGCGGGCTTCCAGGGCCCGTTCGACGCGGTTTTGGCAAAAACTAAGGTATTCTTTTAACGCATTACTCATCAGTAAAAGGCTCCAGGGATTGACTGCCGTTTTTTTCCAGAAGAATCTGAACTTTCTGTTCCGCCTCCTGCAAGGCCTGCCGGCAGGTTCGGGTCAGGTAGACCCCTCGTTCAAAAGACTTCAACGACTCTTCCAGAGTTATGTCTCCTTGTTCAAGTTGACTGACCAACTGCTCGAGCTCGGCGAGGGATTCTTCGAATGGAGTTGAGCTTTTCTTCTTCGGCATGGGGTAAAACAGCGGTTGATTTATGATTGATTAAATCCGGCATTATATATGATTTTATCCGGCAAGTGCGCTGCAAGTCATTGCTTCGCAGGACAATCCACGGAATGACGCATGACAAGTACTCGGTACGATGACTCTGGCGGGCCGGATGCGCTTTACTTATCCGGCCTATTTGACGGCATTGAGGGCAGTATCGGAACCCGGTTCTGCCCTGTAATCCGTCCGGAAGGCTTTGCCGGAATGGCGACCGTCAAGGCACGGGGCGGACTTTCTGTAAGTTACCGCCCGGCGATGCTTATCCGGGAAGGATCCGTCAGGGTTTGCTTTCGCTGAGCAGGGTCCGTTTCGCGATGACGATGGCCAGCATCGGCATGGCGAAGCCCAGGACCATGACCGCGAAAAACAGGCCGCCCAACTGGCTGTAATCGGCCGGTACGGCGATCGCCCCGGTCACGGCATCCCTGACTTCGCGGGTAACCACAAACCATTGGTTCAGCAGTTTGGTCAACAATTGGGAGAGGGACAGGGCCAGATTGACGAACGCCGCCATCACCGCGAAAAAGGTTGCCTTGAGTTGCCGGGGAGCCGAATTGGCGATCCAGGCCAGCATCGGAATCATGGCAACCTGGCCTAAAGGCGATTCCAGCGCGGTATCGACCAGCACAATGAAACGGGCGTCGATGAAACCGGCGACGTGAGTTTGCGCCCACTGGTGAAATCCGTAATACAAAGCGATTTCGGGCAAATTGAGGACGGTGAAGATCACGGTCAGTATCGCGACGATCTCGGTGATCGAGCGTTCGGCCATGAAACGCCGAAATACAAACATGCCGAACAGGGTCAATCCGCTGGAAATCAGCGACAGCTTCGACAGAAACTGCTGATCGAAACCGAGGGCATCGATCATCCACCAAGTGGAGCCGGCTCCGGTCGACGGAATGGCGCGGAAGACGAAAATGACCAGAGCAATGCCGAATAATTGCTTTCTGAGAGACACGGTCAGCTCTTCGGTCAAACGCCACATCAGAAAGACGACGATCGATAGAGACCCCAGAAAGACCAGTTCTTCGTTGTAGGGAATTTTGGCCAGCCCCATGATTAGCGCAAACAGAGTAAAGCTCAAACTGCCGCCGAGGATCCACCAGTTGACGGCGGGTAGTTCGGTCGATGGGCGATCCAGCAGGCGTTCGATGTCCGCCGTTTCGTAACCCTGGGCGGCGAGCCGCCATTCCGCGCTTGATCGAAGATAAGACGCCAGGAGCACGCCGCCGACGGAAATGACCGGAATCAGCAAGGCCCAGCGGTAAATTTGCACGTAAACGGCCGCCTGCCGGGCAGCGTCCATCGTCTCCACCCCTCTGAACAGATAAACGTTGGCCGCGGCGACGAGCAGGGTGCCGCCGATAATAGCGACTCGTCCCAGCGTCTGCATGGTGGTATGCGCCAACTGAATTTGCCCCTCCGGCAAAGGCCGCCCCTGTTCGTCGACCCGTACGACCGCTTCCACGGTCATGGCATCGGCCACGGTGTCCTGGATGACGTAGCCGATCGGAGCCAGCAGCGTCGCCACCACATACCAGGTTTCGGCGGACAGCCAGCCGGTCATGGAGTCCGGGTCGACCAAAAGATTCAACATGATCAGCAGGCTTGCCGCAATCAGGCCCGCGCCCAGATAGATCATCCTGGCCTTGTGCCGCCAGAACAGGTCCACGAGATGGCCGATCGGCATCTTCATGGCCCAGGGCAGCATCGCCCAGAAAGTCAAAGCGGCTAGAAATTCGGCGGAGAGTCCGAGATAGTCCTTCACGAAAAAAGTGCCGACGATGCCGGTCAAACCGGAAATGCCGGCGGCCAGATAGACCATCAGTGGCGGCACGTAACTCAAGCGCATCTGCCGGGCCAGATCGTAAACGTTTTGGTCGAGCCAGTGCTGCAACTTATGCGCAATATCGGCCGGCCGGTCTGTTTGGCAACGGGATGGAGATTCGGGTTTCGGCATGACAATCCTTATGAGCTTGGGTTGACAAGGTTAAATGATTTTTTCGGCCAAAATCTGTTTTTGGGTGGCGGGAGTGCGCTTGCTACGTTTCACTTTCAGGAGAGGGCGCCCGATCGAGTGAATAAAGCGATACAATCAATATCAGCGTTGCTAAAACCAGCACATAAGGACCGAAAAACCACAGGATCAAAGGCAAACTGAAAAAAAACGCGCGCGTTCCGAACGTGTAATAGGTGCCGGCGCGATTGAGATAGATTCCGATCTGTTTCGGCGACAGACGCTCGACGCTGCTGTCCGGCGGCAGATTGATCATATAGCCGACGTGATTAAAGAAACGTATGGCCATCGAGAAACAGTAAAAAGCGATAAAGAAATCCAGCAGCAACAAGGCGAGCTTGATCAGGCTCAATTCCCTGGAGGTATTCGCTATGACCAGAAAGGGCTGCCAGGCGTTCATCAGTTTTTCCGGATTTTCGCTGAGGTTCAGTATGCCTATGATCAGCAGAATGGCGGTCGAGGCCATGAAGTTGGCGGCCATCACCGAATTGCGCAGGGTTTGTACCGCCAGGATTTCCTTTTTATCGCCGCTCATGATCATTTCGACCCAGCGTTGACGAACTTTTGCATTCATCGCATGGACGGTAAAGTGAGGCTGACGCCGGGTTTTCCAGCGCAAATACGAATAATAAAACAGAACCAGCAGTGCACTCACTGCAAAAGCAATCACATCATGTTCCATAAAGACTCCGCCGGAGGATCGCGTCGCTGTTGGGGAATGCCAAAACAAGAAAGTTGAGATCATGCGCAGCCGGGTAAGAAAACTGCTTTTCATTTTGACCTGCCCGGGTTCATTATAACCTGGGCAGGCACCAGCCCAATCGTATTAATTTCTGTGTGGAAAGACCGCGGATCCGTCAGGAAAAATTATCGTTCATTCCGGGTGGGGTTAAAGAATGAGCCCGGCGTTGCCGGTCCGGAAAAAGAGTTTTCGCCAACGACTTCTCGGCCACAGTCTCATTTGTAGAAACGGCTTCTTGAGCATTATCCGGACAAGAAAGAATCCAAAGCCGTCTGCTTGTCGCCCTCGACCGGGAAAGGAAGGGCCGACAAAAAACTCGATTTGCTCAATTTTTCAGGTGATTTGCTCCGAACCGATGAAATTTTAACTCCGTTCGTGCCGAAGAACTCTAGACGAACGGTTTCAAACAGTCAGAGGCCGGTTTTAAATAATAGACCTGCCAGGTTTTTGAATCCTGGCAGGTCTTTTTTATACGACGGAAATTTTGCCGGTGCTTCTGCTCTGTTTATTTCGGATTAAGGCACCACGGTGAATATTTTGTCTTTCGTGACGGATTGGCCGTCGGGATTGGTTATTTTGAAGCCGCGAAGGCCGGTCAAGGCATCGGAGGCGATCGTCAGGTTGATTTGCAAACTGGTCGAACCGACGGCCTGTACCGAATTGATCGTAATGCCCGCGGCGCGAGGGGTCATGGCGGCGCTTGCGTTAGCCTGGAAACCGGTGCCGACCAGGGTAACTACCGCCGACGTTCCGCGTTTTGCCGAGGAAGGCGAAATACCGGTGATTTGCGGTGCGGGCAGCACGTCACAAGCGTCGCCGATGCCGTTGCCGTCGCTGTCGGCTTGATCGGGATTGGCTACCGCAGGGCAGTTGTCTTGGGTATCCATAATTCCGTCACCGTCGCTGTCGGCCACGGGAATCTCGGCGGTTTCGATTACCCAGGGATTCAGGTCGGTCGGAATGGTCGCGATGACGGTGTTGCTGGCGGTATCGATGACCGAAACCGTTCCGTCAGGCGGATTGGTTACATAATAACGGGAACCGGACGCGTTCACTGCTCCCCAGTAAGGGCCTTTGCCTACCGGGATGGTCGAGAGCACGCCGGCGGTAGTCGCATCGACGACCACGGCTGCGTTGGCGATAGCCGGAGGCGTATAGGCTCTGTCATTGGATGGTGCGGTATTCACCGTCCAGGGCGAGCCACCGACCGTGGTGGTGCCGATCACGGTATTGGTGAGCGTGTCGATGACCGAGACCGATCCGCCCGTCTGATTGGCGCTGAACAGGGTTTTTCCGTCGGGCGTGATGTCCAGGCTGGTGGTGCCTAAGCCTGTGCCGAGCGGAATGGTGGTTAAAACGCTGTGGTTGGTGGTTTCGAAAACGGCGACCGAGCTTGAGTTCGTTACCGCCAGCGCGCCGAAATTCGAGACATAGACCCGGCTGCCGTCCGGGCTGGCGACGACCCGGCTCGGGCTGAGTCCGACCTGAACGGTTTTGAGCGCGCTACGGTTGACCGCATCGATGATCGTAACGGAACCGGAGTTCTTGTTGGAGACATAAACCCAGTGATTATCCGGAGTAATGTCCATGAACTTTGGATAGGATTTGGTGGCAATGGTGCCGGTCACGTTGTTGCTGGCCGTATCGATGACCGAGACCGTGTTGGCATAGCCGTTGGCGACGAACAGGGTATGACCATCGGAAGTAATGACCATGTGCTCGGGGCCGTCTCCCACGGTAACCGTAGCGCTGATCGTATTGGTCGCGGTATCGATGACCTGAACGGTATCGGATTCCTTGTTGGAAACATAAACCTTGGTGCCGTCGGGAGCAACCAGGAGGCGGGTCGGATTATTCATTACGAATAAACTGGCGATGACCGTGTTGGTGCCGGGGTCGATGACGCTGACCGTACCGGGGGCATTATTATTGGTTACGTACACGCGGCTCTGGGTAACGGCCTGGGCAGTCAATGAGCAGCCTGAAATCAGTAAAAGATAAAACAGTTGTTTAACGAGCTTGTTCATGATTTATACACTCCGATTGTTTATTGTAAAGACTCATAGCTCTGAATCTGATCCCAAGGTCCCTGCCGAATTACCTTTAGTTCAAAATAAGCATGGTTTGAATTAAGATAAAAACTGGTATGAAAAGCCCGGTTGATCATCAGTAAAAAAGTTTTCAAAATTAGCGGCTATATCCTGGATTGGTCAGCGGTTTGTTAATAGCCAACTTGATTCTCGTAAACTGATGAAACGCTTAACCGAGACTGGCCAATAATGTATGCAAAATCCTTGCTTGGAGCATCCGGTTAATGTCCCGAGATTTCTGTGTTGAATATCCTGTTCGGATAAAATGCAAACGAGACGTTTGTCCCGAGCAAGCTGTGGCGGCAATAAAAGACCCGCATTATCGCTGGGCCTCGCTGTCATGATTTAACAAGACCAGGAGCATAAAGAGTTAGCGAATCTGCTAAAACCGCTTTGCGTTTGATAGGGAGGAAAATACTTACGTCAGGCATGGGGGAAATGAGCCTGGAAAAGACGGCATAAAACTCTAAGCGGTTCCATTCTCGGAGAAATGCAGATATTAAAAAAAGTAAGCGGCCGTCTTAGGGTAGCCCGGGACTGCCTCAAAACTTAGACACATTTTATTCGATGTTATAGAATTAAAAAACTTTTATTTCCGGTTTTACGAATACATTCGTAGTTCGGTTTTCAAATAAGCAGATCTTATGCATCTGATCACGCAGTATTGAAAGGTTTCAAGCCTGATGGGATTAGGTTTTTCGTTCCGGAGCGTTTTTGTATGGCGTGCAGGGGCGAACTCGTTCGCCCAGATGCGCATCGAAAGCGACACAATTCGCTCTTTTCTGTATACAGATACGTCAGCCGAAAAGGCGTTAGGAATTCATGTTGAACAATATTAAGAGAATCAATGATATGACTGCCAAAATCTTTTATGAACAAGCCCTTGTATCGGCCGGAAACGGCATCAAGATTTTCAGTTGTCCTGCCTTATCCTGGCTAACGCTGATTTTCGCTCTGCTCGTTTATGGAGCCCCGGCGATTGCGGCAGCCGGTGCGGAAAAACCGGGTTTGTTCGTGCTGCACAAC
The DNA here is from genome assembly GCF_000372865.1 of Methylosarcina fibrata AML-C10. Lineage (NCBI taxonomy): Bacteria > Pseudomonadati > Pseudomonadota > Gammaproteobacteria > Methylococcales > Methylococcaceae > Methylosarcina > Methylosarcina fibrata. The sequence goes on along the minus strand of NZ_KB889965.1, from coordinate 1,582,479 downwards.
GTCATGCGGGGACCGCTGGATCCTTCGGCGCTCAATTCAAGCTATGTGAACGGCATCGCTCTTCAGATAGGCTGGCGGGACGTCCAGCCGGAAGACGGTAAATACGATTGGAGTCAAATCGATTCATACATTAATACGGCGAAGCTCGCCAACAAGCGAATCACTCTGCACCTGCTGCCGCTGAAGCCTCCTCAATGGGTTTTTGACGCGGGTGCAGAACCGTTCACGTTTACCATCCGAGTGCCCGGAAATCCGAGACAAGGCGAACAGGTCACCGAATACGTCCCCTGGGACAAGGTGTTTCTGAAAAAGTGGACGACGCTGATCGAACAATTCGGCGCCCGCTACCGTAGCGACCCTACCATTTTCGCGGTCAGCGTCACGGCCCCCGCGCCGGAAATGATGCTGCCGGGAAGTTTTCCTCCGCATGGGGAAAGCTTTCAACGGTTGCAGGCCATGTACAACCGGGATGCTTATCTGAGCGCCTGGCGCCAGATGATCGACGTCTACCAACAGGCCTTTCCGGATAAGCCCAAGTTTGTCGCTCCCGGCATCGTGCTCGAGGATGCCTATTTTGCCGATGAAGTGCTGGAATACGCGTCAAACCGGTTCGGCGACAAGCTGTGGGTATTCAGCGCCGGTCTTAAAGCAGTTCGTCCCTCCCGTTTTCCGCCGATGATCCATATTTATTCCCTGCTTGAAGAATACGGAAAGAAAGCGAATCTCGGTTTCCAGATGATTTGGAGTGCTTCCAGGGATCCCCATAACCGGCTGGAGGGTTCCCTGCGCGGAGCTCTCGAAAACGGCATCGGGCTCGGAGCCAAATACATCGAAGTCTATGAAAGCGATGTTTTGAGTCCGAATCTGCAGGGTGATCTTCAATACGGCGCAGGCATGCTGGCTTCAACGGCCAAACGGTAAGTCCGGCGGTTCGCCTGGCGAGTAAATTTCCGTGCGGGATCAGGTCCATCAAATACGTATAAGATAAATGCGAACCGAAGGTGCTTTAAGATGGGGTCCCAAATAACTTTTCGGAATTTGGATGGCTCTGAATCACACGATGATGGCTCCCCTCTTGTCAAGGGGGGAGGTTATTTGTAGCGATATCCTTAGTGATTTGCAGCCCTGTTTTCGACCAGGACTGATCGTTTGCTCTTAATTCGAGAAGGGGCGGCGAGGAGTTCGTTTTCTTGCCGACCAGATCGACAATATGAATATCAGAGGGAGAAAGCCGATTATTTCGGTGGCCATCACCCAGACATTATGCAGACTCAGCAATCGTTCCCAGTTGTCATGGTGCACGCCGAGAAACAAACTCAGCGGCATTCGAATCCGGCCTTCTTCCAGCGGCCATAGCAGCGAGACCCCATAACTGGTATGGAAACCCAGCGCCGGCCCGGTAAATAAATCGATCAGGCTATGGGACAGAATAACCCCCGTCGGGATAAGCCAGCTTAAAACGGGTCCCAGCCGTCGAAAAAAAAGACATCCGAAAAAAACGCCGGCCGTCAACGCAAAAACGAGGCTGTGGGTAGGTCCGCTGTGAAAACGATGCGGATCGGATGAAAAAAGATAGCCGATAAAGAAATCAATGTCCGGCAAGTTTGCCAGAAAAGCAAAAAGTGCTGCATTTTTCCAGTCGAGCGCCCGAAATTTGGGCGATTGTGCGATCTCTACCGCTACCAGGCAGGTAAAGCCGCAGAGAGTATGTCCAATGGGGGAAGCCATGTTCTTCGCGTATCGGCAGAGACAGGGTCTCCGCTGGATTGAGGATAAAGCCGCTACCGGTTAATCTTGCCTGGTGGAAGCCTATTTTTTTAACTGCAAATAGTTGCTGCTGGCATCCCTGGAGATGATGCGCGCCGGCACGCCGACGACGGTGCAGTTGTCGGGTATGGAATCGATGACCAGCGCATTGGCGGCAACGACCACATTATCGCCGAGGGTGATATGACCCAATACCTTGGAACCGGAACCTAAAAATACGTTATTGCCGATGGCCGGCCTGCCGTTGCGGCGCCAGTCGTGGTCGACGGTAACCCCTTGATTAACGGTGAAATTATCACCGATCGTTTCGGCATTGATGCGAATGCAGGAAAAATTGTGGATGATGAAGCCGTCACCGATCGGCACTTTCCGGTTGATATGGATGCCCGTCAAAGTTTCCGAAAGAAGATTGAAGAAATGATAGAGCACTAGGCACGACCAGCGGGCAGGAGCGAAACGAATGTGTTCCGCCCAGGCTCCGAAGCGATAAACGACTACCGCTAACGTCCCCAATTGCAAAGCCGTTTTAACGTATCTTTCGAAAAAAGTATCAACTAAAAAATAATGTCCGCTCTTTCGGGCAAAATCGCTTTTGATGGCATCAATGAGGCTTACCATACGGTCAGTGCTCCATACTGAAGACTCGAAGCCCCTTCAATGTAAAACGCACGCTCGGCAGGCGGCTCCGTTCAAAACTATCGATCCTCATTTTCGGTATTGATCTCTCGCTAAAAAAACCATTACATCATTTCCGTACGGTTGTTTCAAGAATTTTTACTAAAGAGTTTAGCAGAGGTTTCCGGATGAGAACCGCTATCCTAGCAGAGAGAAAAGTTCGGGAGGAAAGCCGGATTGCCTAACATCGTACTTAAGTACAATTGACAGAAGAAAGCACAAAATGAAGAATAAAACCGTGAAATGGAGCACAGAATTCAAAAATTAAAAATCGTTTGGTCATGGCGAGCAGATTAACGATTTCCCGCAAGGAATTTTTGTGTGAGAAATTCAGTACGAAGGGACTCGGGCAGAAAGGTTCGAATACTCTACGCGTGCGAAATGAAAGGATGCAAGGTCTTTCATAGGGGATGGGCAATCATCGATGAAAGCAGCTTTCGTGGCATTGAAGGTTCGAAAGCGAAACAAAATTTCATGGACGAATTAACCCAAATTTCTGCCGGGTTCATCGTATTGGCAGGGGTAAGATGGATCAGGTTGAGAAATGCTTGGGTTCCCGAGTTTGGTAATGAATTGAGGGCGGCGGAACCGGGACTATTGTTGGTGGGGGAAGGCGGGACGATCGAGTAGCTAAGACGCGTTATCGTTTTCATTCTTTTTAATTGATATTTAAATCAGTCGTTGGGACTGGGCTTGTTAGGGATGTATTGCCTGAAGAGGTAGCGGGTCCGGTTCCGTGTGAGTCGTTATTAACTAAAATTGGAGAATATTCATGAATAAACCTGTTGAAAAACTTCTTTACTTTTTGCTGTTCGCAGGCATTCCGCTGATTGGCCAGGCGGATATCTACGTAGCCAATAACAGGGTGCCGGGAACGGTCAGCATCATCGATGAAAATACCAATACGGTTCTTAAAAAACTCACCGTAGGGAATAATCCGAATCGATTGGCGGTGGCTCCCGACAAAAGCAGAGTGTATGTTTCCGGCAAGGAGTCCGACACGCTTTCGGTCATCGATACCGCGACGAAATCGGTCATTGCTACAGTAGCAGTGGGCGATGCCCCCGAATTCGTCGGAGTCAGGCCGGACGGCAAGCGCATTTTCGTCGCCAATACGGCCGCCGGAACGGTATCGGTGATCGATACGGATCCGGAAAGCGCCACTGTTTACACCGTGCTGGCCGAGATTACCGTGGGCGCCTTCCCCAAATTCATGGCTTTCACTCCGGACGGCCAGTGGCTTTATCTGTCGAATCTCGACTCGGGCAATGTTTCCATCATCGATGCGAATACGTTTCAGGTCAATAAAACGGTTAATGTCGGCGGCAATCCCACGCGAGTCGTCGCGCATCCGGACGGTTCCCGCGTTTATGTCGCCGTACGCGCGTTGAGCAAGGTGAGCGTTTTCAGCACTTCCAGCAAAAGCGTTACCAAATCCATAACGGTAGGCACCGGCCCCACCGGCATGGACATCTCGCCGGACGGCTTGAAATTGTTTACTTCGAATCAGACGGGAGGCACGGTTTCGGTGATCAATACCGCTACCGACACGCTCCTGGCGACAACTTCGGTTGGCGAATGGCCTTGGGTGGTCAATTCGGCGCCCTTAGGCGACAAGGCCTATACCGTCGCGGCAAAATCGAACGCAGCCGCCGTTGTCGACGCAGCCACCGGAAGTGTGCTGGCGACTATTCCGGTAGGAAAAGGCCCGTACTGGGGCGCCGTCAACGCGGAAGGAACTCGGTATACGGTTACCAATCCGCCCGATGGCACGGTATCGATTATCGATACGACCACTAGCTCGGTCATCGCTACGATAGCCACCGACCAGAATCCGTGGGTGGTCGAGTACGTGCAAACCGGCGGCGGTAACGTCAGCGACACCGATGGCGATGGGGTAGTCGACAGCGAAGATAACTGCCCTTCGGTGGCCAATGCCGATCAAGCAGACAGCAATAACAACGGCGTGGGCGATGCTTGTGAAGCGCCCGTGCTCAGCTCGGTCTCGCCCAATACGATAACGCGCAACACCACCAGTTCGCTGACGTTGAACGGTCAAAACTTCCTTTCCGGCATGACTGCGTCGATTACGCCGTTTCCTGCGGGCGTCCAGGTCAAGTCGTTGGTAGTCAACAGCGCCACCAGCGCCACGTTGACGGTAAACGTGTTGTCGACCGCTCTCACCGGTACGCGGGGAATAAAAATTACCAGCCCGGACGGAGTCAAGACTTCCACCTTACAGCGAGCCATTACGGTGAAGTAATCCCGGTCCAAAATCCCAAGCAAAACCGTTTCGGCACGATTTTGGGATTTAAAACGGCTTTTTGCCGATAAAGAGCCGGCTTGTTTGGATGGAAAGGCCAAGCAAGCCGATTCTGTCGGCAGCAGAAACTTTTTAATTTTTATTAACGGATGGAGGGGATTGTGCTCCGCCTTATGAGTCCTTTTTTCTCGGGATACGGCGAGCGTTAGGAAATCAGTTGGAAAAGCCCAGAGCTTGGGCGTTAATAAGGCTGCGATTTATCATATCCTTCAACAACGGAAAGTCTTATGGCTTGGGGAAGACTGGCTTCTGTCTCGGTTGATAAGGTTATTTCAAAGTTAGAGTATTTAAGTCAGGAGCATTTATGAAGAAAGTAACCAGACAGATCTTATGGGGGGCATTGATTGTACTGAATACAGTCCCCTTCCACGCCAATGCAGCAACCCGAGCTTATGTAGCGAACTCGAGCGGCGGCACCGTCACTGTCATCGATAACGCCACCCTGTCGGTGCTGGCCAATCTGTCGACAGGGCAAGGCACATCGCATATGGGATATTCTCCGGATTCGAGCACCGTCTATGCTTCCAGCATGGGAAGCAATTCCGTCTCGTTCATTGATACCCAAACCAATACGATCACCGGAACAGTAAGGGTGGGGAGTACGCCGGAAAGCATTGTTTCAACCCTCGACGGTGCCAAAATTTACGTTTCCAATCGGCAATCTGCGAACGTTTCGGTGATCAACACGACGACAAAAACCGTTAAAAAAACCTTATCGGCTGGAACCAACCCGCGGTTCTCGTTAATTACTCCGGACGGCAAATGGGTCTATGTCGCCAATGAAGGTTCCGCAAACATCAGTGTCATCAACACCGCTACGGATACTGTGGATAAAACCATCACGGTCGGAGGGGGGCCCCGGCGAATCGTGATCAATCCGACGGGCACGCATATTTACGTCACCAACTTCCAAGACGATACCGTTTCCGTGATCGATACGGCGAGCCAAAGCGTGGTCGCGACGGTGACTGTGGGAGGAGGGCCGGCCAGTCTGGCCGTTTCTCCCGACGGAACCGAAGTCTGGGTTGCCAATACCGACAGCGGGGACGTTTCGGTTATCGACACCTCCACCAATCAGGTCAAAAATACGATCTCGTCGGTTGGGCGGCAAAACTGGACTCTGGTTTTTTCCGCGGACGGGTCGAAAGTCTGCGTGGCGGTTGCCGCGAACGATACCGGCGTCATTATCGATCCGGTCAGCAAGAAGATCCGGGCGGCCCTGCCGGTGGGCGATGCACCCATGTGGGCGGCTTTCGATCCTCAGGGCAAGCATTGCTATGTGACCAGTCCACCTGCCGGCAATGTGACTGTTCTTGATGCCGATACCCTGTCCGTTGCCGGCACGGTGACGACGGCCCAGGGCGCCTGGAGCGTGGGCGTTCGGGATATAGGAGGAGGCTTGCCAGATTCGGACGGCGACGGCATTCCCAACAATAGCGACAATTGCCCTACGGTATCGAATCCGGATCAAACGGATACGGACGGCAACGGCGTTGGCGATGCCTGCGAACTGCCTTCTGTGGATACCGATGGCGATGGCGTGGCGGACGATCTCGACAATTGCCCTACGGTATCGAATCCGGATCAAACGGATACGGACGGCAACGGTATTGGCGATGCCTGCGAACTGCCTTCTGTGGATACCGATGGCGATGGTGTTGAAGATTCTTTCGACAATTGTCCTACGGCAGTGAATGCGGATCAGGTGGATTCCGACAGCGATGGCGTCGGAGATGTTTGCGATGCACCGGCGCTCAATTTCGTTTCTCCTACCGTAGCAGGGCGTGGCAGAACTACCACCTTGACCTTGAGCGGGATCAACATGCAAACGGGCATGACAGCCTCGGTTTCGCCGTCTTCCGGCATTACCCTCAGCTCCTTGACGGTAAACAGCTCAACCAGCGCGTCACTGGTGATTAAAGTTTCTTTTAATGCACCGAGAGGAACCAAGTCACTCACGCTGACCAATCCGAACGGTTTGTCCGTCACCAGACAGCAAGCGTTTAGAGTGCAGTAATCCGAGAACGGGCTGCCTGGGTTAACGCCCAGGCAGCCCGTTCGGCCGGCAGTCTTAATTCATCCGTTGCCATCGACTATGTTTTGCTAATACAGCAGGAAAGCCCGGCGTTCTTCTTCCCAGGCCTGCTCGTCCGTCCGAGTCAGAGCTTCCAGATCGCCCAGCTCGGCCTGGTCGTCGTCGACCCATTCCCGCAGCAGAGGCGAGCCGTTGATAATGTCGATGGCCAGACGGTCCAGTTCGTATTCATAAGGAAAATCCCGCCATAAGGGATAATCGGGTTGAAGCCGGCGCAGCGCCTTGAACGCCAGCGCCAACAGACGCCACGGTCTGAAATCGCGGTGGTGGTAAGCCGGATCGTCCACATGGATTTGCACGCCGCCGCACAGTTTCCCCACGTGTTTATGAAACGTCGGTTCAAACCAGCATTCTCTAAGGCGGCAGCCTGTAAGCCATTCGGGAGCGAGAGCCTGCATGGATTCAAGCAAAAGCCGGGCATCGATGTCCGGAGCGCCGAACAGTTCCAGAGGCCGGGTCGTGCCGCGGCCTTCAGAGAGCGTGGTGCCTTCCAGCATCACCGTTCCGGCATAACAGCGGGTCATCCACAAATTGGGCGCATTCGGACTGGGATTGATCCAACCGCGCTCGCCCAGCGGCCAGCCGTAGCCCGGAGCGGCCTCCGGCTGCCAGCCCTGCATGGCGACGACCCGGCAGTCCACATTCAGGTTAAATCTTGCGATGAACCATTGGGCCAGTTCGCCCAGAGTCAACCCGTGGCGCATAGGCAATTCGCCGGCGCCGACAAAACTTTCCCAGCCGGGACGCAACTTTAAACCTTCGACGGGGCGTCCGGCCGGATTGGGCCGATCCAGTATCCATACCGACTTGTTGTGTTGCGCGGCGGCTTCCAGTACGTAAAGCAGGGTGGTGATAAAGGTGTAAATGCGGCAGCCGAGATCCTGCAAATCGACCAGCAGCACGTCGAACGTCGCCATCATCGCCTCGGTCGGGCGCCGGATTTCTCCGTAAAGGCTGAACACCGGGATACCGTACAAGGGATCGACAAAGTCGGGCGACTCCATCATGTTGTCCTGCTTGTCCCCGCGCAGGCCGTGTTGCGGGCCGAAAGCGGCGGAAAGCTTCAGGTCCGGCAGCGAGGCCAACGCATCCAGAGTATGCGTCATGGTCTTTGTGACCGAGGCAGGATGGGCCAGCAAGGCAATCCGCCGGCCGGCCAGCGGTCTGCGAAGTTCGTTTTCGTCAAGTAAACGGTCAATTCCGAATTTGATCATTGATAAAGCAGGTTTTCGAGGGTATGGGTCAAAACGGTGAAGTAGCCATAGTTTAACCGGATGTTAAAAAATGTGCCGGTAAAATTGACGGGGATGCCTTCAGACCGAGAGCGAGATCATCGCAAATTCGCCTGATCGGGCTTATGACATGCTTTTTAATTAACCGAGAGCGGCGAATGACAGCGTAAAGCCTTCTCTCCGATGAAAGTCCGGACGGGGGCCAGAATGACGCAAAGCCCAATAGGAAAGAGGGTTGTCCACGGTTTCAATGACCGCCGTCAAGCCCAGGCGATAGGGCTGGCGGCGCTCGTTCGGCGGCAAATCCGCTGCGGCGATGTCCGCCCACAGTTTGAGACGGACGTCGGTCCGCTGAATGCGGATATCCGGCGGTTGTCGAGCTGCCCACGGCCTTGGAACCCGGTAATTATCGAAGGCGTAGGCCGCCCACTGGCCGGACGGGGAAAAATTGAATTCGTGATAGCGGGAGCCGTCCTCCGCCGCAATAAAGGCTTCGAAACAGGTGTGACGCCACAAACCGTCGGCCGTTCGAGGCTGCCTTGGCTCGGGAATGAGTATTCGGGACAGGTCGGCCGTCAGCGTATAGCACAGATGCACGCCGCCGTCAGGGCGAAATTCCAGTTCGGCTTGCAAGCTCCGGACAGAGGCGCAGCCCGCTCCGGGGTGGCACAAAAGTTCGGCATGACCGTTCAAAAGGATTCCCTATAACTTGTTGTACGGATCATTGTTTCGAAGAATCGATCGGCCAGACTCGCCCCGTCTAATTTTTAATTGCGAAAACCACATTCACGGTAACCGAAACTTCCTGTTCGCCGACCTGAACCGGCGTGGCATCGGCGGCTTCCTTGCTTCTCATGGCACTCATCGCCGCGAAAGGGACCGGGATCGGAGGCATGCCGCCGCCTTCGCTGATTAACATGACCCGGCCCAGCTTCACGTTGGCCAGTCCGGCATATTGTTCGGCTTTGGCGCGGGCGTCGGCGAAAGCTTTTTCGCGAGCCTTGGAAAGCGCGACGTCCGGTTGATCGATGGCCAGATTGATCCCCTGCACGCGGGCCGCATTACCGCCGGCCATGACCGCATCGTCGATGATGTCGCTGATCTTGCTGATGTCGCGAACGATCACCGTCACCTGGTTGGCGAGATGATAACCGCTGACTTTATTGGCGGTATCGGGCGCATAGAGAGGATACAGCGAAACGTATCGGGTCTGAATGTCCTTGTCCGCCACGCCCTGATTCTTGACCGCTTTGATTAACGCGGTCATCGCCGTGGCTGCCTGATTCCGTGCGGATTGCGCAGTTTTGGCCTGAACCTCGACCGATAAATTGAGATCGGCTTTATCCGGAGTCACCGAGACGCGGCCGGTGCCGCTGACCTGAATGGCATTTTCGAACGGGTCGTCTTTATCGTCCGCACGCGCTGAAAAGATAAGGCAGGCAGACAGCATCAGAACAAAGCATAAAGAAAATCGGGTAAGCACGGGGTAGGACACGGGTCTGGTTTCCATGGTTGATATTTAAATGTTTATCGGACACCGAATAAAGCTCCGGTTTCTGATTTCTTGCAATGTTCTAAGTTCGTGGCAGTGGTAGGGTGAATAAGCGAAGCGCATCCACCAAAAAGATGCCGGATACCCATGGGACAAAAGTGCGCTTCGCCATTCGGCAGGGCTTTCCTGAGCATGGGCGAAGGGCTCAGGACAAGCTTGTCCGGCCTACCAGAGCCGGCGCGCAACAAACTCATACCGCCACACCCCTGTCGATACAGGAATTTTATCCGGGTAGGGGTATGGAAGGATTCTTATGCAATCCACCGGCAATGTCAAGCCTGCGGTCTAGACTTTCTCGCTGAATTTATGGCCGTGGAAACCGGGAACGGTTTGAACAATTTTTGATTTTCATTCCCTCAATCCGGTATTCTTCCGGACACCGTTTTACGTAGCGTTAGCCGTCCGTCCATGAAAATCCATCAGATCTCCGTTGAAGAAGCGCTTGAAAGCCTGAACAGCGGCTTTGACGGACTGTCTCCGCATGAGGCGGTGCGGCGCCTGGACGAGTATGGTCCGAACCGGTTGGAAGAAGCGAGAGGACAGCCGTTGTGGCTCGAATTCATCAAGGAGTTTACTCATTTTTTCGCCCTGATTCTATGGCTGGCGGCGGCCCTGGCTTTTTTCGCCGAATCGCAGCAACCCGGAGGCAATATGTCCACGTTGGGTTACGCCATTCTCGGCGTCATCGTCGTTAATGGGCTGTTTTCATTTTGGCAGCAGTACCGGGCCGAACGAGCCATCGCCGCCTTGCAGAAACTGTTGCCTCACTACGTCAAAGCGGTAAGGAACGGATCGATCGGCCTGATTACGGCCGCCGATCTGGCACCGGGAGACGTGATCTGCCTACAGGAAGGCGATAACGTGCCTGCGGATTGCCGTCTGCTGGACGCGTTTTCCCTGCGCGTCAACAATGCGACCGTCACCGGAGAATCGCTGCCCCAGGCGCGCGATGCCAGTCCTTCAGCCGAAGAAGACCTGATCCACAGCCGCAATATCCTGCTGGCGGGGACCACCGTTGTTGCGGGTGAAGGGCGAGCGGTCGTGTTCGCCACCGGCCTTCATACCGAGTTCGGCAAAATCGCGCATCTGACGCAAACCGCAGGCGATACGACTTTTCCGCTGCAGAAGGAAATCACCCGGTTAAGCCGGTTTGTGGCTCTGCTCGCCGTGTTTTTAGGCGCCGTCTTTTTTTTCATAGGGCAGGGGATGGGACTGGCTTTCTGGGACAGCTTCATTTTCGCGATCGGCATCATCGTCGCCAATGTACCCGAAGGGCTGTTACCGACGGTAACTCTATCGCTGGCCATGGCGACTCAGCGCATGGCGCACCGAAACGCCTTGATCCGCCATCTGGCTTCGGTGGAGGCTTTGGGTTCGGCGACCGTGATTTGTACCGACAAGACCGGAACCCTGACCGAGAACCGCATGGAAGCGAAATCGCTTTATTTCAACAGGAGCTTTCTTACGCCGGCGGAAGCGAGGTCCCGGCGCCCTATAGCCAAGGAATACCGGCGCTTGTTCGAAAATGCCCTGCTGTGCCACAACCTGAAGGAAACGATGAGCAACGGCAGGCTTCAACTGCTGGGCGATCCGATGGAAATTGCGCTGGTGCGCATGGCGAAGACGTGCCTCGGCGAAACGGTCAGTTATCCCAAAATCAACGAAGTGCCGTTCGATACCGACCGCAAACGGTTGAGCACCATCCATCAAACGCCGGCCGGGCAGGTTCTTTATTGCAAAGGAGCCTTGGAAGTCCTGTTACAGCGTTGCTCGCATTGCCAACTGGACGGCGACGTCAGGGCGATTTCCGACGAGATCAAAAAAGATTTCATTCAGGCTCAGGAAACGATGGCGGGGCAGGGATTGCGCGTTCTGGCCTTTGCCTGGAGGGATCTGGAAAACATTCACGGCGGCGAAGCAATGGAACGGGATATGATTCTGGGCGGCCTTGTCGGTCTGGAAGATCCGCCCCGTCCGGAAGTGCCTGAAGCCATACGGAAATGCCGTCAGGCGGGCATCAAGGTGATCATGGTCACCGGGGACCATCCTCATACCGCGCTGGCGATCGGGCGTCAGATCGGGCTAATTGAGGCGGAACATCCCGTGATCATCACCGGAGAGCGCCTGCGCAAACTGTCGGAAACACAACTGAGACTGGCGCTGGACGCATCCGACGTTATTTTTGCCCGAGTCGGCGCCGATCAGAAAATGCGCATCGTTAGCGCTTTGAAAAAGAAAAAGGAAATTGTCGCCGTCACCGGCGACGGGGTCAACGACGCGCCGGCCCTGAAAATGGCCGATATCGGCATCGCCATGGGCATCGCCGGAACCGACGTCGCCAAGGAATCCGCCGATATGGTGTTGCTGGACGATAATTTCGCCAGCATTGTCGCAGCCGTTGAGGAAGGGCGCGCCGTTTACGACAATATCCGCAAATTTCTGACGTATATTCTGGCGTCCAACATACCCGAGATCGTGCCGTATCTGGCTTTTTCGCTGGTCAAGATTCCGCTGCCCTTGACCGTCATTCAGATTCTGGCCGTCGATCTCGGGACCGATATGGTGCCCGCGCTTGGTCTCGGTGCCGACAAGCCGGCGGCCGGCAACATGTCGAAGCCGCCGCGTCCGGCCAGGGAAAAACTGATCGATGTCCGCCTTTTGGTGCGCAGTTATTTGTTTCTCGGGGTGATCGAAGCGGCGGCCGCCATGTCGGCGTATTTCTTCGTGCTTTATCAAGGCGGCTGGCAATGGGGCGAAAGTCTTGCCAAAGAAGAAACCCTCTATCTCCAGGCCACCACGGCCTGCCTGAGCGCCATCATCGTGATGCAGATCGTCAATGTGTTTCTGTGCCAGTCGCCGGAACGAAGCGTGTTCCATCGCGGCTTATTCGACAATAAAATGATTTTATGGGGAGTCGTGCTGGAAATCGCATTGATCCTGATGATCGACTATACCCCCTGGGGCAATCTGATTTTCGGCACCGCGCCGCTTGGCCTGAGTGCATGGCTGTTCATGGTGCCGTTTGCGTTGGGGCTGTTATTGTTGGAAGAAGGACGAAAGTGGCTGAAATTCAGGCTTGTCATGCGCCAAAATCGGAAGGTGGTACGCGATGCGTACCCTACAAAATAGCTCTTTCGCATATAGGGTACGCACCGCGTATCGTATTGAAAAATTAGATAAATTATTGAATGAGCCGACCCGCTTCAAATCGGTCAATACGCGTTTTTATCGACAAAGGAACGCAACACAGTGAGCAGCACGATTTTAAAGTCCAGCCAGATCGACCAGTTGTGAATGTAATAGAAGTCGCATTCGACGCGATTTTTCATTTTTTCCAGTGTGTCCGTTTCGCCGCGCCAGCCGTTCACCTGAGCCCAACCGGTGATTCCCGGTTTGACTTTATGCCGGCGCATGTATTCGGTGATTTTTTCACTGTATTCCATATTGTGCACCAAGGCGTGAGGCCTTGGGCCGACAATCGACAATCGTCCTTGCAACACATTAAAGAACTGCGGCAGTTCGTCCAGGTTGGTTCGTCTTAGAAAGGCGCCGAATTTGGTGACTCTCGGATCGTTTTTGGTCGCCTGGGTAACCGTCCCTTCCGCTTCCTGATGAACGTGCATGGAGCGGAATTTATAGACATTGATGATCTTGCCGTTCCAGCCGTGCCGTTTTTGTTTAAACAAGACCGGACCGGGCGAAGTGATTTTTATGCCGAGAGCAATCAACAGCATTAAAGGCGTCAGCAGAATAAAAATGCAGGTGCCCAGCAAGATATCTTCAAGCCATTTAATCAAGTAGCGGCTTTCGGTATGAGGCGTGACGCTGACTTCCCACGACAACATGCCGAGAAATTGAGTGGAAGGATAATTAAACAGTTTGGTATCGCTTAAGTCGGGGATGTACCGGATATTGGCCGTGCAATTATGCAGCAGGCTGTTGACCTTTCCGACGATTTCCAGATCCGTAATATGGGTGACAACCCACACTTCATCCGGCCGGCAATCGTTGATGGCCTGTTTCAGGTTGTTCAAGCCGTGCACATGCCGGATGGGCAATTTCTTATCCCGATCCGCTTCATAGAGCGAGACGCCGGCCACGCTTTTAAAACCGGTCCAGGTCGAGTGCTCGATACGCTGATGCATTTTTTTTATCGATTCTACGGAACCTATATACACCACGCGCCGTTCATTGCTTCCGTTTTTTCTGATCGACTGCATCACTTTATAGATGAACAGCTTGGAACCCAGCAACAGGACTAAGCAATAAGTGCCCCAGTAAATCAGCCATTCTCTGGAATAGGCCTCGCTATTTTTAAATAAGGCTCCGATTGCGATTAAAATTAAAAAGGATAATCCCCACGCTTTGATCACTGTAAACAGCTGTTCCGTCAGATTTTTACCCCGCCAGGATTGATAGACGCCGAAAAACGGAAAGAGGGTGGACGTTAACAAAATTTGCACCATCACTGCGGAGCTGTAATCGCTATTCAAAAGCAAGGATAGTCCAAACTTCAGATAGTAGGCCAGATAGCCTGCAACAAAGACCAATGTTGCATCTATGACGCGGGCGATCAAGTTTAAATAAAATGCGTATTCTTTGGCTAATCCTCTGAGTCCCATAGTATTTCCTCAAAGTGAGTCATTAAACTACATGGCAAAATGTTTAGTTACCTTAAGTATAGTGCAAAATGCATGGGTGACAGGCTGCGCATGAATAAATCAGCTAGACTAACGGATTAAATCAACCCAAGTCATTTATTATCGACATTCTTTATACATCCGGTATGGACTAATCATAACGAACTCATCCTCAAGAAAATGTGATCTTTTTAATGTTTCTTGCTTAAAAGCCTAACAAAAAAATATATCTATTATGAGGTTAAGGATTGCATTCCCGGAAACTGGCTCGTCTCTTTGGGTAAGAATAAAGCCATGGTAGCGGCCACGATAAGCCGACAATTTATGAGTCAACAACTGTTGCCTTCGGTTGGTTACGGAGGTTCGACGAGCGTTATCAGTAATAGGGCAATAGCAATAGAGAGCCGTGGCGTCAATAAGTTACATCTTTACAGCAGTCCGGCATGACACTTTATCTTATTGGTTTCACACCGGTCTGGGCCAGATAAAGTACTGCCTGTTAAGAAGAAACGAATTCATTTGCTCTTCGTACACCAACCTGGGCGAAAGAATATATCTCTGCACGGCTATGAAAAACTCTTCTAAAGTTTTGGCAGGTCAGCTTTTGGTATGATAAAACTTCAATTCCGAACGGGACAGGGGGACAAGTCCGCCGCAAACGTTTGAAGACTGCCGACCTCCCGGATTATCTTGAGTTCCCTATCCTCCAAGCATTACGGACGGGATGTATATCTTGTCCGGCGTAGAAGTATTGTTAATAGTGATAACGCCCCTGCAAGAATTCAATGCGGTCTTGCTTGACCAAATAAACGCAGCGGTGTTCTTGCGTGATACGCCGGGACCACACCTCCGGTCCCAAATATTTTAACGGTTCGGGTTTGCCAATGCCGTCGAAGGGAGCGCGCAACGCAGCTTTCACAAGTTCCAATAAGCGCTTGGCGACGCGCCGGTCAGTTTCAACCCAATATTGCAAGTCTTCCAGAAATTCCGGATGAAAAACAGCGACGCGGTCGCTGTTACTCATCGATCCCCAGCTTTTGCTCAAGGTCTGCAAGCGATATCGGCGCCACGTTTTCCGACCGTGCCCGCGCCAATGCCGTCAGCAAGCGTTCCGCATTCTTGGGTGAACGCAGTAAATGTGCGGTTTCCAGCAAGCTTTCAAGTTCGTCCGCCGCAATCATGGCGACTGCCCCTCCGCTCCTGCGCCGCACAACAATCACCTCATGATCATCCACAGCGCGATCCATCAACGTTTTCAATTGCTCGCGCGCTTGGCTATAAGTGGTTTCAATTGTCATAATACCTCCATTATTTGTACAGACATATTGTACATAAACAAATAGACGGGGACAATTATCAGTCCTCCCGCCTGTCTTCGCGCATGCCCTCTTGTTTACCTCCTTGCCATAACTCAAGCAGGGCGGGGATAGCAATCCCGTCTCAAACGTTTGAAAACTGCATACCCGCTCGAATCATCCTGAATGCTAAAACCGTCAAACATTACGTATAGGAGGCATGTCCCGTCCGGCACAGGCGTGTCGATTCCTGCACTAAGCATGGGTGCTGCCTTGCGTCGGTTAATTGCGTGCTGCGTCACAGAACAGGCTCTCCTTTGATATACAACGTATCAGGCGATATATCGACATCCTCGGACCAAGCCACCGTGCCATTCGACACGTGCGCTAACTGGAATTTTCCGGGTTGCCTTAATAGTTGATAACCGGGGTAGTTAAGATATGGGCGCATGGAAAAACGACGCTTTTCTCCGCCGGCAAAAGTGACAAGCAATTCATAATTAGCCAAATCTTTAACGGCAATGATATCGGGTGTCATAAGATAAACGTTTCAGCGCAGTGGGTCGATTTTATAAGGAGTTTCACCGGAAACGGCAAGTTCCCAGTCAGCCATCAGTTCATCGGCATGCAAGACAATCCAAGCCTGAACCAACTTCATTTGTTTGCCAGGCAAACTGCCTCCAGTACATTACCTGAAGGTATTTCGATAGACGCTTTAAATTCAGCATAACGCACATGAATATGCGGCGAATGATGTTTTTGCGTATCAAGCAAATACATCGATACTAAAATGCCATAAAACATACTGATCGTAGGCATACTTGGCTCCTGTTGAATTGTTTTTTTACTCTGAGCGGGGCGGGGGGGTATAATCCCGTCCCAAACGATTGAAAACTGCATACCCGCTCGAATCATCCTGAATGCCAAAACCATCAAAGATTACGGACGGGAGGCATGTCCCGTCCGGCACAAGAGAGTTTTCAGCTATATTCTGAATCAGAAACATTGCATCCCTTGCCAACATAGACCTGCAGGTTTTTAAAACCTGGCAAGTCTTCGTCCCGCCCAGGTTCTAGGAAAAATAAACTCCTAATCCCGATTAGGAATCCCGAAACCGATCCTGATTTTCCAAAAACCATTGGTAAGTCAATTGCAAACCTTCCGGCAGTTCGGTACGGTATTTCCAGCCCAGGGATTCAAGGCGAGAAACGTCCATCAATTTTCTGGGCGTGCCGTCGGGCATTTGGGTATTCCAGATGACCCGGCCCTGATAACCGGTCACCCGCACCACTTCATCAACCAGCGACCGGATCGTAATGTCCTTGCCGGTGCCGATGTTGATATGGGACAGCATCGGATGGGTATGTTTCGCGAGGGTGACCGAGTTCAGCCGCATCACGTGCAGGCTGGCGGCCGCCATGTCTTCGACGTACAAAAATTCCCGTTTGGCCTGGCCCGTGCCCCAGACTTCCACTTCGGCGAGATTCGCCAGTTTGGCTTCGTGGAAGCGGCGCAAAAGGGCAGGGATCACGTGACTGTTTTTGGCATGAAAATTATCGTGAGGTCCGTACAGATTGGTCGGCATCACTGAACGGTAATCGATGCCGTATTGTCGGTTGTAGGATTCGCACAGCTTGATGCCGGCAATCTTGGCTACCGCATACGGCTCGTTGGTCGACTCCAGCGTGCCGGTCAACAGCGACGATTCGGTCATCGGCTGGTCGGCCAGTCTCGGATAAATGCACGAACTGCCCAGAAACAACAGGCGCTTGCAGCCGGCCAGGTAAGCCTGATGGATGACGTTGGCCTCGATCATCAAATTTTCATAAATGAAGTCGGCCGGATACTCGTTATTGGCGTAAATGCCGCCGACTTTTGCCGCCGCCAGGATCACGTACTCCGGCTTTTCTTGCTGCATGAAATCGCGGACCGCCTGCTGATCGAGCAGATCGAGTTCGCCGCGGGTGCGGGTAATGAGGTTATGATAACCCTGCGCCTGCAATTGCCGGCAAATGGCCGAACCCACCATGCCCTGATGGCCGGCGACAAAAAAACGGGTGTCCTGGTTCATGCGCTACTCCTTGGAAACCGTCACATTGTAGCCGTGGCCGATCAACAAAGCATGGCGCCGTGCCTGCTCCAGATCGTAGACCATCATTTCCCGGACCATTTCCTCCAGCGAAGTTGTAGGCCGCCAGCCCAGCTTTTCCTTCGCCTTGGTCGGATCGCCCAGCAAGGTTTCCACTTCGGCAGGTCGGAAATAACGTGGATCTACCGCCACAATCTTGTCGCCGACGGCAATTTTCGGCGCCTTACCGCCGGTCACGCTCGCCACAACGCCGTACTCGTCGACGCCTTTTCCTTCCCAGCGTAAGGTCACACCGATTTCCGCCGCGGCGTATTCGACAAACTGACGAACCGAATATTGCACGCCGGTCGCGATGACAAAATCGTCGGGCTGCTCCTGTTGCAACATCAGCCACTGCATTTCCACGTAATCGCGGGCATGACCCCAGTCGCGCAGTGCGTCCATGTTGCCGAGATACAGGCAGTCTTCCAGACCCTGGCCGATATTGGCCAGAGCGCGGGTAATCTTGCGGGTAACGAAAGTTTCGCCACGGCGCGGCGACTCGTGGTTGAACAGAATGCCGTTGCAGGCGTACATGCCGTAAGCCTCGCGGTAATTGACCACAATCCAGTAAGCGTACAGCTTAGCCACCGCATACGGGGAGCGGGGGTAAAACGGCGTGGTTTCCTTCTGGGGGATTTCCTGCACCAGGCCATACAGTTCGGAGGTCGAAGCCTGGTAAAATCGGGTTTTCTTTTCCAAGCCCAAAAGGCGAATCGATTCCAGCAGGCGTAGAGTTCCCATGGCGTCAACATCGGCAGTATATTCCGGCGATTCGAAACTGACCGCCACATGCGATTGCGCGCCCAGATTGTAAACTTCATCGGGCTGTGTCTGTTGAATGATGCGAGTCAGATTGGACGAGTCGGTCAGATCGCCGTAATGCAAAATAAAATTGCGGCCGGAGACGTGAGGATCCTGATAGAGATGGTCCACACGCTCGGTGTTGAATAAAGAGGATCGGCGCTTGATGCCGTGAACCTCATACCCTTTTTTCAGCAGAAATTCGGCTAAATAGGAGCCGTCTTGTCCTGTAATGCCGGTAATTAATGCTGTTTTTTTAGCCATCTTTATTTTCCATTCTTTGAATTAAAAAAACTTTTCTCTATTCCCGGCATTGCAGGGAATGCCGTCTAGGCCGCTCCCGGCTAGGGGTGCTGAATGCGGAAACGCAGAGAGGGAAGTTATTTTAACCGAAACTCCAGGGCAGGATAGAAATTGCGCCTCCATTCCGCTCAGAAGGAGCTATAAAGCGCCATAAGCAGCTAAACCGGCTTGTTTAACCAGGTACATCGCACCTTCTTTAGTCAGGTGTCCATAATCGAATTGGGCGGGAACCCCTTATGAATGGGCTCCAGCTCTACTAAACCTGAGCAATTTTGGCGGTTTGAGCAAAGCCACGAAGCCAATGCGATTGAATAACCAAAATACAAGTAAAGGAATAATAAGGCCGGCCACAGTGCCTGCTGACAAATGAATAGCAGTATCGGACACGCCTAATATTTTTTGCAGAACAACCCGGCATCCACTGCTTGCAAGAATGTGCATGAGATAAATAATCATCGAATTCCGGCCCAAATAGGCGATCCATTGTAAATTCAATTGGCACAATTTTTGCGAAGCCACTACGACAAATGAAACACTAATTATTCCAATCAGTAAAGTTTCAGTAGGCGCATTACTGTCGAATCGTAATTTAAGTACCCAATGAAATACCCATTGCCCTATAACGAACAATACATACAAAAAAGTCAGCCAACCGGTTAAGGAGTTATTGTTTTTCAACATTGTTGACGCGGCTAAAACACCAAGAGTGAAAAACACAAAATATTGGCTCAATTTATTTGGAAGGTAAGCTAAATGAATGTTTGTACCCACAAAGTACATTAATAAACTAAAAACAAAAACACTTCTTATCCAAAATAGATTAGATCTTCGATAAAGAAGAGTTGAGAGCACAAACATAAAAAATAGAACATACAAAAACCAGAATTGCGCACGGGGCTTCCACAATAACGCGAGTACTTCATTTATTTCTATATGTCCATTGGTATATTTTGAAAGTATAATTTCGATTCCGCCCTGAATGAGTGACCACAATACGTATGGGTATAGAATTGTCTCGGCCTTAATGCGTATCAGATTGATGGACTTGGTCTTTTGATTTGATTGAAGAAAAAACAGACCGGCTAAAAAAAAGAACAAGGGCATGTGAAAAGTATAAATAATACTATCTACTAAATTGTAGGTAGAAGGATCAAATTGTATACCCGCTTTGAATATACCGCGCGCAACATGTCCATATACAACCAAAATAATTCCTATGCCTTTAGCATAATCAACCCAAAGAGATCTGTTACTCATTGTTCTCACTCCAAACTATGGCGGCACTGAATAAACCCTAGCAAAGAATCAGGCCATGAAAAAAGTTTCTAACCTGGTTCTCTAAAAATAAAAAGCTAAGGTATTTTTAAGGAAACTCGGAATATATTGATTCCCTCAGGATTCGGCAAGCTCACCATAACCGGAATCAACAACATGCCGTTTGCCCTGAGTTTATAGAAGGGCATAATGACAGCTACTTAACAGAAAATTTATAAACTATTCACCGTCCAATGGCGTAATATTGCAACCCACTTTGTTTCACCAGCTTCGGCGGGTACATGTTGCGGCCGTCGAAAATGACCTTGTCTTTTAACACGTCTCTCAATTTGTCGAAATCCGGGCTGCGAAATTGCTTCCATTCGGTACAGATGATCAACGCGTCGGCGTTTTTCAAGGTATCGTCCTGTTTGGAGCAATATTTCAGGCCGGCCTTGTTGCCGTAAATGCGTTGGGCTTCTTGCAGTGCCTCCGGATCGTAGGCCTGCACGGTGGCGCCGGCGTCGATCAATGCTTCCAGCAATACGCGACTGGGTGCTTCGCGCATGTCGTCGGTATTGGGTTTGAAGGCCAAACCCCACAACGCGAATATTTTCTTATTGATCCCGCCAGGATAGTGCGAGGAGACTTTTTCGAACAGTCTTTGTTTTTGCCGGTCATTGACATTTTCCACCGCGGAGAGCAATTCGGCGTGATAACCCATTTCCCTGGCCGTACGCTCCAATGCTTTGACATCTTTTGGGAAACAGGAACCTCCGTAGCCGCAACCGGGATAAATAAAGCTATAACCAATCCGGCTGTCGGACCCGATGCCGTGGCGAACATTTTCGATATCAGCACCGAGCCGTTCGGCAAGGTTGGCTAATTCGTTCATGAAGCTGATCTTGGTAGCCAGCATCGCATTGGCGGCGTATTTGGTCAGTTCGGCCGAGCGGATATCCATTGCAATGACCCGTTCCCGGTTGCGATTGAAGGGCGCATACAGCGCTTTCAATAATTCGGTTGTGCGCGGATTGTCAGTGCCGATGATGATACGGTCAGGCTTCATAAAATCGTCCAGTGCCGACCCTTCTTTCAAAAACTCAGGGTTGGATACGACATCGAATTCCAATGAATCGGTGCGCTGCGCCAATACCTCAGCGACTGTCTGTCTAACCTTGTCGGCAGTCCCCACTGGAACGGTGGATTTGTCGACGATGATTTTGTAATCATTCATATGTTCGGCGACACTTTTTGCTACCGCCAGCACATAGCGCAAATCGGCGGAACCGTCCTCATCCGGAGGCGTTCCCACCGCAATGAACTGGAACAGGCCGAAATTCACCGCCTCCTTAGGATCGGTGGTGAAATGGAGGCGGCCGGCTTCCATGTTGTTCTTGACCATTTCATCCAGGCCCGGTTCGTAAATCGGGATAATCCCTTTTTTCAGACGATCAATTTTGGTTTGATCGACATCCATACACATCACCTGATTGCCCACGTCAGCCAGACAGGCTCCCGTGACAAGACCTACGTAACCGCTGCCAAATACTGTAATTTTCATAATATCAATCCTTTTAATCCATGTGATTATTCAAGAGTAACGGTAATTTTGCTGCCGCCTTTCTGCAGCCGGACTGATTGAGTAAGCGTTTTGCCTTGATGTTCGACGGTAATTTCATACTCTCCCAAGAAACCGCGGGTTTTAAAAGTGCCGTCTGCATCGGTTTTGCCATGCACATCCGTCCACCACTGCTTAAAAACCAGATCCTCCCAGACTTTGCCATTGGGTTTGATCGACCAGTCTTTGCGATATAAAGCGGCGCTCGGATTGTAATGGGCACCTTCCCAAAATCCCCACATGACGATGCCTTCTACCGCCGGATGGCTGAACACCGCCGTCATAAAGTCGCGGGTGTAGTCGGCTTGCAATTGAAGCTCATCATCGGAAAAATCGTAGGGCTCACCCTTCTTGCCGAACCGCACATCGAACTCGGTCACCTGCAGAGGCAGTCCGAATGCAGCGAAGCTATCGAAGATTTGTATAAGTTTCGAGGGCGGAGTCAACTTATCGTGATCGAAATGCCCCATGAAGCCTATTCCGCCCAAAGGCGCTCCGCTGTCGAGAAGAAAACGGATGAGCTTGGCATAGTTATCACGCATGGTCTGATTGTACTTCGCAGTCGGCAGAAGACTGCCTTCATTGACATAAAGTCGAGCGTGAGGATTGAGTTCTCCAGCCAGTTTGAAAATATCGACATAGATGCCTTGACCATACATACTCCCTAACGTAATAAGCTGTTCACTCCAGCCAATGGGATGATTGACAGCATCCCACTCGCTCACCAGATCACCCACTCGGGGAATTTTTTCCTTTATGTGATTGAAGAGCGCATTGCGAAACGCATCTGAATCGTTTTTATATTTCTTGTAGGTCTCCAGTCGCTCCACCGGTCCCCAACCTATATAATGTCCGCGAACTTGGATATTCTTTTGCCTGAGCCATTTGAGGGCGGCCATTGTCTCCGGATAATAATATTTACTGCCGGCTGGATTAATCTTGCTTTGATCCCATTGATCCCATTTCAAGTCATTCTCCAAAACGACTTTGTTATATCGCTTGGAAATAAGTTCTCTATAGCGGTCGGAATCGTCTCCTTTGGACATTAACCGTGTGGCGCCTACTGCCGCACCGAAAGGAAAGGCGTGGCGGGTCATTTCGACTCGAACCTGGGCACCTTCAACTGCATTGCCGTCTTTGTTCAAGACAATGACGGTGACATCAGCTTTTCGATTAGCCTCTATCTTCTGGTTGGCTTGTTTCCGCCATTCCGCATCGGGTTCGCGGCCTTCATAGGTGGCGGCCTGAGTGGTCATTACCAATAGAACGGCTGAAATAACGAACAATAGCACGAAAATTTGCTGGATACTTTTGGTCAAGGCGCAACTCCAAAACGAGCAAGGGAATCAGCCAATTTACGGTAGGCGTTAGCGGACAGCACTACCTGCAAGAAAACAACGATTGCCATTTTTAGGCGATAGCTGCCTCTAACCACGGCATTCAAATAAAGATTAAGCGCTTTGAATAGTTCGCCATGTTGAGCGAATCCTTTGGCAACATGCCATCCCATGTCGGCCCAATAAGCTTTTTTGGTGATCATGGGCTTGATTTTGTTTAGCCAGAGTATCCGCTGCTCATGTTTACGTTTACTCGATAGACGGTTTTGGTTCCATTCATCATTCCAAATTGCCCCAGGTTCAGGCAGCATGCGAAATTCTGCACCGGCGCTTGCTAACCGTATGGCGAAATCGGTATCTTGACCAAAGCTGATTTCTTCATTGAATTTAACTTTTTTTGCAAGTTCTGCTGGTACGATCAGAGTGCTTGTTTGTATAAATCCCCTATCGCGCATTAAATAATCCGAGATAGGCTCATTAGGATTTAATGCGCGTGGTGGTTTAAGAAATGTCACACCGTCGCCACGATCGACGATAACTTGTGTATAGGTGCAAAGATTGTCGCCTGATTCTAAAACAGTTAATGCATTTTCTAGGTGATTTGGCATAAATGCATCGTCGGAATCCAGGAAAGCAATATAATAACCTTGGGCAGCATCAATGCCAGTATTCCGTGCTTTAGAGCCGCCACCGTTATCTTGATAAATATATTTAGTTCTGGCGTCTTGATTTGATTTTATTAAGTCTCTGGTATTATCAGTAGAACCATCATCAACAATAATTAACTCAAAGTTTTGGTAAGTTTGTTTAAAAACTGAATCTAACAGCTTATGCAAAAATTCCCCTCTATTATAAGCAGGAACAACGACGCTATATTTTACTTGGTGAACCATAAATAAAACCAATATTTTTTGATTTGTAGGTAACTGATTGCGCAATAGCACAAATTATTAAAAGCGTAACCCAAAGCGCTTTTTCCTTATTTAGCAATGAGGATTCTAAAAAGTTATGAAATATAACAAAGGTAATTAAAGAAAATATCAACCCAGAAACCTTAGGATGCATATGTTTTGATTTAATTATTTGACGCAATGGTCTAAATAAAAATGCAAATAAAAACAATGCAAAACCAATAATTCCTGTTGCAGCCAATATATCTAAATAGCCATTGTGTCCATGAGCTAATAATGAAATCCATCCTGACGCGTAATTCAGTAAAGGGGTATCAGCCCCAACTTGATAAAGAGATTGAAAGCCAATTCCTCCGGCAGGATAATCACTAATTACCATAGCAAGTGCATCCCATATAGCTACTCTTCCAGTAAAAGCTTCTGGGTCATCAAATATGTCACCTATTTGGTCACTCAGAGGAAGAATTGCAATTCCAATCAACACTAACAAAAAAAAAGGTAAAATAAGCAATAGGTGTTTATTGCTTCTAGCTTTTTTGTATTGTTCGAAATAATACCCAATTAATATAGACGGTATTAATAAACCTAATGATGTCTTTGATCTTGACAGAATTAATAATGCCGCGCCACAAATTATCGCGATTAACCAAATTTTGCGGTTTTCACTTCGCCAAAGAAAAAAACCAAAAATTACACAAAGCGCAGCAACCATCCCTGCATGATTTTTATGATAGAAAATACCACGCCAAGCACCAATAAGTGCAGCATCTCTTTCTCCGGAAAGATGTACGGCGTTGGGCACAATGGGACCCGAGATCAAGCTGGCCATTACAAAAGCAATCAAACAAAAACCTAGCAATCGCAAAGCACGCCAAGGGCCCAGTCCTTGTACAAATGTAAATATTGTAAAAATGATTAATGCTGTTAGTCCTAAACGCCTGAGCCCAATCAGTGGAACCGGTGACCATAACAATGTGATTCCACACCATGCCAATACCACAAGAATAGGTCCTGGAATCAACCGAGGAAGTATGCGCAAGTCATTTTTTTTTCTGAATAAAACCAAATAACTAACCAGAAGTGCCAAGCCAATTAAGATAACTTGTTTGGTTGTGTCGCCTTCGCCGGTTTCTGAAAGATCTTCAAGTTGAGTGCGTTCGGCAAAGAGATTTAACCCTACAAAGGTAATAAAAAGAAATACGATGAAGACCAATGACAGCAAACGATGACTAGGCTGGCTTTTCATGTCGAGTGAATTATAGAATTGTTTATTTGCTATGAATGATTTCATAAGTTCTTAGTTGCTTGTCAAAATATATATTTACCCTGTTAGATTGGTAGCCAGATTTATAACCACGCGCATCTGCTTTGATTTCGACTATGTGTTGATCAATAACAGCTAATAATGATTTAAGCATGACGAACAAAAGAGATTAATTTTAGTCTTCGTAGAGTTATCATTAATATGACCTTTCTAATATTTAATTAAACATTATTTTTCTTGACATTATTTTTTTGCAATTTTACAAAAATCTTTCTTTAAGATAATACTTAAAACTACCTATAGTTAAACACAATATTAGAAAAGCTCATCCACTAATCAAAAGGTTAACAATATTAAATAATACTTATTAGAAAGACTATAATATACTTTTATCAAACCTGGTGAATACGTCGATACTCTTCATGATTTAAATCAATTGCCCCAGCAACCATGCCTAATCCTCTAAAAATAACTCGGCACTTCTTTATAACTACTTCAGGCTTTCCAGCAATTAACAAGGGTAGGGACAGAATTGTGAGTATTAATCCGCTTAAAATTCTACCGAATCCAACCACAAATCTATAAATCTGGGATTTATGTCGAGGCATAAACTCCAAGTCAAATACCTTTTTCATAACACCGTTGCGGTAATCCCGCTGAAATAACCAAGCTAGCTTAATACGGCTTTCCGGTATCAATTCCTCAACGCCGGCTTCTGCCGCCCATACCATTTTACATCCCATCTTTTCAAGCCGAATGGCGAGCAAGGTGTCTGAACCTCCGCTTAGTGCACAGCGCAAATCAAAGGGTGGAGTTAGTTTTTGTAGGGTTGAAACTTTGACCAAAAGATTATTTGTTTTGACTGGTTCGTATGGCAAAACATCACCGGTTTTCATGAGGTCGTATCTTGATCTTAAATAAAATTTACCTGCAATTGCCCATTTCGGTGGTGTGATCATGAATTTTGGGTATACTGGACCTGATACGGTATCAGCATCGGTAAGCGACTGAACTTTAACAAGTTCATTAACCCAGTGTTGAGGAACGACTTCATCGTCATCGACAAAAATAACAAATTCGTTATCGTTCTCAGCTAGCCTAAAAGCACGGTTACGTGCATGCGGAATGCCACGAATGGGTTCAATATCGTAGTGAATAGACCAAGGATAATTTTGTTTTAATTTTTCAATGACACTTTTACCGGACCCATTGCTGTCATTGTCAACTACAAAAACTGATAGTTCGATATCTTTATAATCAGGAAAGGATTGTTGGCCAATTGATGTAAGTAAAAGTTCTAAACCTTTTGTTCGGTTACAAGTAATAATAAGAACTGCAACTTTCATTGTTTAACCTCAGTGTTGAGAAGTAATTCTTTTGGAAAACGTGTAATCTCGTAAATGCGCGCAGCTTGTGTAATTGGATCTGGGCAGTTTTTTAGCATTAGGTTATTTGTAAAATCAAAACATCTTGTAAATTGCTCATTGATCCACTTGTCAGTTATTTTTAATAATTTTTCATTCTCTATATCGGCAAGAGTGTATAGCGAATAGGGAACTTCAAATCCAGGTGGATTGTAAGGATAACCATAGGCGCTATTATCTAATTGAGATATATACTCATCCGTTTCCAAATAATTAATTATTTTCCCTAATGTTGCTGACTTCCAGAAGTCATGTTCTGGAATTTCTTCTTTAAAAATGGCTAACGCATAGGTATTAAAAGCATGATAACCGTTCTCTCGAGCAACTTTTCCATATGACTCGTTATTTACTTTTTCTAAAGGCTGTTTAAACAGTCTGTAAAATAAAGTGCCATTTCTTAGATGCTTTATAAAACCGAGAAATCGCTGCTTGGGTGATCGCATAACCCTATGAACATTATGTTCAATCAACCCTGTATTTTGAATAGTAAGGTTGTAAGGTAAAGCATCTAAAAAAGCTGTCGTATAATTTAATATCTCATGCCGTCGATTGCCTTTCAGGATTGAGGCTGTAGCTGCGAACCAAAGTTGATGGTTAAAAACATTATCTATGTTAAGCGATGTACCGTTGATATCTAATGAATGCCAGAGTGACAATTTTTGATTAAACTTATGTTTGAAAAATACTTCTTCTGCAGTAAAAGTATATTTTAAATCGCCAGTTATTTTTGTTAGGGCAGCCAAAGCCTCAAATGCCCATGCTTGACCAATTAGGCCATTACATCTATCGACATTTATTTCATTTCTATGATGAAAAGAACTGCCAAAGGGCCTCGCTTCCTCGCTCAAAAGATAATCACCTAATTGTATCGCTATCTCTTTATATTCTGGTTTTCCAGTTAGTTCATAGGCACGACAAAGTGATAATGCCCAATGGCATGTGTTCCGTACAGGTGTTTCTTGATGATGATGTGGTCCATTTATTCCAGCCTTAACAAGATTTAAACTTTTATATTCGTCAACAAAGGTATCAATACTTCGGATAAAATGATCAAATAATTTCATTACGTTCCTTTCATTAATTTTGTTTCTGATGCGTTTTTAATCTTTAATACCCGCAATTTTTTACCTGCGAGGAGGGTGCATAATGTTGTGGCTATGAATTCACCAATACAAATCCCTGCAAGAGACCAAATAGCACCGAAATAATATATGAGAGTTATTACAAGAGGTATCGTTACTAAACTGGAGATTACAGTGACGCGAGCCAGTGGCTTGAAATCGCCATTGGCCTGCAATAAAGCGCTTTCCGGTCCCCGCAGACAGCGCAATCCCATGATGGCCGCCCAGAAATAGGTGGCCTGAATAATAATTTGTGAATCGTAATGGCCGCGCGTAACGACATTCAGGTAATGGGTCACTATCCAGTAAATTAGCGCCAAATTAAAGATCCAAAATGTGAGCACGGTTCCCCGAAAGAAACGAATAGCGCGCCATGCGGCCTCCATTTGAGTATCCCGTAATAGTTGGGCGAGACGGGGGCGCTCCAATTGCGTAAGCGAGAGGATCGCGAGCGGAACCGGTCTGAATAGCAAAACCGAAGCGGCTAATGGTGCGAAGGCGGCAGGGCCGAGCATTAGCGTAACCAGATACGAGTGAACGTTGGCGGTAGCTTCAGTAGTGATTACTCCTAGTAAAGCGTGTCTGCCTTGCTCTTTGAACCCTTGGCGAAACGGAGCGGCAGGGCCATTCCAAATACCGCGGAGCTGAACTGCCAAGGGCTTGAATCCCAATGCCAGCACCCCTAATCCGGCCCCCAGCGATTGCAAACTCACTACATTTTTAATGGATACTTCATTCAGTACAAAAATAAAGGCTGCACCAATTAAGGTAATGACCGTATAACAGGCATCCGATACTGCAACCCTCTTGTGCTGATGAACAGCATTGGCATAAGATCGGCCAAACCAGCGTGTCCACATCAGCATGGCCGAAACAGAAAAAGCGGCTCCGGTTTCGGGTAATTCGCCAAAACCGATCGTGAGCGGGGCAAGCAATAGCGAAGTTATAAGGCTGATAAGAAAGCTTGCTTTAAAGTAGCTTTCGGCCGTATCCGATTTGGGGGGTTCAGTACGGTTTAATGCGACAGTTAAAGGCGAGCCAAACAAGGCATTGGATACGCCATACCCCAGCGCGACAACGACTTGCATAAAGCCGTATACGCCAAATTGGGCAGGAGTAACGGTTCGCAGCAATAATACCGATAAAATAAAACCGGATAACGCGACGCCTGCGGAACCGCCGATCGCAAGGATGAAACGCCTAAACACTAATAGTCCTTGTTTTAGCTAAATTGTTTTATTTTTCTTAACTCTAGTTGGCATGCCGTTTATTTCGATGAGCCAAAAGCAGATATACGGCATGAAAATTGGTTGTCAAATAGCGCCAGAAAAATCTGCGCGGATCGAGCAGCATTCGGTGCAGCCATTCCAATCCGATATTCTGCATCCACTGTGGGGCGCGTTTGTTGCGGCCAGCAAGAAAATCAAATAAGCCTCCACAGGTTTTGAGCCAGGTCAATCCCCGAAGCCGCTCACGATTACGGACACAGAACAATTGCTCGCGAGGTTTGCCCATACCGACCCAAAGCACATCGGCTCCAGATTCAACAATCTCTTTGCATATGGCTTCTTCGTCC
Source organism: Methylosarcina fibrata AML-C10 (assembly GCF_000372865.1). Lineage (NCBI taxonomy): Bacteria > Pseudomonadati > Pseudomonadota > Gammaproteobacteria > Methylococcales > Methylococcaceae > Methylosarcina > Methylosarcina fibrata. The sequence continues at coordinate 1,553,157 of NZ_KB889965.1, read as the reverse complement.
GCCTCATTGAAATAGCCGTTTCGTCGGCCTACGATTTGTAGGTTGGGGTATAGTTTTAGAATATTTTCACAAGCCAGACGATTTATTTCTTCAGATGCTCCTAGTATAAAAAACTTGATGGCTTTTTCTTGGGCGACTGATGCCGCATCGTGAAAAAAATCAGTTGTCGCAATCCGCTCGGGCAAAGGAGTCGATGTTAAATACCGGGATGCAAAAACCAAAGGCTGGCCGTCCGTATGGATATAATCCGCTTCTTGCAGTGATGCCATGTATTTTTTATCGGTTTGAGCCATAGAAAGCCCCTGTCCGTTGGCGTCGAAAACCAATTTAGGTGGCGGTTTAATAGAGGATTTGTTGACTGCGAAAAAGTCGGCGACCATTAGTTTGGCAAAATTTTCACGGTTAAGTCGTACTATGGGCCAGCCGGCAATATGTACGTGTCTGAAATTTAATGAGGTAGTTTCTTCGACCATAATCTGCTAAGGGTTTTCAATGTTGTTATTTTGAAATCTGTTTGGCAATACTTACTTTTAAGTAAAAGCGCTTAACTGATTTTAAAACCGACTCACAACCCCGCTCCGATCCACCATTCAACGAGCTTTAGCTTTGTCGCTAAAAGTTTTAAAAACGGCTATGCATATTTACTCATTACTGTTCTACATTAGTGTCAGATAAATCGTCTTTTTCGATATCCAATCGCTAACTTGCGCCACATAAAGATGTGCCAATGTTAGACAACAAGCAGCTTGAGGGGCTTTAAGAGATGGCCGATTCTTATATGATTAAGAGTATCGGTCGAAATTTGAGTCGCCTTGTTTATTGAAGGGACAATCGCTAGATTTTAAGAGGCTTCTCCTTACAATCCTATTATCGAATCTGTTTATAAATATAGCAGAGAGTTCAGATTTAAATTTGAATTAGGTCCAATTTTTCTAATTTGCATATGGGAACCTCTAAAAAAAACAATGGAAGGTAAAATATAACAACCTCGGCAAGTCCTGGAAAATGTTTAATTCTCGAGATTGGCAACGACGACTTTGGCGAATTCGGCAAAATCGTCAAGGTGCCGGCTGGCGATGGCATGCACGATATTCCAATCGATTGCCTCGTAGTTATGCACTGCAATATTCCGAAAGCCGACCGCTTTCTGGAGGCGGAACTTCAATTCTTCCGAAATAACGCCTGCTTCGGCCAAGAGGTCGAAGGTTTTTTCCATAGTCTCCGGTGGCGGCACGTCTTCCATTCCGGCTATCAGGTGATCGCCGATATCCACGCATAGTTGTATGGCTCGCGTTAGATTGAGCGTCATGATGTCCTGGAGATTGGGGTCTCGTTCCAGCGTTTCCGGATCGGTAGGACATTTTTGCGCCGCACGCATCAGGCAGCGACGCAAGGATTCCAGTTTCTGCTCTATGACTTACCGATCCATGCTTTCTTCCTTTCGGCAAGAATTCGGTTACGATAAGGCAGAAAATCCGCTTGATCGAAAAGATGTTTACGGATCAGTTCGGCGTAGCGAGTGTCGCTGCCGATAAGCCTTTTTCCATGCCGAAGAATCTGGCCCAAAAGCGGCTCGCCTACAGACTGAAGATCCACCAGGTCGATAGGACGGCCGGTGGCTATTGATAACGCGTCGATCATTTTTATTTTCTCGGCCGGGTCGAGCCGATGGCCGGCATCCACTGCCAAGTCAAGATCGCTGTCTGCGCGTTCCCGATCTGTCGCCAAGGAACCGAACAGGATGACTAGCCGAACATCTTCTTGCTTGGCAAGAGCGGACAGGATGGCTTGCTTGAGGTTCGGGTTTGGCTGGTGAAAATTAGGCTCAATACTCATGAGGTAGTGATGAAGTTATGGCGCTAATAATGAATGACTGGATTTTATCAGAAGAATGCATGGCTCGATAGGGAAGGGGGATAACCGAATGGTCGCGGCCCGGAGGATTGGATCTATAAGCGGAAGTTATTTTGGAGTAATTTCTTAAACCCAGATTTTAGCGAATTCGAAGAGAAGGCGGCATTTTCCTAGGTCGAATTCCACGGTGTCGTTGCCGGCATCCAGTACTTCGCTATAGCGGTCCTCCTGCAATTGATAGATTTTGGCAATGTTTTCGAAAGGATCGACGATAACATAATGGCGAACGCCTTCTTTTTCATAGAGTTTGAATTTGGTGGTACGGTCTTTATGTGCGGTAGACTTGGAAATTATTTCGAAAATGAGCGTTGGGGTCTTACTCAGGTAAGCCAAATTTTCCACTTCCCCGCATATCACCAGATTGTCGGGCTGGACCGTAGTTTCTTCGTCGATTTTCCAGTCCACAGGGAGCAGGGCATGACATTCCGGACAGTTTTCCAGAGCGCGTTCCAGTTGACTGGCAATGTGCTGGCTTATGGACTGATGCCTGATGCTGGGTGGAGGTGTCATGGCGTAAGCCAAACCGTGGATCAGTTCCCAACGGCCTTCCCATTGCACATAGTCATCATAGGTGTAACGGGGCAAATCTTCCCAATCGAGTATGGTCATAAGTTATCTCCTAATCGGACATAAAAGGGAAGGGCGCCATCGTTGGATTGCCGCCCCTCGCTTTCTCCAAGGATGCCTGATTGCCAAGAATACATGATACACAATCTTGCGAATAGAATCGGAGAAATCGAGTGGAGCTGTCTTAACTTGAAACGAATTTTTTTAGAGGTTCGGTTTTAAAATACAACTCTAACCGTCTTGCGGTTGTTTGCAATAACGAGCAAGCATTTTGAGATTGTTTTCAGGCATTTCATTGACGCTCATGCACAACTTGCCGATGTTGGGGTGAACAAGTATGTCGTCTGCCAATGGCTGCGGATTTTTTTGCATGACTAAGGCCTTATCCATCGCTATGGCTACCCATTGATGTGCAGCAGGTTCTAGGTTGTCCCAATAGTCGAGGCCGGTCAAAGCGATATCGTATTGCACCGATTTTTCCCATGGACCCAGAGTGACGGCGCGTTCGATGCCGTTTGTTAACTCACGGTCGAATTGACGAAGAGCGACTTTAATCAGAAACAGATCGTTCCACAGGTAAGGCCAGGTGGGTTTGATCATCAGGGCTCGGCGAGTGTAACTCAGGGCCAGTTCGTTGCTGTCGTGCCATCCAAGTTCATCCTGTAATCCGGCCGGCTGGTTGCCTGCGGAGAGGTAGAAAATTTCCGCCAGTTCCAGGTTTGCCGAATAATTCGGATGCAACCGAACCGAGTCTTCAAGCCAGTCCCGGGTCTGCTGCCACTGGGCGGCGTCAAGCTCGTGGCCGGGCATTTGACTTTTGTCCAGTTGATGCCAGACTTGCTGCGCTAACACATCCGCTAGCGCCCAGCGGAAACTGAGATAAGCTAGTCCTATCAGAAGGAGCGCAAGCGTTACCAGCAAGTATCGTCTTACCGCCGGCCATGAAAATTTATGTGATGCTTTTATCATTTCTAGAAAGTGAATGGCAATGAGGATTTCTACAAGTTTAGAATTTTTGTGATTTTTGTCTAATATTTGAAGAATAGTTAGGAAAACGAAGATCGCATCATGGTAATTTACATCGGTCACGGGCATTTAACTGTGATCTGATATCAATCAGCTCATTCTATTGAATTGTCTTATCTTGCAGGCTAAGGTGCAATTTTTCGGGGCTGCGCTTTTTAGAGTTTTGCAGCAATCATTTTCTAGAATCAATGATTGGTTGATGTTGCAATTTGACCATGTTGAACTAAATTTAGCATGGGAGTTAAAGGTATTAAAGAATGAAAGAATTTATCCAGTATTTACATTACAAACAATTTAAAGGAGTTCCAAAATGAAAAAACATTGGAAACCACTGCTCCATTTTATTTTGCTGGCTGCATTTGTTGGTTCCTCGAATGTGTGGGCGAAATCGGCAACGGCAGATTCCTCGGATGCTTCGGCAAAATCGGCGCTTGTTGATTTGCCCGATACTTCTGTGAATCTAAAGTTGAGAAGACCGCTTCATCGGCCGCCATTTCATCGGCCGCCATTTCATCGGCCGCCCGTGTGCAGGAGAAACTGTGGTCCTTCTCCCCATTAATGGGAAACTACAGCTATAGATTAGGTGGAAGCTTAATTTTTTATAATCTCCATTCCTCTGCGGATGGAGATTATTTATCTTTTTAAATAATCATTTAGCAATTTTGCTGATACTTGCCTCAGGCTCTCTTCGAGCATAAGTTTCATACTTATTTCATTTCCCCCTTTTTTAGCCTCTCCAGGAAAAATCTGGAGGTTGGATTATTATTTATTGTATTACTTTAAAATTTTCCTGTAATAAAAGGATATTTTTGAGATTTTTCAGAAGAATATTTATTTTTTGCTAAAGTAATACTTGTTTTTTCTTCTGGGTTTTTAAAGGAATTTAAAGTGCGCGTCCTTGCCACTGTTTTATTTTGTGTGTTTGCGCTTTCCCCTTTGCCTATCGGGACGAATCGCCCCTGGGCATGGCTGATGATGTCCGGCCTGTGTTTTCTGATGGTGGCGGCCTGGTTGGTAATGTACCTGAAAGGAAATGCGCAAGTTCCCCGTTCCTTGTATTCGGGACTTGTCAGAATGGCCGGAGGATTTTTTTTCGGCGGCCTGATTTGGGTTTTCTTGCAATCTTGTTCATTCCCTTCTGCTTGGGTTGAAGCCTTGCCTGTGCCGACTGCAACGTTTTACAGCAAGGCGGCTTTCGCTGTTTCTCCACAGGAAAGGCCGGAAGCAATTCCTTTGTCGGTCGACTCAAGCGTTACCCGCGAACTGGCATTGCGTAGCGCGGCGTATTTTTCACTTTATTTATTACTGCTATTGGTTTGCAACACTCGCAGCCGATTGCGCACGTTGTGCTACGTTATTGTCGTGTCGGGAGTGTTTCAGGCGGTTTACGGCAGCTTTATGACGTTATCGGGGATCGAATATCTGATCGGTATGAAAAAAACCGCTTATTTGGGAAACGCCACCGGTACTTTTGTTAATCGCAACCACTTTGCCGGTTATCTGGAAATGGCTCTGGCCATCGGCATGGGCTTGCTGATGGTGGATCGGAATAACCGTAAAGCCGAAGCAGGCCGCCTTTGGCGTTCGAGGCTGCGCAGTGCATTGGAGCTTTTGCTGAGCGGCAAGGCGGTATTGCGTTTGATGCTGATTATTATGGTCACCGGGTTGATCCTGAGCCATTCACGAATGGGCAATGCCGCGTTTTTCAATAGCCTGTTGGTTACCGGCCTGATTGCGATCGCTTCTTCCCGGTCGTTTCGTAAACCGCGTGTGTATTTCCTGCTGATGAGCATCGTTGCCGTCGATGTGTTGTTGTTAGGGAGCTGGTTTGGGCTGGAAAAGGTAGTCAACCGTATCGAACAGACGGCTTTAGTATCCGAATCGCGCGATGAAATCGTGCAGTATATTCTGCCGATGATTGCCGATTTCAGTTGGATGGGGAGCGGTGCCGGAACTTTTATCTCTGTATTTCCCGGCTATCTGAACGGCAATTTCGGCGGTTATGATCACGCTCACAACGACTATCTCGAAATTCTAAGCGATTCGGGGATGATCGGCTTTGCCTGTCTGGCCGTTGTGGTGTTGATCGGTCTGTGGCAGGCGGTAAAAGCCATACGGTATCGCCGCAGCAGTTTCGTGCGCGGCATGGGGTTCGCCGGTTTTATGGGCACGTTGAGTATATTGATTCATTCTTCCGTCGATTTTAATTTGCAGATACCGGCCAATGCCATGCTGTTTATTGCAATGCTGGCGATTCCGACTATCGCTTTATCTGTTGATCACCATCGGGCGGAATACCGCAGTGAAACCGAAAATTAAGGTTGTGTTGATGTTGTTTGCCTTCGTGCAAGCTTTAAATGTCCAGGCCAGAGACAAAGAGACTTATCCAGGCATGATACCGATCGGGCCTTTCGATCTGGTGCCTTATCTCGGTTTTAAAGAGAGCTATAACGACAATATCTTTCATAACGATAATAACCGGAAATCGTCGTTTGTCACGCAAATACAGGGCGGGGGCGAATTGGCGTTACGGCGCAAACTGGATCGGTACGCCGTGGGTTATTCCATCCTCCATTCACAATACCATTCCAGCCCGGCGGATAACTACGACGACCATTTCCTGAATGCCAACGCGCATGTCGAAATGACTCGCCGAAACCGGTTTGATTTTAATGCCGGCGTTACTTATGGGCATTACATGCGGGGGACGCTTTTCAGCCAGGGCGATCTGGCGACCGATCTCAAGGAGCCGGATCAGTTTCATGAATACACTGCCGAAATGAAGTACCGCTATGGAAGAGTCGATGCGAAAGGAAATCTGGGCTTGCAATTCGGCTGGTCGCAACTGGAGTTCGATAATCATCCGGAAAGAACGGCCCAATGGGACAGGACGCGGTTTGAAATAACGCCCGGTTTTTATTTCCGGGTAATGCCTAAAACTTATTTGACTTCCGAAGTGGAAACCAGCGTGATTGAGTATATGAATCAGCCGGACAATACTCAAACGAATTCGTCGCAGTTTTTCGGAGTGGATTATGTAACACGCCGATATTTGCTGGGCATGACCTGGGATCAGTCGTCAAAAACGAAAGGCATATTTCGTGCCGGCTACCAGCAGCAGGAATTCACCGATTCCAATTTGGAAGGGACCAACGCGCTTACCTGGGACGGAAAAATTTTATGGTCGCCTATGACTTACTCCACGTTTAATTTCGGTATGCTGAGAGATATACAGCCCTCGATAGGCGCCGGATATTTAAGACAGGTTCAGGTTTACAGAGCTGGCTGGAAACATGAATGGCCATGGCGCGTAACCACTCAATTGAACGGATCCTACCAGGAAGCGAAGAATCAGGGCAGTGCGCAAAAGTCGAATGGCGTATCGTTCAGTCTGGACGCAAAATACGAGATGAAACCCTGGCTTAATTTGGGGATGAAATATTCGTATTCGGATTTTCAATACGATACGAACGACGCCAACAGCACCCTGAATATTTTTATGTTCTATATAACGGCTACTCCGCAAGCAGTTGCAGCCGATTAGATCCGAAAGACGGAGCGGTCGCGCTATATGGAAAATAAAAAGCCGTCATTCCGGCATACTCAAAGAGCGCAACGGAATTGCCGGAAGGGTGGTAAAACTCTCGAAAAAAGAGCAGATAGCTTTTCCTGAAACATCCCAAATCTCTTCGGAGTGTCATCATGACATCGGGATTCCGGCAATTCCTGCCGAATCTGAAAAAAACCGCTGATTGATCGGCTTGCAAAAGCAGGTAGTCCAACTACACTGCTAGTGTGTCTTTCCGAGTCTTAAAGAATGGTCATGATGAGCTTCGGAAAGGGCAAGATTCGGATTTTAAATTTTTGATTTATTCTCATCTGCAATCTTCTCCAGTCGAAAATGGACGGTAAGATTCATAGGTTGGGGACCACGAAACGATAAGAATTGTTACGTGGAAGCGTATTTCCACCGTTATTGCTGCGCTGTTGCGTAATTACAATAGTTGATAGAGCTTCACGATGTTTAAAAATGGTTTTTTGATGAAAAATAAGTCGAATTGTATGCTGATCGTTTTGTGCTTGCTGGGGTCAACCCCGCCGCTCTTCGCGAATCAACAAAATGAACATTCCGTTAACAGCAGTTTTTCCAATTATCAATTAGGTGTCGGAGATAAAGTAAAAATCCACGTGTATGGAGAAGAAGAATTGGGGCTCGAGACCGAATTGACCGATGCCGGCACCATCACCTATCCGCTTCTGGGCGAAATCAAGGCCTCGGGTCTGACCATCGGGGAGTTGACCGAATTTATCACCGATAGTCTTAAAGGACGCTATCTGACAGATCCCAAGGTAACCATCAACGTAACGGAATACAGAGACTATTACGTAAGCGGGGAAGTCGAAAAGCCGGGCGCCTATCATTATGAGCCCGGATTGACGGTCCATAAAGCCGTCTCGATAGCGGGCGGGTTTACTGAGCGTGCTTCGAGGACCAGTATTACTGTGGTAGCCGATAAAGACGCTTCGCACACTCCTCAGGATGTAGAATTGGATACGCCTATTGCCCCGGGCGACGTCATCACTGTTGAAGAGAGCTTTTTTTGATGAATCATTTTAACGACTCAATAAATACGAGCGTATCTCATAATGCCCTCGTGCAAAGAAATTTGACTGTTCCCGAGCTTATTGAAGATCAGGATGAATCGATCGATTTAAGAGGTTACTGGCAAGTTATTCAGAGACATCTCCGGGTTATACTGGGTTTGTCGGTGATGGCGGTCTTATTGGCCATTCTGATCGTTTATGCCGTTCGACCGGTTTATCTTTCTTCCGCGACGCTCATGGTGGAGTCGCAGCAGTCGAAGGTGTTGCTTATGGGCGATGCGTACGAGATGCAGTCCATGAATGACGAATATTTTCAAACGCAATACGAGATACTGAAATCCAGAGATCTGGCGCAGCAGGTTATCGATAAACTGAAATTGAAAGACAACCCGGAATTTACAGAGGATCTTGAGGATTTAAAAGAAGAACCCTCCTTATGGCAGAAATGGCTCTCGGCGCTGCCCGCACTGTTCGAGCAAGCCGACGAAGCAAAATCTCAAAAAAACGCGGCTGTCGAATATGTTCAACGGGAGGAACTGCTGGAAGTTTTCTTGAAGAAGCTATCGGTAAAGCCAAGAAAAATGACCCAGTTGGTGGATATTTCTTTCGAAGCATACGACCCCGAACTGGCGCGGTTGGTGGTGGATACCCTGGGCGATACATTTATTGAATCCAGCATGTCGGCTCGCTTGGGAGAGACACGCAAAGCTGCCGACTGGTTGGCGGAAAGGTTGCAGTTTCTGAAGGAGAAACTGACCACATCCGAAAAGCAGTTGCAAGCTTATCTTAATAAGGAACATCTGGTCGATCTGGAAGGCGTGTTGACCCTGACCAAGGGAGAAATCGAACAAAACTCGAATCGTTTGACCGAAGCCCGTAAAGCCAGAATAGAAGCGGAAAGTTTGTACAACAAGGTGCGATCGTTGGGCGATCGGCTGTACAGCAGCGTCGAAATCGTTCCGGAAGTGTTTTCCGATCCTGTCGTGCAGGCCTTAAAGCAGAAAGAAGAGGAAATCATCCGCAAGATTTCCGAATTGTCCCAACGCTACGGTTCCGAACATCCGACGATGATTGCGGCCCGGTCGGAGCTTGCCAGCGTCAAAAAGCAGCTCAAGGATAATATCGCCAGCAGTGTCAGCGGTATCCGCAGCCGTTACGAGATCGCCCTGGCCAACGAACGCGCCGTTGCCGGCAGTCTGGAAAGCAACAAGGCTCAGGTGCAGGCCATAGGATACAAGCAGACTCAACTGGGAGAACTGCAAAGAGAGGTCGAGTCCAACCGCAATCTGTATGAAACCTTTTTTACCCGGTACAAGGAAGCTTCGGAAGCCGCGGCTCTGAAGGAAGCGACCATTCGTTTCGTCGACCGCGCCAGTTATCCTTACGAGCCGGTCAGGCCCAAAAAATTACTTATCGTAGTGCTTGCTTTTTTTGCGGCATTATTCGGCGGAGTCATGCTGGCTTTCCTGCTGGAATATCTGGACATGACCATCAAAACGCCGGAAGACGTGGAAAACAAACTGGGCGTGCCCATGTTGGGATTGATCCCTCATTACAAGATCAAAAAAGAGGAGTCGGGCAAGCTGAGCGATGTCGGCAAAATGGTCGTGGTGTATCCGAAGTCGCCTTTTGCCGAAGCGGTTCGCACCGTGCGCACCGGGTTGATTTTATCTGCGCTGGGGAGTCCGAAAAATACTTGGCTCGTTACTTCTTCGCTCAGCGGCGAAGGTAAAAGTACGTTGTCGATCAATCTGGCTTTTTCGATGTCGCAGATGGAATCGGGCAGAGTCCTGCTGATCGATGCCGACTTGCGCAGGCCCACGCTGATGAAGCGCCTGCGCAGTCTGCCGCCCGGCAGTTTGGGTCTGGCCCATGCCTTAACCAAAACCGCCAAACTGGAAGACTGCATTCATCCGATCGGCGATAACATCGATTTGATGCCTGCCGGCATGATTCCTCCGAATCCGCTGGAGTTGTTATCCTCGTCAGTATTCGCCAGTCTGCTCGAAGAACTGGAAAGCCGTTACAGCATTGTCATGATCGATTCCCCGCCGATCCATAGCGTCAGCGATGCCCACTTTCTGGCCCAGCACGTGCGTTCGGTGGTGTATGTCGTCAAGGCGGACCAGACGCCTACCAAGATTATCCAGGAAGGGTTGAAGCATTTGCAGCGTTTCGGCGCGCCTTTGGCCGGAGTCGTTCTAAGTCAGGTGGATCTGGAGAAAAGCACCAGCTATGGCGGCTATTATCAAAGTTATTATTATCAATCTTCCTATGGCGACGAAGAGACGGCCCTGGAAGCGGAAATTTCTTAGGAAGGAGGAGTTCAAATGATCGACTTGCATTGTCATATGTTGCCGGGTATCGACGACGGCGCAAAAACCATGGAAGATGCGCTCAATATGGCAAAATATGCGATTGATCAGGGTATCCGCCGATGCGTGGTCACGCCTCATATTCAGCCCGGCTGTTATGACAACACGATTGAGAACATAAGGTTGGTATACGAGGCTTTCAGGGATCAATTGGCAAAACACAACATTCCTCTGGAAGTCGGAATGGCGGCGGAGGTGAGGGTATGCGCCGAACTGCCCCTGATGGTCGGCCAGAACAAGATCCCGTTTCTCGGGCAATGGGATAACAAACGGGTCATGCTACTGGAATTTCCTCACGACCATATCCCGGTCGGCGTCGATAAACTGGTACAGTGGCTTCTCACCAAAGACATCGTTCCGTTGATAGCCCATCCGGAGCGCAATCAGGCGATTGTCCGTCAGCCCGATAGAATTATGCCTTTCATCGCGATGGGCTGTTTGTTGCAGGTTACCGCCAGTTCCGTCAGCGGATTGTTCGGTGCGGCCAGTCAAAAATGCGCTTTGCAACTGATTCAGGATAATCACGTGACCGTACTGGCCAGCGATGCCCATAATCTTCATAAAAGGCAGCCGACGATGGTGCGGGCCGTGGAGGTATTGAAATCTTTAATCGGCGATGAACGGACATTCGAATTGGTCACCGCCAATCCTGCAAAAATAGTGGCCTAATAGGAAAATATCGAATTCTTTCCGGATTTCCGTCAAGCCGCCGGAACGCTTGACTTGTAAAATGTAACAGATAAGCTCTTGCCTATATTTTTCTTACACATGCTGAAATTGTTCCGGTTAGTCTTTGTCTTGTTATGCTTATTCGCTGTCTATGTGCTTTTCCGGCAGGAGTCCTTGACAATACTCGAAACGGTGCAGAATCTGGACAAGCTGGCCCATTTCGCTTTGTTCTTTGCGTTAGCTTTTGGCGGCAGTTTTGTCTTCCTGACGACGCATCCTTCCGTTACTCAATTGCCGTTGTTTTTTCTTGCCGGATTTTCGGAATGGTATCAAGCGGCTTATCTGCCGCAAAGGCATTTCAGCATGGGCGATATCGGCGCGGATGTGGTCGGCATTCTGCTGGGTTTTTTGGTTTGCGGTGTTTATCGGCGGATAATAGAACCGTAGTACGCACCGCGTACCTTAACAAAATCCGAACGGCTAAAAAATGCCTTACACCTCTGCCTGCATCTCAAGAGAAGATTCGCCTTCTTTTCAAATAATCTTTGAGTTAATTCCTCCGGAAATTGTCTGAAAATAACTAACCATCAGTACAATTAACCACCCTCGCTCGAGAGAGCGCGAAATTCTGTTGTCTACAGAAGGAGGTCGAGGATGAATACGAACGTCAGCCGGAAACTCATTGCGGATCATCTGATGGACGGAACGATGGACGTCGGCAGCGAGATCGCTCTGAAAATCGATCAGACGCTGGCCCAGGACGCCACCGGCACGCTGGCCATGCTGGAGTTCGAAGCCATGTCGGTGCCCAGAGTCCGGACCGAATTGTCGGTGCAGTACGTCGATCACAATCTGCTGCAGGAAGACTTCAAGAATCCGGATGATCATCTGTTTCTTTACAGCGCCTGCCGAAAGTTCGGTTTATGGTACAGCCGGCCGGGCAACGGCGTCAGTCATCCGGTGCATATGGAACGCTTCGGCGTTCCCGGCAAGACGCTGCTCGGTTGCGACAGCCATACCTGTGCCGCCGGCGCCCTGGGCATGCTGGCGATCGGCACGGGAGGGCTCGAAGTGGCGCTGGCGATGGCGGGAGAACCTTTCCGGCTGCGCATGCCGAAAATATGGGGCGTGCGTTTGGTCGGCAAACTGCCCGACTGGGTGAGCGCAAAAGACGTCATCCTGGAAATGCTGCGCCGCCACGGCGTCAGCGGCGGGCTCGGCAAGATCGTCGAATACCACGGCCCCGGCCTGGAGCAACTGACGGCGATGGACCGCCACGTCATCGCCAACATGGGCGCGGAACTCGGCGCGACCACCACGGTGTTTCCCGCGGACGATGCGGTCCGGATTTTTCTGAAGTCGCAGGGCAGGGAGCATTATTTCCGGGAATTGATCGCCGATCCGGAAGCGCAATACGACGAGGAAGAGGAAATCGATCTGTCCGGCCTCGAACCCCTGATCGCGATGCCCGGCAGTCCCGGCAACGTGGTGCCGGTGCGCGAAATTGCCGGGCGCGAAATTTATCAGGCCTACATCGGTTCCTCGGCCAATCCGGGGCTCAGGGATTTTGCGATTCCGGCGCTGATGGTGGAAGGCCGGCAGGTGCATCCGCGCGTGTCCTTCGACGTGAATCCCACGTCGAGGCAGATCCTGGAAAACCTGATCGATCTCCGTCTGCTGGCGAAGCTGATCCGCGCCGGCGCCCGTCTGCACCAGGCCGGCTGCAACGGCTGCATCGGCATGGGCCAGGCGCCGGCGACCCACCGGATCAGCCTGCGCACGGTGCCGCGCAATTTTCCGGGACGCTCCGGAACCCACGACGATCTGGTGTATCTGTGCAGCCCCGAGACCGCCACCGCTTCGGCGCTGATGGGCACGATCACCGATCCCAGGGATCTGCCGATGCCTTATCCGATCTTCAAGGAACCGCAGGCCGTGCTGGTCAACAAGGACATGCTGGTCGGACCGAATCCTCAGGATGCCGGCATCGCGCTCGATACCGGTCCCAACATCCGGCCCTTGCCGCGCTTTCCGGCGCTGGAAGAGACCCAGGAAGGACCGGTGCTGCTGAAAGTGGGCGACAACGTTTCCACCGATGAAATCATGCCCGCCGGCGCCAAGGTCCTGCCGTTCCGCAGCAATATTCCGGCGATCAGCGAATTCGTATTCGCTCAGATCGACACCGGTTTTTATCAACGGACGCTGCCGTACCGGGAACAGGGATTCTTCGTAGTCGGCGGCGAAAACTACGGCCAGGGTTCGAGCCGGGAGCACGCGGCTCTGGCGCCCCGCTATCTGGGGCTCAGGGCGGTGCTGGCCAAGAGCTTCGCGCGGATTCACCACGGCAATCTGGTCAATTTCGGCATCGTTCCCCTGGTGTTTCTTGATCCGGAAAACTGGGGCGACATCGGGCAGGAAGACGTGCTGCGCATCGAATCGCTGCGCAGTGCCCTCGCCGGAGGAGCTTCGGTTGTGGTTGAAAACGTCACTCGCGGCCGGCGTTATGAAATGCGGCACGGACTGAGCAGGCGGCAAATCGATGCGGTGCTTGCCGGCGGCCTGATCAATAGCGTCAAACCGGGACGTCCGGACTGAACGCAAGACCTGCCGGGTTTAAAAAACCCGGCAGGTCTTCTCTTACGCACCGGTTATCCGGTTTTACCGGCGGATCTTTAGCTGCAGGATGGCCGTCTCCCTTCGACGCACTTTTGCTCTGCCGGGTAATCGCATGATTCCGCTTGAAATGGCCACGGAAAGAACGTCATGGCTGTCGAAGCCTGTTTTTAGTCTTTACTGTCCGAAAAATTCGGCGTTACGCTCGACATGCCCATAGCATATAATGACAGAACGGCCAAGATAACCCCTTTAGCACTGTACAGAGACCATTGTGAGTCCCAAAGAGCAAAATTCAACGTCCACCGTCACCGCCGAGCCGGCTGCTAAATCCTCAACAAATCCTTCCGATTTCCGCATTGTCGGCATCGGTGCCTCCGCCGGGGGCCTCGAGGCATTCGAAGAGTTTTTCCGCCACATGCCTGTGGACAGCGGCATCGCTTTCGTTCTGGTGCCGCACCTGGATCCCAGCCACGGCAGCCTGCTCACTGAAATTCTGCAACGTTCGACCACGATGGAAGTGGTCGAAGCGAAGGACCAGGTCAAGGTTTGTCCCAATTGCATTTACGTCATACCGCCCAATCACAATATGGAAATCTATCAGGGCAAACTTCAACTCAGCGTGCTGACCGTGCCGCGCGGACAGCGTCTGCCGATCGACGGTTTTCTGCGGTCGTTGGCCGACGACCGGCAGGAAAATGCCGTCGGCATCATTCTTTCCGGCACCGGCACCGACGGCACGCTGGGTTTGCGCGCCATTCTCGGCATGGGCGGATTGACGCTGGTGCAGGTGCCGTCGACAGCCAAATACGACGGCATGCCGTCCAGCGCCATCCGGTCGGGCTACGCCACGCTGGTGTTGCCTCCCGATAAAATGCCGGAAGCCCTGTTGGCGGAGAAGGGAAAAGTGCTCTTGGATGCCGAGGTTGCGCCCGCCAAAGCGAAAGTCGAAAGCACCATCGCCCGCATTCTGATGCAGTTGCGCGCCATTACCGGCCATGACTTTGCCTTGTACAAGCAGAGCACGATCAGCCGCCGCATCGCCCGCCGGATGCTTCAGCACGCCATCGAGAATACCGACGACTATGTGCGCTATCTCAAGGAAAATCCGGCCGAAGTGCATTCGCTGTTCAAGGAGTTACTGATCAACGTCACCAGCTTTTTCCGCGATCCCGAAGCATTCAGTGTGCTTGAAGACAAAATTCTGCCCCCCATACTGAAAGACAAGCCGGACGATTACGTGTTCCGCGTCTGGGTGGCCGGCTGTGCTTCGGGCGAAGAAGCCTATTCCATCGCCATCCTGCTGCGCGAATTGATGGACACGATGCATCGGGATTTCAAGGTGCAGATTTATGCCACCGATCTGGACGACGAAGCCATCGCAATGGCCCGAACCGGCTGTTATCCGCCCAATATCATTCAGGATATTACGCCGGAGAGGCTGCGCCGCTTTTTTATCAAGGAAGAGGCCGGTTACCGCGTCCGCAAGGAGCTTCGGGAAATGGTGGTTTTCGCCGTGCAGAACCTGATCAAGGATCCGCCGTTCACCAAGCTCGATCTTTTATGCTGCCGAAATCTTCTGATCTACCTGAAGCCGGAACTGCAGGATCGGTTGATCCCCGAGTTTCATTATGCGCTCAAGCCGGAGGGGGTGTTGTTTCTGTCGCCGTCGGAAAGCATCGGCAACCATGGCGATCTGTTCAAGGTTCTCAACCGGAAATGGAAATTTTACCGCACCACTCATTCCGTTCTGTCTTCCCGGACGATGCTCAGCCACGGGCTGGCCTGGAGCGCCGGCGCCGGCGTCAAGGCACCGGAAGACAAATCCGCCTACAAGGAAACCAATTTCGCCGATTTGACCCGGCGCCTTCTGGTGCAGTATTTTGCCCCGGCCTCGATCATCACCGACAGTAAAGGCGAGATTCTTTTTATCCATGGCGAAACCGGCAAATTCCTGCGCCCGGCTCCGGGCCAGCCGACGCACAACATCATCGAAATGGCGCGAGAAGGTTTGGCCATGGAGTTACGCAACGCATTATACGCGGCTGCGACCGAGAAAATGTCGATTGTGAACCGGTGCGTTCAGGTGAAGACCAACGGCGGATTCAGTTCGGTCAATCTGAGCGTACGCCCTTTGGACGATCCTGACGGGAAACAGAATCTGCTGTTGGTCAGTTTTCAGGAGGTGGCCGAAAATCCCGTGAAATCGTTGCGTAAACGCTCCGGCAAAATCGGCGAAAAAAAGCGTCTCGAAGAATTGGAAATCGAACTCGAACAATTGAAGCTGAACTATCAGACCAGTCTGGAAGAGCAGCAGGCGTCCAATGAAGAGCTGAAGTCCGCCAATGAGGAACTGCAATCGACCAATGAAGAGCTGCAATCGACCAACGAAGAGCTGGAAACCTCCAAGGAAGAGCTGCAATCGCTCAACGAAGAGCTGGTCACCGTCAATTCGGAGCTTCAGGCCAAAATCGAGCAACTGGCCGGCATGCAGAACGACATGAAAAATCTGCTGGACAATATCAACGTCGGCCTCATTTTCCTCGATCGGCACCTGATCATTCGAAGGTTCACCCGCGAGGCGATGCGCATTTACCGGCTTGTGGCTTCGGATGTAGGCCGGTCCTTGAACGACATCAAATCCCTGGCGGACGGCGACGACTTGCTCAATGCTACGGAGAACGTGCTCGAAACGCTGATTCCTTATGAGCGCGAGCTGTACATCGGGGAAGATACCTGGGTATTGGCGCGCATTCAACCTTACCGGACTCTGGACAACATGATCGACGGCGTCGTGCTGACCTTTACCGATATTACCTCGAGAATCAAGGCGATGGCCGTACAACAGGCGCTGACGCTGGCCGAAGGCATCGTCAATACGATACACCACCCTTTTTTGGTGCTTAACAGCGCGCTCAAGGTCGTATCCGCCAGCCAGTCGTTTTACCAGGAATTCAAAATGGCTTCGGAAGAAACTTTAGACCATGAACTCTTTCAGTTAAAAGACGGTCTCTGGAATATTGTTGAGCTGCGTAAAATACTGGAGGCTATTTTGGCGAACGGTGGTACATCCGATGCTTACATGATGGAACGCGATGTCCCCGGCGTCGGCCGGCGCAGAGTGGAAATCAACATCAGCCACCTTCTGGGCAAGGCGGGCACGCCGCAGATGATCCTTTTATCGATGGAGATTAATCCATGACGTCTTCCAGCGAAAAAATATTCGATCGCCTGCAGCAACAATTGCGGGACAAAGCCGAGGCGCAACTGGCGTCGAAGGGAAAAACAAAAGGGCCTTTGATGTCCGTCGACAAAATCCTGCACGAGCTGCATGTCCATCAGATCGAACTGGAAATGCAAAACGAGGAATTGCGAAGGACCCAGATCGAACTGGAAAAGGCGCGGGATCGTTACATCGATCTGTACGACTTTGCTCCGGTCGGATATCTGATCGTCAACGGGAAAGGCATGATCGACGATTGCAATCTGACCGCCGCCGATCTCTTGGGACGGAAACGTGCGGCGCTGATTCGTCAGCCTTTTACGGAATTCATCGCCGAGGAAGACCGGGACGAATGGTATCTGCATTGCAGACATCATACTAATCCTCAGACCAGGCAAACTCATGAATGGGTCGTCTGCCGCCCCGACGGCATTGAGGTTCCGGTTCTGCTCGACAGTCTCTGCGTCCGGGGCGAAGACGCCTCTTTGGGTTGGCGTATCGCGCTCACCGACATAACCGAACGGAAGCAGTCCGAGCAGGCCTTGCGCATTGCGGCCGTGGCTTTTGAAACGCAGGAAGGCATTTTCGTGACCGACGCCCATATGACCGTGCTGCGCGCCAACAGCGCCTGTGGCCGGATCACCGGCTTTACCGGCGAAGAAATCATCGGCAAAGTGCCGTTCTTTCTGGCAGACAACCTGAGCGACAAACCCTTTCACGAAGCGTTTTGGAACGCTGTTGCCGATGACGGTTACTGGCAGGGAGAAATCTGGAACCAGCGTAAAAACGGCGAACGCTTTGCCTTGTTGCTGAACTTTTCCAAGGTTCTGGGGGAAGACGGAGAAATTTCCCATTATGTCGGCTGCTTCATCGACGTCACCCAACAGAAGCTGGCCGAGAAAATCCTGATGAGTCATCATCAGTATCTGCAGCAACAGGTGAATGTTACCCTGACGGAACTGGAACAATCCAAGCTGGAGGCCGCCGACGTAACGACCGCGTTGAACGTGCTGCTCAAACAGCGCAATAACGATCTGGCCCAAACGAAGGCCGCTCTTTCCTTTGAAGCGGAAAGGACCGTTCTGCCTTTTCTGACCATGCTGAAAAAAGGAACGCGCGACAGAAACGAGCTGCGGCTGATCGACATACTCGAAACCAATCTGAAACATCTTCTGGAATCCTACGGCAGTTCGGCCAGCCTGACCTCGGCCTATCAGAAACTGACGCCGGTCGAGATTCAGGTGGCGACGCTGGTGCGCCAGGGATTGCCGACCAAAGTCATTGCCGACTCCCTGAGGCTTGCTCCGGGAACGGTCAGCATTCACCGCAAGCACATCCGCAAAAAACTCGGTCTGGACAAAAAATCGCTCAACTTGTACAGTTATCTGGTGTCTCTGGCGGAAAAAAACTCTCACTGATCGATATGTCTTCTCATAATGGATAAATTTCATATCCATTTCCTACCTTCTCCTACTTTATTTCAAATCATATCTTATTTTTTAATTCCTTATACAATTAAGCCTCCAGAATGAGGAATTTGAAGCGTCCTTGGCCGTGTCGCCGCAATGATGGCGGACCATCGTAATGGTTTATTTTTGTGAGCGATGCTATTGGCCGAAAGAGACGAAGCGTTGCGATTCTTTTTATTGGAAATGAAAGTGAATTCGCGGCAATCCCCTATGACTTTATGCAAATGAGGTATGGAAAATGGCTGCTGCAACCGTTAAAAAATTGAGAACGGAAACCGGTCCGGCTCCGGAAGAAAGCAAAGTTTCCGAATCCTTTCCTATTGAAAACGAGCCCGAGGCTCAGCAAGAAACCTTGAATGCCGCCGACGACCGCGAGGCCCGAATTGCCGAGCTGGCTTATTTCAAGGCGGAAAAAAGAGGATTCGAACCCGGCTATGAACTGGCCGACTGGTTCGAGGCGGCGCAGGAAATCGATTTTACTCGAGGACGACCTTCCGACAGTGCCCGTCTTTAGGATACGGTCAAAAATAATTTTCTATCCGGAACTCTAGGATAGGATGTGCCGAACAAAGTGAAGCGCATGGGTGCGGCTGCTCGTTTTATCTTCGGCATTCGGGTTTTTTCAAATAACCCAGTGTCGTCAGGTTAAGAACTATACCTTCGGTTGGAGGGCGGTAGGGATGAGAATGGAGAAGGATAATAATAATGATAAATTACTTGTGATTCATCTCAATCCTGGCTTTTTGATGGGGGAAAAATATATTCGCCGTACCTGACGGCATTGGTTTTTTTTCGTAAATATCGGATGGAGTCGACGATGCGCGGGCTGAAAATCATGAATTCCGATGAAAAACAAACGAAGAGAAGCGGTGCCGAGGCTCTTCCCATGACGGACGATAACGAGCCTCCGGATGAAGAACCGGACAGTTCCTTTGACGATATTTTATCCCGCATTTGGCCTTCTTTCATAGACTGGGCCGTCACCGAAGATTCGGATAGCGAATTTCCCATCATCCATGTTACCGACCACGATCAGGACATCGAAGTCAGGGCAGCGCTGCCCGGCGTCGATATCGCCGATCTGTATGTGTCGATCAGCACTCGGGCGATCACGATCCGGGGCATCCGTCGCAGGAAAAGTCTTGCGCAAGAGACGTTGAATCCGGACCGGACGGGGGATGAATTCAAGCGTACCGTTGCATTGCCCGGTCAGATCCTGTTTTTACCGGATCATGCGGGCAACGATCGTGTAACTGCTTCTCTCAAAGCGGAAGTGCTGACCGTCGTCTTGCCCAAAAATAAAAAATGCCTGAGCCGGCCGCTCGAAATCGGCAAATGAAAACGGATGATTGAAGCGGATGTTGCGCCGATCTCGGCCGTGATTCAGTGAGGAATTCGGAAGTCCCTATATTCAAGCTTATCCGGATAATGCATCGTCCTTCAAGGATAAAAATATGAATGCCAGACATGTTGTGATGGCCGTTGTCCTGGGTGTTGCGATTGGAGTTCCGCTTTTTATTCTGGGACAATTGAATAACAAACTCAGTCAGTTGAATCTGCTGGACATGCGCCTGCGCCTGATTCAGCGTTCGATTCTATACGATTGCCACTGCGGCGGTCCTTTCTTGAAAACAGCGGAGTCAACCGGAAAAGGGATGCAATATCCGGCGCCGCAGAAACGGGTTTATAGGGTGGAATCGCCTTTCGAAGTCAGCCGGGAATTGCCGAAGCCGACCGGTGAAAAGCCCGCGCCGGACCTCTGCGTTAATCAGGAATGTTCCGAGGTTGCTGGACCGGGCCGTAAAACCGTGGTCATTGGGGACGGAACGATCGGCCGGGTGTTTATCGGAGCTTTTTGACGCGGTTGAGTCGGAGGTATCGTGCGGCTAAATTCATGTGTTAGAGTATTCGAAATGGACGACGAGCGGGTACTGACGATACAATAACGTCAATTTTCAAGGGTTATTTTTCGGTCGGTTGGTCGGCCGATCCTTCCTTACCGTTCCATTTTTTCCCGCAACCTCATGGATCAATCAATCATCTTCGATGCCGAGCTGATCAATCGCTACGACAAAGCCGGCCCGCGTTATACCTCTTACCCGACCGCGCTCGAGCTGCACGAAGGCTTCGGCGATACCGATTACCGCTGGCATATCGCCAAATCCAACGCCGCCGGCGGCCCCTTGTCGCTGTACGTGCATCTTCCTTTTTGCGACACCGTCTGCTTTTATTGCGCCTGTAACAAAATCGTTACCAAAAACCGCGGCCACGCCGAACCCTATCTGGACAATCTGTGCAGGGAAATCGCGATGCAGGGCGCGCTGTTCGATTCGAGCCGGGTGGTGAATCAACTGCATTGGGGCGGAGGCACGCCGACCTTTTTAAACGACGCGCAGATGACCAGGCTGATGCAGACGACTCGGGAGCACTTTCGTTTGAGGGACGACGATGCCGGCGAATATTCGATCGAAGTCGATCCCAGGGAAACTCATGCGCATACGATCCATTTGCTGCGCCGCCTCGGTTTCAACCGCATCAGCCTGGGCGTGCAGGACTTCGATCCCCGCGTGCAGAAGGCCGTCAATCGTCTGCAGAGCGAGGCGCAGACGTTCGCCGTGCTGGAATCCGCCCGCAGCGAGGGCTTCCGCTCGACCAACATCGATCTGATCTACGGTTTGCCGCTGCAGACGGTGACAAGTTTTGCACAAACGCTCGATAAAATTATCGAGGCTGAGCCCGACCGGCTTTCGGTCTTCAATTATGCGCACATGCCGGCGCGCTTCAAAACCCAGCGGCAGATCAATGACGCCGATCTGCCTTCGCCGGAGGTCAAGCTGGCGATTCTGCAAATGGTCGGACTCAGGCTGACCGAGGCCGGCTACGTCTATATCGGTATGGATCATTTCGCCAAGCCTGAAGACGAGCTCGCTGTCGCTCAGCGCGAAGGCAAGCTGTACCGGAATTTTCAGGGCTATTCGACCCATTCGGACTGCGACCTGATCGGTCTCGGCATCACGTCGATCGGCCGGGTCGGGGATGCCTACATCCAGAACGTCAAGGACCTGGATTCCTACGCCAGGCTGATCGCTCACCACAAACTGCCGGTGTTCAAGGGCGTCGATCTGGATGCCGACGACAAGATTCGCCGCGCGGTGATCACGCAGTTGATCTGCCATTTTGCTCTGGATTTTGCCATGATCGAACAACGGTTTTCGCTGGGCTTTGCCGATTACTTCGCCAAAGAACTCGAAGCTTTAAAGCCGATGCAGGCCGACGGTCTGTTGCTTTTGTCGGCCGACGGCATTTCGGTGTCGCCGGCGGGGCGTCTTTTAATCCGTAACATCTGCATGGTTTTCGACCGTTATCTGGCGCAAAAACAACAGCAGTTTTCCAAGGTTATTTAAACGTTGAGGATTCGATTACCATGAGCGACGAACGCATCATCGAGCTGGAAATCAAGGCTGCTTATCAGGACGATCTGCTGCAGGCGTTGAACGAGACCGTCAGCCGGCAACAGCAGCAGATCGACCGCCTGGAAGCCACCTGCCATCTGCTGAACGAGCGGATCAAAAGCCTATCCGCCGAAATCGGGAGCGCGGAGCCGTCCGCTCCGGAAATTCCTCCGCATTACTGATCCTGGACCATCGACGGCGCCCGGCCGTCCCTTGTCGTGCGAAGAGGCGTCTTCCGGCAAAAGCCGCTAACTGTCGATGTAGCCGCCGTCCTTCAATTTTTTTTCGGTCAGATATTCGCGCGCCACCAGTGCGATTCCGAGCACGACGATGAAAAGCGCGCCCGCCGTGATCGTCAGTTTCCAGAACATTGCCCCGCTCATTAAACCGAACCACAACTGGAGCAAGGCCATGAATACCCAGGCCACAAAGATGGCCAGGCAAATGAAGGCGCCGATTCTCATTGGTCCCGCTCCATAATGACCAGATAGGCCTCGCGGCTCCACAGCAGCAGCATTCTCCGGATGTCTTTCTCCATGGTGACCACGCGCCAGCCTTGTTTGGCGTTCGCGTTCAAAAATTCCGAAAACTTGATCGGATCGACCTTGGATGAGCCCAGCAAAAGCGAGCCGAGCAGGCCTTCCTGATAAATCACAACTTTATACTGCTTCATGGAATTCTCCGGAGCGGGAAGAAACATTATGGAAAACTGCAATTATAGTCGGCGCCACGGACTATTCGCCATTTCCACTTGTTTTCGACGTTTGATTTTTGTAATAAAAAAATGAAGACGCGCCAAGTCATAAGGCTTTGCCGTTCCGGCACGGATTACTTCGTAGGCCGGATAAGCGAAGAGCATCCGGCATAGGGCGCTAACTCATTGAACGAAGTGATAGGTGATAAGGCCGCCTTTTTCCTGATTTGTGGATTTTTTCTTTTAGGTTAGAATATTACGATTTGCCGGCGATAAAGTGGCACGGTTTTCTTTTTTTCTTTAATGCGGCCTTTGTTTTAATGAAAATACTTATTCTGGGTGCGGGCGTTACCGGTTCGGCGGTTGCCGAGGCCTTGGCGAGCGAAGAGAACGACATCATGGTCATCGATTTCAAGCCGGAACTCCTGGATGGGTTGAAACAGCGCTTCGACATCGGCACGCTGGCCGGGAATGCGGCGCATCCGAGCGTGCTCGAGCAGGCCGGAGTCCATGATACCGACATCGTCATCGCGGTAACCGACAGCGATGAAACCAACATGCTGGCCTGCATGATCATCAATGCCTTGTACAGCCGTCCCAAGACGATAGCCAGGGTGCGGGCCATCGATTATCTGAAAAATCCCGATCTGTTCGGACCCAAGGGCATTCCGGTCGATTTCGTTATCAGCCCGGAGCAGATCGTCATGGAAGCCATTCACAAGCTGGTCGAATTTCCGGGAGTTCAGCACATTTCCGATTTCGCCGGCGGCCTGGTCCGCTTGTTTTCGGTGAAAGTGACGTCCTACGGCTTTCTGACCGGCAAAAAGATCCGGTCGATCAAAGAACGCCTGGCCGACGCCAAAATTCGCGTCGTGGCCATTTTCCGCAGCGGCAAACCGTTGATCGTCAACGGCTCCGCCGTGATCGAGGCGGGCGACGAAGTGTTTCTAGTGGCGCCGCGCGAAGAAGTCCGGCGGGTCTTGAAAGCGCTGCATAAACTCGAAGCGCCGATAAAACGGGTGATCATCGCCGGCGGCGGTCACGTCGGCAAGCGTCTGGCCCTGGCTCTGGAACAGGACCACCAGGTCAAGATCATCGAGAAAGATCCGAAACGGGCGAACAAAATCGCCAATGACCTGGCGAAGACGGTCGTATTGGTCGGCGACTGCGCCGATGAGACCTTGCTGCTCGACGAATCGATCGGCAGCGCCGATCTGTTTTGCGCCGTGACCGACAACGACGGAGTCAACATCATTTCGGCATCGCTGGCGAAAAGCCTGGGCGCGCGCAAGGCCATCTGTCTGCTCAACCATAAATCTTACAATAAATTATTGAAAGACAGCGACATCGACGTCGCCGTGATGCCCAATCAGGAAACCCTGGGCAGCATCCTCAAGCACGTGCGCAGCGGCGACGTGGCCCAGGTTTGTTCGTTATGCGGCGGCACGGCCGAGGCGATCGAGGCGATCGCCCATTACAGCAGCGATCAGAATTTCGATTCGGTGGTCGGACGACGGGTAGACAGCATCCATTTTCCGTCGGGCATCGTCATGGGGGCATTGATCCGCAACCAGGAAGTGGTTCCGATACACCACGATCTGATCTTCGAGGAGGGCGATCACGTGGTGATGTTCGCGATGGACAAAAAATTGGTCAGCAACATCGAACGGATCTTTCAGCCTTTCGATAAAAAACACAAAGCCGGCGTCGACAGCGTTTAGCGGAGCTTTCGAGGCTCTCGATTTTCGCCGGCCGCCTCCTGTGCCAATGCCGATGTTGCGTCTTTCCGGTCTACCATTCTCATTTTCCTTGCATCTACATTCATGAATGCCTTTTTAACTATCGTCCATATTTTTGGTCTGGTCGTCATGGGGTTCAGCGGCTTGATGTCAACCTGCCTGTTGACCTCGGCCATTGCCCAGGACGGGGCGACCCAGGCTTTTTGGGATGGCACTTTAATCACTCTGTTATTCGGGGCGTTGCTGTTTTTTTCGACCTGGCAAGTTCCCAAAAAAGTGTCGAGACAGACCGGATTCCTGCTGGTCGCGATTACCTGGTCCCTGACGCCGGTCTTTTGCACGTTGCCGCTGTTGATACAGTTCCCCGAAATGGGTTTTCTCGATGCTTATTTCGAAGTCGTTTCGGGGCTGACCACGACCGGAGCAACCGTGATGTCCGGTCTCGATCAGTTGCCGATGTCGATCAATCTGTGGCGGCACGAACTGAACTGGATCGCCGGCATGGGCATCATCATTTTCGCGGTGGCGATTCTGCCGATTTTGGGCATCGGCGGCATGCAGTTGTATATCGCCGAAACGCCGGGCTCGGTCAAGGAATCCGATTTGCCCCCGCGAATCGCACAAACGGCGAAAGCGTTGTGGATGGTCTATGCCGGCATCTCGATCGCCTGCATTCTCGGACTCAAATTGGCCGGCATGAGCTGGTTCGATGCGATTTGTCACGCGTTCGCCGCGATGAGCCTGGGCGGCTTTTCGACCCATGACGCGAACGTCGGCTATTTCAATTCGCTGCCGATCGAAATGGTGTTGACCTTCTTTCAACTGGTGGCTGCGATCAACTTCGCCACGCATTTCGTCGCACTGCGAAAATCCACCTTCAAGCCCTATAGGGTCGACATGGAAGCACGCAGTTTCCTGGCTCTGGTGCTGGGCAGTTGCGTGCTGGCGGCTTCGGTGCTGTGGCAGAAAGGCACGTACCCGGATTTTTTTACCGCGCTGCGTCACGCCACCTTTAATCTGGTGACGATCGCGACCGATTGCGGCTTCGCCACGCAGGATTTCAGCCAATGGCCGATTTTCGTGCCGATGTGGATGCTGTTTTTGAGCTGCCTTTCGGCGTCTTCGGGTTCGACCGGAGGCGGCATCCGGATGATCCGTACGATCATTCTCTTGAAGCAGTCGCGGCTGGAACTGTTCAAGTTCATTCATCCGAATGCGGTGAAATCGCTGAAAATAGGCGACAAAGTCATCGGCAACGAGATCGTGACGTCGGTCACCGGCTTCATCTTCATGTATTTTATCTGCATCGTCATCCTGATATTCATGCTCTTGCTGAGCGGGATGGAATTCGTCACCGCCTTGAGCGCGATCATCGCCTGTTTCAATAACGCCGGTCCCGGTCTGAATGAAGTCGGCCCGGCGACGAATTACGCCAGCCTGACCGATTACCAGACCGGCGTCTGCATCTTTGCGATGCTGCTGGGCCGCGTGCAGATTTTCTCGATTATTATTCTGTTTTTGCCGGAGTTCTGGCGGAAATAGCAGGTAATCATCCGTAAAAGTCCCGGCTTGATGAATTCGCTGCAAATGGATCAAAGATCTGATCCGCTGCCGCCGGCTAGCATGGTCTTTCGCACTAAAGGGATCGGCGGAGCACCGTAAGACAAAAAGGCATCGTGAAAAGCCTTCCATGCCGTTTGTCCGCCTCGTGTTGCGGTCCAGTCGTCCCGGAGTTTACGAATCATCAATTTACCCAAGGTGTAATTGAGATAGGCGGGATCGGAAGTGCCGCGTGCCGCCTGTTGCCGCGCATTGCCTTCATCGCGGAACGCCAGTTCCCGAAACATCTTTTCGGAAGTGGCCACGGTCATTCCCTGGGTATGCAGGCCGATTGCCGAGAGAAAACGAACATTCCGTATCAGCGCGTTGATCAATTGACCGATATGCGTTTCGGCATCTTCGGCATTCAAGCCGGCCTCCCACATCAACTCTTCCGCATAATGCGCCCAGCCTTCGGAGAAAGCATAACTGCCGAATAACTGGCCGAATTTCGAGTTCGCCCGATGGGCGTGCAATCCTTGCAGAAAATGGCCGGGCCACACCTCGTGAACGGAGATAAAAAGCAGATTCGCCTTGCCGGGCACGTAAGCCGCTTGTTCGGCCGGGCTCCAGGCCGGGTCCGGCGGCGCTACATAATAGATCGAAGACAGCTTGTGTTCGAAGGGTCCCGGAATGTCGATATAGGCTAAATTCCAACGGTTGAAAGGCGGGGATTCGGCCACGGCAGCCTCCTCCGGAGACGCGATCGAGACAAGATTTTTTTCGGCCACAAACGCTTTCAAAGCAACAAGCTGCCGGCGCGCTTCGGCGACGGCTCCCTCGGGCGGTTTCCGCGATTCAACCTCTCCTACGCAAGCTTGAACCGAGGCATTGGGCGCATAGCGCTTACAGGCGTCACCGAGCGCTTCGAGATTGCGTTGGAGATCCTCGCGTCCCGCTTTTTCCAGGACAGCCAACGGTAAATCGACGCCTTCCGTAGCCTTGAGCATTTGCTGAAAACGCGCTGCACCCAGGGCGAAGTCGTCGGTTGCCTGCGCGCGCTGGTGCTCCATCCAGGCCGTTAACTCCTGCATCGACTTGGCCGCCACGGGAATTGCCGAATCCAGTGCTTTCTTCAATTGTGGATCGGTGACCGCAGCAAAGGCCGCTTTGGCATCCTTTTCGTAGAACTTGGCGAGACCGCCGAATACTGTCTTACCGAGATCGATATAGGTCCTAGGAAAAGGCGGCCGCAGATTGGCGCGGATTTGCGCGACCGCTTTGGGAATGTTTTTGGCATAGTCGATAAAAGCCTGTAGCCGCAGTTCGGCCGGAGCATAGGGACGGCTTACGTACACGCTGGGATCCAAGGCCGGGGAATAGAATAAAGGGTTTTTGTAGGGCTGGTCTGCGGTTTGCAGCCAGAACAATTTCTCGTCGATTACCGCGAGCAGGTATTGACGCTCGAAGCGTTGGGATGCCTTCAGTTTGGCGTCCCGGTATCGGGCGGCTTTTTTTCGTTCGGCTTTCAGCCACTGTATTTCCCTAGTCAAATCCGCCGGACTCCAGCCGGGCAATTTGCCGTCGAATTCATGGCGGCCGGCATTGACTGCGAAAGACGGGTGCAAAACGAAATAGCTTTCGATGAATTGATCAACGAAGACGTCCCAGGGGGAGAGCCTCGATTTTGCGGAGATCGGCATCGCCATCAAAAGGAGTCCCACCGCCAGAACGCCTGTTGCCAGGCTCCGTACGCATTGATAACACCAGAAACGAGCCATCGCGAACCTCTCTTTTTCTTTGAAATTCATAACATAAAATGGTTGGACGGCCGAGCAGCCTCGGTGGAGTAAAACGGAATCGAGGGTTTTTCGGCTCCGATTCCTCGATTACACTTCGTTACATCGAGGCTACTTGCCGAGATCGTTCATGTCCGGCTCGTTTCGAACGAATGTTTGAAACTGTCCGGTGATATCCGGAGTTTCATAAAACGGTGAACATTTTTCAATGGCCGTCACCCGGCTGGTAAACTGCCCGTCGGAGACGCGGGTTCGGACGCTGTCGCCTACCGCCAGTTGCTCGGTCGAACGGACGAGAGCGCCGTCGGGCTGGCGCACGGCCAGCGCATACCCCCGATTTAAAGTGGCCAGCGGGCTGACCGCATGCAGGGTCCGGCTCGATTTCGCCAGTTGTTGCCCGAACCGGTCCAGTTGGCAGCGCATGGCGGCGGTCAGTTTTTCGCTTAGATAGTGTTGCCGCTGCCGGTAATTCTTGAGGGCGTTCTTCGGATTGAATTGCCATAAGGCGGCGATTCGGGCGTCCAGAACGCTGCGCTGGTGCAGCATTTTCCGCTGCATGGCCTGCCCGAGCCTCAATTCCAGTTCTTCCATGCGCAGCTTATTGCGGTTCAATTTTTGTCCCGGATGCTGCTGATGAAGCCGTTTGTGCAGCCAGTCCAGCGATTGCTGTTTTTCCCTGAGTTTTCTTTTGAGTTGCAGCTCAAGCCGTCCTTCCAGAGCCTGATAGCGGGCCAGCCATTGCTGTTGATCGGGCGTGGCGTGCTCCGCGGCCGCGGTGGGCGTGGCGGCCCTGAAGTCGGCGGCAAAATCGGCGATGGTGACGTCGGTTTCGTGGCCCACGCCGGAAATGACCGGAATCCGGCTGTTGAAAATCGCCCGGGCCACGATTTCTTCGTTGAAAGCCCAGAGATCTTCCAGCGATCCGCCGCCGCGCGCCAGAATCAGCACGTCGCACCGATCGTGCCGGTTGGCGGCTTCGATGGCTTTGACCAGTTCGACTTTGGCGTTTTCTCCCTGTACGGCGGAGGGATAAATAATCACCGGTATCGCGGCGAAACGGCGTTTCAATACGCTCAGGATGTCCCGGATCGCGGCTCCCGTCGGCGTCGTCACGATGCCTATGGCTTGGGGCAGGGCGGGGAGGGGTTGCTTGCGGGCAGGATCGAACAGCCCTTCCTGAGACAGTTTCAATTTCAGGGCATCGAAGGCTCTTTGCAGGAGGCCGTGGCCGGCTTCTTCTATGGCCTCGACGATCAATTGATAATCGCCGCGGGGCTCGTACAGGCCGACTTCCGCGGTGACGATGACCTGCTTGCCGTTTTCCGGTCTGAATCCCAGCTTCCGCTGCTGGTTGCGAAACATCGCGCAGCGTATTTGCGCGGTGGCGTCTTTCAGCGAGAAATACAGATGGCCGGAAGAGGGCGCGCTCAGGTTGGATATTTCTCCTTCGACCCGGATCGTCCGGAAATACTCGCCCAGCAGCAGGCCGGTTTCACGGTTAAGCTGGCTGACAGAATAAATTCTGCTCCGGTCTTCAGGCAGGTCGGCGGTCAATGCTCTCATGGTCCATTCGTTTTATTCAGTGGGAATTCAGCGGACGGGTGCTATTTTACAGTCAACTTCAACAGTGGAGAAAAACCGTGAAACACAACACAATAATCGCATTGATTGCCGGCTTATTGTCGATGGCTTCGGCCCATGCCCATACGAACGGTGATTACCCGCAGTATGCGTCGCATTATTATAATACTCCGGACCGTGTGGATAAAAGACAGTACCAACAGCAGCAGCGTATTGCGCAGGGCATCGAGAGCGGCCGGCTCACGCCGAGGGAGTGGGCGAAACTGGATCGACAGCAGGATAAAATTGCGCGCCTTGAAAACCGCTTTAAAAGCGACGGCTGGTTAAGCCGCAAGGAAAAGCGGATATTGAACAAAAAGCTGAATGCGGCCAGTCAGCATATCTACCGTTTAAAACACAACGGCCGTCAATATCCCGTCCTTCCTTCTTATTACGTGGATAACCGCCGTTTCGATTGATCTAGAGCATTTTCATATCGTTTGCAAGGGCGAATTCGTTCGCTTGGTGGGTTCATCGAAGGCGAATACCCTAAAGGCACGAGTGAATTCGCCCTTGCTGGAGCCGTACACGGAAACTGAAAATGCTCTAAAAACCGTGTTCAGCCCGTGCCGATAAACGGGCTCAGGCTTGGGGCATTTCGCTCGGCGGCGTATCCGACCATTCGCGCATCGCCTGATTCCCTGGACGATCTACGTTAACCTGTCCGTCTTCGACCGAAGTTACCCAGTTTAACGGAATATAATGGTGCTGGCCGCTCTGATCCTTTTTCAACTTGATGGTATTCGAACCTTCCATATGATCGACGGTGGCAAATTGGCCGCCTTCGGAACAGACCACAGGCATATCGGGTTGGATCTGGTTAGTTTGAATCATGGTTTTCTCCTAATCGATGATGAACAATCGGTTAAGAGAATATGCGCAAAATCCGAACCTTTCGGTACGTTAACGCACATTGCGGGAATTCCGAACGGACGATCCCCGCGCCGAGCGGCCTTTTTACGGGCGGAGAATATCGAAAGGGTCAGCGCAGAGGCGCGACGTTTCCGGTGGCCAGATAATGTTCATAGTCCTTCAGGACCTGAGCGTGATCGAAGGCCAGTTCGCCGGGCAGGGTGTCGAACGTAAAAATGCCGCAGTGCTTGGCGTCGTCGGCCGCCTTCGGCATCCCTTTCGCTTCGGCCAGATAAACCGCGGTGACGGTATGGTTGCGCGGGTCTCTAGCCGGATTCGAATAAATGCCCAGCAGAATCTTCAGCCTGACGTCGAGGCAAACTTCTTCTTTCGCTTCGCGCACCGCCGCCTGTTCCACGGTTTCGCCGACGTCGACAAAGCCTCCGGGAATGGCCCAGCCCAGCGGCGGATAGGCGCGTTCGATCAGTATGAACGGCCGTTCCGGCAGGTCGATCAGTTCGATCAGTATGTCGGCAGCAAGCAAGGGCGTAACGGGTATGGGCATGGTTTTTTCCGGACTGTTGAGGGAAGTGCCGCCGGGCCGTCGGAAAATTCCGGCTCGTATCCGGCCTGCGGCAGAGTTTCCGGCAAAGGATAATCAAGCCGACGGCTTTAATCAACTGCTTACCCGGCAAGATGCCTCAAGATCGTTCGAACCCAGCTCTTCGGACAACTGGAAAATGCGGCGGTGCTATGATGGCGGCCGACAAGATCGAAGAAACCATCAAGGAAATCGCCGTCAAACACGGCATCGTCGTGGTCCGAGGCGATCCGATCTTGATTCTGCACATCATCAACGAGCGGTTGATGCGGGACAGCGCTGCCGCTCAGCAGGAAATCCTGGCTCGCTTCAAGGAAGAGCTGGAAGTCCGTCCACCGATGGAGCGATGACGCCAAAAACAAAGCGGAAAGAACGCTCAACGTCACCATCGCCGCCAGCAAAGAGACCATGATGAACATAATGTGGAATAGTTCAGATTTGATCGGACACCGCGCTTGAAAAGAGCGAGGGTTACTGGTGAGATAGAAGTGTCTGCTTATTATCACACCATGAGAGGTAACCCTCATGCTTGAGAATAACGTAAGAATCATCAAACATAAAATCGGCTTGCTGAATCTGGCCGAAGAACTCGGCAATGTCGCCAAAGCCTGCAAGACCATGGGCTTATCGCGGGACACGTTTTACCGTTACAAGGCCGCCGTCGAGACGGGTGGGTGTAATTTTCTACATTATTTGGCATGGATCTTTAGGAATTATTTGGCGTATCATATACTGCCTATCTGTACCAAGCGGACAGGATATCGATGAGCGAACTGTCTACCTTATCAGAAGAGGATCGTCAAAAAGCATTGGCGCGGTTTCATATGCTCGAACCGCATCTGGAGGCAGGTGTGCCTCTGACGCTGGTGGCCCGCAACGCGGGCATTCCCTACCGGACGGCTCAACGCTGGGTGGCTCTCTATCACCGCTTTGGACTCGCTGCGTTGGCACGAAAAGGCCGCACGGATCGCGGTACCCGGCGTTCCCTCTCGCCCCAGCTACATAAAGTTGTGGAGGGCTTAGCGCTCCAGAAGCCGCCGCTTCCTATCGCCACGCTTTATCGTCAGGTCTATCGACTTGCTGTACAGCAGAACGAGGAGCCTCCCAGTTACGCGGTCGTCTATGCTATTGTTCGCCAACTCCCGGCGGATCTGGTCATGCTGGCCCATGAAGGCTCAAAGGCCTATGCCGATGCCTTTGAACTCGTCCATCGCCGCGAAGCCGAACGACCTAATGCCCTCTGGCAAGCCGACCACACGCGACTCGACATTTTGATCCGGCACGAGAAGGGAAAGGCCGCCAAGCCGTGGTTGACCGTGATCATTGACGATTACAGTCGGGCCATCGCGGGTTACTTCCTCTCTTTCGAAGCGCCCTCGGCGATCCAAACGGCGCTTGCGCTGCATCAAGCGATCTGGCGCAAAGCGGAGGCGAGATGGCAGGTGTGCGGCATTCCAGACGTCCTCTATACCGACAACGGCAGCGATTTTACCTCGCACCATCTGGAACAAGTCGCGGCGGACATCAAGATGCAGCTTGTTTTCTCGACGCCCGGCAAACCCCGCGGCAGAGGCCGCATCGAACGCTTTTTCGGGGTGATCAATTCGATGTTTTTGTCCGGCCTTCCCGGATACACGCCGGAAGGCGGCCTCTGCGGTCAGCCGACGCTGACGCTGCCGGAATTGGATACGAAGTTGAGGGATTTTATTCTGGGAGACTACCATCTCCGGAAGCACAGCGAAACGGGTATTGCCCCTCAATCGCGTTGGGAACATGAGGGCTTCTTGCCGCGCCTGCCCGATTCACTGGAGCAACTGGATCTTCTGTTGCTGACGGTAGCCAAAGCACGCAAGGTGCATCCCGACGGCATTCATTTCCAGGGGTTGCGCTATATCGACACGACCCTGGCCGCCTTCGTGGGCGAGTCGGTGATGCTGCGCTATGATCCGCGGGACGTGGCCGAGGTGCGTCTCTTCCATCAGGGGCGTTTCCTTTGCCGGGCCATTTGTCCCGAGCTGGCCGGCGAAACCATCCCGTTGCGCGAGGTCGTGCGGGCGCGGAATCAGCGTCGCCATGAGTTGCGCACTCAATTGCAGGACCGCAAGAAAGCCGTTGATACCTTGCTGGAACTGAAGCAGGGTAGCAGCCAAAGCACGCCTTCGGCAAACACCGAGTGCCCGCCTTCTGACAGAGAAGCGCGCGAACAGCCCGCCCTGCGCCGCTACCTTAATGAATGATCCGGCGCACTTCGTTGAGACCTTGGAATATCGGCGCTTCGCCGAGTTCTGCGAAGCCTGCCGACGTTACCGCTATGTGGGGCTGTGTTATGGGGCTGCCGGCGTCGGTAAGACGCTCTCGGCACGCTATTACGCCCGGTGGGACACGATCCGAGACGTAAATGTTTATACCCTCCCGGACGAAGAACTAAAGACACTCCTCGCTACAGGCCAACCGGATACGCTTCTTTATACCGTATCGGTAACCAGTACCCCCAAGAGTATTGAAGCGGGCCTCGCGCAGGCACGCAATCATCTCTACCAGATCGTCCGTGAACCCGTCCTTCGAGAGCATAAGGCAACGCTTGACCAACAGCGGGACCGCTATGAGGAAGCCAGGGACGCGTATTTTGCAGACGGAGACTGGTTTAACCTGTTCGGTGAGCAGAAGCCGCCGCCAGAGGCGCCGGCTTACGACGAGATGGCTCGACGCTGCGTCCAACGCGAAAAAGCCATTGTCGATCCGACCACTCTGGTGCTGGTCGATGAAGCCGATCGGCTGAAGATGGCGGGTTTAGAAACCCTTCGCGATAGCTTCGACCGCAGCCAAATCGGGCTGATCCTCATCGGTATGCCAGGGATAGAGAAACGCCTGGCACGTTATCCGCAATTCTATTCCCGCATCGGTTTTGTTCACGAGTTCCGTCCACTCAGTGCGACGGAGGTGCGTTCTCTTCTGGCAGTGCCCTGGACACCGCCTGGCGTTCGTCTTCCGCCGTTGGATGAAGAGACCACAGCCGCCATCGTACGGATTACGGGCGGCAACTTCCGCCTGCTCGGCCGACTCCTGGCGCAGACAGAGCGCATCGTGATGATCAACGAACTGCCGCACGTCAACCGTCAGGCGGTTGAGGCGGCCCGAGAGAGTCTCGTGATCGGGCATACGGGCTAGCGTACCAAAAACGTTCGTTTATGGAACACTGGCAAGCCGGGGCTGAAACAAGACGAAAATTGGCCTGATTTGAGCCGCTTCCTGTTCCACAATCCGTCCCCCTATCAATATGCCTAAACCCTCGACAAAGTGCTGACTTCTGGTACACTTGTACGATGAAAATCGGTTATGCACGGGTCAGCAGCGATGATCAGAACCTCGATCTGCAGCGAGATGCCCTTCGGCTTGCGGGGTGCGAGCGCGTATACGAAGAAAAGGAATCCGGCGGCAAAGTGGACCGGCCGGAGCTGCTTCGCCTGTTCGAAGCGTTGCGCCCTGGCGATACCCTCGTGGTTTGGCGGCTGGACCGGCTTGGCCGCTCGCTCAAGCACCTGATTGAAACGGTTGAGCAGCTCGAGACCGTGGGCGTTGGATTTCAGAGCGTCACCGAAGCCATCGATACGACCACGAGCGGAGGGAAGTTGGTCTTCCATATCTTCGCGGCCCTGGCGGAGTTTGAGCGTACCCTGATCCGGGAGCGTACCCGCGCAGGCCTCAAGGCCGCCAGAGCGCGCGGGAGACAGGGCGGACGACCGAGGTTGCTCAGTGAAGATAAACGGCGCATGGCCCAGGCCTTGCGGGACGACCCCAGCCAGAGTGTCGCGGCGATCTGCAAGACACTGGGCATTGCCAGAACCACTTTCTATCGCTACACCCAAAGCAAGAAAGTCGAAAACTGATGCGCCAAATAATGTAGAAAATTACAAGCCATGGACCGATCATAGCTCAATGCCTTTGGTTCCAACCAAGAACAGGGTAATCAACTGAATCAATAAAAACAGCAAACCCAGCACCAGTAATAATTTTTTAACATCTTTCATAACCTCACGCTCCTCCGATCTAAATGAAGACCGATATAAAATGTTATCCGTCTGCTCATTACCAAAAGCATCAATCGAAGAAAACACGATGAGAGTGAAGGGATTGGTTTCACCTGTCGGTTTTCACGGCTTTGAAAAACTCGATCATCGCTTTATTCCTACCCGGCCATTCGGGATGCGGGCCGCTGCCTTCGCAATACCAGGTTTGCACGCCGTCTTTACAGCCGCTGTAAGCCACGCACCCTTCTACGCCTTGGACGGGAATGGTATTGGGTAAAGGTTGGCCGATTTTCAGATCTTTGGCTTTTTGTTCAAGTTCGTGCCGATAATAGCTTTCCCAGCGCATGGGCTTGCCGGATAAGGATTTGCGGTCCTCCAGGTTGTACTTTTTGGTGGCGCATTTATTGCAGTTCGCCCACCATTCAATCGCTTCTTTTCCATAATTCGGGAACAGCTTGTCGCGGCGGCTGTGCATCAGCATGACCGGTATGGGCTTCACACAATTGCGGTCTGTCAGATCATCCCCACGGATGCCTACCGCGCTCGGTGCGATGGCGGCGGGTATATGCTTGGTACCGTTGAAAAAGGCGATAGCCATCGTGGTTGTGCCGCCGTCGGAGTGTCCGGTCAGAAAAACCCTCTTACTGTCGATGCACCATTTTTCTTCAACCGCTTTGGGTAGTTGGGCCAGACGCACCGCCTCTTCAGGCGATAACCTGCGGTGATCCGCATACGCGACAATAAAGCCTGCCGCCGTGGCTTCCCGGGTCAAATGGGTAAATGCTTCGGCTTCTTCCCGATCCCTGCCGGCCGGCGCATACACCACCAGTAAAGGATGGGCGATGGTATCTTTATAATTGGTGGGTGTCCTGACCGAAAAACGAATGCCGTCATCTGTTTCTTCCTCGTCGCTGGCGCCGGCCGGGCCCGGTTTAGAGCCAGGTTGACAGCCTGCCGCAGCGAGGCGATCCGTATAGTCTGCGGCCGCCGGTATCACATCTTCCTTAGCCGCTTCCACAACCTCTTCATCGGCGGAAAAGTAGGTTTTGCTCGCTCCGGTAAAACCCGCCATGAACAGACCTGCAGCCAACACGAAAGTCATCAGGGGGTCCGGCTGTTTGCTGCGCCACCTAAGCCATTCGGGTTTGAACAAACCCACCAACAAAACCACGGGCGCTGAAATAATCAATAATCTAAAAAAGAACAGGAGGAGCGTGCTCATCGACTTCACCTCGTCGGTTGATCGCAGTCAAAAGAAACAATTAATGAAGGAGGCCGACCCGTACCAGCCTGGTCACAGACAACAGCGTTGGCGAGTCGGATATTGTTTGATCGATGCCAATCCCTATGGCCAGCCGATTCATGCAGTTGACAACCGCGCACAGGCAAATTGCGTCAAGAAAGCGGCGTTCGTCCCACCCTGCCTCAAAAATGGCCTTAACATCCGCCTGAGAGATCAGCTGCGGGGTTAATGTCAGTTTTTTTACAAACTGCAGGATCGGCTTTAATTTCGTCTCCATATTCGCCCTGTCGATGTCGACTTTTAATTGGCCGAAGACGACCGCTTCAACCCCTAATTGCATGGCTGAACGCTTATGCACCTCATAGCAGAACGCCGACTGATTGAGTCCCGAGATGTAGGCGATCAGCAGTTCACCCATCCCGCGGTCTTGCGGCGAAAAACTCGCCTTGACGTTTTCCAACAGCTTCCACAACAGGATGCCGCTTCGGGGATATTGAGCCAATAATTCGGCCAGCGTGGCCATCTCCGGATTTGAAGGCAGGTAAGACATAAGAGCCCTTGGAATAATCCCTGGTAGTCCGCTTAAAAAACGAAGGTTTCGACTTCTGCAATCAGGAACAAAGGCGCCCCCCCGCTCGAAATTTCGACCGCATGCGCCGCCGTTTCCTGACCACCGGGTGACATCAGGCAGTCTTCCAACGCCGTCATGGAGGGGAAATACACTTCGGCGATCCGGTGATAAGGCGCCTGCTCCCGTCCCGGTGCCGAGGTAATCAAGTTGGCGTCAAAACGAATTTTTCCGGCCAGTTTTTCGACCGCCATCGGCACGTGTTCCTGTGCATAGCGGCGTTCGAACACGGCCACATCGGATGGTGTGGGATACATGACTATTAATTTTGCCGCTTTCATAATCTCTCCTTTCATAGCATTTGTTTATGATGTGGAGTATGATAGGATTGAAATATAAGGATTGTAAAATACAAACTGTCTATGAAAGAATAGTTTTTAACTATAATGATCGGAGCGAGCACTTATGGAACTGCACCAAATCCGTTATTTTTTGGCTGTCTGCGATCATGGCAGTTTTACCCGCGCCGCGCAATTCAGCTATATATCCCAGCCGTCGTTGACCCAGGCCATCAAAAAACTGGAGGATGAATTAGGCGGTGAATTATTCACGCGGGACCGTTCAGGATGCTTACTGACTCCCCTCGGCCGAATGGTCGAGCCTAATTTACGGAAAATATACAAAGAAACCTTGGCCACCAAAGCCGATGCGATCCGCTTTACCCGGTTGAACAGTGTTCCGCTGCGGATAGGCATGATGGAAACCGTAGGCGCACAACGGTTAGGTCCTGTCTTTGCCCATTACCGGCAAGAATTCCCCAATATCGAATTTGAACTGATTATCGGCACTGAGACCGATTTGCTGAAGCAACTGGAAGCGGATTTGCTGGATGTGGTGATCAGCGCCCCGACTCAACTCTTGGCGCCGCCTTATCAATCAACGCTACTCTATACGGAACGCTACGTCGTGGCTTTTCACAGCAACCACCGCTTTAATCGCCTGTCCCGGATAGACTTGAAAGAAATACAGACAGAACCGTATCTGGATCGGCTCAACTGCGAATTAAGGGAAAAACTCAAGGCAGTCTGCCAGGATCAAGAGATCAACCTCTACGCTTCTTACCGAAGCAACAGCGAAGACTGGATCATTAATCTGATTCGCGCCGACCTTGGCGTCGCATTGATGCCGGAGTATACGCTGCCTTTGAACGCTCAGGACGTGCAGTGCCGCTATTTAGCCAATCCTGAAATCAGCCGCCAGATTTATGCCATCGGCTTGCCGCAAAGCCGCAAAAAAACCGACATTAAGGCGTTGCTTGCCAGTCTATCCACTCTTTAACTGATTTCTTGAACCCGGTCTCCGGTCAAAGTTTGGCGACAGCTTTCCAGAGCCCCAACGCCCCGTCTCCGACAGCCAATTTCGGTGCCGTCTTCAGTCCCCGCTGGCACAAATCCGTGAGTGCATCTTCCCAGCTCGCCGACGATCCACGGTAACTGTCTCGGATAGGATAAGGCCAACAATTTTTTACGTCCTATATCCTTGGAGTCGATCATGACCCCTGCCCTAATAAAAAACATAAAAAACGAAAACAGGTCTTTTCTATTGCTACACCCAAGGCAAGAGAGTCGAATCCTGAGGCGCCAAATAATGCCAAAAAATCTGCGCCAAATAATTTAGAAAATTACAGGTGGGATTGAAGCCCTGTTCGACAAGAGCCGACGCCAGCCGAACCTGAAGAACCGAGTCGATGAAGCCACGGAACGAGCCGTATTGACCCATGCCCTGGATTATCCTGCCTACGGCCAGTCAGGGTGAGCAATGAGTTGCGCAAGGCCGGCGTGTTCGTTTCGCCCAGCGGTGTGCGCAGCATCTGGCTGCGGCATGACCTGGCGAGCTTCAAGGCGCGTTTGAAAGCCCTGGAAGCGAAGGTAGCGGAGCAAGGGTTGATCCTGACCGAAGCGCAAGTCGCCGCCCTGGAAAAGAAAAAGCAGGATGACGAAGTCAGCGGGGAAATCGAGACGGCGCATCCGGGCTATCTGGGTTCCCAAGACACCTTCTATGTCGGCACCTTTAAAGGCGTCGGGCGGGTGTATCAGCAGACCTTTGTCGATACCTACTCCAAAGTCGCCTTTGCCAAGCTCTATACCACCAAAACCCCGATCACGGCCGCTGATCTGTTGAACGACAAGGGGCTGCCGTTCTTCGAGGCGGAGCAGCTACCGATGCTGCGCATTCTGACCGATCGGGGCAGCGAATACTGTGGCCGGGCAGAAACCCACGATTACCAGCTCTATCTGGCGATCAACGACATCGAATACAGCAAGACCAAGGTCAAATCCCCGCAGACCAATGGCATCTGCGAACGCTTCCACAAGACGATCCTGCAGGAGTTTTATCAGGTCACCTTGCGCAAGCACCTGTATAACGATCTGGCGGCCTTGCAAAAAGACCTGGACGACTGGCTCGATGTCTACAATAATCAGCGAACGCATCAGGGTAAAATGTGCTGTGGGCGAACGCCAATGGCAACCCTGATCGCTGGTAAAACAGTCTGGAATGAAAAAGATCTAGGCTGAATTTAACCGGACAGACACCGCTAAAACACCAGTCACTGTCCGATTAGATTTGAATTACTACAGATCCCTGCTGATTTTAACTGCATCGGACGAAACCACAGCCTCGCCTTGATCGTTGAACTGATGCTTTTAATATTCCCGATAGCAGGTACGCTATCGAAATCATTCCGGGAATGTAGAACGAATTTCTTTTCTATTTGCTGGTATGTGGTTGCTGTCGACATGCACGATGACGCCATCGTAACGCTTTGTTTTGTCCGCTTGTTCCGCCAGATAAAGGTTGTAGATGCCGGGCTTGAGAGCGCCGGCTTTGTCCACTTTTTGATTCGTCCAGGCGCCATCTTGCTCGTTCTGGAGAGTGCGCTGCCCTATTTCGAGCCCGGAAAACCCGGTAAGCATTTCGTTGTCCAAGCGATATTGAAATTTTTCTTTAACGGACGGGTTTTAGGATAGGCTAAGAAATTCCGGGAATTCGCTCGATAGTCGGTTATGGTTTGTTGGGAATGTCTGTTTCAGGTATTAATGCTGTTGGTCGTCGCCAACGGCGCTCCGGTCCTGGCCGACCGGCTATGGGGGCGACGCTGTGCCGGGCCTATCGATGCCGGTCTGGCGCTGCCGGACGGCCGGCCCTTGTTCGGCAGGGCCAAAACGTGGCGGGGGCTCGCGGCTTCCGTCGCGATGACCGTGGCCGCTTCCGGGCTGGTCGGATGGGAATGGGCCACCGGTACGCTGTTTGCGCTCTACGCCATGCTCGGCGATTTGCTGTCAAGTTTTCTCAAGCGGCGTTTGAACCTGAAGGAAAGCAGCCGGGCCAGGGGGCTCGACACGCTGCCGGAATCGGTGCTCCCGTCATTATTGCTGAAAGAGGCTTTGGGCTTGAGCTGGAGCGATATCGCCCTGGTCGCCATGGGCTTTTTACTGATCGAGGAGTGGGGTTCCCCGATACTTTATAGGCTGCGCATCAAAAAACGGCCCTATTAGACAGCGGAAATCATTCGGTTTATGATTCGCCTATCGTCAATAGACAGGTTGGGTGCCGATGAAAGAGAAAGGATTGCGGGTGATATCTTATAACGTTCATAAGGGTTTCAATCCGGGCAACCGCAGCTTTGTCCTGCATCAGATTCGCGACGCCCTGGCGGAAGCCGACGCCGATCTGCTGTTTCTTCAGGAGATGCAGGGCGAGCACCGCCATCATGAAAGACTGATTGAAAACTGGCCCAAACTGTCCCAGTTCGAGTTTATCGCCGAAGGGCTCTGGCCTTTCTATATTTACGGGAAAAACGCGGTCTATAACGCAGGCCATCACGGCAACGCCATCCTGAGCCGTTTTCCTTTCGTCAGTTGGGAAAACATCAACGTATCGCCCTATCCCTGGGCGAGCCGAAGCGTATTGCACGGCGTCATTCAGGACCCGAAAAGCGGAACGGAAGTGCATATCGTCTGCATTCATTTCGGCTTGACCGGCAAGGAGCGGAGCATGCAGTTGACCCGCCTGTGCGACCGCATCGAAAGCCACGTGCCCCGGGACGCGCCGCTGATCGTGGCGGGCGATTTCAACGACTGGATGGGGCGGGCCGAATCTTTTTTTCACGACCATCTCGGCTTGCAGGAAGTCTTCCGCGTGACCCATGGCGGATACGCCCGCACCTTTCCTTCCTGGCTGCCGATCTTACCGATGGATCGAATTTATTTTCGCGGATTGACTCCAATCAGTTGTGAACGGCTTTCTCATAAACCCTGGCGCATGCTCTCCGATCATGCGCCGTTAGCAGCTTCTTTTGCATTATGATCGTCAAAACCGACTCTGAACAATCCAGAATGAGCATTCCCAACCTGCTGACCGGATTCCGCTTCGTCGCGGCGCCGGTCTTGTTGTGGCTGGCCTGGAACGGGCGCGGCTTCGCCTTTATGGCTTTATTGGCAGTGGCTTTCCTGACCGACGTGCTGGACGGTTTCGTTGCCCGCCTGACCCATCAGGTCAGCGATTTCGGAGCGAAACTCGACAGTTGGGCCGATATCGTCAATTATTTAACGATATCGGTGAGCTGCTGGTGGCTGTGGCCCGACATAGTCCGGAGGGAAGCGCTGTTCGTGAGCTTCATCATCGCCAGCTTCCTGCTGCCCCCGATCGCCGGATTCCTCAAATTCGGGCAACTGACCAGCTATCACACGTGGGGAGTCAAGCTGGCGGCCGCATCGGTGGGACTGACCTTGTATGTGCTGTTCCTGGGCGGGCCTGCCTGGCCGTTCCGGACGGCGGCGGTCATCTGCCTTTTGGCTGCGATCGAGCAGATTGCGATTACGCTTTATTTAGCGATACCGAGGTCGGACGTGGGCTCGATCTGGAACCTGATGAACCGGAACGCGCGCTAGCCTCGAAAGCGGTTCCCCTATTTGGCCCGCTTCGAAGTGGAGCCCACGCGTTTTTTGCTTTTCGCCAGTTTCTTGGCGGCGGCTTCCTTGGCCTGGTTACCGGCGGAGTCGGCCATTCTGGAAATGTTCAGCGGCTGGCCGGCCACCCGGATTTTTTTCAATTCCTTCAACAGTTCTTTCGGCATGCCGGCCGGAAGCTCGACGGTGCTGTAATCGTTCTCGATCTTGATGCGGGCGATGTGGTCGCCGTCGATTCCGGTCTCGTTGGCGATGGCGCCGACGATGTTGCCCGGCTTGACGCCGTGGATATGGCCCACTTCGATGCGGAACAGCTCCATTTCGATGTCCGCGCCGAAGCTGCGCCGGGGTTTGCGCTCCTTGCCGGGTTTGCCTTCCCGATGTCCTTTTTCTTCCCGGAACTCCGCCGGTTTTTTCGGCGGGTTCTGCATCAGCAAGGGCGTGTCGCCCTGCACCAGTTTGGCCAAGGCCGATGCGATTTCCAGCGCGCTCACGTTATGTTCCTGCTGGTACTGCTCGATCAGTTGAGTGTAGAAGCTCAGCCCTTCCTCAGCCAGAGTATCGGTTATGTTCTGCTTGAAGCGGGCGATGCGCTTGTTGTTGATGGCTTCGGTGGACGGCAGGCCCATCTCTTCCACTTTTTGTTTGGTGGCTTTCTCGATGTTGCTGAGCAGCCGCCGCTCTCTGGGCGCGACGAACAGGATGGCGTCGCCGGTGCGACCGGCGCGGCCGGTCCGTCCGATACGGTGGATGTACGATTCGGTATCGTAGGGAATGTCGTAATTGACCACGTGGGTGATCCGGTCCACGTCGAGTCCGCGCGCGGCCACGTCGGTCGCGATCAGGATGTCCAGCTTGCCGCTTTTGAGGTTGGCGATGGCGCGTTCCCTGAGTGCCTGCGACATGTCGCCGTTGATCGCGGCGGCGGAAAAGCCACGGGCTTCCAGTTTTTCCGCGAGCTCGACCGTGGCGGTCTTGGTTCGGACGAAAATGATCATGCCGTCGAAGGTTTCGACTTCCAGAATGCGGGTCAGGGCGTCCAGTTTGTGGATGCCGCTGACCACCCAGTAGCGCTGGCGGATGTTTTCCGCCGTCATCGTGGCGACCTTGATCGTGATCTGTTCGGGGTTGTTGAGATAATCGTGGGCGATTTTTCGGATCGGCGCCGGCATGGTCGCGGAGAACAAGGCCGTCTGTCGGGTGTCGGG
Source organism: Methylosarcina fibrata AML-C10 (assembly GCF_000372865.1). NCBI lineage: Bacteria > Pseudomonadati > Pseudomonadota > Gammaproteobacteria > Methylococcales > Methylococcaceae > Methylosarcina > Methylosarcina fibrata. The sequence goes on along the minus strand of NZ_KB889965.1, from coordinate 1,510,383 downwards.
CGTTTGTTCGAGAATCCATTCGACGTCGTCGATAAAGCCCATGCGCAGCATTTCGTCGGCTTCGTCGAGAACCAGCACGCTCAGATTGTCCAGTTTCAAGGTGCCTCGCCGCATGTGGTCCATGACCCGCCCCGGCGTGCCCACGACCACGTGGGCGCCCCGGCCAAGTTGCCGCAATTGCGAGGTGTAGTCCTGCCCGCCATAGATCGGCAGGACATGGAAGCCTTTCATGTGCGCGGCATAGCGCTGAAACGCTTCGGCCACCTGAATGGCCAGTTCGCGCGTCGGCGCCAGCACCAGCACCTGGGGCTCTTTCCGCTTCAGATCGATGCGGGACAGAATGGGCAGGGCAAACGCCGCGGTCTTGCCGGTTCCCGTTTGCGCCTGGCCGAGAACGTCTCGGCCTTCGAGCATGTATGGAATGCATTGGGCCTGAATCGGGGAGGGTGTTTCATAACCGACATCATCCAGCGCTTTCAGCACCGGATCGATCAGTGCCAAATCGCGGAAAGAGGGTAATAGTGAAACGTCGTTGGACATGAAAAGGTTACCTTGTAAGAAGAGATGGATGACAAGCGCCGGCTGATGTGCCTGAAGAAATGTTTAACTGATCATTATAACACAGTTTGCAGGGATTCGGCCAGATTCGGAGCTTGACAGCCGGGGCTATTAAGTTCTCACGTCGGCCTGTCCCGAAACGTGGAGGAATTCTGGAACCCGGACGGGCGCTACATCGTCCCCTATGACGGCGCCGTCGACGGCCACCCGATCCAGTTTGACCTGCACGTCGCCGAAGACGGTGCAGGGCAGGTCGAGCACCTGCGTGTCTTTGCCCGCCCGTGGCCGGCCGGTGGTCAGGCTGTTCCGGGAAGCCATGGAGCGCGACCTTCGCCCTGACCCGGTCCCCGACGCGATCTGGGCTCTGCCGGGCGATGGTTCGTCCAAACAAATCAATCCCAACGCAACTTGACAGGAGAACAGCCATGACTCTACTCGCATCCGAAACCGCCAGCGCCACCGCGGGCCGTGCCGGCAAAGCCGCCAGCCCGGACGGCAAGATCAACCTCGACCTTTCCCCGCCCGGTTCAAACGGCCCCGGCACCAACCCGGAACAGTTGTTCGGGGCCGGCTACTCGGCCTGCTTCGGCGGCGCAATCGGGGCAGCCGCAGGCCTCGCGAAGATTGTCCTCAAGCCCGGCAACGTCAAGGTCACCGCGACGGTGAACCTGAATCAGGACGAGAGCGGCTATTTTCTGGACGTGACCTTGAACGCCGAGCTGCAAGGCATCCCCCAGACGCAGGCCGAAGCGCTCGTCGCCAAGGCGCACACCATCTGCCCTTACTCCAAGGCGACGTGCGGCAACATCGAGGTGAAGCTGCAAGCGAACGGTCAGGCGGTGCAGGTAACGGCGTAGGCGCCTGCGCCGAATTAGCGTGGCTGGCGAGGGTCGATTCGGAGACGATCCACTCCTTCCACACCGTTTTCAGGAGGGCGTCCTTGCTGACGACGTGCTCGCGATTCTGCACCAGATAGAGCAACAGATCGAAAACTTGCGGCCCGACGGCAATGGCTTCGGATGCGCGCATGAGTTCCCGACGTTCAGGGTCGAGCACGCAATCTTCAAATAGATACTGCATTCCGGTTCTCCTTGACGCGTGCAGCGGTCGGGACTTGGCCGAGACAAGCCGATGCCATCGGTTGGGGCAAGCAGCGTCGGGAGCATCGTCGTGCCGGGCCGAAGTCGTCGGACACCACTCGTCAGTGGCTTTCCTGGACGAATAAACAAGTGAAATTAAATCATAATTCAAGCTCACCGCAAAGAATTTCGCCCGATGGTTCGGTATTCTGTGCCCACGATCAAACACGTCACAGAGGAGACCAACATGAAAATCATCGTCATCGGCGGAACCGGCCTGATCGGCTCGAAAACCGTCGCCATACTACGCCAGGGCGGCCACGAGGTTGTCGCCGCCTCGCCCAATACCGGCGTCAACACCCTCACCGGCGAAGGCCTCCAGGAGGCCGTGGCCGGTGCGCAGGGAGTGATCGACCTCGCCAATTCGCCTTCATTTGAAGACGGGGCGGTGCTGGAATTCTTCGAGACCTCCGGCCGCAACCTGCTCGCGGCGGAGGCCGCGGCCGGCGTCCGGCACCATGTCGCGTTATCCATCGTCGGAACCGACCGGACGCCCGACAATGGCTATTTCCGGGCCAAGGTCGCGCAAGAAAAACTGATCGAGGCTTCCGGCATCCCCTACACCATCATCCGCTCGACCCAGTTTCTGGAATTTCTCGGCGGCATCGCCGCTTCGAGCACGGACGGCAATACGGTCAGGCTTTCGCCCGGCCTGTTCCAGCCCATCGCGGCGGACGACGTGGCCGCCATCGTCGCCGATGTGGCGCTCGCGGCTCCGCGAAACGGCATCGTCGAGATCGCCGGCCCGGAACGGGCCCCGTTCAACGAAATCGTCGCCCGTTACTTGAAGGCCGTCGGCGACCCGCGCGAGGTCGTGAGCGACCCCGAGGCCCGCTACTTCGGCGGCCGCGTCGAGGAGCGTTCGCTCGTGCCGCTGGGCGAAGCGCGCCTCGGCCGCATCGGGTTCGACGAATGGTTCCGCCGCTCCCAGGTGAGAGCCTGATTTTCTATCCACCTACCGAAGGAGAGACTTTTATGAAACGCATTTTGTATTCGCTGCTCGTCGCCACCCTGCCGTTCAGCAACCTTCTCGCCAATGAGGCGAAGTCGAAGAGCGCCAAGGTGACCCTCGTCTACCAGCACGAGCTGCCGAACGTTCCCGGCAAGAGCATCAAGGGCGTGCTGGTCGAATACGGCCCGGGCGGCTACTCGCCCGGCCATCGGCATGCCAATTCCGCTTTCATCTACGCGACCGTGCTTGAGGGCGCAATCCGCAGTCAAGTCAACGACGGACCGGTGACGACTTACGAAGCAGGGCAGAGTTTCTCCGAGCTGCCCGGCGACCGCCACGGCGTCAGCGCCAATGCCAGCGAGACAAAGCCGGCCAAGCTTCTCGCGGTGTTCGTCGCGGATACGAACGAGACGGAACTGACGACTCCGATCGAAAAATGAGCAGAGCCGGTGGACCTCGATGGACGGAGCATACATATCGGCCTTTGCAGCGCTGGCGGGAACCGCCATCGGCGGACTGACTTCGTTTGCAACCTCATGGATAACGCAACAGGCACAAGCCAAGTGCCAGCGGCTTGCCGCCGAGAGGGAGAGCCGAGCCGCGCTGTTCGGCAGGTTTCTGGACGAGGCGGCAAAGCTGTATTCCGATGCTCTGCAAAACAGACGAGACGATATCACCGGATTGATCGGTATTTACGCGCTGACGAACCGAATACGCCTTATCTCGTCGCCGCACGTCGTCGAGGCCGCCGACTCCGTGGTTCGCATCATCGTCGATACCTATCTTGCGCCGAACATTACGATGGAAGAGATGCGGGCAAATTGGATCGATAGGCACGTCGATCCGCTACGGGACTTTAGCGAAGCGTGCCGACAGGAGTTGCTGACATTCGGACGGTACTGAAACGGCGCAGGGAACTTGCCCGCTGCATCGGGCGAATACCTGCTGTCCGTCCTTGTCGTCGATAGTGACGAAAAAAACTTATTCGCGAACGACATAGAATGAATCAAAGGAGAGCATGCATGAACAAACCCGCTCACATTCTCGGCATCGCCGGCAGTCTTCGTCGTGGGTCGTACAATCGCGCCGCTCTGCGCGCGGCAGCGCAGCTTGTACCTGAAGGTGCGGCCATAGCCATCTTTGAGCTTGACTGCGTTTCTTCCCCAATTCGCATGGGGTCGAAATGGGCGATTCGGCCCACTGTATTTCCTATTCTTAGGCGTGGCTCGCACGGGCACAACCCTGAGCGGTTCAAGCGCAAGTATTCATATCAACCCAGGAGCACCAGATGTTCACACGGCTTGACATGCAGGGATTGAAGGACAAGGTCGTCATCGTTACGGGTGGAACCTCGGGCATCGGGCGCGCCGCGGCGCTTGGCTTCGCAAAGCAAGGAGCGAAGATCGTTATCACCGGGCGACGCGCCGGCTCCATCAAGGAGGCGATGAGCGACCATCCGAACATCGCAGGGTTCACGGCGGACGTTTCAGTGCCGGCCGACGCCGCCCGAACGATCAACGAAACGCTCAGTATCTGGGGACGCCTGGACATCCTGGTGAACAATGCCGGGGCCGGTGCAATTCTTCCGATGGCGGACGGCACGGCCGAGAAGATCGCCAGGATCTTCGCCGTCAATGTGCTCGGGCCGAGTCTGCTGTCCGCGGCGGCGCTTCCCTACCTGACGGCGTCGAAAGGGGCCATCGTCAACGTATCGAGTACGTTCGGCCAGAAACCGGCGGCCGGACTATCCCACTACGCGGCGAGCAAGGCCGCGCTGGATCACTTGACGCGTTGCTGGGCGCTTGAGCTTGCGTCGCAAGGCGTGCGCGTCAACGCGGTCGCGGCCGGTCCCACTGAGACCTGGGCGTTGACAGAAATGATGGGACTCTCTCCGGACCAGGCCGAGGTCGTCAAGGAGCGGGAGCGCGAACAGATTCCGCTCGGCCGCAGAGGCATCCCGGAGGAAGTCGCCCGATGGATCGTATCGCTCGCAGATCCCGGCTCCGAATGGGTCACCGGACAGGTGATCACCGTCGATGGCGGCCTGGGACTCACATGATCACATTGCGCAGATACAGCACGCTATCGGTGACTTAGTTCTGACCACGACTCGCGCCGATTGTTCGTGTTCTGGCTCGAAACTGTTGGCATAGCCATTGCGAAAAAGCTTTACACGTAACCGAGAGAGGAACTTATTGACATGACATCACTTAATGCCGAGCAGCGTCGTTTGCAGGAACAGCGCCTGGCCAAACAGAATTGGCGGCGCTGGGGACCCTATCTCAGCGAGCGCCAATGGGGCACGGTCCGCGAAGATTACAGCGCCGAGGGCGCCGCCTGGGATTATTTCACCCATGACCAGGCCCGCAGCCGAGCCTACCGCTGGGGCGAGGACGGCATCGCCGGCTTCTGCGACGACAAGCAGACCCTTTGTCTGGCCCTGGCCTTGTGGAACGAACGCGATCCCATCCTGAAAGAACGCCTGTTCGGTCTGACCAACGGAGAAGGCAACCACGGGGAGGACGTCAAGGAGCTCTATTACTACCTGGACGCCACTCCCACGCATTCCTATCTGAAGATGCTTTATAAATATCCACAGGAGGCTTTTCCCTACGATAGCCTGACCGAGGAAAACCGCCGGCGCGGAAGCGATCAGTTGGAATTCGAGTTGCTCGATACGGGCATTTTCGACGACGATCGCTATTTCGACGTCTTTGTGGAATACGCCAAGGCCGGGGTAGACGACATTCTGATGCTGGTCACGGCGCACAATCGCGGAGCAGAGGCCGCGCCCCTGCATCTCTTGCCGCAGATTTGGTTTCGCAATACCTGGTCCTGGCACCGGGACGCCTATAAACCTGCATTGGCCGCTGCCGGGAACGAGGTTGTCAAGATCCGGCATCGGGATTGGGGCGATTATCAGTTTTACGCCGACGGCGCATCGACTCTGCTGTTCTGTGACAATGAGACCAACGGCCGGCGTCTCTACGGCATGGCATCCGCCGGTTATTTCAAAGACGCTTTTCACGACGCCATCGTGCGGGGCGACTCACGGGCCGTAAATCCTCGGCGCGCGGGCACCAAGGCGGCGGCGCATTATCGTTTTTCCGTTGCCCCGGGGGAAGCGGTGCAAGTGCGGTTACGGCTCAGCAAGAATACCGTCACGCAGCCGTTCGCCGATTTCGATCAGGTGTTCGCGGCCCGGCGCGGGGAAGCCGATGCATTTTACGCGCAACTCCAGGCGGAAATCGCCGCCGAGGATGCCCGCCTCGTGCAGCGTCAGGCTCTGGCGGGGATGATTTGGAGCAAACAGTTTTATTACTACGACGTTCCCGAATGGCTGCACGGCGATTCGACCCAGCCTCCGCCCCCTGCCTCCCGTTGCCACGGCCGCAACTTCGAATGGCGGCATCTGAACAATGCCGACGTTCTGTCCATGCCCGACAAATGGGAATACCCTTGGTACGCCGCCTGGGATCTGGCCTTTCACTGCTTGCCTTTGGCGATGATCGATGCCGATTTCGCCAAGGATCAGTTGTTGCTGCTCACCCGCGAATGGTACATGCATCCCAACGGCCAGTTGCCGGCTTACGAATGGGCCTTCGGCGACGTCAATCCGCCGGTCCATGCCTGGGCCGCCTGGCGGGTGTTCCAGATCGACCGCAAGCAGCGCGGCGATCAGGGCGATCTGGCCTTTCTGGAACGGATCTTACACAAATTGATGCTCAATTTTACCTGGTGGGTCAATCGTAAGGACGTTGAGGGCCGCAACATCTTTCAAGGCGGTTTTCTGGGACTGGATAACATCGGCGTGTTCGACCGCAGCGCGCCGTTGCCGACCGGCGGTTTCATCAATCAGGCGGACGGCACGAGCTGGATGGCGATGTATTCTCTGAATCTGATGCGCATCGCCTTGGAGTTGGCCCTGCACAATCCCGTTTACGAGGACATCGCCACCAAATTCTTCGAGCATTTTCTGCACATCGCCGAAGCCATGAATAACATCGGCGACGAAGGCATCGGTCTTTGGAGCGAGGAAGACCAGTTCTACTATGACGAACTCAATCTGTCCGACGGCCGGATCGTGCCGCTGAAAGTGCGTTCCATGGTCAGCTTGATTCCCTTGTTTGCCGTGGAAGTTCTGGAACAGGATTTGTTGGACCGGCTGCCGGATTTCCAACGTCGGCTGAAGTGGTTTTTGAACTACCGTCCCGATCTGTGCAAGTTGGTCTCGCGTTGGGAGGAACCCGGCTTGGGCGAGCGGCGTCTTTTGTCGCTGTTGCGCGGCCATCGCATGAAGCTTCTGCTCCGGCGCGCATTGGACAGCACCGAGTTCCTGTCCGATTACGGGCTGCGCTCCCTGTCTCGCGTTCATAGGGAACAGCCCTATGTGTTCGAATGCGCGGGCAATCCCTTGAGCGTGTCTTACGTGCCTGCCGAGTCGCTCACCGGACTGTTCGGCGGCAACTCCAATTGGCGGGGACCTGTCTGGTTTCCGGTCAATTACCTGGTGATCGAGTCCTTGCAGCGCTTTCATCATTACTACGGCGCCGATTTCAAAATCGAATGTCCCACCGGCTCCGGTTACTTTGTCAGCATCCACGAGGCGGCCGAGGAACTGTCCCGGCGCCTGACGCGATTGTTCCTGAAAGACGAAAATGGCCGCAGACCGGTGTTCGGCCATTATGAAAAACTTCAGTCCGATCCGCACTTCAGGGACTATATCCTGTTTTACGAATATTTCCACGGCGACAACGGCCGTGGCGTGGGAGCCTCCCACCAGACCGGCTGGACGGGCGCGGTCGCCAAATTGATCCAACCCTGCCGCAAGCCTGATTAGGCCGTCATGCCCTCTTTCACCAACCATTGCCAAGGAGATTTCCCGATGAGCAACTCTGAACCCTTGCCCGACGTCGTCATGCCTTTCTGCCCGGTCCGCCAAATGCTACGAGGACAAAAAGCTCTGGTTACCGGCGCCGTCTCCGGAATCGGCAGGGCCGTCGCCATTCATATGGCACAGGAAGGGGCCTCCGTAGTTATCAATTATGCTTCCAACGATGCGGGCGCACGTGACCTCGTCGAGGAAATCGAGGCCAAAGGTGGCGCCGCCATCGCCGTCAAGGCGGACGTTTCCGATGAAGAACAGGTCCAGGCCATGTTTCGACGGGCGATTGCCGAATTCGGCACTATCGACATTCTGGTCAACAATGCCGGCCTGCAGAAAGATTCCCCGTTTGAAGAAATGACGCTGAGCCAGTGGAACACGGTCCTTGGCGTCAATCTGACCGGCCAATTTTTATGCGCCCGTGAAGCGGTGCGGGAATTCAAGCGCCGCGGCGTGGTGCCCGCAGTTTCCTGCGCGGCGGGCAAGATCATCAGCATGAGTTCGGTGCACGAGGTCATTCCCTGGGCCGGTCACGTCAATTATGCCGCTTCCAAGGGCGGCGTAATGTTGATGACCAAAAGCATCGCCCAGGAGGTCGCGCCGTATCGCATCCGGATCAACAGCGTCTGTCCGGGCGCCATCCGCACCCCTATCAATAGGGATGCGTGGGGGACGCAGGAAGCGTATGCGGAATTGATGAAACTGGTGCCTTACAAACGCATCGGCGAACCCGAGGACGTCGCCCGCGCCGTGGTCTGGTTGGCTTCCGACGATGCGGATTACGTCCATGGGGTCAGCCTGTTCGTCGACGGCGGCATGACGCTGTATCCCGGCTTCGAAACCGGAGGCTGAGGCATGGCACGGGAATCCGTCATTCAGGTACGACCCATCCCGGCATCCGGCGTAATTACCCTGTCTGAGCTTGAAAGGCAAAAAAATAGCCTTCTCTGAACAACAAGCTTCCCCTGCGACAAAATCTTCCTTTTTCTGCCGGAGCGTGGAAAAGGCGGGCAAAGCAAGACTTTCACCGAAGGAGGTCCTTTTTACTCTATTCTTAATGTACAATTTCTTCTTCAAATGTCACTTTTTTTTTCATGCCCGGTTTCGACCCTTCTTACGGATATACTTTGGAGCAACTGCTGCGCATCGCTCCGCCGCCCCAGCCCTGGGATTTCGAGTCGTTCTGGCGGAGCCGATACGAGCGGGCCATGCAATTGGAGCCGCAACCGCGGCTCACTCCCGGCAACGGATCGCATCCGGATTACGACTGTTACGACCTTGCCTATCGATCCACCGGCGATTTCGAAATCGGCGGCTGGGCGCTGATTCCCAAACGCGGCCCGGTGACCCGAGGCGTGGTGGTCGGGCACGGTTACGGCGGCCGGGACGGACCGGATTACCATCTTCCCATTGCCGGCGCCGCCTTTTTGTTTCCCTGTTTTCGCGGCCTGTCGCGCAGCCGCCGCTGGCCCATTTCGGACAATCCCCACTACCACGTCCTGCACAACATTCATAAAAAAGACCGATACATTCTGGGTGGCTGTGTGGAAGACCTGTGGCTGGCGGTGTCCGCTTTGCTCCGGCTGTTTCCCGCAGTGGCCGGTCATGTGGCTTATCTGGGCATCAGCTTCGGCGGCGGCATCGGCGCGCTGGCGCTGCCCTGGGATCTTCGCATCCGGCGCGCCCATTTCAATGTGCCTACCTTCGGCCATCATCCTCTGCGCCTGCAACTGCCGAGCACGGGCAGTGCCGCCGCGGTACAGGTTTATCAGCGAGAGCACGGTCATATTCTCGACATCTTGAGCTATTACGATGCCGCCGTTGCCGCGCAATATATCCGTATTCCCGTGCACGTGGCGGCGGCGCTGGCCGACCCGGCCGTGGCACCGCCGGGCCAGTTCAGCATTTACAATGGGTTGCCTGGAGAAAAACGTTTGTTCGTTCTCGACAAGGGCCATCTGGATTATCCCCGCCGGGTTGAACAGGAAAACGCGTTGTTAGCGGAATTGCATCATTTTTTCAGCGAATTATGAATCGGGAATACCACTATTGGTATAGTCACCGCCTTGAACGGAACATGGAATTGCTGTTGTTCGGCCATGCCGGAGCGAAAGTTCTGATCTTTCCGACGAGGGAAGGGCGTTTTTACGAATATGAAAATCTCGGCATCGTCGACGTGTTGGCCGATAAAATCAACGCGGGGCATCTGCAACTGGCGTGCGTGGACAGTATCGACCGGGAGACTTTTTACTGCGATTGGCGCCATCCGGCAGACCGGATTCAGCGCCATATCCAGTTCGAGGAATACGTACTGCAGGAGGTTCTGCCCTTTCTCGCGAGCAGGAACGCCCATCCCTGCACGATTGCACACGGTTGCAGCCTGGGTGCTTTTCATGCCGCCAACATCGCTTTTCGCCACCCGCATCTGTTTCAGAAGCTGTGTGCGTTTTCCGGCCGCTACGATCTGACGCTGGCAGTGGAAAGCTTCCACAACCTGTTTAACGGCTATTATGACGACAACATCTACTTCAACACGCCTACCCATTTTCTTTCGGGTCTCGATTGTCCCTGGCGCCTCGAGCATTTGCGCCGGATGGACATCGTGCTCGCGGTCGGCAAAGAGGATCCGTTTCTCGGCAACAATCACCATCTGAGCCATCTGTTGTGGTCCAAAGGCATCGGGCACGTTCTGCACGAATGGGACGGGCGGGCCCACCAGGGCCGATTCTGGCGGCGGATGGCGCAGATTTACTTGTGATGCAGTAAGCATTGAAAAGCCGCCGAGTTTTCAGCGATTCAGCTTTTAAGACCTATCTTCTTTATTGGGACACGTTCGGGGGGGCGCTTTCACGACCGATTGTCAAGAACGACGTCCAGCGCGGCCAGACATGCTTCGACTTTTGCCCGAACCGGGCCCAGGGCTTCGGCGGGAAGGGCGGTAAACGGCGCCCGGACGTGGATCGGGAAGTCGGCAAGACGCGCGCCCATCGCTGCTTTCACCAGAGGAATCTCGGGAAAAGAGCTTCCGGTCCGGTAATCGTTCCAGACGTTGAAAGCGCGCTGAAGCGCTTGCGCCTTGCCGTCCGCAGCGCCGAAATATTTTCGGACGGCAAGCAAAAATTCGGGCAGGGGATTGGCGCCGCCGCTGACCGATCCCGTCAAGCCGGCTTGCAAGGCTGCCAGGGCTTCGAAGTCGTTCGCATGGAATATTTTCAGTTGCGGAAATTGCGCTTGATAAGCGGCGGCATGTTCCAGGCGGCCGCTCGAATCCTTGATTCCAGCCAGTTCGATGCCCCGGCCGAGAAGCCTGCCTATCAAATGGCCGTCGACCGGATTGCCGGTATGCTGCGGAAAATTATACAGAAAGACCGGCAGCGAAACACCCGCCAGCGTTTCGGCAAAAAAGCGGCACAGCCCTTCGTGACCAGCTCCGGCATAATAATACGGAGGCAGCAGCAAAACGGCATCGCCGAGTCCTTGCGTGCCGCGGATCAGTTTCCGGCTGTCTTTCACGCAGGTCGAGCTGACGTTATTGATCAGCGTTCCCGAAAAATGGCCTCTCGCGAATTCGAGAAGGTTTTGCCGCTCGGTCAGAGTCAGCGACGGAAATTCGGCGGTCGTGCCGTTGCATACGGCCGAGCGCACGCCCCAGCCGGAAAGCGCCGACAAATAGGGCGCGAAAGCCCGCCGGTCGATCCTGCCCTTGCGGTCGAAGGGTGTCAGCAAAGCCACGACGGGAGCGGATAAGTCAAACATGCATCGGCCGATTTGTTGATGATAAGAAGAATGTTGCGACCTTTGAAAGGTCGAGCCGCTTCGATTGCCGGGAAGACGCTCTGCCGCATCCGGAAAGATTAACAAAAGGCCGGCCGGAACGGGAAGCAGATTATTGCAGTTAAGCCAGGCGCATTTGTGTCCTGGGGTATCCACCACCCGAAGCCGGGCCTCTCTTTCTTTCTCTGCCAGGCAAAAACAGGTTATTTAAGCAGTCCTTGCCCGGGTGAACTCGACACCCCGACCGCCGTCTAAAATTGAAACCGCGTTCAAGACGCGGCCATTTTTCAGATTTTGCCGAGGCCGTTATGGAAAATACCGATAGAATAGTGGCGCTGGTGCTTGCCGGCGGGGAAGGCGCCCGTCTTCATCCGCTCACTTCCCATCGTTCGAAGCCGGCGGTTCCGTTCGGAGGAAAATACCGTCTGGTGGACTTCGTGATCAGCAATCTGATCAATTCGAGCGTGGATTTGATTTACGTGCTGGTCCAGTACAAGTCCCAGTCTCTGATCGAGCACCTGCACAAGAGCTGGGAAACGTCCCGGGTTTCCACCGGTTTCGTCATGGAAGTGCCGCCGCAAAGGCATCTTGGCGACGACTGGTTTCAAGGCACGGCCAATGCCGTTTATCAAAACCTCGAGCTGCTGGACCGGCATCAATCCGATCTGGTGGCCGTATTCGGCTCCGATCACGTCTACCGCATGGACGTACGGCAAATGGCGGAGTTTCATTGCGCCAACGATGCGGACATCACCGTGGCGGCGCGTTCGGTGCCGTTGGCCGAAGCGACCTCGTTCGGAGTGCTGGAAACCGACGAGGCAGGCCGGATTTGCGCTTTCCGGGAAAAGCCGGCCCAGCCGAAACCGATGCCCGGCGACTCCGGGAGAGCTTATGTGTCGATGGGCAATTATCTGTTCAAGACCGAAAAATTGAGGAGCATCGTCGAGGAGGCGCACCAGCGGAAGGAGGTCGACTTCGGCAGCGAAATCCTGCCCCGCCTGTTTCAGACGCACCGCATGCTGGCTTACGATTTCACCTCCAACCGGGTGCCGGGCACCAAAGCGTATGAAGAAACCGCTTACTGGCGCGACGTCGGCACGCTCGAATCCTACTGGAAAGCGCATCTGGATCTTCTCGGACAAAAGCCACTGTTCGATTTGTTCAATCCGCACTGGCCCGTTCGTTCTTCCCGCTACGACGGTCCCTGCGCAAAAATTGTCGGGCTTTGCGTGGAAGACAGTCTGATCGGATCCGGCTGCTGGGTGGGCGCCGCGTCGGTCCGCCGCTCCATCGTCGGGCGCGAGGTGGTGCTGGAGGAAGGCGTGGAACTGGACGAGTGCATCATTCTCGATTACGTAAAGATCGGCAAGGGCAGCAAGCTGCGGCGAACCGTCGTCGACAAGAAAAACATCATCGAACCGGGCTCCCGAATCGGCTTCGATCGTGAGCAAGACGCTCAACACTATTATGTCGATGCTTCGGGCATTACCGTCGTTCCGCGCGGGAATCGGCCGGTGGGGCTGATTTATTGAACGGTCGGCGTTCAAGTGTGCAGAAAGAGTTAGCCATTCGGGCCTCAGGGCCTCAATCTGAAAGGAAACGGAAAGTTTCCTGAAGATTGGACAAGCTTTTTTTCGATTCAATAGTTTGCGCCTTCCGGCCCACCGAAAGGCGAAGTTCGAACGGAACACTTTAATAGTGTTTATTGTGGCTTCTTCGGGAGGAAAACTCCCGGCCTGCCGGGGAAGCGGAGTTTTTTTCATGTGCCGGGAGAGAAACGATGCGACAAATCTTGAAATGGACGGGAATCGTCATTGCGGTGCTGGTCATTGCCGGCGTGCTGCTGGCGGCCTTTTTCGACTGGAACTGGCTGCGTGGCCCGCTGTCGTCTGCGATCAGCACTTCGTTGGATCGGCGCTTTGCGATCAAGGGCGATCTGTCCGTCGACGTGTCGACCACACCGCGCATTACCGTCGATCAAATCGAACTGGCCAATACGCCCTGGGGCAGCCGGCCCGAAATGTTCACTCTCGATCGGCTCGAATTCAGCATTCGCCTCAAGGATCTATTGGGCGGCAAGGTGGTACTTCCCGAGGTTCGCCTGATCAAGCCCCGGCTCGTCCTGGAAAAGAACGGCAAGGGAGAGGTCAATTGGGAGTTCGGGAGCGCCGAACAGGAATCCGGTGACGAATCGGCGAGCCTTCCCGAAATCGGCTTGCTGGCGATCGACGACGGTCAACTTCTCTACCGGGATCCGGTCACCGAGATCGACGTTTCGGTGGCGAGCGGCATCGCCTCGGCCCGGCAACAGTTCGTCAAAATACAGGGCCGAGGCCGCTACCAGGAGGCGAAGCTGAAGATCGAAGCTACCGGAGGTGCGTTGTCGGAACTCAAGGAAAAAAAGATGCCTTATCCGGTCGATATCGAATTGGCTCTGGGGGAAACCCTGATTACGGCCAAAGGCACGGTGAAAGACCCGGCGCAATTCGAGGAACCCGATTTGAATCTCACCTTGAAAGGCCCCGATTTGTCCGAATTGCAGCCTTTGCTCGGCGTGTCGCTGCCGAAAACGCCGCCCTATCGGCTTTCGGGCCACGTCACGCGCAAGGGGGAGCAATGGAACGTAAAGAATTTTCAAGGCGACGTCGGCAGCAGCGACCTGGCCGGCGACCTGACCTACAGCACTCGAGACCGGCGGCCTTTTCTGCGGGCGGACCTCGCTTCGAAGAGGCTCGACATGAAGGATCTGGCCGGCTTCCTGGGAGCCGATACGGCGCCGAAAAAAGAAGAAAGCCGGCGGCTGTTTCCCGACGATCCGTACGATCCCAAAGCGTTGCGGGCGGGCGACGCCGACGTTAAATTGCGCAGTAAGAACATCATCACGCCCAATTTTCCGGTCGACGAATTCGTGGCTCATCTGAAGCTGGAGCACGGCCGGTTAACGCTGGATCCTTTGAATTTCGGCATCGACGTCGGCAAGATCACCTCCCGCATCAGCCTGGACGCCCGAGAGGAAAAGATCGAGACCAAGGCCAATCTCGAAATTCGCAAAGTTCCATTCAAAAGATTACTGGCCGGGACCCGTTTTGCGGAACAGAGCGCGGGCAGCTTTCTGGGCCGCGCCAATCTTGCCGCCATCGGCAATTCGGTAGCGGAAATGCTGGGCCATGCCGACGGCGACGTGGCGCTGATCATGGAAAACGGCCGCATCAGCAACCTTCTGGTCGAATTGATCGGCCTCGATATCGCCAGATCGCTTGCATTGGTGTTGACCCACGATCCGAGCATTCCGATCCACTGCGTCATCGCCGATTTCAGCGTGAGCCAAGGCCTCATGGAACCTCAGCTTTTGCTGGTGGATACCAACAAAAGCAATATCGTCGGGACAGGCGGAGTCAACCTCGGCGATGAAACGCTCGATCTGGTGCTGACCGCTCATCCCAAGACGCCGACGATCCTGAGCGCCCAGGCGCCGCTGATCATCAAAGGCTCTTTCAAGGAACCCGACGTCTATCCGGATCCCAAGACTCTGGGAGCGAAGGCTGCCGCTTCCGTCGCGCTCGGCGCGCTGTTGACGCCGGCAGCCGCGATTATTCCTTGGATCGAACTGGGTTTGGAGGAAAACAGCGAATGTCATGCGCTGATCGATGCAGCCAAAAAGAGCAAGACGGAACCGCCTCGACTCAAACGCAAACGAGGCGCCGTGAAATGACCGGGCGGCTGAACGGGCGGAGATTGGTTCTCGACAATGGCAAAACGCTTTACGGCTTAAACGATTCCGGAAAAACATTGTCCGAGCATCTGTTCCCGATTCGAGCGAACAATGGCTTTAACTTGCGGGCAAGTCCGACGATTTTCGGAAGAGCCTTCGGGCGCAAGATCAACGTTTTATCCGACCGGAACGGCTTGAATGACTGAACGCAAGGCGCTTTTCATCGCCAATCAAAAAAGCGGCAGGGCACAACCGAATGAGCTCGAAGGCGCCGTCCGGATTCTTGAAGAATCCGGAATGGTTCTGATCAAAGAAGAATCCGAAGATCCTGCCCATATTAACGAATTGATCAGGCAGCGCCGGAACGAAGTCGCCGCCGTCGTTCTGGCGGGCGGAGACGGAACCATGAGCTCGGCGGCCGGAACGCTTTCCGAATGCGGCCTTGCGCTGGGCATTCTGCCGACGGGCACGGCCAACGATCTGGCCCGCACTCTGGCTATTCCGGAATCTCCCGAAGCCGCCGCTGCGATCATTGCCGAGGGCCGCCTGCATGCCATCGATCTCGGCAAGGTGAATGACCGTTTTTTTATCAATGCCGCGCATATCGGGCTGGGCGTCCGAGTAAACCGCAACCTGACCCCCGACCTGAAATCCCGCTGGGGACGCTTCAGTTACGCCAAAAGCCTGATCGACTCCTTTCGGTCGATGCGTTCTTATCGTGCGGATATCGTCTGCGACGGCGAAAGCTTCAGCGTGCATTCGATTCACATCACCGTGGCCAACGGCCGTTTCTACGGAGGCGGCATGGCGCTATCGGAAGAAGCGGCGGTCGACGACCACAAATTGGGGTTGTTCAGCCTCGAACCGCAAAGTTTCTGGAGCTTTCTCAGCCATAGCGTCGTCATGCTGGGCGGGAAGTTGCAAGGCCGCGAAGGAGTTTTTCTGCGCAGCGGCGAGCGCATCCGGATCCATACGTCAAAGATTCTGGACATCTGGGCGGACGGGGAATTCATTTCGCAGACGCCCGCCTGTTTCGAACTGCGGCCGAACGGTCTGCAGGTGTATGTTCCCGAGCATTATTTCAAACAGGAGAAAACCGGCCATGCTGAGAACTGAAAAACAAGTTGCGCTCGATACGGTGATCAACTCAAGCCGCAAATCGATCGAACATTATCACTGGGTCGCCGATGCCGGCCACGATGAACGACTGAAATCCTGTCTCCACAAACGGGCTCTGCATCGGGAAACGCTGGTCGATAAACTGGCGCCCAGGATGTACCGACTGGGCGACATGCCGTCATCGCCCGATCCCGAAAAAGTGGCGGTCGAGGAGATGGTGACGCAAATCAAAGCGTCTTTTGCGGAAGATGGAGAAGAAGTGCTGCTGACTAGCCTGGACGAGATCGACTCGCAGTTGCTGAATGAAATCGGCGACGCTTTGAGCCTGGAGTTTGAAGCGGAGACGATGGCGATGCTTCGGGAACTTCAACAATCGATCATCGAAGCAAGGAAGGAAAGAGAGAATCCGACCGGTTGACGGGCCGGCTCCGGGAGCCATGCCGATGGCTGTATTCGATGCTCCTTGAACAGTGTCTGAAAACGTTGTCGATGCGGAAAAGTATCCGCGGCTTAAGGTTCCGGCGTGCCGGTATCGCGGTATCCCTGATCCAGTTCTTTTTTGGCTTCTCTGGCGAGCGCCCGATATTTTTTTCGAAACGCTTCCATCTCGTCCTCGGCCAGTTCTTCCAGACCCAGAAGCGTATTATGAGCGCCTTTGGTGGCCCGGATCAGCTCGTCGAGCTTGAGCTGGATGGCTTCCGTGTCGCGGTTTTGCGTGTTCTGGATTAAAAATACCATCAGGAACGTGACAATCGTGGTGCCGGTATTGACTACCAGTTGCCAGGTGTCGCTGAAGTGAAAGACGGGTCCGACAATTGCCCAAACCGCAATAATGCCGACGGCCACGATAAACACGCGCGGCTGGCCACAGAAACGGGCTGCGGTTTTTGCAAACCCGGAATACCAGGTATTGTTTTGCATGGGATACCTCCGCTTGGTCATTCTGCATACGATGACGCTGATGCTATGAAGTTTGTATGGGATTCAAATTTTCTTATGAATTCAATGTCATTTGAATTGAAAGTCATTAAATCTGTCTTAACCGCGAAAAGAAAAATGACGGTTTTCGGCTTTCGCCGTCTGTCTGAAAAGTCCGGCCTACGTCGATGCGCTTTTATCTTTTTGACTCTTTGCTTGGTATAATGTCCAAATTATTTAAAAGTAACATTTCCGTTCGAGAGAGTTCATGATTCAAGGTAGTATCGTTGCATTAGTCACGCCGATGGATGAAACCGGCGCGGTGGATAAGGAAAGTCTGAGAAGATTGATCGAATTTCACATTGCCGAAGGGACCGACGCGGTGGTCGCGGTCGGCACGACCGGAGAGTCGGCCACGCTGGACGAAGCGGAGCATTGCGACGTGATCAAATCGGTGATCGACTACGCACGAGGCAGAATTCCGGTGATCGCCGGCACCGGCGCCAACTCGACGACCGAAGCCATCGCTCTGACCCGGAAAGCTCGGGAATTGGGCGCGGATGCCTGCCTGATCGTGACGCCGTACTACAACAAGCCGACCCAGGAAGGCCTGTACCTGCATCATAAAGCCATCAACGATGCGGTCGATATTCCCCAGATTTTATACAACGTACCGGGCCGGACCGCCTGCGACATGTTGCCGGAAACCGTCGGCCGCCTGTCCCGTCTGAAAAACATCGTCGGCGTCAAGGAAGCGACCGGCGATCTTTCCCGAGTCGCAAAGATCCGGGAGCTGAGCGGCGATGAATTTGCCCTTTACACCGGCGACGACGCGACCAGTCGCGAGTTTTGCTTGCTGGGCGGCAACGGCAGCATCACCGTGACCGGCAACGTGGCGCCCCGCCTGGTGCACGAGATGATCGCCGCCGCGCTCGCGGGCGACCGCGAGAAGGCCTTGAAAATCGACCAAAAACTGGCGGCCCTGCATAAAACTCTGTTCATTCAATCCAACCCGATCCCGGTGAAATGGGCCGTCGCCGAAATGGGCCTGATGAAAAAAGGCATCCGTCTGCCGTTGACCTGGCTGACGCCCGACTGCCATGACGCGGTGCGCGATGCGATGCGCCAGGCCGAAGTGATTTGAGGCATGATGACGCTACGCCCGGTTCTGCCCGTTATTTTTGCGGCTGCTTTCGTCAATTTGTCGGCTTGCAGCTATATTCAAGGACTTTTCCCGGACAAGGAAAAGGATTACCAGTACACCACCGAAATTCCGCCGCTGGTGGTTCCGCCGCAACTCAGCGAAAATCCTGTTTTCAAACGGCCGGAAACGCCTTCAGCGGAAACCGCGCCACCGGACGCGGCCACCTCAACACGGACCGAGAGCCGCTTCGACGAAGCCAATTTGCCGCCCATAAAGAGTGAGAATCCGGCCGATTCCGGGGCCGACGCCGAGCCGGCTTCGAACATCGAGCCGAATGCGTCCGGACAGGCTCGTTCCGAAACGGAGTCCTCAAGCCCGGAACCGGCATCGCCGGAGTCCGAAGCGCGCCCCGAGGATGCCGCTCCTACGGAAGCCGAAGGCTCGGCCGAGACGGTCGCGCCCTCGGCCGAGCCTGACGATCAGACGTCCGCCAAAAGCGAAGCAATGCGCGTGGAGTTCGTGGTTTACGACGACGGCGAAAGCCGGCTCAGAATCCCCGCAGGAAAAGTCGTCGCCTGGAACGAGGTCGGCAAAGCGTTGAGCCGAAACTCTCTGGAAGTGATCGAACGGAATGCCGAAGACGGTTTGTTCATCGTCCGGTATGATCCGGAAGAGAAACCATACAGGGAAGATTCTTTCCTGGACGAATTCCTGTTTATATTCGGCGGGGTTGAAGCTAAGGATAATCAGTACTGGCTCAAACTGGTCGAGGATCATCAGCGGACCGATCTGGCCGTCCTCAATCGGGCAGGAAAGCCGATGGCAAACGAGGCGGCCCTGCGCTTGCTGAAGTTGATACAGAAAACGATCAATGCCGATCGGGCCCGATAGGGCTTGTTCCGTTGCCGATCGGTAGCCGGTCCGGGCCGGGCTTTCTTCCCGGAGGCGGCAAACGGGTCTTCTACTGTCCACAAGGTATTTTTAATTTCATTATTGTCACCGTCTCATGTTAATTATCCCTGGAACCTCCGCTCTCTCCGACTTTCGTATCCGCAAATTGTTAGACAGGCTGCAAGACGCCGACGCCTCCATCCACTCGGTTTCGGCGGTTTATCTGCACTTTGTCGATTTGAGCGAGCGCTTGAACGAGCTCGAAGACGATCTGCTCCGGCAATTGCTCGCCTATGGATCCGGACAGGGAAATACCGTCTCGGGAGGAGAAAGATTGTTGGTTGTGCCGAGGCCGGGCACGATTTCCCCCTGGTCCAGTAAGGCCTCCGAGATCGCGAACCGGTGCGGCCTGGCCAAAGTCAACCGCATCGAGCGGGGCGTCGAATACCGACTGGAAGCGGGCGCGCCGCTGGCCGATGCGGTTTTGCAACAGGTGGCGTCTCTGGTGCACGACAGGATGACCCAGAGCGTGCTGCTCGGCGAGGCCGAACCGGATTTGTTCAGCCATCACGAGCCTCAGCCTTTGTCGAGAGTGGCGGTCGTCGAACGCGGGCGCGAGGCACTGGTTCAGGCCAACGGCGATTTGGGCCTGGCCCTGTCGGACGATGAAATCAATTATCTGACGCACAGTTTCCGGGAGCTGGGCAGGAATCCGACCGACGTCGAATTGATGATGTTCGCCCAGGCCAATTCCGAACATTGCCGGCACAAGATCTTTAACGCGTCCTGGACGATCGACGGCGTGGAACAGGCGCAGTCCCTGTTCCGGATGATTCGCAATACCGCCGAAAAAAGCCCCGGGGGCATCCTGTCCGCCTACAGCGACAACGCGTCGGTCGTCGCGGGGCCGGAGACTCGGGTGTTCCTGCGCCACCCGGTGACCGGCCAATACGGTTATGTCGAGGAGGCCGCGCATCTTCTGATGAAAGTCGAAACGCACAATCATCCGACCGCGATCTCGCCCCATCCGGGAGCGGCCACCGGCTCCGGCGGCGAAATCCGGGACGAAGGGGCGACCGGGCGCGGCTCGACGCCCAAGGCCGGACTGACCGGATTTTCCGTGTCCCATTTGAAAATTCCGGGTTTTCCTCAGCCCTGGGAAGCCGATCACGGCAAGCCGGGCCGCATCGCTTCGGCGCTGGACATCATGCTGGAAGGCCCCATCGGCGGCGCCGCCTTCAACAACGAATTCGGCCGTCCCAATCTGGCCGGTTATTTCCGCAGTTTCGAGCAGCCCACGCCCGGAAGCGACGGCCGGCAGCTTCAGGGCTACCACAAACCCATCATGATCGCCGGCGGCATGGGCAACATTCGACCCATGCTGGTCAACAAACAGGAAATACCGCCGGGATCCTTGATCATCATTCTGGGCGGGCCGGCCATGCTGATCGGGCTGGGTGGCGGCGCGGCATCTTCTCAGGCCTCGGGGGCCGGCTCCGAGGATCTGGATTTCGCCTCGGTGCAGCGCGAAAACCCCGAAATGGAGCGGCGCTGCCAGGAAGTGATCAACCATTGCAATGCCCTGGGCGGCGAATCGCCGATCATCTCGATTCACGACATCGGCGCGGGCGGCTTGTCCAACGCGGTGCCGGAAATCATTCACGACTCAGGCCGGGGCGGGCGCTTCGAATTGCGCGAAGTGCACAATGCCGACAAGGGCATGTCGCCGATGCAGATCTGGTGCAACGAGTCGCAGGAGCGCTACGTGGTCGCCATCCGCCCGGACTCTCTCGAACTGTTCCGCTCGTTTTGCGAGCGGGAACACTGCCCCTATGCCGTCATCGGCGAGGCCACCTCCGAAGAGCATCTTCTGCTGAACGATGCGCTGCTCGGCGAGAAGCCGGTCGACTTGCCGATGCCGATTCTGTTCGGCAAACCGCCGAAAATGCAACGGACGATCCAGCGCCGGGCCAAACGCCTGGCGCCGCTGGATCTTGCCGGCATCGACCTCGAACAAGCGATCCAGCGCGTGCTGTCCTTTCCGGCCGTGGCCGATAAAAGCTTTCTGATCCATATCGGCGACCGCTCGGTGACAGGCCTCGTCGCCAGAGATCAAATGGTCGGTCCCTGGCAGGTGCCGGTCGCCGACGTCGCGGTCACGGCCTCGGGCTTTCACGCGCTGACCGGCGAGGCGATGGCGATGGGCGAGAGAACGCCGTTGGCCGTCATCGATGCGCCGGCCTCGGGACGGATGGCGATCGGCGAGGCGCTGACCAATCTGGCGGCGGCCAGGGTGGCGTCCTTGTCCGACGTCAAATTGTCGGCCAACTGGATGGCGGCGGCCGGTTTCGAAGGCGAGGACGCGGCGCTGTTCGACACGGTCAAAGCCGTCGGCATGGAATTATGCCCGGCGCTCGGCATTGCGATACCGGTCGGCAAGGATTCGCTGTCGATGAAAACCGTGTGGCGGGACGGGCAGGGCGAAAAAGTCATGACCGCGCCGCTGTCGTTGATTATCACGGCCTTCGCGCCGGTCTCCGACGTCGGCAGAACCCTGACGCCGCAACTGCGGCACGTCGAAGAAGGCAGCGTCTTGGTTTTGATCGACCTCGGCGAAGGCAGAAACCGCCTGGGCGGTTCAGTGCTGGCCCAGGTTTGCGGACAAATGGGCGACGAGTGCCCCGATCTGGACCATGTTGCCGGTTTCAAAGCTTTTTTCGGAACGATCCAAACGTTGAATGATCAGGGCAAATTGCTGGCCTATCACGACCGTTCCGACGGCGGCCTCTTGGCGGCGGTCGCCGAGATGATGTTTGCCGGCCGAAAAGGCGTGGAGCTGATGCTGGACGGCCTGGGCAATGACGTGCCGGGTATTTTGTTCAATGAAGAACTCGGTGCCGTGATCCAGGTTCGCCGCAGCGATCTGGATGCCGTCATGGCGCTTCTGGCGGAGGCGGGTCTCGGCCATTGCAGCCACGTCGTCGCCGAGGTGACCGATCGGCCGCAATTGACGGTCGTTCAGGGCGGCAAAGCCCTGTACGCGTCCAGCCGCGGGGAACTTCAATCCTGCTGGTCGGAAGTCAGTTACCGGATGCAGGCTCTGCGCGATAATCCGGAGTGCGCCAGACAGCAGTTCGAGCGCATTCGGGACGACAAGGATCCGGGGCTCAACGCCCATTTGACCTTCGACGTCAAAGAGGACGTTGCCGCGCCGTTTATTGCGTCCGCCAGGCCCCGCATTGCGATTCTGCGCGAGCAGGGCGTCAACGGCCATGTCGAGATGGCGGCGGCGTTCGACCGCGCCGGCTTCACCAGCATCGACGTGCACATGACCGACATTCTCGGCGGCAGGGTGAGCCTTGCCGAGTTCACCGGACTGGCCGCCTGCGGCGGATTTTCCTACGGCGACGTGCTGGGCGCAGGCGGCGGCTGGGCCAAATCGATTCTGTTCAATTCGCGCGCGCGCGATCAGTTCGCCGAATTCTTCCTAAGGCAGGACACCTTCGGCCTCGGCGTCTGCAACGGCTGCCAGATGATGTCGGGATTGAAGGACATCATTCCGGGTGCCGAATTGTGGCCGCGCTTCCTGCGCAATACGTCGGAACAATTTGAAGCCCGGGTGTCGATGGTGGAAGTACAGAAGTCGCCGTCGATCCTGTTCGCCGGCATGGCGGGCTCCAGAATGCCGGTCGCCGTCGCGCACGGGGAAGGACGCGCCGAATTTTCGATCGATCCTCTGACCGCTCTGGAACGGCAGGCCGTGGCCTTATGCCATGTCGATCATTACGGAGCGAAAACCGCCGATTTTCCCGCCAATCCCAACGGTTCACCGTTCGGCATTGCCGGTCTGACCACGGCCGACGGCCGTTTCACCATCATGATGCCTCATCCGGAGCGCTGCTTCCGGACCGTGCAGAATTCGTGGCATCCGGACGATTGGGGCGAGTACGGTCCCTGGATGAGAATGTTCCGGAACGCCAGGGTGTGGCTGGGATAATCGATCGATCAAGGAAACTCTCATGGCGTGGCCGGGTCATTTATCCGGGATCAATCAAGAGGAGCCGGCAACTTTCTGTTGCCGGCGCCGTGCCCGGTGGATCGCATTCCATGCGTGTTGATCGGATGATTTCATCTTGCGGGATGAGTCATCAGGAATGGGGGGCGGAGTATGAACCGTAGACAGACGCCTGCTGTCGTTTTTTCGGAGAAGGAATCGGCGTCGGTCCGGATTTCTGAAATCGGAGACAGGCACGGAGTCCGGTCTTTGATTTAAATGTTGTGGATTATCAGGATCGCCAATGAATCCATCCCTTTATCGAAAAATTTATTACGGGTCCGTTCTGCTTGGAGTGTTGCTCCTTATTCTTTTCCCTGCGGAAATTTTCGGATTTTTACTCGAACTGTTTCATCATATTCTCGAAGTATCGCTTGAATTGGGCCATTTGATGTTCGAGGCGATCGAAATGGGGCTGGATCATCTGATCGAGCATTTTTTCGAAACCAGCCTGCACGTCACTCAAACGATTGTTTTTTACATCATGCTGGTTCCCGGCCTTTATATCGGCTATCGCCTGCTGCGTGGGCTGATCTCCTGGGGCCGCCGCTGTCTGGACAGGCTGACCCAGGCTTGTGCCAATTATAAACTCCGTACCGTTTCTTACTGGCATTCCATAGACGCCCTGGACAAGATCAAATGGCTGGTGATTTTAGGAGTGGGCCTTTACTTGATATCGTTAGTGTCGTTTTAGCAAGGCGGAGAACATTTTTCGCAATTTGCAGAGCTTCGTCTTGAAAAGCCGCAGAGCCGCCCCGATTTTACCGGGCAACCGAAGTAAAACGATCAC
The DNA here is from genome assembly GCF_000372865.1 of Methylosarcina fibrata AML-C10. Taxonomy (NCBI): domain Bacteria; kingdom Pseudomonadati; phylum Pseudomonadota; class Gammaproteobacteria; order Methylococcales; family Methylococcaceae; genus Methylosarcina; species Methylosarcina fibrata. The sequence goes on along the minus strand of NZ_KB889965.1, from coordinate 1,486,447 downwards.
CATGAGGAAGCTGTTATGGCCTATACCTACCAACCCTGGAGTTTATTGGATCAATTGCAGAAAGAGCTGGAACGCGCTCGCGAAGCCGGTGCGGGCGAAGGCGCCGTCGCGACGGCCGAATGGTCTCCGGCGGTCGACATCAAGGAAGAACCCGACAAATTCGTGCTGCAGGCCGACGTTCCCGGAGTCAGGCCCGAAGACATCGACGTCAGCATGGAAAACGGCGTCTTGACCATCAAAGGTGAAAAGCAAACCGGGGCCAAAGCCCAACACGAAGGCTACAAGCGCATCGAGCGGACTTACGGATCTTTTTACCGCCGATTCAGTCTGCCCGATACCGCCAATGCCGAAGCGATCAGCGCCAAATCGAAGTACGGCGTGCTGGAGATCGTCATACCTAAAAGGGAAGCGGTCAAGCCCAAGAAAATCAGCATCGCATCTCACGAATAAACGAACGGAGCCCCAGGGCTCCGTTTTTTTCAGCGGCCGGGTAGCGGCGAATTCATTCGACTTCGGCATACACAAACCCGGGCGAGACAATTTTCTCCTGTCCGTACCAGACCCCGGCTTTCAAAACTTTTATTTTACGAACTTCAAATCCATGGCTGCTAAAAATTTCCTTTTTCTCCTGTGTTTTCTTGTTACCGTTGCCGGCTGCCGGGAGCAAAAGCCCGATTATCTGACGATGATAACGCCGGCCGAACTCAACCGGCTCATGCAGAGCGAAGATGTTTTTCTGGTGGACGTGCATACGCCGGAACAACGCCATATCCGCGGCACCGATCTGTTCATTCCGTACGACGAAATCGGGAAACACCTGGACAAGCTGCCTCAAGATAAAAATGCCGCGATTTATCTCTATTGCAGAAGCGGACGCATGGGCAACGAAGCGGCAAAATCTCTGTATGAATTGGGTTACCGTAACCTGACCAATCTGGAAGGCGGCACGGAGGCCTGGAAAAAAGAAGGACTGGATTTTGAATGAGCGGATTCAATCGTACCGATACCGATTGCATTCTATCGGCGCGGCGTTATAATGCCGCTTTGCAGCGAGTTTCCGAGCGCCGCGCTCAGGTTTTACCATAATGACCGCTTGAGAGTAGGCCGGTGAGGAAAACTCGGGCTTAACATGCAAACAACTGCCGATCATAACAACAAGAAAAACTCATCCCATGCCAATGCTCGAAAAGCTCATGGCGAAGGAGCTGCCTTCGCCGAATTATCGCCGCCTGTTTTATCCGGGCGTATCGGTATTGCTGTTGATACTGATGTTTCTTGGTTTCCGGCAGTTCTATCTGTACGGCAAAGCCTATCCCGGCCGTGAACTCGCCCCGCCGATCCGGACGTTGCTGATTCTGCACGGCATCGGCATGACGTCGTGGATGGTGCTGTTTGTGGCCCAGCCGCTCCTGATTCTGGCCGGTAACCGCCGCGTTCACCGGCTGCTCGGCCGAATCGGGGCCGGGCTTGCGGCCGTCATGGTCGTCCTTAGCTTTCGGCTCGGGATCGAATCGACGCTTCTCAGTCCGCCCGATTTGAGAATCTGGGGTTTGGCTTCGAAACAATTTCTGGCTGTGCCGATCATCAGTATTCTGATCTTCTCCGGTTTCGTCATTCTCGGCGTGAGCAAACGGCGGCAACCGGAGGTTCACCGATCGATGATGCTGCTGGCCACCCTGGCCGTTATGTCGGCCGCGGTCAGTCGCATCGATTTCCTCAACAGCCTGTATCAGGGCACGATCTGGGAAGCGGTATTCGGGCCGTTTTTTACGACTTTAGCAATCGGCGCGCTCTTCCTGGCGGTTAAATGGCTGCCGACGCGGTCTTTAAATCCCTGGCTGGTGTGGGGATACGGCGGACTCGTGCTCTCCGACGCGCTGATCATGCAACTGGCGACGACGGGCGTATGGGATCTCTTTGCCACCTTTCTGCTCCAATAACGTCGACGCACCATTTAGTCTTACTCAAAAGCCGGTCCGGGATTTTTCCTTCGGGGAGCAGGCTACGAATCAAATGAAGCGTATCGTACATTGATGTAAAGAGACTAAGTGTCATATAATCGGAAAGGTAGTGAACTTTCTAGTTAAGCTTTGGTCTAGTTCTATTGTTATGAATGACTGAAGCCGGCCAGATCTTTGGATTGTCGCCGCAATACCAAGTCCCCCTTCAACACTGGAGGCAGAGGAGATCGTTGAAATCGATGAAACGTCTTCTCCAATCCCGAATTCACGCTATGCTTGCCCAGGGGATTGCAAGCAAACTGATGACTTGCCTCTTTTCTGCGACGAATCCATCAGCGTAGCGCCCTTTGCTGTATGCCGGGTTAAAACGCCGGTCGCATACAGTCTTTTTCACACACACCAAGGACACCTTTTGAAAAGATTATTTGTGGGAAACCTGCCCAGCGACGCGACCGAAGCCAGTGTCACGGCTTTATTCTCGGAGTTCGGCAGAGTGCATTCCATCGAACTCGTCACCGATCTGTTCAGCGGCAGATGCAAGGGTTTTGGCTATATCGGCATGGAAGGCCACGAAGCCAGAGCAGCCATCGCCAAACTCAGCGGCTTTCTGTATGGCGGCAAGCCGCTCAAAGTCAACTTTGAAGACTCTTCCGGCAGAAAAGGCAGACGCCGGTAGCGGTTTTCTTAAAATTTCTTCTGCCTTTTTCGAGATGCGGCGCGGTCGCTAAGGCGGGACCGTTTCGATTGTCCGGTTCCAATCACCGATGCGCGCCGTAATCCAACCCTACAGGGATGTTGATCCCTCCCAATCGAGAATTTCTATGTCATTTTCTTCTCTCGGCCTGTCCGAGCCCTTGTTGCGCGCCGTCGGCGACTCAGGATACACCACGCCCACGCCGATACAGCAAAAAGCCATTCCTTCGGTGTTGTCGGGCCGCGATCTGCTGGCGGCCGCCCAGACCGGCACCGGAAAAACCGCGGGCTTTACCCTGCCGATCCTGCATCGCCTGGCGGATAAACATTACGACCGCAATCGCCCAGTGCGAGCGCTCATTTTAACGCCGACCCGCGAACTGGCCGCCCAGGTGGGCGAATCGGTCGTCAAATACGGAGCGCATCTGATGCCGCGGCTGAAATCGGACGTTGTGTTCGGCGGCGTCAACATCAATCCGCAGATGATGCGCCTGCGCGGTGGCGTCGACATCCTGACCGCGACGCCGGGGCGCCTGCTCGATCTGGTTGCCCAGAACGCGGTCAAATTGAATCAAGTCGAAATCCTGGTGCTGGATGAAGCGGACCGCATGCTGGACATGGGCTTTATCCGGGACATCAATAAAATTCTGGCTTTGTTGCCCAAAAAGCGGCAAAACCTGCTGTTCTCGGCCACGTTTTCCGCCGACATCCGCCAATTGACGCAAAAATTGCTGGTCAATCCGGTGCAGATCGAAGTCGCGGTTGAAAACGCACCGGCCGATACGGTCGAGCAGATTGCCTATTCGGTCGACAAGACCGCGAAAACCGCGCTCCTGACGCATCTGATCAAAAGCAACGGCTGGCGGCAGGTTCTGGTTTTTACCAGCACCAAACACGGCGCCAACCGCCTGACCGAAAAACTTAATTCCGCTCAAATTTCCGCGAAAGCGATACACGGCAACAAAAGCCAGGGCGCCCGAACCAGCGCTTTGGCCGGTTTCAAGGCCGGAGAGATTCGCGTTCTGGTCGCCACCGACGTGGCCGCGCGCGGGATCGACATTGCCCATCTGCCGCACGTCGTCAACTATGAATTGCCGCGTTCTTCCGCCGATTACGTGCACCGCATCGGTCGCACCGGACGGGCCGGGCGGGGTGGGCTTGCGGTGTCGCTGATTTCTCAGGACGAAAACAACGCGCTGCGCCTGGTCGAAAAACTGATCGGCGCGAAAATAGCGCGCGGAAAGATTGCGGGGTTTGAAGGCAGAGAAACCGCTCGTTAAATGAGGCGGTACTGGATTACTGCCGTCTCCGGCAATAATCCAGGATTCTTAACATTCTATTTTTTGGTGAAATAATAAATTTCGCCGAATTTACCTTTCAGAACCATGGCCTTGTCGTTGATTTCGACCAAAGAGAAGGTATCGAAGCCGGATCTGCCCACGTAAGGGATTTTCAGTTTGCCGTTGTCGATTTCGTAAGTGACGGGCTGCTGGTCATAATGGCTGCCTTCGCGCGGAATGTTGAGGATGGTGACCTTGCCGTCCTTGAATACCCAGGTGTCTTCCCGGTTAATGTTTTCTTTGGCCGTTGCCGAGTTTTTGGTGTATTGCAGTTTCCAGGTGCCCGCTATCTCGTCTTTGGATTTCAGTTCGATATCGGCCAGAACGGAGCTTGTAAAGAGAGATAAAGCCAGCAGGGCCGGCGCTAAACTTGTTTTTTTCATGATGGTTTGCCTCTGATGTTGACGATTGCATTGTACGCTTACTGTCTCGAGAACCCTATCTTTACTTGGCCTTCGCATAAAAATACGTGAGAACCGGGCAAGCTCATCCGGATTCGTTAAAGTACTGTCGACCTTTAGATCCTGTTATCCGCCGGTCCGTTCAACTTCTTGACATCGGCGCCGGTATGGTTTTTAATTTCTGTAAATACAGAAATTAAAGAAAATTATGAAACTGACGCCGCCGATGGAACGCTTTATTCTGCACTGGGGAGAGATGGGGACGCGCTGGGGCGTGAACCGTTCGGTCGCCCAGGTCCATGCCCTGCTTTATTTGTCGCCCAAGCCGTTGAATGCCGAAGAAATCGCCGAAACGCTGTCTCTGGCCCGCTCGAACGTATCGACCAGTTTAAAGGAACTGCAAAGCTGGGGCCTGATTAAAGTCATCCACGTGGTGGTCGGCGACCGGCGCGATCACTTCGAAGCGCACAAAGACGTGCAGGATATGTTCAATCAGGTGGTGGAAGCGCGCCGGCGCCGGGAAATCGACCCGACCCTGACCTTGTTGCGCGATCTGTGCATAGAGGCCGACCGGGACGCCGAAACCGATCCCGAAGTGAAAAAACGCATCGCCGACATGTTGAATTTTCTGGAGGTGATGACGAACTGGTACGACCGGCTCAGAAAACTGCCGAACGACACCCTGATGCAACTGGTCAGGCTGGGCGACAGCGTCGTGAAATTACTGAAGGTAAAACCCTGAGGCCCCGCTTTCGATCGGGCAGAATTTATGTTTGCCCGCTCATTTCTCAAATGACGGAACTATCGGAGTATACCCAATGAAAATTTTGCTTGCCGGCGCGACCGGCTTTATCGGAGGGCATCTTCTCCGGAAACTGTACGCGCAGGGCCATCATATTATTGCCTGTACCCGCAGCCCTGAGCGATTGAGGGAACTCTATCCCGACATCGAAACGCTGCCAATCGACTTCGGCCAGGCCGTCGCCATCGCGGATTGGCAGCCCCATCTGAACGGCATCGATGCCGTCATTAACGCGGTCGGTCTCATCCAGGAAACGCCGGCCCAGTCGTTCGGCCGTATCCATACCGACGCGCCGCTGGCTTTGTTCAAGGCGAGCGAACGGGCGGGAGTCGGACGCGTCATCCAGATTTCCGCCGCGGGAGCCGACAGCGCCGGCGCCACCGGCTATTACGCAAGCAAGGGCAGGGCGGACGAAGAACTGAGCCGGCTCGATCTCGACTGGTTCATCATTAAGCCTTCTCTGGTTTACGGTCCGGGAGCCAAATCGATGGGTCTGCTGCGGGGGCTGGCGGCGCTGCCCCGCATTCCGCTGCTCGGCGACGGCCGGCAATGGCTGCAACCGGTCCATATCGACGATCTGGTCGATCTGGTGCTGAGCTGCCTGCAGGATGGCGTTCCTTCTCGCCTTAGTATAAATGCCGTGGGGCCTGCTCCGGTCACTCTTGCCGATTTGCTGCAAAAACAAAGGCTGTGGCTCGGGAAGCCCGAAGCGAAGTTCTTTTCGGCGCCCGAAGTCCTGGTCAAGGCGCTGCCTCTCGTCGGCGCCTGGCTGAACGAACCCGCGTTGAACAAGGAAGCGGTCGTCATGCTGAAACAGGGCAACACGGCCGATGCCGAACCGTTCGCGAAACGGCTGGGGCGCCTGCCGAAAAGCCTGGATCAGGCCTTGCGCGAATCCGCCCACGGTCAGGCCGATCGCTGGCATGCCCGGCTGTATTTCATGAGGCCGATGCTCCGGCTGGCGATCTCGTTCGTCTGGCTGTGGACGGGCTGGGTGTCCGCTTTCGTGTATCCCGTGGCCGACAGCTACCGGCTGCTCGAACAGGTCGGCGTTCCGGCCATGCTGCATCCGGTCTTTCTTTACGGCGCATCGGCGCTGGATTTCGCCCTCGGCGTCGCCACGCTGATCGGCTGGCGGTTAAGACCGGTTGTTTATTGTCAGGTGGCGCTGATGCTGATTTACATGATCGTGATTACGGCAACCCTGCCCGAGTACTGGGCGCATCCGTTCGGGCCCTTGACCAAAAACCTGCCGTTGCTGGCAGCAAGCTTCGTATTGTTAGTCCTTGAAGAGGAAAAGCCATGAGTTATCTCACCGTGAAAACCCTGCACATCTTTAGCCTGGTGCTGTTGTTCGGTACCGGGCTTGGCAGCGCCTTCTACAAATTCATGGCCGACCGCCACGGCGACGTGCGGGCAATTGCGGCGACCAACCGCCACGTCGTTCTGGCCGATTGGTGGTTTACCACGCCGACCGTCGTGATCCAGCCGATAACCGGCTACCTGATGCTTGCGCAAAGCGGTTTGCCGCTGATGACGCCCTGGCTCTTGGTTTCGATCGTGCTGTATCTGATTGCGGGGGCCTGCTGGCTGCCGGTGGTGGTGCTGCAAATCCGCATGCGCAACATGGCTGAGGAGGCCGCCGGACGGAATCTTTCGCTATCCGAACGTTATTTCCGCTATGCCCGCTACTGGTTCTGGCTGGGCGTGCCGGCGTTCTCCGCGATGGTGGCGATCGTTTATCTGATGGTCGAAAAGCCGTTGCTTTGGGGGTGAGTCATGAAGTGCATTCTCATGCGGCAACCGGATTTAGGCGATTTACGGCATCGGCATTTCTAATGCTTTGCCAAGTGATTGCCGGCTACAAAAAAGCCAGTAGCCGGTAGCCCGGATGGAGCTTGCGGAATCCGGGGCGAATGGGCCCCGATTATCCCGGATTCCACTGCGTTTCATCCGGGCTACTGGCTGGGCAAGCCATTAGACGAGTCAGTGCTTTCAAAGGGAGAAATCCCGGGTTGTTTGCCCATTGGTAAATTTAAGGTTGAATGATAAGGGCCGGATGGAGCGAGAGTTTCACGTCCGGTTCCGTGAGAGCCTCAAGGGGCAGTTCCTTGGGGACTACTCGACCATGCGGGTTGACGGAAACGCCGCACGATGACGTTGATTTTAAAAACTAATTTGGAGAACGCGAACGCGGCCACATTATAAAATGTCTCTTAAAATCGCTTATATTGATCTATCATGACGCTTCATGATAGATTGCAATGTCCGCAAAACCTGATTTAGAGGAGGCCGCCATGCCGGAAGTTCGCGAAAAATTCGCCACGCAAGTGGATTCAGCCTTATTGGCCGAGGTGCGGGAATTGGCCAAAACCGAAGGTCGTCAGATACAGGCGCTGGTCGATGAGGCTTTGGCCGATTTGCTGGAAAAACACCGCAAAACCCGCCCGCGCGCGCACGTCATGGCCATCTATCAAGCCAGTCATGGCCGCTATGCCGATCTTTATGAAAAACTGGCCAAATGACCGATTATCTGACGGTTGCCGAGGTTCTGGCGATCCATGCGGATCCAAATCGAAATCTACGGCGGTGCGCACGGTATCCGCGATCCGGGCCAGCTTGAGGCGGCGTTGTTTCGTATGCAATCGGGTTATTACGCCGATGTGATCGGCGAGGCCGCGGCATTGTGGGAAAGTCTATCGCAAAACCATCCCTTTATCGACGGCAACAAACGCACGGCCTTTGCCTGTGTTTATACCTTTCTGGCGATCAACGGCGTCGAGATCACCGCCGACGCGCAAAGCACTTATGCGTTTCTCGCCGAATTATACGAAGGGAATGAATTCAGATTTGAAGCGCTTGAGCAATGGCTGCGGAATAATACCGAGCGCTATTCATAATAATATCCGAACCCAATAGCAAAGAATCGGCATGCCTATACCAGACTACCAGTCACTCATGCTTCCCGTCCTCCAGACTTCATCGAAAGGCGAAATCCGGATCGGGCAGGTGGTCGAAGAACTTGCCAATCAGTTAGGACTTACTCCTGATGAACGCACGGAACTCCTGCCTTCCGGGAAGCAAACTTTATTCAGCAACCGTGTCCATTGGGCAAAATCCTATCTCAACAAGGCTGGTCTTGTGGCGATCACGCGGCGCGGCCATTTCAAGATCACGCAGCGAGGTTTGGATGCCTTGAAGTCCAGCCCCTCCCGTATAGATAACGCATTCCTTTTGCAATATGAGGAATTCAAACAATTCAGAGAAAGAACAAATACAACGGAAGACAGGATGGATGGCGACGTTTCTTCTTTGGAGGATCAAAAACAAACTCCCGATGAGATCATGAGGGAGGCTCATCGCAAGATCGAAGCCTCTCTTGCGCAAGACTTGCTGGACCGTATCCGTAATTCACCATCGGATTTCTTTGAGCGGCTTATCGTCAATTTGCTCCTGAACATGGGTTATGGTGGATCGGCAACCGAGGCAGGGCGGGCTTTAGGGCGTAGCGGCGATAACGGAGTTGATGGCGTCATCGATCAGGACGCGCTTGGCTTGGACCGCGTTTACATTCAAGCCAAACGATACGCCGCAGGCAACACCGTTGGAGCGGGTGATATTCGCGACTTCTTCGGAAGTCTCGACCGTCATAAAGCTGCAAAGGGCCTGTTTGTGACGACCTCGACTTTCTCGCCGTCAGCCAAGGAAACCGCAGACTTTTTAAGCAAAAGAATTGTTCTCATTGATGGCGAACAGTTCGCTAGGCTTATGATCCGCCATAATGTCGGATGCAGGATTGAAGACACTATCCATATCAGAAAGATCGACGAAGAGTTCTTCGAATAAAGCTGCTCCATATTCTGGACCGATACCCTTTTTTCAATTTGGCCTCGCATTGCTTTCCGCAAGCAGCCACCGCCTCCTTCTCCGTTTCGAACCAATCCTGGCTCACCGTTCCCGGTGTCCCACTCTATCCTATTCGCGCACCAGCCTGGTAGAACCATGGGTTGAGGCACGAATCCCATCGTAACGATTAGCTACGCACGCCTGTAAGCTACGGTACCGGCCCGAAAATGAAGTAAAAAACTGGTGAATAAGTCTGTGTTGGTATTTAATAGCAGCCGATTCCGGAGACTGTCGAGGACCGGAGAAATATCTTATTGAACAGAAGGGGCCAAGCAATGAATCAAACCAATAAAGCAAACGCCGTGATTTTGGGATTGTCGATTTTTCTTGGACTGACCTCGCTGGGTTATCTGCTCGGCCGGGCCGCCGTCCACTTCAAGGAGTACGAGCGCAGTGTTGCGGTCAAAGGCCTGTCCGAGCGGGAGATGCCGGCCGATATCGTGATCTGGCCGATCGTTTTCACCGAGGCCGGCAACGACCTCGGCGCGCTTTACAAATCGATCGAAACCGCCAAAAAGAGCATCGAAGGCTTTCTGGTTTCGAAAGGCATCGAGCCGGCCGAAATTTCCCATTCCCTGCCGTCGATTACCGACAAGTCGGCCCAGCAGTTCAGCAGCGGCCAGAAGGACGAATTTCGCTATACCGCCGTGCAGACGGTGACGGTCTATTCCTCGAAAGTCGCCAAAGTCCGGCAGGCGATGAACGATCTGGCGGAATTGGGCAAGCAGGGAATCGCCTTTAAAGGCGGAGACTACGACAATCCGACCGAATATCTGTTCACCGGTCTGAACCAGATAAAGCCGGAAATGATCCAGGAAGCCACCACCAAGGCCAGGGAGGTGGCGCTCAAGTTTGCGGAAGACTCGAACAGCAAGCTCGGAAAAATCAAGCAGGCCTCGCAGGGACAGTTCACGATTGATCCCCGCGACAAAAACAATCCGCACATCAAGAAAATCCGGGTTGTCTCCACCGTGGAATATTATTTGTCGGATTGACGCCGCCGGTCGGCGCCGCTTTTGCAGCGGAAATTCCTGGAACATTTTCATATCACGGGGAGGGCGAATGAATTCGCCTCTACCCATGTTAACAAACAGTTCGGCATCAAGGAACTGCCGGCTTCTTTCCGGCATGATTCGACGAAGCCCATCGCCAAACTTCCCATTTCTATAAATTTCCGTTATAGCTTCGGTTTTTCAGCCGCTGGCCGATGGGACAAAGATCCCGATTCGTACCGAAATTCCGAGGGACAAATCACCATAAAAATCGTGACATTCGCCGGATGTTCAAGATACAGGGTTAATTTACACTGATCCCATGTTCTCGGAAGCGGTCTTTCAGGAATTGGAAGCAGTGGAGGAGATACATTGACGTCGAAATGACCTGACGGTAAGAACCGGAGAGAGTCGTCGGAAACGTATTCCAGGAAGGAGGTTGGTGGTCAAAATCCATGGACACGCTCGATCGGTTCGGTTGCCAGTGATTAACATTGAAGTTTAAGGAAAACACGGTATGAAAATTTCACAGATATCCGCATTGTCGCTTCTCTTGATTCTGGAAGGCGCCCAGGTTGCCGGAGCGGCGACCAAAACGTTGACCTATGTAGCAAACAATACGGTGCCCGGCACCGTCAGCGTGGTGGATCCGGGCAGCAACACGGTGCTCAAAACCATTCTGGTCGGCGGTGGGCACCCCACCCGTCTGGCCGCCAGCCCCGACGGTACCAGAGTCTATGTCAACAACAGGGAAGGGGATTTCGTTTCGGTAATCGATACCGAATCCAATACCGTTCTGGCCTCGGTGCCCGTCGGCAACGAACCCGAATTTTCCACGATCACTCCGGACGGATCCGAAGTGTATGTGTCCAATAATAAAGAGAACACGGTGTCGGTAATCGACACCGCCACCAACACCGTCATCAAAACCATCGGCGTCTCGGACAATCCCAGATTCATCAATGCGACGCCGGACGGTCAATACGTTTATGTCGGCGGCAGGGATTCCAACAAAGTCGATATCATCGAGGTGGCCAGTCATACGGTCAAAAAAACACTCAAAGTGGGTTCGTATCCCACCGGCATGGTGCTCTCTCCGGACGGCAGCCGGATCTATATCTGCGTTTGGGGGGAAAATTCTTTGGCCACGGTGGATCTGGCGACACAGTCCGTTATAGCGAAGACGCCGGTCGGCAATTCGCCGGTCAATCTGAACATATCGCCCGACGGCACCAAGGTGTTCGTGGTCAATCACGGCGACGGGACCGTATCGATTGTCGACACGACCGAAATGGAAAGCAGCAGCAATTCGGGCAATTCAAATGATTGGTGGGATTGGTGGGACTGGTGGTATAACGGCGGCAACGACACATCGCCTACCGGAGAGCATCCCGTACTGGCTACGCTGGCCGTGGGCCCGACGCCCTGGGAGATCGTGGTGTCGCCAGATAGCCAGAAAGCTTATCTTTCGCCGGCCAACAGCAATTCGACCGTGGTCATCGACGTTCCCACGCTGTCGGTAACGAAAAAAATCCCCGTAGGCACAGGTCCTTACTGGACGGTTCTGGACAGCATCGGCAGCCGCGCTTTCGTAGCCAATCCGCCCGACGGCACGGTATCGGTGATCGACACCGCGCTGGAGCAAGTCGTCGCCACGCTGCCTACCGATAAAAATGCCTGGACGTTGCTGGCCGTCGACGTGCCGGTAGCCGATCCCGACGGCGATGCGGACGGCATTGCCGATGCTCTGGATAATTGCCCGGCCGTAGCGAACGCCGACCAGATCGACAGCGATAACGACGGCACCGGCGATGCCTGTGAAGGACCCGCAATTTCCAGCATTTCGCCGGCTTCAGGCCAGAAGGGTACAAAAGTGACCGTCACCCTGACCGGTTCCGGATTCGAGCCCGACTTCACCGCGGCCGTGTTGCCTCGTCCGGCAGGGTGCGCGATCGAATCGGTAGAGTATGTGAGTTCCACCGCGGTCAAACTGAACCTGAACATCTTGAGCGGCGCACCGACCGGCCCGAGAGGCTTTTCGATCATCAACACTTCGAGCGGCCTTTCCACCTCCGCGGAGCACAGTTTTAACGTGACCAATTAAGAGTTGCTTCGAAAAACTACCTCTCGTCGCCGGTTTACTAGCTTTCGATCAAGCATGGTAAACCGGCGATCCTGTTTCTCCAAATTCACTCCCGTCCCGGAAAACAATAAATCAGACAATCGGCATGCCGAAGTTTTTCTTGGCGCCTTCAAATCCTTGAAAATGGCGAATAAAAAGATCCGTTTGATTGACAACTCCGCAGCCGTTGGCCCAAGGATAAAAAGCCGGCTTTGAAAGTCAGGCAAAATAAAGGCTGAAACGAGTCCGTGCCGACACTTTGATCACCACAAGATCGCGGACGTTATCCCGGGTCATTCTTTCATGCCAGGCAAACGACAATTGACGGCGTCCTGGTTGAAGACTCCATAGGTTCCGCAAAATACGCCAGGGTGTAACGGCTGGGGTGGCCGGCAGGTATTGGCGCTAACCAGGACGCGTCACTGATTTTATTTCCATTCCTCTCCGGCATTCTCCGTCTCTTCAAGTGTCCTTTACAAGGCCATGATTCGCGTAAGCTCCACTTAAGATGCCCGTTATATACTTCCAGTCTTAATTTAAATTCCATAAAGGAAATGCCTTATGAAAAAACATAATAAAAAATTCCTGGCCATTGTGTATGCAGGAATTGCCATGTTTTCCTCTGCGTTATCCTGTAATGACCGATTGCCTTCGACGGATCTGGCCAATGTATCTTATGGAAGCGATCCTAAACAGATATTCGATTTTTATACGGCAAAAGGGTTTCCCGATACCTTTGTGCTCGTCGTTCACGGCGGCGGATGGATCGGAGGACAGAAAGAACAATTTGCCAACGAGGCAAAATGGTTCCGTGACCATGGATTTCCATCCGTCAATATGGAATACCCCACCCCGGCCCAATATCCGACCGACCCGGACAATATTCTCCGATTGCTCAACTATCTGCAAACCAATTACGGAGCGCAGGAGTTCATTATTTACGGACACTCTGCCGGCGGACATCTCGGCATGCTGGCCTCTCTGGCGCAAAATGTTTCCGGCGGGTTCGGTGGTTCCACGGCTTATCCTGCCGCGCCGATCGTGGCGATGATCGGAACCAGCGGCGTTTACAGCTACGATCTTCTGGCGGGGAGCAGTCTGACCAATTACCAGGCTTATGCCGGAGCCGGCAATTATCAAAACGCCAATCCCATCAATTACGTAACTACGGGCGCCCTGATGACTCTGTTGATTGCCGGTGACAAGGATACGCTCGCACCCTGGCAGGCTTCCCGGGATTTGAATACCGCTTTGCTTGGCGCAGGCGCCGACAGCGAGTATCACCTCGTTTCCGGAAGCGGCCATGGCGACGTCAAGCTGTTTCTCAACATAGGCAGCACTCAGGAGAGCTCAACCCCGAACCCGACCGTCGCCGCATATATCGAGGCTTTTCTTGATCGGGTCATGGGCGTGGAAACACCGTCGAATTTAGCGCCCACCGCCAATACTCAGAGCGTGAGAATCAAGAAAAATACCGCCAAAACCATTACGCTGAGCGGTTCCGATCCGGAAGGCAATTCTTTGACCTACAGCATTGCCACGCAACCGCTTAAAGGAACGCTAAGCTCACTTTCCGGCTCTGTATTGACTTATACGCCGACGCGCAATGTGACCGGTACGGACAGCTTTACCTTTACGGCGAACAACGGCAGCTTGAGCAGCGCGCCGGCGAAAGTTTCGATTTCAATTTCTCAGAGGTAGCAAGACAGGCCGCATGAATAAGGACCTGCCAGGTTTCTAAAACCTGACAGGTCTGTTACGGGAAATGTAAATCAGTCTCTTCTGCCGTGTCCATGGCAAATCCGGATCAAGACGCCATCGGGCCGGATCAAGAGCGGAGAGCGGCCAGAGCTTCGGCCAGCAGTGGACCGAGCCGGATGCGTGAAGTCGGGTGATTGATGCTGTCGGTGCTCCAGACGGCCTGGACGCCGGCTTGACGGATTTGTGCCTCGGCATCGCCGCAAAAGACCGCATGGGTGACCACGGCATAGACGGCGGGGGCCGCTTGCGCCTGTAAACTTCTCGATGCCGAAGCCAGCGTTCTGCCGGTGCTGGCCATGTCGTCGACGATGACGACGGGTTGACCTCGATAATCGCGCTCGGGCAGGGTAAGTTCGATTTCCTTGTCGCCCAGCCGCTTTTTCGTAGCTACGGCGTAATCAAAGCCGGTTTTCTTCCCGATCGATGCCACCCATTGTTCCGACTCGCTGTCAGGCCCCAAAAGCAGCGCCTGTTCGAATTGTCCGGCGAGAAACCCGGCGATGGCGTCGGAGGCGGACAGCGTCACCGGCGTTTTGCAGGGAATGGCCTGAGCGAGCGTCGGAGTCCGGTGCAAGTGGGGATCGACGGTCAGAACCTCGTCGAACAGATCGGCCAAAAGGCGGCCGATGATCTTCTGGCTGACGGCGACTCCCGGGCGGTTGGCGAAATCCTGGCGCATGTAGCACAGGTAAGGCGCCACCAGCGAAAGCCGTTTGGCTCCCATTGCCTTGGCCGTCGATGCGCCGAGGAGCAGTTCAACCAGCTTATCGTTCGGCTGATTCAGGCTGCGGCAGAAAACGACGTGCTCGGGCAGAGAGGCCGGCAGTTCGACGAAGCTTTCGCCGTCGGGAAAACGGTGCAGATACACTTCGGCGACAGGCGCTTGCAAATGAGCTGCAAGAGCCCGGGTCTGGTCAAGATAATCCGGAAAGGCGAGTATCAGCATAAGGGCGGTAAAGTTTTAATAAGCAAGCAGCGGTTTGATCAGTTCGACATCGCTGCCGAAAGTATAACCGTTATTTTGCGTGGCCAGTTGCCGGGCGAATTTAAAGTCGGCCGGGAACTCGGCATAAATCCGGTACAGGATGTCGCCTTTCTTGACCGGGTTGCCCAGCTTTTTCAATAAATCGACGCCTGCTCTTCTCATCATCGGGGCGCCGGCCAGACGGGCGATTTTCGCCATCTGTAGGTTGTCTATCTCGGTGACGATGCCGTCGCCGTCGGCAATGACTTCATGGCACAACGAACCGGGACGGAAATCGACCGGTTTTTGGCCTTGCGCCTTGATCAAGGCATTCATCTTGACGCAGGCGCGCCCGGATTCCAGAATGTCTCTGGCGATGGCATAGCCTTGCCCGCCGCGCACGTCGGGATCGAATTCGAGAATCCTTCCGGCCAGTTGCAGCGATTTCTGGCGCAGATCGGCGGGCGCTTCAGGATCGTTCTGCAGCACCTGCATGACGTCCCGCGCTTCCAGCACCGGGCCGATGCCGCGGCCGATCGGCTGGCGGCCGTCGGTAATCATCACTTCCAGATGAAGATTGATCCGGTCGCCGACAAATTCGAACAACTTGCGCAGGGCCAGCGCCTGGCGCATTTGCCGAACTTTCGCGGTCGGCCCGACCGGAATGTCGACCAGGAGATGCGTGGAGCCGGCGGCCAGTTTTTTCGATAGAATGGAAGCCACCATTTGCCCTTGCGAATCGATGCCCAGAGGCCGCTCGACCGAAATCAGCATGTCGTCGACCGGCGCCAGCCGGGCGGTGCCACCCCAGGCCAGGCAGCCGCGTTCCTTGCGTACGATGTCGTGCAACTGGCCGGGCGTGAGGTTGACTTCCGCCAGCATTTCCATGGTGTCGGCGGTGCCTGCCGGCGACGTAATCGCGCGGCTGGAGGTTTTCGGAATCAACATGCCGTGGGCGGCGACGATGGGAACGACCAGCATGGACGTCCGGTTGCCGGGAATACCGCCGATGCAATGCTTGTCCGCCACCAGCGCTTCTTCCCAGTCCATCCGGTCGCCGGAGGCCAGCATGGCCCGGGTCAGATAGAGCAGTTCGTCGCGGTCGAGATTGTTCTGTCCGGTCGCGACCAGAAAGGCGGCCATTTCCATTTTGGAATAGCGGCTTTCGACGATATCGTTGGTAATCAGCATGAAATCGTCCAGATCGAGACGCTCGCCGTTGATTTTGCGCCGGACCGCATCCATCGATTTCGGCGGTTCGGCATGATAGACCGTGACCAAGGTCCCTTCGCTCATGCTGAGCTGCTGGAAGGCCTGCTCGGATAGGCCCAACTGATCCGGCAGCACGATGCCGTTGTCGTCGACCACGTTGAGCACCGCCAGGACTTTGCTGCCGTTGGCACTGACCAATATTTTCGACAGCGCCTGAAAGCCTTCGGCGCGGTAAATGGGACATTCTCTGTGCAGGTAAGCGACGTTTTCGTGATACGTGTCGATGGCGATGCGGCGCAATTGCAGGGTGTCGGTACTCATGGGCGAACAGGACTCGTGGTTTTTTGCCGTTGATCATGAGGATTAATCGGCCTATTGTCAACTTGCCGGCCTTTACAGCCGTTTTGCCGTTGGCATATTATTTCCGTCTTTCGAAATCGAGTGATGTCATGAACAAATGCCGTTGGGCGCTGAGCAGCCCGCTGATGGAACGTTATCACGATCTGGAATGGGGCGTGCCGGTGCACGACGACCGGCGGCTCTTCGAGTTTCTGGTGCTGGAAGGTGCGCAGGCCGGGTTAAGCTGGTCGACCATTTTAAACAAGCGGGAAGGTTACCGGAAGGCTTTTGCCGATTTCGACGCGGAAGCGGTGGCGGCTTTCGACGAGGCCAGGATCGAAGCACTGCTCGTCGATCCCGGCATCGTCCGGAATCGGTTGAAAATCCGGGCGGCGGTCAACAATGCCCGGGCCTTTATCAGGGTTCAACAGGAGTTCGGCAGTTTCGACGAGTACATCTGGCGATTCGTCAACGGCGAGCCCGTACACAACGCCTGGACCCGCCACGAGGAACTTCCGGCGTCGACCCGCGTCTCCGAGATCATCAGCAACGATCTCAAGAAAAGAGGTTTCAAGTTCGTCGGCAGCACGATTTGTTATGCCCACATGCAGGCGACCGGCATGGTCAACGATCATACGATCGACTGTTTCAGGCATCATGAAATTAAAACCCGGTTTCCTCGCACTCTCGATTTTTCAGACGAAAGATGAGTTTCCAACGGCACGATAAAAGGCCGGCAAAGAATCTGCCAAGCAATAAAGCTCGCTACAACGAAGGAAATTCCCTCTCTCCCTGGCGGGAATCCCTGAACACCATCATTTTCGGTTCGGAGACGCTGAAAGGGAAAATTTTCGATCTGGGCTTGAGCATCTGCATCCTGCTCAGCGTGCTGGTGGTCATGCTGGAAAGCGTCGATTTCATTCACAAGCGTCATACCGAGGCGCTCTTTGTTATGGAATGGTTTTTCACCGTCCTGTTCACGATCGAGTACGTTCTTCGTCTGATCACGGTGCGAAGGCCCTGGCTGTATTTTAAAAGTTTCTTCAGACTGGTGGATTTGCTGGCCATTCTGCCGTCCTATCTCATTCTGGTGGTTCCCGGAGGCCAGGGTCTGCTGTCGATCCGGGTCCTTCGGCTGCTCAGGATTTTCCGGATCTTCAAATTGTCGGAGTATCTGTCGGAAGCCCAGTTGATGATGGCGGCGTTAAGTAAAAGCGTCCGCAAGATCACGGTGTTTCTTTACGCCGTGCTCATGCTGGTGGTGGTCTGCGGCACCCTGATGTACGTCGTCGAAAGCAGCGAGGCGGGCTTCACCAGCATTCCGGTCTCCATTTACTGGGCGATCGTCACCCTGACCACCGTGGGTTACGGGGACATTTCTCCGCAAACGCCGCTCGGCCAGTTTTTGGCGTCGCTCATCATGATCATGGGTTACGGCATCATTGCGGTGCCGACCGGCATTTACAGCGCCGAACTGATCAAAACGTACAACGAGGAAAAAATCAGAAACGACGCCTGTCCCGATTGCGGCAGAACAGGCCATGATTTCGACGCGGAATTCTGCAAATATTGCGGTCATCAATTGGGTGACTATTCTTAAATATCTTCAATCAGGAGCCGATGCCATGCGCTATTTACATACGATGATCCGGGTGCGCGATCTGGACGAATCGCTGGACTTTTATTGCAACAAACTGGGGCTGGTCGAGAGCCGACGTTATCACAGCGAGGCCGGACGTTTTACCCTGGTGTATCTGCATGCGCCGCTCGATACCGAGCAGGCGGAGAAAACGCACGCGCCCGAAATCGAGCTGACTTTCAACTGGGATCCGGAAGAGTATGCCGGCGGCCGCAATTTCGGCCATCTTGCCTTTGAAGTCGACGACATTTATCAAACCTGCCGAAAACTGATGGAAGCGGGCGTCGTGATCAATCGGCCGCCCCGTGACGGCCACATGGCTTTCGTGCGCTCGCCCGATCTGATATCGATTGAATTTTTACAGAAAGGGGAAGCTTTGGCTCCGCAGGAACCGTGGGCATCGATGGCGAATACCGGAAGCTGGTGATCAACATCGGGAAAGGGACTGCCCGATAAAGGCAGTCCGGTCTGAGTAGACGATTTGGCTTTGCCCGGATTGAAAGGCCAAGACCTTGAAGCGCGGGCAAATAAATTTTGCCCGCGATGAAATTTAAACGGCGTTTCGGATCCGCTCCAGCGCTTTTTCCAGATTGGCCATGCTGGTGGCGATCGAAATCCGGATATGGCCGGGCGTGCCGAAGGCGGAGCCGGGCACCAGCGCGACGCCGGCCTGTTCGATCAGATATTCGGAAAACGCCAGATCGTCGTCGATCCCGTCCAGGCGCGCCAGCAGTTTTTCGACGTTGGGGAAGACGTAAAAAGTGCCGTCGGTTTCCATGCAGTCGATGCCGTCGATCTTGTTCAGTTCGGCAACCACGTAATCATGGCGTTGCTTGAATTCGACGCACATGTCGTGAATGAAGCTTTGATCGCCGGTCAGCGCCGCTTCCGCCGCTACTTGCGAGATCGAAGTCGGATTGGAAGTGCTTTGCGACTGCACGGTCGTCATCGCTTCGATCAGGTCGGCCGGCCCCGCCGCGTAACCGATGCGCCATCCGGTCATCGAATAGGCTTTCGACACGCCGTTCATCACGACGGTGCGGTCGTACAGATCGGGATGCGCGTTCAAAATGTTGACGAAAGTGCCTTCCTTCCAGAGGATGTGCTCGTACATGTCGTCGGTGGCGATAATGATGTTCGGATGCTCTTTCAGCACGTTGCCCAAGACCTTCAATTCGTCCAGCGTATAGGCGATGCCGGAAGGATTGGACGGGCTGTTGATGAAAATCAGCCGGGTCTTCGGAGTGATCGCGGCGCGCAGTTGCTCCGGCGAAATTTTGAACCGCTGGGCCTGGGTGGTGTCGATAATTACCGGAACGCCATCGGCCAGCAGCACCATGTCGGGGTAGGAAACCCAGAACGGGGCCGGAATGATCACTTCGTCGCCCGGATTCAACAAAGCCTGGGTCAGATTGAAGGAGCTTTGTTTGCCGCCGCAGGATACCAGAATCTGTTTGGCTTGATAGTCCAGGCCGTTGTCCTTTTTGAATTTGTCGATGATGGCTTTTTTCAGGCTGGGGATGCCGTCCACAGCGGTGTATTTGGTAAAGCCTTTGGCGAGTGCCTGAACGGCGGCCGCCTTGATGTGCTCGGGCGTATCGAAATCGGGTTCGCCCGCGCCGAGGCCGACGATGTCCTTGCCGGCCGCGCGCATTTGCGCGGCTCGGGCGGTAATCGCCAGAGTGGGTGAAGGTTTGACTGACTGGACTCTGTTAGAAAGTTTGATGCTCATGTTCCGCCGTGTAAAATCGATGTGTAAAAACATAGGGAATTATACCCCAAGTGTCCGAATTTGCTAACAATCTGTTGTTAAAAAACAATTTTTCGAGTAAATAGCGAGTGAAAAAAGAATTTAAACTGCACAGCCGGTTTCAGCCGGCCGGAGACCAGCCGTCGGCGATTGCAAAACTGATCGAAGGCCTCGGCGACGGCGAAGTCCATCAGACTCTGCTGGGCGTCACCGGTTCCGGTAAAACCTTCACCATCGCCAATGTGATCCAACAGGTGCAGCGCCCGGCGATGATTCTGGCGCCCAACAAAACCCTGGCCGCGCAGTTGTACGGCGAAATGAAGGAGTTCTTTCCGGAAAACAGCGTCGAATATTTCGTCTCCTATTACGATTATTACCAGCCGGAAGCCTATGTGCCGGCCTCCGATACCTATATCGACAAGGATGCGTCGCTGAACGAACACATCGAACAAATGCGGCTGTCGGCGACCAAAGCCCTGATCGAACGCGAGGATACCGTGGTGGTGGCGACTGTGTCGGCGATCTACGGCCTGGGCGAGCCGGAGTCCTATTTCAAGATGGTGCTGCATCTGGTCAAGGGCGATCTAATCGATCAGCGCAGCATTCTGCGCCGCCTCGCCGAAATGCAATACACGCGCAACGATCTGGATTTGCGCCGGGCCACCTACCGGGTGCGCGGCGAAGTGATCGACATCTTCCCGGCGGAGTCCGATCAGGAAGCGCTCAGGGTGGAGTTGTTCGACGACGAGGTCGAGCGCCTGTCGTTGTTCGATCCTCTAACCGGCGAAATTTTGCGCCGAGTGGCCCGCTACACCGTGTATCCGAAGAACCATTACGTCACGCCGCGCGAGCAATTGTTGACCGCGGTCGACCGGATCAAAATCGAACTCAAGCAGCGCCTCGAGCAATTGCGCTCGTTGAACAAGCTGGTCGAAGCGCAGCG
The DNA here is from genome assembly GCF_000372865.1 of Methylosarcina fibrata AML-C10. Taxonomy (NCBI): domain Bacteria; kingdom Pseudomonadati; phylum Pseudomonadota; class Gammaproteobacteria; order Methylococcales; family Methylococcaceae; genus Methylosarcina; species Methylosarcina fibrata. Next base: position 1,465,622 of record NZ_KB889965.1, on the reverse strand, counting down.
CCTGGAACAAAGAACGCTATTCGACATCGAAATGATTCTGGAGATGGGGTATTGTTCGGGCATCGAAAATTATTCGCGTTATCTGTCGGGACGGAGCGCGGGCGAGCCGCCCCCGACGATGTTCGATTATCTGCCCGACAACGCGATCATCGTGATCGACGAAAGCCACGTCACCGTTCCCCAGATCGGGGCGATGTACAAGGGCGACCGATCGCGCAAGGAAACTTTGGTCGAATACGGTTTCCGGCTGCCTTCGGCGCTCGACAACCGGCCCTTGACCTTCGCTGAATTCGAACTCAAATCGCCGCAGCGGATTTATGTTTCGGCGACGCCGGGTCCTTACGAAAAGGAGCATTCGGGCGTTTTCGTCGAACAGGTGGTCAGGCCCACGGGCTTGCTCGATCCCGAAGTCGAAGTGCGGCCGGCGACGACCCAGGTCGACGATTTGTTGTCGGAAATCACGAAGCGGATTGCCCTGAAAGAACGGGTGCTGGTGACCACGCTGACCAAGCGCATGGCCGAAGATTTGACCGAATACCTCGGCGAACACGGCATCCGGGTCCGCTATCTGCACTCCGACGTCGAAACCGTCGAACGGGTCGAAATCATCCGCGACCTGCGCCTCGGCCAGTTCGACGTACTGGTCGGGATCAATCTGTTGCGCGAAGGCCTCGACATTCCGGAGGTGTCGCTGGTCGCGATCCTGGACGCCGACAAGGAAGGCTTCCTCCGCTCCACGGTATCGCTGGTGCAGACCATCGGCCGGGTGGCGCGCAACGTGCACGGCAAGGCGATTCTGTACGCCGACCGGATCACCAAATCGATGCAGCAGGCGATCGACGAAACCGAGCGGCGCCGCGAAAAACAGCGGAGATTCAACGAAGACCATCGAATCACGCCGGCCACCGTTTATAAATCGGTGACCGACATTCTGCAGACCGCCATTCCGGGTTCGGGATTTGCGCCGGCTATCGCCGGTAAAAAAGTCGCCGAAGCCCAGCCGCATTATCAGGCCATGACGCCGAAGCAGCTCGGCAAGAAAATCAGGCAGCTTGAAGAAGCCATGTACCGGCATGCAAAGGATCTGGAGTTCGAGCAGGCGGCGAAAATCCGCGACGAGATCAAGTTGTTGCAGGAGCGGGTTCTGGTTTAGCGGTATGGCATGAACCAGGGCTTTTAGAGACAGGGACGGCCTGATTTTGAGTTTTCTTTCTTTTAAGAGAATGAATCCGATGTTTGATGCACTGTACGGCCGATGCCGGCATTTCGGCGCCGGACGAGGGATAGGGGACGCGCCGTGAGAATCGTCGCCGCGTTGGGCGGCAATGCGCTGCTGCGCCGGGGCGAAGCCCTGACGCCGGAAAACCAGCGCCGAAACGTTCAGGCCGCTGCCGCCGCGCTGGCGCCGCTGGCCAACAAGCACGAGCTCATCATCACTCACGGCAACGGCCCGCAGGTCGGCCTGCTGGCATTGCAGGGCGCGGCCTACAATCCCGATGAAAGTTATCCTCTGGATATTCTCGACGCCGAAACCGAAGGCATGATCGGCTATTTGATCGAACAGGAGCTGCGCAACCGTCTGCCCGCATCGCGCCGCTGCGCCACTTTGTTGACCCAGATTGAAGTGGCCGCGGACGATCCGGCTTTTGCCGCACCCGGTAAACCGATCGGTCCCGTTTACTCCGGACCGGCGGCGGACAAACTGGTAAAAGATCGTGGCTGGCAGATCGCCCGGGACGGAGAAAATTACCGGCGTGTGGTGCCGTCGCCGCGCCCCCGGAGAATTCTGGAACTCGACGTGATCGAATTGCTCGTGGCCGCCGGCATTATCGTGATTTGCGCAGGCGGCGGAGGCATTCCGGTCGTGCGGGACGGACAGGGGCGGTTGGCCGGCGTCGAAGCGGTCATCGACAAGGATCTGGCCAGCGCGCTGCTGGCCCGCGAGCTGGGCGCCGACCTGTTCCTGATGCTGACCGACGTCGATGCCGTGTATCTGGACTGGGGCGCGACAAGAGCCCGACCGGTCCGCGCCGCTTCTCCGGAAGCCCTTCGGAAAATAATTTTTGCCGAAGGGTCGATGGCGCCGAAAGTCGAGGCCGCCTGCGAATTCGTGGAACGGACCGGAGGGCGGGCCGGCATCGGCCGACTGAACGAGGCGGGGAATATTCTCAAAGGAACTGCCGGCACCCTGATCTCGTCGGATTGCCATGGGATCCACTGCCGACCGTAGCCCAAAATTCTTATTAGCGGCCCGGACAAGGCCTACCGTGTTTCGGCCGCTATCAACCCTTTTTTCATCAGAAACGATTCGACCAGTTCGCCAAGGCCGGGCTCCGTCGTTTCGGCGTATTCGTAAGCGGCCCGAACGACCGGTTTGCCGATGTCGATCAGGGCGGCCAGATCGCACGGCGTCGCGGTTACGACGACGTCGGCGTCGGCGGCCTGGAGGGTCTGTTGCAGGTCGAGCAACTGTTTGGGATGGTAGCCGACTGCCGGCAGAACTTTGCCGATATGAGAGTATTGGCGGTAGATTTCGCTGATCTCCGGAGCCGCGTAATTCCTGGGATCGACGATTTCGGCCGCCCGCGCCTCGACGGCGGCGACGTAGCCCGCACCGTACGGCATGCCGCCGTGCGTGAGCGTCGGACCGTCCTCGACCACGAGCGCCCGTTTCCCCCGAACCCGTTCGGGCCGGCTCAATTGCACGATCGAAGCGCCGCGGATCACCGGCGCCTGGGGAACGATCGCCCGCACGTTGTCGGCGACCTTCTGAACATCGGCCTCGGCGGCCGAATTCACTTTGCCGATCAGAACGACGTCCGCCATGCGCAACACCGCCTCGCCCGGATGATGGCTGGTTTCGTTGCCGGGACGCAGAGGATCGACCAGAACGATGTGCAGGTCGGGGCGGATGAACGAAAAGTCGTTGTTGCCGCCGTCCCAAAGAATGACGTCGGCTTCCTGTTCGGCCAGAGCGACGATTTTGGCATAATCGACGCCGGCGAATACGACGTTGCCGGCCGCCAGATGCGGTTCGTATTCTTCGCGCTCTTCGATCGTACAGTCTGCCCGATCCAGATCGCTTCGGTCGGCAAAACGCTGCACGGCCTGTTTTTCGAGATCGCCGTAAGGCATCGGGTGACGAATGACCGCCACCTTGAGGCCGCAGGCTTTCAACCGGCGCGACAGCCAGCGCGTCGTCTGCGATTTGCCGCAGCCGGTGCGCACGGCGCAGCAGGCGATCACCGGAACGCGGGCCCGGAGCATGGTCCGGTTCGGGCCCAGCAGCATGAAATCGGCGCCGTTGGCCAGCACCAGAGAGGCTTTGTGCATCACTTGCTCGTGCGCGACGTCGCTGTACGAAAAGATCACCCGGTCGACCGCATGGGTACGGCATAGCGCGGCTAAATCGGCTTCATCGGCGATCGGAATGCCGCCGGGATAATGGGGTCCGGCCAGCAGCGGCGGATATCGCCGACCGGCAATATCCGGAATCTGGGCGGCGGTAAAGGCAACGACTTCGGTCGACGGATCGTCTCGGTAAACGACGTTGAAATTATGAAAATCGCGCCCTGCGGCGCCCATGATGACGACTTTGATGCGCGGTTTGGTGCAAGTCATGCTGTGAGCCTGGCGTTCGTTGCCGAAAGGGTTACGGCATCCGGAAAAAGTTACGGGTCCGCTTTACTTTATATATTTTTCAGAAAAAGATAAACCGACGCTCCGGATAGCCGTCTGTCCATTTTAATGAATGTTTCTTGGTAGAAACGCCTTCCCGGTTAAAGCAGCAACGGACGAGAGTTTTTAACGGTCATTTCCGACAAACTCTTCGATATTCGCTTCCGGGAAGGCGTTTCCGTCAAAGATCATTGATACAGGAACGGTAATACTTTTACCTCGCCGTTCTTTTGCGCCCGATCGTAACTGTAAATTGCCGGACCGTAGGCGGGATCCACGTACTCGACATTCCACGGCACGACCTTTTCCGTACCGGGATGGACATAGCTATAAATAGCCGGGCCGTACGCCAGGCTGACATAAACGATTTCCGGACTATCGGAAGCCTTGCTCGGTACGCTGCTCGGATAACCGTAAATGCCGTGGTGGCCGAAGCTGTTCTGATAAATTATCCCGGTTTCGCTTTCATGATCGATATCTTCTCGTGCGCCGGCACTCATCGAAGCCAGAATAGCCATCAATGAAAAAGCCAACATAATCCAGACCTTTACCATTTTTTCTTTATGCGTTTTCATAACACCCTCCTTATATTCTAATATGGTGTCAAAAATACGACAGAAAGTAAGGGTATTAGTTCCAGGACCGGTCTTCCGGTGAGCGGGGAAAGAATTTCAGCGGATTAAGAGAGGGAATGTCTCAAACGAATAAAGCCTGAGCTCAGCCGCGCTTCCGGAAGGCATAGATGCAGTAGTTCATCCAGCGCAGGCGGCTGAGCATTTCCAGGGCGGCCGTTTCGATCAGGGCGAAGCCGTTATAGAACGAGGTTTGCCGAGCCAAGCGCCGCAAATAAGCGTAGGTGGGCAGCGTCTGAGAGGTAATGTCGCGGACGGTCAGGATTCCAAACCGGTTTTGCTCGGCCAGCCGGCGATAGCCGCGATCGGTGCATTGCACGTTGCAGCGGCCGTAAAAACCCCGGCTCAGGCGCTCCGGCAGCCGGATGCCGGCCAACGGCGCAATCGCCGGCGTCGGAATGAAATCGGACAGCGCCAGACGGCCGCCGGGCGCCAGCACTCGGTAGGCTTCCTGAAAAAAACGTGCCCGGCTCGGAAAATGGAAAATGCATTCGACCGCCAGCACGACGTCGAAAGAGCGGTCGGGAAACGACAGGCGGCAGGCATCGCCCTGAACGAAGGCGAGATGATTGCCGGGAGAAGGCCGGAGCAATTTTCTGGCCCTTTGCAACTGGCGCTCGTCCAGATTCAGGCCGGTCAGCGTCATACGCGAGTAATGCTCGTCGATATGGGCCAGCGTGCCGCCAAAACCGCAGCCGACGTCCAGAACCCTCAGGCCGTCGATTATTTGTCCGGCCCGGCAGAGCTCGGCGGTTAAATTTTCCGCCGCCCTGGCGAAATCTTCCGGAGTCGGTTCGGCCTGTTCGGGCGTTTGCCAGTAACCCCAATGGACATGACGTCCGAAGCTTTGTTCGATGGCGCGGCGGTCTTCCCGCTCAAGAAGTTTGAGCAAGTGGTCGAAATAAGGCAGTGCCGGGTGAGAAGCGGAGCGTTGTGGCCTGTTCGTCATGTTGTTCAATCCGTTCGCTGCATCGATCGTCTATCGGTTTTTTCAGTTTCGTTCAAAGTCTCGCAACACTTCGGCTCCGCGGACAAGAACGGCTCTCCCGCAAGCGCAAGCCTGGAAAACGGGAGAACGATCAGGCGCGCACGGAGGACGTATCGGGAATCGGCTTGGAAGCCATTATTTTATCCATAAAATACGCTGTGTCTCCATCGGCACCCGGCAGCCGGCATGGCGGGGTATGATTCTGGGCGTATAGTCGCCGATGGGGCGGACGGCGGGAATCGTAATGGCATAGACGTAACCGTTGACGGCTCCGGGAATCGGCCGGCCGGTTTCGACGTCATGGATAGAGTCCGTGATGCCCGGAGCGGGCTCCGAAAACAATTGCACGGAGACGTCTTCCGGAGTCAGATCGCCCAGGTAGAGGTGCAGGCAGAAAAAATGCTCAGCCTCCCGATTCTCGATTTGTACTTGGGTAACATGAATTTTCGCCCAGGAGACGTTTATCCGCTGCAGCCAGTGGGCCAGACCGATGCCCCGTTCGGCGCCGTCGGCGGCTCTTTCCCGATAGCTGCCGGACAACGGCAGATAAAAATGCTCGGTGTATTCGCGAGCCATCCGGTTAGCCGAAAAATGAGGGGTCAGAGTGGTCATGCTGGCGCGCATGATTTTTGTCCACCGCTCGGGAAGACCGTTTTCGTTACGGTCATAAAAAGTGGGGACGATTTCTTCTTCCAGCAGGCGATACAGCAATTCCGCCTGTTCCCGATCGCTGTGTTCTCCTTCTTCTCCATTTAAAGACCAGCCTACCTCGGGAGTATAGGCTTCGGCCCACCAGCCGTCCATTTCTGAAAGATTCAGGCCGCCGTTGACCAGAATTTTCATGCCGCTGGTGCCGCAGGCTTCCCACGGGCGCCGGGGCGTATTGATCCACAAATCGACACCCTGGACCAGAAATTCCGCGGTGATCATGTCGTAATCGCTGAGGAAGACGGCGCGCTCGCGAATTTCCGGCCGGTGCATGAACTGTTGCCAGGCTCTGATGAGCTGCTGGCCGGGAAGATCGGCCGGATGCGCTTTGCCGGAAATGACCAGTTGCACGGGGCGGGAAGGATTGCAGAGTATCCGGGCGAGCCGGTCGGGATCGGTCAACAGCAGGTTGGGGCGCTTGTAGGTCGCGAATCGACGAGCGAAACCGATGGTCATGACGTTGGGATCGAAGATCCTGAGCACCCGTTTTTCGAGTTCGCTTTCGGACAGATTACTGTGAATGTTCAGTTCCCGGCCGTATTCGTCCCGGACGAACTGCACCAGCCGGGCCCGGTTGTTCGCCCGCAACTGCCAGAGTTCCCGATCCGAGACGGGCCGGAACTGTTCGGTAAGTCGGGCCGAGTCGTACAGCCAGCGGTCCTTGCCGCAAAAATGAGTCCACAGCTCGTCCGCTTCTTTCGAGTCCCAGGTCGGCACGTGGACGCCGTTGGTTACATGCGTGACGGGGATTTCGTATTTCGACCACGACGGAAACAACGGGCTGAAAATTTCCCGGCTGACTTCGCCGTGCAGACGGCTGACGCCGTTAACCGCCGCGCTGCCGTGGATGGCCAGATAGGCCATGTTGAAAGGCTCTTTCGGATCGCTGTTTCCGGGCTTTCTGCCCAGGCTTAACAAAGTGGCCAGATCGATGTCCAGTTCTTTCGCGTACAAGCCCAACTGGGTGTTGACGAGTTCGGGGTTGAACCGATCGAAGCCGGCCTCGACCGGCGTGTGCGTGGTAAACAGGTTGCCGGCGCGGGTGATGGTCAGGGCGGCGGCGAAATCGATGTTGATTTCGCGCATCAAATCGCGGGCACGTTCCAGCACCACGAAGGCGGCATGGCCTTCATTGAGATGGCAGACGTCGGGGACATGGCCCAAGGCCCGCAATACCCGCCACCCGCCGATGCCCAGCAAAATCTCCTGCGCCAGCCGATGGGTGGAACCGCCGCCGTACAGTTCGGTGGCGATGCAGCGGTCGACCGGGTGATTGATAGGATCGTTGGTGTCCAATAGATATAAACTGATGCGGCCGATTTGCGCTTGCCAGACCCGGACCCAAAGCTGATACGGCGTCAATAATTTAATGCGCAGCCATTCGCCGTTGGCGTCGCGCACCGGCGTGATCGGCATGTCGCTGACGTTGCTCGACGGATAGAGTGCAATCTGATTACCGTCCGCATCGAAATCCTGGCGAAAATAGCCGTTCTGATACAGAAGGCCCACGCCGACCAACGGCAGGCCCAAATCGCTCGCGGCTTTCAAATGGTCGCCCGCCAACAGTCCGAGGCCGCCGGAATAAAGCGGCAGCGCTTCGCTGAGCCCGAACTCCATGCTGAAATAAGCGATTTTTTTCAGTTCGGCTTTTTGCTCGTGGCATTGCTGAAACCAGCGCGCTTCCGACAACGCGAGGCGATGCGCGGAGACGGCGGAACGGAGCTGTTCGAGAAAATACCGGTCGTCGGCCAGCTCTTCCAGATGCGCATGCGATACCGATTGCAGCACCAGCCAGGGATTTCGGGTCAGATTCCATAGTTCTTCATTAAGAGCCCGCCAGATTTCATCGGCGCCGTGCGCCCAGGTATAACGGCAATCGGTGGCCAGTTCGGCCAGGCCGTCCAGTCTCTTGGCCATGTCGGGCCGAAAAAATTCGCTTGTTTTCATCGAAGAAGCCCCGTCGAGTTGTCGGACGTCAAAGAGGGAGAGAGTGGTCGCGGAGCCTGTGCTTAGCGGAGGAGGCTCTAAAACCACTCTGAACGGCGATCACCAAGGATGCTCGGAAAGCCGATTATCCGTTAGCGCCGGCAAAAATAAAAGCGTAGCGAACATTTATGACGGATTCGAGACCGCCGATAAAAAACAAGCGGCTTGCCGCCGGCTATTTTCCGGGTCATCTTTCTCCGATTTAACGGTCAGAAACGCCCTTAATTCGATTATGCGTTCCCCGAAGGCTCTTGTTATACTGGCGATCGTAAAGCAGCCCGCTTTCCTTGCGCCGATTATCCTGCTTTATCCTTTGGCGCTTGAGTCCGGCGCGGTGCTCCGGGAGCAACCGGAAGTGCCGTGCTGTCCGGAAGAGAGAGACTGTTCCCATAACGATCGGATAGGAGTTGACTGTATGCATATCTTGCTGGTAGACGACCATACCTTGTTCAGGGAAGCGCTGCTCCACGTGCTGCATCAAATCGACCCGCAAACCGTCGTGCTCGAAGCCGCCAATGCCGAGGAAGCGGCGCAATGGATCGTCCGCATGCGCACGCTCGATCTCGTCCTGCTGGACATCGACCTGCCCGACGTCGACGGCCTGACCGCTTTGCCGAACTTGCGGGAACTGGCGCCGACGGTGCCGATCGTCGTGCTTTCGGGTTCGGAAACGTCTTCCCACGTGAAACGGGCCCTGGACAGCGGGGCCGTCGGCTATGTTCCGAAGTCGTGCAGCAGCCATGAGATGCTGGCCGCGCTGCGCCTGATCCTGCAGGGGGACATCTACGTTCCGCCCCGCTTGCTGGGCAAATTGGAAGGAGCCCGGCTCTCGGCGCCTGCTGCCGGCGGGTTTGAGGCACCGCCCGTTCCGCTGACTTCCCGCCAGATCGAAGTGCTTAAACTGATGGCGCGCGGGCTACCGAACAAATCCATTGCGAATACTTTGAATTTGGCGGAAGGCACGGTCAAACTGCATGTTTCCGCCATCATGCGCTGTCTTGGCGCCCGCAATCGGACCGGAGCGGTCATCGAAGCGTCGCGGCTCGGTCTGGTGCCGGGCCCTGTTGCCGTCTCCGAGGAATGAGCGAAACCCGGCCGGAACGCGAGCCGGTCAGGCATGTCCTTTGATCAGCTTGCCGGTCAAATAGTGCAGCGTGCTGCGCAGCTTGGCGGGCTGCACCGGCTTGTGCAACAGCGGATAACCGCTGGCGTCGGCGTCGCGTAAACGTTCAGGACCGGTGTCGCCGGTAATGACCAATACTTCGAACGGACAGTCCAACCGGGCTTGCAGGCGTCTTGCGAAGTCGATGCCCGAGACAGTGCCCGGAAGACGGTAGTCGACGATCAGCAATTCCAGAGGCTGCCCGTGAGCGGCCAGTTTTTCCTCCGCTTCGGCCGGCGATGCGGCGGTGATGACCCGGCATCCCCAGCGAGTCAGCAGCGCCTCCATGCCCGCCAGAACGGCCGTGTCGTCCTCCACCACCCAGACCTGCCGTCCCGACAGCGAGTCGTTCGGATAATAGGCTTGTTCATACGAATGCGCCGATGCCGGCTGGTTTGCCGCGCGAGTCAGCGGCAAGGTGATCGAGAAACAGGAACCTCGGCCCCGGCGCGAAGCCACTTTGATCTCATGGCCTAGTAACGCAGCAAGGCGTTTGACGATGGCCAGACCCAGGCCCAGACCCTGCCGCCGGTCGCGCGCCGGATTCTGCAACTGATGGAATTCGATAAAAATGTCATCCAGTTGGTCTTCCGGAATACCCGGTCCATTGTCGATCACCTGAATTTCGACGCAGTCTCCGCGCCGGCGGCCGCCTACTAAAACGCGGCCGTTTTCGGTATAGCGCAAAGCATTTCCTATCAGATTGCGCAGCATTCGTTCGAGCATGGCCGGATCCGTTTCCACAAGGGCGCCCGCCGGACGGAAGTGCAAGTCGTTGCGGTTTTCCCAGGCAATCGCTTGAAATTCGGTTTGCAGGCGGGCGAACAGGCCGGGAAGAGCCAGCGGCTGGACGGCGGGTTTGACGACGCCGGCATCCAGTTTGGAAATGTCCAGCAAGGCATTCAGCATGGAATTGATGGAGGCGATGGCATCGTCGATCTGGCCGATGACTCGTGCCGTTTCCGGGCCATGAACCCGGTCCGACAGTTCGGCGAAAAACAAGCCCAAGGCATGAATGGGTTGCCTGAGATCGTGGCTGGCGGCCGCCAGAAAACGGGTTTTGGCCGCATTCGCCTGCTCGGCTTCCTTACGCGCTTTTTCAAGCGCCTGTTCGCGTTTGTTTAAATCGCTGATGTCGGTGAAAGTGAGCACCCGTCCTCCTTGTGCCAGTTTCGACTGCCGGATCTCGTAGACTTGGCCTTCGGCCAACCGGTATTCGGAGCGGTCTTCGGAAGCCATCGTCAGGCGAGGGTCGGCCGCCTGGAGAATCGAGGCCAGATGGGCATCGGCCGAGACGCGTTCTCCCGCCGGGCCGAGCAGCCGGATGAATTGCCGGTTCCACATCCGCAGCCGGTCGTCGCCGTCCGTCATGCTGATGCCCTGGCTCATGTTTTCCAGAGCCGTTTCCAGCAGCACCGATTTCTCTTCGGATTCCCGGCGCAACGCGACGTTCTCGAAATTCAGGATCAATGCATGATTCAACGTGTCCGCCAGTTTCAAGCTGCTGACCACGCCTAATACCGTCAGAATGGCCAGAATGAGCGCGGCCGCGGCATACATCTGGCCGCCCTGGAGCAGAAGCAGACTGACCAAAGGCAAGGCCGGCGGCAACGAAATGGCGATCACCGCGGGCAGATAGCAGGTCCAGGTGAGCATGGCGCCCACGATCTCGATGATCAGAGTCAGGCTGACGAGCAAGACGTTCAGCGGTTGCGCGGGCGTCATAAACCAAATCACGCACAATCCCCAGCACAGGCCGGTCAACGCGGCGATCGTCAGGATGATCCGCTTGAATCGTCTCCTGCTCGCGCTCAGCACCTCCTTGTGCCGGTGGTAAAAATTCAACGCCATCCATTTGCAGAAATTGATGGCAGTCAGCAATAAAAACCAGCCTAGCAGCAGTTTCTGCGAAGCCGTATCCCAGAGCCCGAAAACCAGGAGGCCGGATACCAGCAACATCGAGAAAAAAACGTATTGGCCGTGCCCCGTGACCACCCACAGGCGTTCCACCTCGATTTCATCGCGGAATTGTTGCTCTATGCCGTTCACGGTTTCACCTTGAATAAAAGTATCAATTCATCGAGGCCGGGGGCGCTCGGTTTCGCCGGCTCTCCGGCCGCCCGGATCGGTTCGGCCTGCCGAATAAAAACGACGGTCCCGGTGCAATGACAGATTAATCGCATGGGTGCCGGCTTTCAACTGTCCGTACGATCTAGGCCTTTTTTCTACGGGTAACGAACGGCTACGCACCGGCCGATAAAAGTATTAGCCTTATAACGAACGGAAGGTCGGAAGGCGGAAGGCAATCATTCCAAGGGAATAACTTGACCGTTTTTTAAAAATCAGGCCTGAGCTTATGGGATATTTTATTTGATAATCAATTCGGTCATAGTCGGCAGCAACACACCGGCTGCTTGCCGTTCCGGCGGCTCCGGTTTGTTCATAACGGTGTTTCGGAAGGATCGGCGCGATGTTTTTGCAGGAATTCGAGCTGGCCCGGCAAAATGTAAGCCATTGGCTTGAGGTCACCGGTTATCCCGGAAACACGATGCAACTGTGACAACAACCGGAGAAGACAATAAACGAAATGCCTCGGTTTGCGCCCGGCAGTTTCGACTTCTGTCCGGCATGACCCGATAATCAAAAACGGAGGATCCAGCAATGAAATCAAAAAACATCGTATTCGTACACGGCTTGTTCGGTTGGGGACCGGGAGAACTGGGCGGGATGCCGTATTGGGGCCATGCCATGGAGGCGTTCAAGGAGGATTTTGCGGTTCACGAGGCTTGCTGCGGGCCGGTGAGCTCCTTTCACGACCGGGCCTGCGAGGTATTCGCCCAAATCAAGGGCGTACCGGTGGATTATGGGGCGCAACATAGCCTGAACGAAGGACACAAAAGGACATCGAAACGTTTTGGCGGACAGTGTTTCGTCAAGGATTGGTCGGAAGATAATCCCGTCATTCTAGTCGGCCACAGTGCCGGTGCCCAAACCTGCATGCAGCTTCAGCGATTGCTGGCGGAAGATTACTGGGACTGCGGTTCGAGTGCGGGGTGGATCGAAGCCATTATTTCAATAGCGGGCGTTTTGAACGGGTCGACGCTGCCTTATCTGCTCGGCTGCGATCAATCCACCGGCTTGCTGACTGGCCCGGTAGGTCATTTTCTCGGGAAAGGGGTCGAAGTGATCGGTTTGGCCGCTCAAGGACCGGTTAAGGAATTCTACGACTTCAAACTGGACCAGTGGCTCGGCGATAAAACGCCGGGCAACCTGGAGGATTTGACTTCAGCTCTCAGCGCTAGCCGTTTTGCCCAAGGCGAGGATAATCTCGCCTTCGATCTTTCGTTACAGGGCTGCTGGAAAGCCAACAAACAGTTTACTACGCATCCCGATACCTACTATCTGTCCTTCGTTACCTCTCAAACCCGAAAGGAAGAGCTTTTCGGACGACAAGTTCCTGAATGGGGATTAAACCCTCTGCTGGCCCTTTCAGGAATGTACCAGGGAGTTTTCCCCGGCTTCAATGAACCGCCCATACCCGGCTGGGGCAGCGGCGACTTGACGGCCGGAAAATGGCAGGAAAACGACGGCGCCGTCAGTTCTATTTCCCAGAGATATCCTTTCACGGCGGGGAATCATCCGGTCGGCGGCGAAGGCGTTTTGCGGAGAGAACAACTCGAAACGGGGAAATGGTACTGGGAAAAAGCGGAGGACAGCACAGGCCGTCGATTCGATCATCTGGATGTCGTCTTCGGTTGCGGGCTGGACAATGCGATGGTGGAAGCCCACCAGGCGCTTTATCGAATCCTGTGCGCCCGATTGCGGGATTTATAAAGTCGGCAGGCCTCTTGTACACTGTCGGAACGAAGTGATAAAGGCCGAATCTTGATCGTCTACGAAATCATATCGCGCTTTCAATGAAGCTCTGAAGAAATCGAATAATCTCTCTTACCCTTTACATTCATTCTGTAATGTGTCGGGGAGCGGCAACCGGATGCCTTCCTTTTCGGCTGTCTCCGTTACGAGGCTGTTTGATAAAAATAAAATACATCCAATACGGATTCATCGCGTACCGATTGAACCGGCCAAAACGCATGCAACGGAAAGGATAGCGGACAGAAACCGGGCATGGGGTCGCCCTGCATTAATACACCACACCGCCGAATTCAAGAGGAATATAGCCATGCATTCTTTCATTAAGCCCATTCTGGAAAGCTGTCTTATCCTGACCCTCGGCCTACCTTTAATTGAAGAAATCTATCGACCGGAAAGGGGGCAAGGATGTCCCGAATAACCGAAACGGTGGGCGCAAGAACGAGCCGAATTCATCGGATTCACCGATTGCTCAATCCAGCCATCTGATGATGTGCTCTTCCGGACGGTCGATTTCGGTTTCTTTCATCGCGTAGCTTTTGATCGAAATGCCAGCCTTCTCGACGCTTTTTCCGTTCCCAGTCAGCAAGGGATGCCAGGCGGGCAGGTCTTCGCCGTCGCTCAGCAGGCGGTAGGCGCAGGTGGAAGGGAGCCAATTGAATTCGGCGAAGTCATGCTGTTTTAAATCCAGACACTGAGGAACCAGCCGGGTGCGCTCGTCATAGCGGGTGCATCGGCAGGTTTTCAGGTCGATGTATTTACAGACGACGCTGGTAAAATGGATTTCGCGGGTGTCTTCGTCCTCCAGCTTGATCAGGCAGCACTTGCCGCAGCGGTCGCATAACGACTCCCATTCCTCGGTCGTCATTTCGCCGAGTTTTTTCGTTTTCCAGAAGCTCATGATCGGAAAGAATTACTGTGAAAATCGAAAGATGCCAGTGGCAACGGCCGGCCGGTCAGGGCGATTATTCATTCTTGATTTTCGCCCGAAAGCCGCAGCCGTCGCCGAAGGTGGCGCTGTTCCCGTTATTTGAGAAAGGAACAGCAATAGTCGGTCGGCGTTTTGATTTTTACCGTGAACCGGGCATTAGCCGGCACGTGAAAAGAGCCGCCTGCGGCGACCGGCTGCCACTCGTCCGAACCGGGCAATAACACTTCGAGTTCGCCGTCGATGATTTCCATCAATTCCGGGTCCGCCGTATTAAAGGTGTATTCGCCGGGTAGCATGAAGCCCAGGGTTTTTACCGCGCCGCCGGCAAAATGCAGGGTACGGCTGCTGACCTTGCCGTCGAAGTAGACGTTGGCTTTTTTGACGACGGATACGTTGACAAATTCCGACATAAAGAATCCTTATGACAATGATTGAAAAGTGGGGCGCAATCATACCAGATTTGGAAAAAGTTCGGCTGGAGTTTTCGTGGCATCGCGGTAAAAACGGCCTGGAAGCGCTGCGTTTTTCGTCTTGAACCTTTCACTTTTTCTTTCTACCAATAACCAACCTCTTTACTCTGGTTTTAAATAGTACTAAAATAGTCCTCAATTTTCAGGAGCGGGATATGTTACGATTAAGCAAGTTGACTGATTATGCCACGGTTATCTTGAGTTTCATGGCCAGAGACAGCAAACAGGTGCATGCGGCCATGGAAATCGCGGCGGCGACCGGCATCGCCCTGCCCACGGTCAGCAAGATATTGAAACTGCTGGTCAACGCCGAAGTGCTGAGTTCCACACGCGGCGCCAAAGGCGGTTATGCGCTGGCCAGCGAGCCGGAACGCATTACCGTCGCGGCGGTGATCTGCGCGCTGGAAGGCCCGATCGCCCTGACCGAATGCAGCATTTCCCATCAGGGCTGCGAGCAGGCTTCCGGCTGCGGGATTCGCAGCAACTGGAGCGTGATCAATCAGGCCATCCACGATGCCCTGGAGTCGGTAACGCTGGCGGATCTGATTCGGCCTGCGATGGTGCCCGAAGAGATCCTGATTCCGGTGGCCAGTTTATATCGTTAGCAAGAAAGCCCGCAGTATTGTCCGGTGGTATGGCTTACCCGAAATTTATAGAGAGTTTTTTATGTCCGCAAGTGCTCAAGAAATCCAGAATCTGATCAGCCAGGAATACAAACAGGGCTTTGTCACCGTGGTGGAAACCGAGACCTTTCCTCCCGGTCTCGACGAAGAAGTGATCCGCAAGCTGTCGGAGGTCAAGAAAGAACCCGAGTTCATGCTCGAATACCGGCTGAAGGCGTTCCGCCACTGGCAGACGATGAAGAGTCCCGAATGGGCTTTCGTCAAGTTCGACCCGATCGATTATCAGGCGATCAGCTATTATTCCGCGCCGAAACGCAAGGAAGACCGGCCGAAAAGCCTCGACGACATCGATCCCGAAGTGCTCAGCGCCTACAAAAAACTGGGCATTCCTCTCGACGAGCAGGAACGGCTGGCCGGCGTCGCGGTCGACGCGGTGTTCGACAGCGTCTCGGTGGCGACCACGTTCAAAGGCAAACTGAAGGAAGCCGGCGTTATTTTCTGCCCGATTTCGGAAGCGCTGCGCGATTATCCGGAACTGGTCAAGCAGTATCTGGGCTCGGTCGTGCCGCACACCGACAATTTTTTCGCGGCGCTGAATTCGGCGGTGTTCACCGACGGTTCGTTCGTCTACATCCCGAAAGGCGTGCGCTGCCCGATGGAATTGTCGACCTATTTCCGGATCAACGCCGCCAATACCGGCCAGTTCGAACGGACGCTGATCATCGCCGACGAAGGCAGCCACGTCTCCTATCTGGAAGGCTGCACCGCGCCGATGCGCGACGAGAACCAACTGCATGCGGCGGTGGTCGAGCTGGTCGCGCTGAAGGACGCCACGATCAAGTATTCGACCGTGCAAAACTGGTATCCGGGCGACAAGGAAGGCAAGGGCGGCATTTACAACTTTGTAACCAAACGCGCTCATTGCCTGGGCGAAAATTCCAAGGTGTCCTGGACCCAGGTCGAAACCGGTTCGGCGATCACCTGGAAGTATCCAAGCTGCATTCTGACCGGCGACAATTCGGTCGGCGAGTTTTATTCGGTGGCGCTGACCAACAATTTTCAGCAGGCCGATACCGGCACCAAAATGATCCATATCGGCAAAAATACCCGCAGCACGATCGTATCGAAAGGCATCTCGGCGGGCAAGGCGCAGAACACTTACCGCGGTCTGGTCAAGGTGTTGAAAAGCGCGGAAAACGCCCGTAACTATACCCAGTGCGATTCGCTGCTGATCGGCGACCGCTGCGGCGCGCATACCTTTCCGTACGTCGAAGTCCGGCAGCCGTCGGCTCAGGTCGAACACGAAGCGACGACCTCGAAAATCAGCGAGGACCAGTTGTTCTTCTGCCAGCAGCGCGGCCTGTCGGCCGAAGATGCGGTGTCGATGATCGTCAACGGCTTCTGCAAGGCGGTATTCAAGGAACTGCCGATGGAGTTCGCCGTGGAAGCGCAGGCGTTGTTGGGATTGAGTCTGGAAGGTTCGGTTGGTTAGTGGGTAAATACGACAAGATCCTGCAGAGGATTCTTCATGGACGTTCCGATGCCAATATTCCGTTTTTCGAATTGAGGCAATTGTTGTTGCGTTTGGATTTTCAGGAACGAATTCGGGGCGACCATCATATTTTCACTAAAGATGGAATTGCCGAAATTTTGAATATACAGCCAACCGGTTCAATGGCGAAAGCGTATCAAGTCAAGCAAATCCGGCACATTATTGTCCGTTATCGTTTGAGGTTAGATGATGACCAAATATGAAATGATTATTTATTGGAGCGAGGAAGATCAGGCTTATATCGCCGAAGTGCCGGAACTGGCCGGTTGCATGGCGGACGGGAACAGTTATCAGGAAGCCGTCAGGAATGCCGAACAAGTCATTGCCGAGTGGATAGAGACTGCGGTGGAACTGGGCCGGCCAATTCCGGAACCCAAAGGGCGTTTATTGTATGCCTGAACCATCCTGTTTAAGTGAATAAAACGGCACATCAATTTTTTAATGATGATTTATGAATAACCATTACACCGCAGTAATCAAACAGGACGGCGACTGGTGGCTGGGCTGGATCGAATAGATTCCGGGCATCAATTGTCAGAACGCAACGCATGACGAATTGATCGAAAGCCTGAAAATCACTTTGCAGGAAGCCTTGGTTTTTAATCGTGAAGAAGCTTTAGCCAATGCAGAAACCCGGTATCACGAAGAACTGATTGCGCTGTGAAGCGGGCCGAACTGATCAAATACCTGACGGTGCACAAGGCTGCGAATTTTTAAGAGAAGGCGGGCGGCATTTATGGCGGCATAATCCGGCACAGAATAAACGTTCAGCGATTCCGAGGCATACTGAAATTCAAGATATTTTGGCGAATAAGATTTGTAAAGATTTGGGTGTAAAACCCGTTAAATAACACAGGTAAAAATCAACATGCTCCACATAGAAAACCTTCACGTCAGCGTGAACGACAAGCCCATCCTCAAAGGCATCGATCTTGGGGTGAACCCCGGCGAAATCCATGCCATCATGGGCCCCAACGGTTCCGGCAAGAGTACGCTGGCGCATATCCTGTCGGGCAAGAGCGGTTATACCGTGACGAAGGGTTCGGTCAGCTACGATGGCCGGGATCTGATCGACATGGCGCCCGAAGTCCGCGCGCGCGAAGGCGTTTTTCTGGCGTTTCAGTATCCGGTGGAAATTCCCGGCGTCAGCAACATCTATCTGCTGAAGGCGGCGCTGAATGCGATTCGCAAGCACCAGGGCAAACCCGAGGTCGACGCGATGGATTTTCTGACGCTGGTGAAAGACAAGGTCCGCTTGCTGGACATGGATGAAAAGTTCCTGTACCGCGCGGTCAACGAAGGCTTTTCCGGCGGCGAAAAAAAGCGCAACGAAATCCTGCAGATGGCGATCCTGGAACCCAGGCTCTGCATTCTCGACGAAACCGATTCGGGTCTCGACATCGATGCCTTGAAAATCGTCGCCGACGGGGTCAATTCGCTGCGTTCTAAGGAGCGTTCCTTCATCATGGTCACCCATTACCAGCGTCTGCTCGATTACATCAAGCCGGACGTTGTCCATGTGCTGGCCCACGGGCGGATCGTCAAATCCGGTGGTCCCGAGCTCGCGCTGGAACTGGAAGAGAAAGGTTACGGCTGGGTCGAGGCGGCGTGATGAGTTCGGCGATCGTGAGTTCCTATCGAGAGGATTACCAAACGCTGGCGCCGGCGTTGCCGGGCGGCGGTCTGTCCTGGCTGACGCAGCTTAGGAGCGAGGCCCTGGCCCATTTTTCCGCGCACGGCTTTCCCTCGCCCAGGGAGGAGGAATGGCGCTATACCAATGTCTCCGCCATCGAAAAAAAACGGTTCGTGCCGCAGGGTCGGCCTAATATTGGCGCGGTCGATACAGCCTGGCTGGACGGCTACCGCCTGCCCGATGCCTGGTCGGCGGTGCTGGTGAACGGCCATTTCTCCGCCGAGCTTTCCCGCCTGGAAGGATTGCCCGAGTCCGTGACCGTGATGAGCATGGCCAAAGCTCTGCAAGCCCGTCCGGACTGGGTCGAGCCGTATTTGGGGCGGGTCGTCGGCCCGGAGGAGAACGGGTTTGTCGCTTTCAATACGGCCTGGTTCAGCGACGGTCTATTGATCAGAATCCCTGCCGGAGCAACGCCGGCCAAGCCGATTCAGTTGCTGCACGTCGTGACCGGAGCCGACGGCCTGGCGGCCGCGCGCAATCTGGTCGTGGTGGAACAGGGCGGCGAAGCCCGGGTGATCGAGACCTTTGTCGGTCCGGACAACGCCTATCTGGTCGCGGCCGTGACCGAAGCGTTCGTCGGAGCCAATGCCGGCCTGACTTTCTATAAAATGCAGTGCGAATCGGCCAAAGCTTATCATTTCGGCGGGCTTTACGTGAAGCAGGAACGCGACGCGCGCCTGGTTCATCACAACTTCGCCTTCGGCGGCTTGCTGGCCCGGAGCGACGTTCATACCGATCTGGATCAGGCCGCCGACTGCGAACTGAACGGTTTGTATCTGGGCGTCAAGCGCCAGCATCTCGACAACCATACCCGGATCAATCACCGGAAGCCCTACGCCAGCAGCCGGGAAATCTACAAGGGCGTGCTCGACGACCGGGCGCGCGGGGTGTTTCAGGGACGGATCGTCGTTGCGGAAGATGCGCAAAAAACCGATGCGCAAATGAATAACCGCAACCTGTTGTTGTCCGAAGACGCCGAAGCGGATACCAAGCCGCAACTGGAAATTTACGCGGACGACGTCAAATGCGGCCACGGCGTCACCGTGGGCCAGCTCGACGAAAAATCGGTTTTTTACCTGCAATCGCGCTGCGTCGACGAAGAAACGGCCCGGAACATGCTGACCTTCGCCTTTGCCAATGAAATGGTCGGAAAGATCGGGATCGGCAGCCTGCACGATCAGGTGCTCGCCCAGGTATTGGCGCGCTTCCCGCAGGAAGGCGTCGATAAGGATTGGTTGTAGCCCTGGCGGAGAGGTTTTGTCCGATGGCAAGCCGCCTCTCGGACCCCGGCCGATCCATCCGCCCGGAATTAAGAGTAAATGGTTAGGCGGATTCTGAAGAAATCCGCCTATCGGAATCGATAGACACTACTTATGACACAGTTTCCCATAGAGAAAATTCGTTCGGATTTCCCGATCCTGCAGGAAGTCCTCCGCACCAAGCCGCTGGTTTATCTGGACAACGCCGCCACCTGCCAGAAGCCGAAAGCCGTCATCGACAGCCTCGTGCATCTTTACAGCCACGATTACGCCAACGTGCATCGCGGCGTCCATACGCTGAGCGTGCGCTCGACCGATCTTTTCGAAGGCGCCCGAAGCAAGGTCAAAACCTTCATCAACGCCGCCAGCGAAAAAGAGATCATCTTTGTCAGGGGCGCCACCGAAGCGATCAATCTGGTCGCGCAAAGCTACGGCAGAAGCCAGCTCAAAGCCGGCGACGAGATCCTGATTACCGCGATGGAGCATCATTCCAACATCGTGCCGTGGCAGATCCTGTGCCAACAGACCGGCGCGGTGCTGAAAGTCGCGCCCATTTCGCTGCAAGGAGAATTGCTTGTCGAACAGTTCGAGCAACTTTTGAGCGACAGAACGCGCCTGGTTTCGGTCGTGCACATGTCCAACGCGCTGGGCACGATCAACCCGGTCAAAAGGCTCATTGCCGCGGCGCATGCCAGGGCCATACCGGTCTTGCTCGACGGCGCCCAGGCGATTCCGCACATGCCGGTCGACGTCCGGGAGCTGGACTGCGAATTCTATGCGTTTTCCGGCCACAAGCTGTACGGGCCGTCCGGCGTCGGCGTGCTCTACGGGAAACAGGGCCTGCTCGAAGCGATGCCGCCGTACCAGGGCGGCGGCGACATGATCCGCAAGGTGACCTTCGAAGAAACCGAATACAATACGCTGCCTTACAAGTTCGAAGCGGGCACGCCGAGCATTGCCGACGTGATCGGCCTGGGCGCCGCCATCGACTATTTGAATGCAATCGGCATGGCAAACATCGCTGCCTATGAGGCCGAGCTATTGGCCTACGCCACCGAGCAGGCCAAATTGGTCAAGGGACTCAGAATCATCGGCGAAGCCGAACACAAAGGCGCGATTCTCTCTTTCGTGCTGGACAGGATTCATCCGCACGACATCGGCACCATGCTCGACAGTTTGGGCATCGCCATCAGGGCGGGGCACCATTGCACGATGCCGCTGATGGATTTTTTCAAGGTTCCGGCGACGGCAAGAGCGTCCTTTGCAATGTACAACACGAAAGAAGAGATCGACGTGTTGATACAAGGGTTGGATTCGATAATAAAGGTATTTGGCTGATGTTTGACGAGTTGCGCGACCTCTACCAGGAGGTCATTTTTGACCACAACCGGAATCCCAGGAATTTTCGCATCATCGACGATGCGGACCGGAAGGTGGAAGGCTTCAATCCGCTGTGCGGCGACCGTCTGACCCTGTATTTGAAAATGGACGGCAATGTCATTGCCGACGCCAGTTTTCAAGGATCGGGCTGCGCCATTTCCACGGCCTCGGTGTCGCTGATGACCGAAATCATCAAAGGCAAGACCGAGCGCGAAGCCGAAGAATTGTTCAAAAAATTCCACGAGATGACGACCGGCAAGGAGGAAAATGTCCGTCTCGAAGCGGTCGGAAAACTGGCCGTCCTGGCCGGCGTGCGCGATTATCCGGCCCGGGTGAAATGCGCCACCTTGGCCTGGCATACGCTCGACGCCGCATTGAAGAATCAAGCCGCCGCCGTTTCCACCGAGTGATCCCCGTCATTGCTCCGGATTGCCGGAATGATCGAGGGCCTTTTGAAAAACTGGCCGTGCTCTACGAAGGCCAGGGCGATGTCCTGCCGTTTCGGCAACTGGCGGAACGGCTGGCCGTGCCTCTGGTTTCATCCGCCGACGTCGGCTCCGACGATGAACGCTTGTTTTTAAGCTGGCGCGAGGGCTGTTTGAAACTGCTCGATCAAGAGCTATTGAAAAAAGGCGGTTTGTTCGTCGAGGTCGACCCCCGCCAGGGCGAGCAGCGTTCCTGGCCGGCGCCCAAACAGAACATTCTGGCGCAGGCCATCGGGCGTAAAACCCGGACCGTGATCGATGCGACCGCCGGCTGGGGCCAGGACAGCCTGGCCATCTTCCGCATGGGCTACGAAGTGCGGTGCCTCGAACGATCGCCGGTCATGGGAGAATTGCTGGCCGACGGCTTTCGGCGTCTGGCCGGCCTGGACTGGATGCGGAGACTGAATCTGGAACCGCCCGAATTGGTAGTCGGCGATGCGATCGCTTTTCTGGCGGAGTTGACCCTTCGGCCCGACTGCATTTATCTCGATCCGATGTTTCCTCCGAAAAGAAAAAAGTCGGCGCTTACCCGAAAATCGATGGCTCTTTTGCACGATCTGGTGGGCGACGATCCGGACAAGGAGGCCCTGTTTGCCGCGGCGTTCAAGGCGGCCGGCAAGCGCGTGGTGGTGAAAAGCCCGGATTACGCCGAACCCCTAGGCGGTAAGCCGAGCGAAAGCTTTCGCGGAAAATTATTGCGTTACGATGTGTATTTGAAAGACTCGAATTGAAGGAAATTGACCATGTCCGAATGGGTAGACGCAGTCGGCGAAAACGCTTTGGCCGATGGAGAACATGTGGTGGTCGACGTCGACGGCGTCGACGTCGCGGTATTTAAAATCGACGGCCGGTTTTACGCGATCGAGGACGTCTGCACGCACGACGGCGCCGAAATCGCCAGCGGCGAACTGGACGGCGACGAAATCATTTGTCCCCGCCATGGCGCGCGTTTTTGCGTTAAAACCGGCGAGGTCAAAGCGCCGCCCGCCTACGAAGACATCGCCTGTTTTCCGGTGCGCATCGAAAACGGCAGAGTGCAGGTCAGGGACGATCGCTGGGATTAGAGCGTTTCCATATCGGTCGCCGAGCCGAATTGTTTTATCTTCGGTTTTATCCATCCGGACGAGATATTTCGCCCCACTCGGGGATCCCATAGGTAAACCGAAAACAATTTGACGGCCGCCTTTATTGATTGACTTGGAAATTCCCATTAATATTTCCTTATGCGCCAGCCCGTTATTGTAGGCAGGCTTTTCTCTCTTTATTCCATCCTCTTAATCCGCTCAGCCGCTTTTTTCAGGATTTGACTCCCGGTAAGCCGCACTGTCATTAAGTTAAGGTTTGCCAGTCCTATAAACCGTGCTTTTTCTTGCGCTTATGGAAATTCAGCGAAACGCGGTCGGAAGGCTTCCGGCGCGGAGGGGAACGGTCTGGCCGGACCGTTACGGGGCTGGTCTGGAATAACTGAGTCAACCGTTCCAGCAGCGGCTCCAAGTTGAGATCACTGGAGAGCAATTCCAGAGCGGCCATCTTGATGGCATTGAAGGAGACCGAGCGGTTCACGGCTTGTGGATAACGGGTTGTCCTCGCGTCCAAGCGGGCTTGGGCCGGTTCGGTCAGGATGGATTCCAAGCCGGACAGGTAAATGGTGGCGTGGAAGTCCTGACGCACGGCCTCGGCGCCGTTACCCGTGAAGTTCTCCAATTCCAGCCGGGTTTTAAGCAAGCCGTAAAATGTTTCAATCCCCCAACGCCAGGCATAGAGCGACCGAAATTCTGTCGTGGAATATCGGATTTCGTCGAGCAAGGAGGTGACCAGCACCTCCCACTCACCCGTATTCAGCAGGACGCGCACAAACCTCGCCTTGATGGATGCGGGCAGGCCAAGCTGGCGAACCGGACCCGCTTGCGCAGCGCACGGAACCAGCGTGACGATCTGGCTGTCAGGCCCTTCTCCTCTCATCATCCTTTGCGCAGGCCCGAATGAGGCCGCAGAACAGCGGATCACGAAATCACGTCCGTGATGGACGAACTCCGCGAGAATCCGGTAGGATGCATAATTCCGGTCCATGATCAGAAGGTCGCCTGGGCGGGTATGGGGCAGGTGCGCCACGGCGAGATCTACTTCGTAGGCCTTAGCGCATCCCAGCGTCGCGTCCAACGCCACGCGATTCAGAACATCAAACAGCACCGACGCCGTGGCGTAGGGATGTTCCCCAAGCCGTCCCGCGTCCCGGCCATTCGTGTGGGGGAGTGTTCCGAACGCTTGCCTGACCTCTTCGGTGTTCGGCAGGATCAGGCGGGAACCGTCCACAGCCAGAATGCGCATCCCCCAGAACGTCAGATAGTTGCTTCCATACATCGCCCGCACCACGGCTTCCTCGTTCAGTTCGATGAAAGCCGTATGTTTGAATTTGTAGCGGGCTTGTGAGTACGCGCTGGCAGTCACCGGGCACTGCTCCAACCACGCCATGACCTCGTTCACCACGTTCTGGAGGGCCTTCACACTGTTCCGGAGCACCATTACCAGCACTAAACTGAAAGGCAAGCTGCGCAACCGGGTGAAGGCTCGGTCCGTCGCCGAGTGCCGCCGCTTGAAAACCTCATCGCTGATTTTCTCTCGGCTCCGGTTCAACGCCTGCTTTTTTGTCCATGACGGCCTCCAAATCCTTCTACGACCTTTACCGCTCCCAAAGGTTGCTTAACTTAATGGCAGTGCCGGTAAGCCGGGGCAAAGCATCCATTGCCGCACTGACGAACGGCCGTCGGCACTTTTTTTACCGCTCTACCAATTCCTGTTTATCAAATAAAAGGCGATTTTACAGCGGAAAAAAGAGCCTGATCTCACTAATTTCAGGCTTTCCCGGCCGAGCGTAATTGAGCGGCCATTCCTCTTTTTATCCTGCCGGAAACAAATTCGAAAAAATGTGTTGTTTTCATATCATAAAATCGGCAAAATAATATCGTATCGATATTATATATGATCGATACCTTTTCTGATACCGCGAGGAGGATAGAAGATGATAAAAACAATTATAATTTTCATGGCAGCGTTGGCGTTGTCGCTGGATGCCTTTGCGTTCGGGAACGGCGCAAAGACGGAAACCCATAACCAGTCGCCTATGGCTCCGATCATGGACGTCGCCTTTTATTCACAAAATCTGCAATCGGGCTCTATGCAGAGAGCGACCGACAAGACGTCGTCATTGACCCAGGAAACGGCGGACAAACAGAATAAACTGTTGATCGAATTTTATGTATACATCCTGATCATCATGGTTTATTCGTTGTATTGGCTGAAAGTGTCCTGACGTATTCAATAAGCGATCTTTTCAACTGTGTTGCACCCATCTCGTCAGGCCCGTTCAGGCACTACGCCTTGCGGGCGTGACGAGGCCTCTAAAAGAGGGCAGCGCGCCGCCGGGTAGAAAGCGAAATCATCCTCCGTTCGCCGATAGCTATTACTAAACCCGTTTCCTTGGGGACGCCATAATAATCCTCCTCTAATCCCATCGCTCAATTTGATACATGGGATTTTTTTTGTTCGGACGAATCCGCCTATCCACAATTTTTCGTGAATAATAAATGAACTTCGGCTTTTCTTGCCGGCCGGAAACGTTTTATTATTTTCCGAAGAACCCGTTTGGCTGATGGATAGTCTTATTTCATTCCAAGCCTTTCCGGCTAGCGCTCGGCTTGTTCGACAAGGGCCAATCCTTTTGCCCGGCATGCACTTGAAAAACGCCAGGCATGACGATGAGGCTCACGATTCCGGCCGGGGCCTTCCTTTCAGTTCCACAGGTTACAGAATATGCAGACAGTCAAAATGACCATCGACGGCAACGAGGCAGCCGCCCGGATGGCTTATTTAACCAATGAAGTGATCGCGATTTATCCGATCACGCCGGCTTCGCCGATGGGCGAGCTGGCGGACAAATGGGCTTCGGAAGGCCGCAGGAATTTGTGGGGCACCACGCCGAGCATCGTCGAGATGCAGAGCGAGGGCGGCGCGGCCGGAGCCATCCACGGCGCGCTTCAGAACGGGGCCTTGACGACCACGTTTACCGCTTCGCAAGGCCTGCTGTTGATGATACCCAACATGTATAAAATCGCCGGCGAACTGACGCCCACGGTTTTCCACGTCGCGGCCAGATCGCTGGCCAGCCAGGCCTTGTCGATTTTCGGCGACCACAGCGACGTAATGGCGGCGAGAACAACCGGATTTGCCTTGCTGGCGTCCAACTCGGTTCAGGAAGCGCAGGATTTCGCCCTGATCGCGCAAGCGGCGACCCTGGCGGGACGCATACCGATCGTACATTTTTTCGACGGTTTCCGCACCTCGCACGAAATCGCCGGCATTGAACCGGTCGACGAGGCGGCGGCGCGGACGATGATCGACGACGAATGGATTGCGGCGCACCGCGGACGGGCTCTGTCGCCCGAACAGCCGGTCCTGCGCGGCTCGGCGCAAAACCCCGATATTTATTTTCAGGCGCGGGAAACGGTCAATCCGTATTATCAGGCGATGCCGGCCATCGTGCAGCAGGCAATGGACCGGTTTGCCGAAATCAGCGGCCGTTCCTATCGGCTGTTCGATTATGTCGGCGCCGAAGACGCCGAAAAAATCATCATTCTGATGGGCTCGGGCGCCGAGACGGTCGAGGAAACGGTCGAACACGGCACGGCCCGAGGCGAAAAAATCGGACTGGTCAAGGTGCGTTTGTTCCGGCCGTTTGCCGAAGAAGCCTTGCTGGCGGCGTTGCCGGCGACCGTGCGCGCGATTGCGGTCTTGGACCGGACCAAAGAGGCCGGTGCCGGCGGCGAGCCTTTGTACAAGGACGTGCTGGCGGCGCTGGCGCAGAACCTGTTGGGCGATCAACCGAGATTCGCGCAATTGCCGAAAGTGATCGGCGGCCGCTACGGGCTGTCCTCGAAAGAATTCACGCCGGGCATGGTCAAGGCGGTTTTCGACGAACTGGACAAAGCCAAACCGAAAAACCAGTTTACGATCGGCATCGACGACGACGTCAGCCATTCGAGCCTGGCCTGGGATCCTGCTTTTCGCACCGACGCCTCGACAAAAACGTTCAATGCGCTGTTTTATGGTTTGGGCAGCGACGGCACCGTCAGCGCCAACAAGAATTCGATCAAGATCATCGGCGACCGGACTCAGGGTTATGCCCAGGGGTATTTCGTTTACGATTCGAGAAAATCGGGCGCGGTCACCGTTTCCCATCTGCGCTTCGGACGCGAGAAAATCCGCTCCAGCTATCTGATCGGCAGCGACGAGGCCGATTTTGTCGCCTGCCACCAGTCGGTGTTTCTGGAGCGCTACCGGATGCTCGATAAAGCGGCGCCCGGCAGCGTCTTTCTGATCAATTCCTCAGTGCCGTCCGAGCAAGTCTGGGCGACGTTTCCGCGCAGCCTGCAGGAGGCTGTGATCGACAAAAACATCGCTGTTTATGCCGTGGACGCCTATGCGATCGCGCAGTCCTGCGGCCTCGGCCGGCTGATCAATACGGTGATGCAGAGCTGTTTTTTCGCGCTGATCGACATCCTACCGAAAGAGGAGGCGATTGCGGCGATCAAGCAGGCGGTGCATAAAACCTATATCAAAGCGGGCCGGCGCATTCTCGAGGCCAATCTCAAGGCCATCGACGAAGCCCTGGCCAATCTGCACCGGGTGACGGTGCCGGCGGAAGCCGACAGCGCGTTCGAAATTCCTCCGCCGGTTCCGGACGAAGCGCCCGAGTTCATCCGCAAGGTCACCGCCGAAATCATTGCAGGGCGGGGCGATGCGGTGCCGGTCAGTTTGCTGGCCGACGACGGCACTTTTCCGACCGCCACGTCGGTCTGGGACAAACGCAATCTGGCGCTCGAAATTCCGGTCTGGGAAAGCGATCTCTGCACCCAGTGCGGCAAGTGCGTATTCGTCTGCCCGCACAGCGTGATCCGCAGCAAGCTGTTCACACAGGATCAGGTCAAGAATGCGCCGCCGGCGTTCAAATACGTGGAAGCCAAAAGCAAGGCGTTCGAAAATCTTCTGATCAGTTATCAGGTGTCGCCGGAAGACTGCACCGGCTGCAGCCTGTGCGTCGACGTTTGCCCGATTCGCGATCCGAAACTGCCAGAGCGCAAGGCGGTCAATATGAGGCCGCAGCCGCCTCTGAGAGAACAGGAGAAAATCAACTGGCGATTTTTCGAACGGATCAGGGAAACCGATCGGGGCGCGCTGCACCACAACAAGCTTCCGGAAGCGATGCACCTTCGGCCTTTGTTCGAGTTTCCGAGCGCCTGCGCCGGCTGCGGCGAAACGCCCTACATCCGGCTCGCCACGCAGTTGTTCGGGGACCGGATGGTGGTCGCCAACGCCACCGGCTGTTCGTCGATTTACGGCGGCAATCTGCCGACCACGCCCTGGAGCAAAAACGCCGAGGGGAGAGGGCCTGCGTGGGCCAATTCGCTGTTCGAGGACAACGCCGAATTCGGCCTCGGCATGCGCATCGCCATCGACAAGCAGAAAGAATATGCCGAGGAACTGTTGGGCTTGTTACGTGCTGAAATCGGGCCGGAGCTGGCCGATGCGCTGACCGGCGCCGACCAGAGCGGCGAGGCCGGCATTTACGAACAGCGCGAACGGGTGGCGGTCCTGAAGCAGCGCCTGGCGGAGCTGGCGAACGAGCCGGCGAAACGGCTGCTGGCGGTGGCCGACACCTTGATCAAGCGCAGCGTCTGGATCATCGGCGGCGATGGCTGGGGCTACGATATCGGCTACGGCGGCCTCGATCATGTGCTGGCGTCGGGACGCGACGTCAACATTCTGCTGCTCGATACCGAAGTGTATTCCAATACCGGCGGCCAGACCTCCAAGGCGACGCCGCGCGGCGCGGTCGCGAAGTTTGCGGCCGGCGGCAAGAACACGCCGAAAAAGGATCTGGCGCGGCTGGCGATGGATTACGAGCAGGTGTACGTCGCCCAGGTCGCTTACGGCGCCAAGGACACTCAAACGCTGCGCGCCTTTCTGGAAGCCGAATCCTACCCCGGCCCCTCGCTGATCATCGCCTACAGCCCGTGCATCGCCCACGGCGTCGATCTGTCCAACAATCTCCGGCAGCAGACGATGGCGGTGCAGAGCGGGCACTGGCCCTTGCTCCGCTACGATCCGCGCCGGCTGGCGGAAGGCAACAATCCGATGCAGCTCGACAGCCAGAAACCGTCGCTGCCGTATCGCGACTTCGCGATGACCGAGGCCCGTTTCAGTCTGTTGAGCCGGACCCATCCCGAGGCGTCGGAGCGTTTCCTACGCCAGTCCCAGCAGGACGCCGCCGAACGCTACCGCCGTTACCGGGAACTGGCGGACAAGGTTTTCGATAAACCGGCCGAAGGCAAGGCCGGGACCGAAGCCGCCCCCGCAAAAGAAGGAGACAACGCATGAACCGAATCGATTTGAGCACCGACTATCTGGGCCTCCGGTTATTCAGCCCCTTGGTCGCCTCGGCCTCGCCCTTGTCCCGCAGCCTCGATACGGCGAAGCGGCTTGAAGACGCCGGCGCCGGGGCGGTCGTCATGTATTCCTTGTTCGAGGAAGAACTGCATCATCAGGAAGAGGCGGCTTCCCGATTCTTGATCAATGCCGGTATCGGACACGGCGAGGCCGACAGTTTCCTGCCGTTCGACAGCGGCTACCGGCACGGTCTGGATCAATATCTGGAACAACTGGCGGCATTGAAGCGGACCTTGGACATTCCCGTGATCGCCAGCCTGAACGGTACTTCGCTGGACGGCTGGGTCGATCACGGCCGATGGCTGGAGGAAGCCGGCGCCGACGCTTTGGAACTGAACATCTACTATCTTTGCGCCGATCCGAACGAGTCCGGCGCCGAGGTGGAAGAGCGTTATCTGGAATTGCTGCGGGCGCTGCGCAAACAGGTCTCGGTGCCGATCTCGATGAAACTGTCCCCTTATTTCTCGGGACTTGCGCATTTCGTTGCCTGTCTCGAACAGGCCGGAGCCGACGGCGTGGTCTTGTTCAACCGCTTCTATCAACCCGACATCGATCTCGACAATTTACAGGTCACCTCGCAACTGACCTGGTCCCGTTCCGTCGACGTCCAGTTGCCGTTGCGCTGGGTGGCTTTGCTCTACGGCAAAGTCGGGCTGTCGCTGGCGACCACGAGCGGCGTTCATACCGCGGACGATGCGCTGAAACTGATTCTGGCCGGCGCCGACGTCACGCAGTTGTGCTCGGTGTTGCTGGAAAAAGGCCCCGGCCATCTGGCGACGATCCAACAGAACATGATCGCCTGGCTGGACCGGAACGAATACCGGTCGATTGCCGACGTCAAAGGCTATTTGAGCCGGGAGCGTTGCGCCGATCCGGGCATCTTCGACCGCTCGAACTATCTTGCCCTGCTGGACAATTACAGCAGGGCCAAAGGCGTGAGGAGCTGAAGCATGCGACGCTTCGGCTCCGATTATTACTCGGCCTTGACCGGCTTGTCCGAATTCAACGCCATCCAGCCGACGACGATTCGATAAATCAGCAGTATCAGCGTCGGTAACAGAATGAAGATGCCGATGCCCGTGCCGAGCGTGAGGCCGGACAAGGCCAGCCCGGCCAGGGTGATCCATACCGAATTGACCTGCCAGTCGAAATGAGATTCCAGCCAGGTCCCGGCCACTTCCTTCCGCTTGGCAAAATTGATGGCCAGCCCGATCAGCAGCGGCAGGCCGGCGAAACCGAAGGTCAATACCTGGCAAAGATAGACCAGCGCCGTCAGTTTCTTTAATGATTCGAGTTTTTCCGTATCCTGATGAGTGAGCGGTTTATCGTTCATGGCTGTTACCCGACAATGATTGACTTGAAAGAATTGAGCCTGTTAAAGGCTCCGTCCACCGGAGGATTGCATCCGCAATCCTCCGGTGTGCCGTCAAACGAGGCCCTGTTCCTGCATCGCCTTCCGGACGGCCGGCCGCCCGGCTATTTTTTCGTAATAGCTCTTCAGTACCGGCCACTGCGATAAATCGATGCCGACATGAGGACACCAACTCAGCGTGACGAACAGATAGGCATCGGCCACGGTGAACTGTTCGCCCAGCAGATAAGGCTGCTTGGCCAGATGGTCGGCTGCCGTGCCGATCCTCGCGGTGAGCTGGTTTTTCACCACCTGTTTGGCATCGTTCGGAAAGGCGGGATTGAACAGCGGCGAGAAGCCTTTGTGAATTTCCGAGGTAATAAAATTCAGCCACTGCTGGAGCCGGTAACGCTCGAACGATCCGGCCGGCGGGGCCAGACGATGCTCCGGCTTGAGGTCGGCCAGATACTGGACGATGGCGGGCCCTTCGGTCAGTTGCTTGCCGTCTTCGAGCACCAGCACCGGCACGTAGCCGTTGGGGTTGATTTGGGTGAAATCCTCGCCGTCTTCGGTCCGCTTGCTTTTCAAATCGACTTTTATCAGTT
Organism: Methylosarcina fibrata AML-C10; assembly: GCF_000372865.1. Taxonomy (NCBI): domain Bacteria; kingdom Pseudomonadati; phylum Pseudomonadota; class Gammaproteobacteria; order Methylococcales; family Methylococcaceae; genus Methylosarcina; species Methylosarcina fibrata. Next base: position 1,434,743 of record NZ_KB889965.1, on the reverse strand, counting down.
TGAGCGGCAGGGACAACTCATTCGCTACAATGTGAGGCGAGAGGGCGCACGTGCCCGGACTGTAGTAAAGCTTCATGGTATTCTCCTCCGGTAGGTCGGGTTAAGGAACGTATCAGTCTTTGATGGCTTCGATCTGAATTTCGATTTTGACTTCGTCGGACACGGCCGGCACGTATTTGTCGACGCCGAATTCCGAGCGCTTGATGACCGTCACGGCGTTGGCGCCGCAGGTATTCTTCAGGTTGATCAGGTTCAATCCGCAATGGAAGTGGTCGACCGTCAGCCGGACCGGTCGGGTGACTCCGTGCATTGTCAGATTGCCGTCGGCCGCGGCCAGTTGCCCGTCCTTATAAGTCAGCTTGTCCGAACGGAATGTGATTTTCGGATAGCGGGCCGCGTCGAGAAAATCCGGACTGCGCAGATGTTTTTCCAGTTCGGCGAGTCCGGTGCTGATCGAATCGGTAGCGATCTCGACGTCGATGCGGCCGGCATTGTTTTCGGGATCGAGCGTCACTTTGCCGGCGGTTTCGTTGAAGCGGCCGCGCTGAATGGAAAAGCCCAGATGGCTGACCTCGAAACTGGGAAAGGTATGGCGGGGATCGACCGTGTATTGCTCTGCGGCCACAGCGGAAAAGCTGAGCGAGCAGCCGATGATGGCGACTGAAATTTTATTGTTCATCTGATTTTCCTTTGAGTGATGGATAACGTCGGCAATGAGTTAGAAAGCCCTCGCGGTAAATGATTCCCGAGCGAGGCGATCCTTTCCGATAAATATCGTTTCGCCCTCGGCGGTTGCCGGAAAATCGTCATGCCGTTCGGGACATGCGAAGACGCGAAATCCGGAAATCCCGAGAACAGCCGGGGCTCATTCCGGGCTCTTCTCCGAAAGCATCGTTTCCCAGCCTCCGCCCAGAGCCTTGTAAACGGCAATCAGCGCGGTTGCCGTTTCGGTTTCGCTCAAAGCGAGCTGGCTCTGATCTTCCAGCAGCCGAGTTTCGCTGTCCAGCACGGTCAGAAAGTCGGCAATGCCTTCCTCGAACCGGAGATGGGCCAGATGGTGGGCCTTTTCGCTGTCCCGGGCCGCCGTGGCGAGCAGCGCCCGCCGGTTGCGCTCCCGGTTATAGGCGACCAGGGTGTTTTCGGTTTCCTCCAGCGCATTCAGCACGGTTTGTTCGTATTGCGCCAGATCGGCTTCGGCACTGGCATCGGCGGCTTTGATGCGGGCATAGACCCGGCCGAGATCCAGCGCCGCCCAACTGATTCTGGGGCCCAGGGAGTAGGCGTCGGCGCCGGCCGCGCCCAGGCCCGAAAGCGTATTCGCTTCCAGCGACAAGGTGCCGACGAAGGTCACGCGCGGAAACAGGTCGGCGGTCGCCACCCCGATGCGGGCGGTCGCCGCCGCCAGCGTGCGCTCGGCGATGCGGATGTCGGGACGGCGGCGCAACAGTTCGGCCGGGTTGCCGACGGCGATCGTTTCCGGCAGCTTCGGCATGGGCTGTGGCTGCGACAGTTTTACGGTCAGGGTGCCGGGCGGCTGGCCGGTGAGTACGCCGAGCCGGTGGATCGCCCGTTTAATCGCCGCTTCCTGCAGCGGAATTCTGGCCCGGGTCGTATTGAGCTGAGCTGAAGCTCTCGACGTGTCCAGTTCGGTGCCGCGGCCGATGTCGAGCCTGGCCTGGGTAATTTCCAGCGTCTGCGCCTGGTTTTCGGCGTTTTTTTGCGCAACGGCGAGCTGGTTTTGAAGTCCTCGCAATTCGAAATAATTCCGGGCCACTTCGGCGATCACGCTGACGCCGAGATCGCGCAGGCTGGCTTCCTGCGCCTCGACTTCATCCCGGCTGGCTTCGATGTCGCGGCGTACGCGGCCGAAAAAATCGACTTCCCAGAAGGCGTCGAAGCCGACGTTGTACAATTTCAGCCCTCTCGGCACGAAATTCCGGTTGTTCAGCGCGCCGACGCTGCGTTTCTGGTCGGTATAGTTGGCGTGCGACGTAACGATCGGCGCCAGGTTCAAGCCGGATTCCAGATACAGCGCCCGGGCCTCGCGCAGATTGGCAAGGGCGCTTTTAAGGTCGTAGTTATGCCTGAGGGCCTGGTCGACCAGCGCATTCAGCTCGGCATCGTTAAAGATTTTCCACCATTCTTTTTGCGCGGCCTGCCCTGAATATTCGGCATGGCGGGCATTGGTGAAAACGGGCGGAGGGGCCGCTGCCGGCGTTTTATAATCGGGGCCGACGGCGCAGCCGGCCAACCCGATCGCGCTCGACCAGGAAAGGATGAAAAGACTCCGCCCGAAAGCCATCCGGATACGGGAAGTTATTGCCAATCGAATCATGATTCTGAGCTCGAAGAAGTGGGAGCGGCCGGCGCCTGGCCGGTTTTCAGCCTGGACGATGCGATCCGGTGCGCCAGGCCCTGCACGGTGACGTAGAAAACCGGCGTCAGCAACAGCCCGAACAAGGTGACTCCGGCCATGCCGCTGAATACTGCGGTACCCAGGATTCGGCGCGCTTCGGAGCCCGCGCCTTCGGCGACCACCAGCGGAAATACGCCCATGATGAAGGCGAACGAAGTCATCAGAATCGGACGCAGCCGAATGCCAGCCGCCTCGACCGCGGCGTCGAACCGGTCAAGTCCCTCTTCCTGTCGGCGTTTCGCGAATTCGACGATTAAAATCGCGTTCTTGCTGGCCAGGCCCACCAGAACAATAAAGCCCACCTGGGTGAAAATGTTGTTGTCCATGTCGCGCAGCCAGACTCCGGCCATCGAGGACAGGATACACATCGGCACGATCAGGATCACCGCGAACGGCAGCGACCAACTCTCGTACTGGGCGGCGAGTGCCAGAAAGACGAAGATCACGCTGAGCGGAAAAACCAGCATCGCGACGTTGCCGGCCAGTACCTGCTGCAGGCTGAGTTCGGTCCATTCGAAGCCGAATCCCGGCGGAAGCTTGTCGTTCAGCACTTTGTCCATGATCTCGATGGCCTGGCCGGAACTGACGCCGGGCAGCGTGCTGCCGTTGATTTCGGCCGCCGGGTACATGTTGTAGCGGGTAATTTTGTCCGGCCCGACGATCGGTTTCACGTCGACCAGCGATCCGAGCGGCACCATGCCGCCCTGAAGATTGCGCGTCTTCAGTTCCACGATGTCCGAAGGCTTCATCCGGAACTCGGAGTCGGCCTGGGCGACGACCTGGTAGATGCGTCCGAAAGCGTTGAAATCGTTGACGTACAGCGAGCCCAGATAAATCTGCAGGGTGTCGAAAATTTCTTTCAGGGGAACGTCCATCGATTTGGCGCGCGTGCGGTCTACGTCCAGAAACAACTGGGGCACGCCGGCCCTGAAGGTCGTGAACAAGCCCGCCAGTCCGGGCTGCCGGTTGCCTTCGGCGATCATCTCGTTGTTCACTTGCTGAAGGGCTTCGATGCCGGCGTTGGTCCGATCCTGGATTTGCAGCTTGAAGCCTCCGACCGAACTCATGCCCCGGATCGGCGGCGGTGCGAACACGGCGATGTAGGCGTCCTCGACGGAAGCCAGGCGCTGCTGAAGATTTTTGACCACCGCATCGGCATGAAGCTCGGGATGCCCGGCGCGCTCATCGAAATCGTCGAGCCTCGCAAACATCGTGGCGACGTTGGATTGGCTGGATCCGCTCAGGATCGAAAAGCCGGCGTAGGCATTCAGGTGCTTGACGCCTTCGGTGTCCAGCACGATGCGCGTCGCCTTCTGTACGACGTCCTGAGTGCGGGCCAGGGAAGCGGCGTCCGGCAACTGAGCGTACAGGATCAGATAGCCCTGGTCTTGTTGCGGAATGAAGCCGGTGGGGACTTTTTCGAAGGCCACGAAGTTGAGAGCGTTGAGTCCGAGATAAAGAACCAGCACGACGGCGGTGATGCGGATCAATCGGCCGACCAGGCGCGCGTAGCCGGCGCCGAACCAGTCGAAAAACCGGTTGAAGCTCTTGAAGAACCAGCCGAACAAACCGTCGATGACGCGCGTCAGCCGGTCCTTGTCGCCGTGCGCCCGATCCAGCAGCAAGGCGCACAAGGCCGGGCTCAGCGTCAGCGAGTTGAACGCCGAAATGATCGTCGAAACCGCGATCGTGAGCGCAAACTGCTTGTAGAATGCACCGGAGACGCCGGTGATGAAGGCGGTGGGCACGAACACGGCCACCAGGACCAGCGCCGTCGCGATAATCGGGCCGACGACTTCGGACATCGCCTTGCGCGTGGCTTCCCTGGCTTTCAGGCCCGATGCGATATGGCGCTCGACGTTTTCGACGACGACGATGGCGTCGTCGACGACAATGCCGATCGCCAGCACCAGACCGAACAGGGACAAGGTATTCAAGGACAGGCCCAGCGCGGCCATCACCGCGAAGGTGCCGATCAGGGAAACCGGTACGGCCAGCAGGGGAATGATCGTCGCGCGCCAGTTCTGCAGAAACACCACGACCACGATCACGACCAGCAACAGGGCTTCGAACAGCGTTTTGACCACCGCATCGATGGATTCTTGCACGAACACTACGGTATCGTAGACCAGGTTGTATTCGAGCCCTTCCGGAAACCGGGTTTTCAGTTTTTCCATTGCTTCGACGACGGCCTTTTTGGTGTCCAGCGCGTTGGAGCCTGGCAACTGGAAAAGGGCGAGCCCGACGGTCGGTTCGCCGTCCAGCACCAGTCCGGAGTTGTAATCCTTGGCGCCGAGTTCGATGCGCGCCACGTCCTTAAGGCGGGTGATCCGGCCGTCCTCGCCTTTTTTGATCACGATGTCGGCGAACTGATCGGCTTCCATCAGCCGCCCCAGCGTACTGACCGTATATTGAAAGTCCGGGCTCTTTTTCGCCGGTTGCTGCCCTACGATACCGGCCGCGACCTGAATGTTCTGCTCCCGAATCGCGTTGACCACGTCGCTCGCGGTCAGGTTGCGCGCCGCCACTTGCTCGGGATTAAGCCACAGGCGCATGCTGTAATCCCGGGCGCCGAACACCAGAATTTCGCCGACGCCGGGCAGTCGCGCCAGAATATCCTTGATCTGCAGCAAGGCGTAATTGCTGAGATAAACGCTGTCGTAGCGCTTGTCGGGCGAGATCAGGTTGACCACCAGACTCAGGTCCGGGCTGCGCTTTTTGACGCTGATGCCCTGCCGGCGGACTTCTTCCGGCAGTTTGGGCTCGGCCAGAGCCACGCGGTTCTGCACCAGCACCTGGGCTTTATCGAGATTCGTGCCCGGCTTGAAGGTGACCGTCAGCGACATGCTGCCGCTGTTGGTGGATTGCGAAGACAGATACAGCATGTCTTCGACGCCGTTGACTTCCTGTTCGATCGGCGTGGCCACCGTTTCCGCGACCACCTGGGCGTTGGCGCCGGGATAAGTGGTGCTGATGACCACGGTGGGCGGTGCGATTTCCGGATACTGGGCGATAGGCAGCGCGAGCAGCGCCAGTCCTCCGACCAACAGGATCAGGATGGACAGGACCGATGCGAAGATCGGCCGATCGATGAAGAAATGAGTGAATCGATCCATGGGCTACGGTTCCTGTTGAGATTCGGCAAGCGAAATCCGCTCGGGATTGACCTGAATGCCGGGTCTGAGTTTCTGCAAGCCTTCGACGACCACCCATTCCCCGGCGTCGAGGCCTTTTTTGATTACGCGGGTCTGACCGATATGGGCGCCCAGTTCGATTTTGCGGTATTCCACCTGGTTTTTTTGATTCATTACCCAGATGAAGCGCTGCGCCTGATCGGTCCCGATCGCCCGGTCCGGAAGCAGCAGCGCAGGATAAGGCGCGCCGGCGCGGACTCTCAGGCGGGCAAAAAAACCGGGACTCAACAATTCGTTGTCGTTGGGGAAGACGCCGCGCAGGGTCACCGTACCGGTGGAAGTATCCTCGCGCGGCGCGATGTAATCGAGCACGCCCCGATGCGGGAAGTCGCTTTCATCGGCCAGCGCCAGCTCGACCGGGGTGCCTTCGACGCCGGCATCGGGCCGGCCTTGCTGCTGTCTTAACCGACGGTATTTCAACACCGCGCGTTCGTCCGCATCGACGTAGACATAGACCGGATCGGTGGAGACGATCGTGGTCAGCAGCGTCTCGTCGCTTTTGACCAGGTTGCCGGGCGTAATCAATTCCCTGCCGATGCGTCCGTCAATCGGGGCCCGCACCTGGGTGAATTCCAGATTCAGCCGGGCGGTTACGACGTTGGCCGAAGCCGATTCGACCACCGAGGAAGCTTCGCGCAGCCCTTTCTGCCGGGCATCGTACTCTTCTTTGGAAATCGCCTTGACCCGGAACAATCGTTCGGCCCGCGCCATGTCGTTGGCGGCCAGTTCCTTCCGGGACCGGACCCGCTCCAGTTCCGCCGCCGCATAGTCCAGTTGCGCCTTGAACGGGCGGGGATCGATCACGAACAGCAGGTCGCCTTTTTTGACGGTCTCTCCGTCCTTGAAGTTGACTTTGTCCAGATAGCCGCCGACCCGGGCGCGGATATCGACCGATTCCACCGCTTCGATGCGGCCGGTGTATTCATCCCACTCGGTCACGTCACGGCTTATCGGCTGGGCTGTTTTTACCGTGGGCGGCGGTCCTTGCGGCGGTTGATTGCCGGGAGCATCGCCGCTTCGGCAGCCGCTGACGGCGGCCAGAGCAATCGCGGCCAGACCTGCCAGCCGTGCCCTGGGCAGCGGCCGTTTTCGGAAGATGACCTGATGGGGGATAGTCGAAACGAAGGATTCCATGCAGGAATTTTCGGAATCAACAAACTCGGAACCGCCTCTGTAAATGTTCATCCTGATGATTGCCTGAGTGTCATTGAATTAATAACGGTAATATATATTACCATTTATTCTAGGTTATGATTAAGATTATTTCATCAGAGACAAACAATTATTATGAGCACCCTGCAATGATCAAATGTGGACGCCCCGCCAAGGGCAGCGAATTGTTAAGCCGAGACCGCGTGCTCGATACGGCCTTGACGCATTTTCTCGAGCACGGCTACGGCAACCTCGGCATGGAAGCCATCGCCAGGGAGGCGAGGGTGTCGTTGAGGACGATTTACAGCCAGTTCGGCAGCAAGGCCGGCCTGTTCGGCGCTCTGATCAGGCGCTGTAGCGATCAGTTCGTCGAAACGCTGTCTCTTCAAGGGGAGCCGGAAGCGGCTCTGGTCGCTTTCGCCAGGGCGTTTCTGTTTCGCATTACCCGGCCCGACGTCGTGCGCATGCGTTCGATCCTGATCGGGGAGTCGCCGCGTTTTCCGGACCTGGCCATCCAGTTTTACGAACAAGGCCCGCAACGCACTCTGGATCATCTGGCCCAGTTTTTTGCCCGGCAGCAAGAAGCTGGATTTTTTGCCGCGATCGAGCCCTATTTTCTGGCGGACCAGTTTTTAAGCGGATTGCGCAGCGAGCGCTTTCAGAAACTGCAACTCGGACTGGAAATCACTCCGACCGAAGAAGAGATCGAGGTTTGGGCGAAGCGGGCCACCCGCCTGTTTCTTTACGGTTGCGCCCGATTGAAAGGATGAGGCCGACAGCGCGCGGACCTATCGAAAAACTCAACCGAAAAGAAGCCGCCGGAAGGCTGCTTAACCGTCCGCTGTTAAGGCAATGGAATTCTTGCGAACGATGCCGGTCTTATTTGCAGCTGTCTGAAAGCGGAGATCCTTCGCGAGAAGAACTCCCGCCCGCCGATTGTTTGCCGCATCGAGGAGGTGGCCATGTGGACCCAACTGATCGACATCGTCGAAAAAAGATGGAACGAAACCGTATCACCGAAGAAGCAGAGTCTGGCGAAGGCCATCAATACTCTGTACGGATCCATGCATAATTGCCATCTCGCTTTTCAGTCTTTCGAAAACGATCCCAATGAAGAGAACTTTGCCAATTTTGCCTTTGCCATCGACGGGATGATTTCGACGATCAAAAATCTGAATCCTGTGTTGACTATCTTCGATGCGGAGCTGACCGGGCGTTTGGAGAATTATGTCCGGAGCAAGGACCGGATCGCCGACATGAGCCGCCCGCGGGAACGGATAAAGTCTCAGATCAGGCTGCTCAGGGAGCTGGTCAACATGGAGTCCAGCGTGGACCGGCGGCCGGAAGAAGAATTCGGCGCCTTTACCGGCGCCAAGGAACGCCTGGGCAAATTCATCGCCGCCAATCTGTCGACGGACGAACTATTCGGGGAAGCCTGAGACTCTGTCTGGAAAATCGGAGCTTTCAGATAGAGTGACAGAAATTCTATTCAGAATCTATCCAGATTGATGCGGAATAAAAATTTGCAGTTGATGTTTTATTCTGATTCTCAGGAAAAAGGCCGGACGTCAGGCGATTGAACGAATTTGCCGCAATTTCGCTTTCGATTTTATAAGGACCCTATCATTCCGATCGGCTCACCCATCCGAGAACAAGCCAATGAAATGTTCATCCCTGACCTCGAACGCCGGTGGGTTCAGCATCCCCGGAATTGCGTCTCTGGACTCCGTCCAGGCAGTTTTTACCGCGGAAGACTGCCAGACCTAGTCTGCCGTTACGGTGAACGGGAGCCTCGAAGTCATTCACTCCGATTTACCGGGTTTTCGCTACTGGCTGGAAAACAAGGGCAGTTCGGCAGCGATGCCTCGTCATTGAGCAACAGCCGCAGCCAGTTGGCCAGGAACGTATGACAACTGGCTCGGGTGCCGAACAAATCCGGTAGGGCTTCCTTGATCCGGTTTTCGGCTTTGCCGCACCGGCAATATAATTCGTCGTAAAGCGCCGCCGGTCGTTCGAGGTTGGTGACCACGAAGCGCGGATACGCCCTTGACTGCCGAATTCGAGCCGCGTCACCAGGCGCGGTTCCGTCTTCCAGGACGGCGGCCGGAACTCACGAATCATCCGCTGTTTGCCGTGGCTTTGGGGGTACGCTGCTTCCAATTCGGACTCCCAGTCAGCGACGGCTTTGGACAAGCCGATGCGCTGGTCGACTTGACGTAATAGCATCAGACCGCCATCGGAACTGATGGCGTCACCCTGAAAATTAACCTCGATGATTCGTCGCCCCAGGCGTCCAAAATTCATTGAGTCTGCGGTACAATTTGCCATCGGCAGAGCCCCTTCACAAAATTTAATTCGCAAGTAGATTTTATGCGAGTTTCAAGACAGTGCCGACTCTTTTTTGATGAAATATCCGGGTTAATTCTGCGATTATACACTTTGACCAAAACTTGTTCTTTGTAGCCGTCACTGTAAGTTTCTTTCATGGTTGTCTTCTAAAATTCTCTTTCGGGAAATTTTTGAGGCGACAGTTTTGACAATTACCGCTTACGCCGCTTAGAAAGGTTATCGCGTTACTGCTTATACCACATTAAATTTAGAGGACGGCGCTGCCGTTCATGCTATTCATCCCCGTCCTGAACGACAGGGCTTTTCGCGCATTCCGATAGATAACCCCGAGATTTCTTACGCATCAGCAAATAAAATTGGGCCAACATTTTCCGCCCGATACTCTACCAGCAGCTTATGTAATTGCTCATCAACATGTTTTAAAGCCGATTCGGAATCAATCCACCAATCTGTCGACCAGATACGGATTACCTCCCAACCCAAACCTCTTAACACCTGCTCTCTTAAAAAATCACGATCTCTTGCGGTAGCAGAGCTATGGTAACTGGCACCATCACACTCGACAGCACACAGATACTGACCAGGAGCATCAGGATTAATCACGCCAAGATCAATCCGGAATCCAGATACACCCACTTGAGAATGGGTTACCCAACCTTTCGCATGCAGCTTTTCAGCAACGGCTTGTTCAAATGGCGAATCAAAAAAGCCGCCGGGCGCGCCTACTGCTTCAGTCAGAGCGGAAATGCCTCGTTGCGCATATTCAAGAAAATGCTTTAAATCTCTGATACCTTCAGCACCGGTACGTGATAAATCAATTTGTTCCGGTTTTAATGAAGGGTACCTCGAAAAACCACCCAAATTAGCCATCAAGTCACAGTTGATATAGCCAATCAACCAATGCCAGCTGGAAACAGGCTATTTTTCACCCGCCTGGAGCGGTTTTTTTTCAGCCTGAAGGCGATCTCTATCCGCCCTTCAGGCGCACTTTGCCTGCTAACAGGCAAAAGCCGAGGCCACGCCGCTGGTTTTCAGGCTACATAAACGGCGTAAGTTATAAGTGGCCGCCTTCAGATTGAGCTGCAACACAGCCCGATCCAGGCCAATACAGCGCAAGCCCTTGCCGCCCATCTGTTGCAGGCTGGCATAGACGTGTTCGACCCGGGCACGACTTTTGGCAATCCGCTGATTGCGTCGCTGTTGACAGTCCGATAATGGTTTGCCCTTGGGCGCTTTGCGCTGGATATGCGTGCGCCAACCGTCCTCTTGCAGTCGGGCTTCACGCTCGCTGTCCACGTAACCTTTGTCGGCATAAACATCACGGCTCGTGTTGCCCGTATCCAGCACGGCTTCCAGATGATGCGTGTCGTGTTCGCTGGCGGTGCTGACTTTGAGTTTGCGGATCAGCTTATAGCGTTTGTCGGCGCTCGTGGATAACTTGTAGCCATAGTACGATTTGCCGTGTTTCTTGGTCCAGGTGGCGTCGATGTCTTTCTGCCGACGTTGCGCAGGCGTCCAATCGATCGGCATGGCATCCTGTTTGACCAACACTTTCTCGTCTTTGTTGAGCCGCTGCCGTGGCGCGGGGACGAGGGTGGCATCAACGATTTGCCCGCAACGTGCGAGGTAGCCGTGTTTGTTCAATTCCCGGTTGACGGCGTCGAATAAGGTTTCGCTGGCATTGGCCTCAACCAACCGTTCCTTGAAGGTCCACAGGGTCGTCCGGTCGGGAATTTGGCTGCTCTGACGCAAACCGACAAACCGCTGGAAGCTTAGCCTGTCCAGCAGTTGAAACTCCATTTGTTCGTCGCTCAGATTGTAGAGTTGCTGTAACACGACCACTCTAACTATGACTTCCGTCGGAAACGGCGGGCGACCGCCTTGGGTTCGGTCGGGCCGTGGCGCCGATTGATCAATCGCTTGCGACAAGGCTTTGAAGTCCACGTGTTTCTCCAACACCTGCAGAATGTCGCCCAGCTTATCCAGCTTGGCTTCTCGTTCTTCGGCTGCAAACAGGCTCTCTTTAATCATCGCTTTACCGGCTATCCATTTGAAAATGCTATTTTCTCATAGCCTTGGGTTTTTCGAGGTGCCCTGAAGTAAACACATGCATTTCTTCTTTGGCCCTAGTCACCGCAACATTTAATCTGCGCATACCACCGGCTTGATTCATCGGGCCGAAATTCATACTCAACTTGCCGGCGGCATCTTTACCGAAGGTGATAGAGAAATAAATCAAATCACGCTCATCTCCCTGAACACTTTCCAAATTTTTAACAAACACGGAATCAAACTTATCTTCAGCAAAATGCGGTTCTATTTCTGGGTACCGGCTGCGCGCGGCTTCAAATAAATCACTAATTAATTTCTGTTGCTCCATATTAAATGTCACAATGCCAATGGATTTATTAAAGCCAGGCTGGCGTAATTTGGTAACGATATTCTCGACAATCGCTTCCGCTTCACCTCGATTGATGCGATTCTGACCTTCCTTATAGATTGAATCGACCGCATGATAATGCACTGACATGCCACGAGTATCATTATTCGGAAAGGTAACCAGCTTGCCACCATAGTATTTATGATTAGAGAAAGTAATTAACGATTCACAGCGCGAGCGGTAATGCCAATTTAGATGCATACAAGGAATGTTTGCGGCTAAACATTCATCTAAAATGGACTCCATATCCTCTTCAAAATCATCGGAGTACTCATCATTGCCTGATTTCTTAGCAAAGAAGGAGCTAGGCGAAAGCTGCTTTGGATCGCCGACTACAATCGCCTGTTTAGCTCTGGCGACTGCGCCAATGGCATCAGGTACAGTAATTTGACTTGCCTCATCAAAGATCACCACATCAAATGCCTTACTATTAGCCGGAAGGTATTGCGCTATACTCATAGGACTCATCATCACGCAAGGGGTCAATTTGGTAATCACCTCGGGCATTTGACTCATCAATTGGCGGAGCGGCATATGACGTGTTTTCTTTTGAATCTCACGCGCTAACACGCCCCATTCAGATCCTTTCTGAATGTCTTGTGCTTTAGGAATACCGGTAGCTAACAGCGCTTTGACATATTCCTGAGTAAGTTGCATAAAGTCTGTATCTAACTGATGATATATTCGGATTTTTTGACGATGCTCAGCCGGAATAAAATTTCTCAATACCTCGTCATGATCAATAACCGAATTTACCCACCAACGTGAATAATTAACCAATAACAACTCTTTTGCGGATAAACCATCCGTATACCCTTGTTCGATACCCTCAATTAATGGCACCAAACCAGAGGAAATAGCGTCCTGTCTCACTTTTCGCCAAGCACACCAGTAGCGCAGTTTATTTTTGTGTGTTAACCAGGCATCGCATTGCTCAAAGAGGTGGAGCCGAAAAATTGAACAGCCTGTTAAGTGGAAGACCTGCTACTGTAGAATGTCCAGAAGGACGTTAAAACGGAGCAGAAGATGTCACTCAAAACGAGAAGAAAACACTCACCGGCTTTCAAGGCCAAAGTTGCCATGGCGGCGCTGGCGGGTGATAAAACCCTGGCGCAGCTGGCTCAGGAATTCGAAGTTCACCCAAACCAGATTACCGACTGGAAGCGACAACTGACGGAGCGGGCGGCCGAGGTCTTTGGCAAATCGCCTGAAACGGCGTCGCCCGCTGTCGATCTGCAGGCGTTGCATGCCAAGATCGGGCAATTGACGTTGGAGAATGATTTTTTACTTGTGCCCTTTGGGTAGAAGGCGCGCTCAGCAAGGCGGGATTGCTGAGCGCAAAGCGATGATAGACCGTGACTCGAAACTGTCGATCAGCCGTCAGGCCGACTTGCTCAATATGAGCCGGGGTAGCGTCTATTATTTGCCCAAATCGGTCTCGGAGCGTGATTTGGAGCTGATGCGGCGGCTGGATGAACTGCATTTGAAACACCCGTTCATGGGGGCGAGAATGTTGCGCGATCAATTGCATGACCAAGGCATCGCGGTCGGTCGCAAGCATGTCAAAACCCTGATGCAGCGGATGGGTATGGCGGCGCTGTATTGCAAGCCCAACACCAGTAAGCAGCAACCTGGACATAAAATCTATCCTTACTTGTTGCGTGGCATGGCGATTCATCGTTCTAATCAGGTGTGGGCACTGGATACGACTTATATTCGACTGGCCAAAGGCTTTGCTTACCTGACGGCCGTGGTGGACTGGGCCAGCCGCAAAGTATTGGCGGCCAAACTGGCGATTACCCTGGAAGCCTGCCATGCGGTGGATGTGCTTCAGGAAGCATTCAGGCGGTACGGCACACCCGAGATCGTCAACACGGACCAGGGGAGTCAATTGACTGCCCAGGTGTTTGTCGATACGGTGCTGGAAAACGGTTGCAAGCTGCGCATGGACGGCCGGGGAGCTTGGCGAGATAATGTCTTCGTCGAACGCGTGTGGCGCTCAGTGAAATACGAGTGCGTTTATCTCCATGCTGACGAGTCGGTCGCTCAGGCAAGAACCTCGGTCATGAACTATGTGGAATGGTACAATCGAGCCAGGCCACATTCCAGCCTGGGTCGGAAAACGCCCTATCAAGCTTATACCGGCATGTTGCCACCGGTCAAAATGGCAGCCTAATCAACAGCAGGATTCCACCTTAATTTCGGAGATATCTGTTCAAAGCTTTGGGGCCACCTCTCAAGTGAGCATTAAACTTGCTGCGAGATGACTGGACGCTTACGAGAAGAAAGATAGCGAGCCCGCGCCCGACCTGAAGAAAATCGGCTCGTTGAAGCGGAAATACTTCATTCAGGGAGTCTCCGGATTTATCGACACAACCTCGTTACGTTAAGCTGTCGGCTAACGGGAGTTGCAAAGCCGATTTTGCCAATGACAAAGCGAGCTTTGTCACTCCGATAAAAAAATTCGGCTCCGGCTTTACTGGACGGCGTCGATTCTACCGGCCGGGCCGCCGGATTCCGCCGATTCCCTGATGATCTCGGCCAGGCGTTTGACGCCGGGGCCGGCAAAGTCCGGATTGGCCAGAATCATGTAGAGAGGAATTTCAAGGATTCCGCCCGCTCTTAACGGTAAAGGCTTGAGTGAACCGTTGCTTAATTCTTCTCGGATATGCTCTTCCGGCAGCCAGGCGAAACCGAAGCCGAGAGAGACGGCCTTAATCGACGTCGCGATCTGGCTCACCGTCCAGCGCCGGTCGACTTCGACCGATACCGCACGGCGATCGCGCCGGCTGCCGGTATCTCGCACCACCACATGCCGATGGGCGCGCAGATCCCGAGAGGTCAGCGCTCGGCCCAGTCGATGCAGCGGATGCTCGGCGTGCGCGACCGGGATCAAACGCATCCGCATCAGCAGTTCGCCCGGAAAACCGGCCGGCTGCCGCGGGGAAATCACCAGATCGGCTTCTCCCTTGAGTAACGCATCGTCCGTGCCGCCCAGCACGGACTCGATCAATTCGATTCTCGTTCCCGGGCTGTCCTGCCCGAAACGATCCAGGCAGGACAGCAGGAGTCGGGAGGGAAAGAGAATTTCGGCCGCCAGACGAATCTCCGCTTCCCAGCCTGCCGACAGCCTGTGCGCGGCCCGTTCCAGATCGCCGGCTTCTTCCACCAGCGCCAGCGCGCGCCGGTAAAGCATCTGTCCGATCGGCGTGAGCATGGCTTTGCGCCCTTCGATGGCGAAGACTTTCACCGACAAGGACGATTCGATTTTTTGCACCGCATAGGTAACGGCCGACTGGCTTTTGTGCAGGATCCCGGCGGCCTGGGCGTAACCGCCGGCGTCCACCACCGCGATGAGAGAGCGCCATTGTTCGAGAGTGATATGGGGTGTCATTAATCTATCGAATTATTAGAACTTTTAAGACGAAATATTATAATTTTTTATCTATGAAATAGGGAGTTTAATGAGGCCTCCGTCAACAACGCGGCTCGACGGCCAGACCCGCTACGTGCGGGACTTTTCCTGCTTTTGAGGCATTGCCGACGTCGAATTTGTTTGTGCCGAAGGTTTTAATATGGGCGAAGCCGGCAAAGCGTCGGCTTTGGCCGAAGCCTGGCGGAAGCTCGCTCTGTTGGCGGCTTGGAAAATTGGCCATCGCATCTTTTGAGTAGGACGATATGTCCGTGCGAACGTTGAAACAAACGATTCATGCCTTACCGACTACCGACGGCGGAGGCGTGAAACTGCTGCGCAGTCTCGGTCCATCCCGGGATTGCACCTCGATCCTTTCCTGATGCTGGACGAGTTTATTTTCGATGAATGCCGAGGACTCTATCGCCGGTTTTCCGGATCATCCGCATCGTGGATTCGAAACGGTGACGTACATGCAAAGGCCGCATGCTGTACAGGGACCATCCGGGAAACCGGGGAAATTTAAAAAGCGGAACGGTGCAATGGATGACCGCCGGCAGAGTCATCATTCATTCCGATGCGCGAGCCGGTCGTCCACAGTATGGTCCGCTCGTGATGAACACACGGGATGAAATCGAGCAGGCGCTTGCCGATTATCGGAACGGACAACTGACATAAGCCGCAACCGGTTCTGTTTGGCTATCGTACAGGCAGGGATGAACGGCTGGGTTAATTTCTGCTACGTATTGCTGATACGTGTCAACGTTTAAAGAGGGGCTGATCCTGCAAAATTGACTCTGTAAAATTCGGACAGAGTCACCACAGAAAAGCACTGGCTCTTTTGCCCGATACGTCGCCGCTGAACGCCAGTCTGGCCGGAGCGTCCGACAAGCCCAGGCAAACGTGTAACGGCAGTAAATGTTCTTCTCGGGGATGGCAGTAAGAAGCAAAGGGCGCCTCCCGCCAGCGGACGAGTCTTGTTTCCCTTTCTTCGGCCGACAGATTTGGATTGGTGCAACTGTCTATCAGCCATTCTTCGAATGCCTCGTTCTTCAAATCAGGCGCACCGCTCGTCGGCGCAAAAAAAGCTTCGAGGTTGTGAAACGAAAAGCCGGAACCGAGGACAAGCACGTTCTCCCGCCGTAATGGCGATAGAGCCTTGCCGATATGAAGATGAACCGCAGGATCCAGGCTCCGGAGCAGAGACAATTGGACACAAGGAATATCCGCCTCCGGATACATGATTTTTAACGGTACGAACAGGCCGTGGTCGAAGCCGCGTTCGCTGTCGAGCCGTGCTTCGATGCCATTAAGATTCAACAGTTGAAAAATTTTATCGGCCAGCGCGGGCGAACCCGGAGCCGGATACCGAATTTGATAAGCCGCTTCGGGAAAACCGTAATAATCGTAAATCAGCGAAGGATGTTCGCCGTGGGTAACCGTGGCGAGAGCCTCTTCCCAATGGGCGCTAATCACCAGAATGGCCGAGGGCTGCCCCAAGGAGGGCGTTATTTCCTGAAGAAATCCGAACAAATGCCGATGCCCTGGGTCGCCGAACAAAGGCAAGGGACCGCCTCCGTGAGGAATGAACAGAATATGGCCGAGTTGAGATGCGGTGTCGAATTTCATGCTGACTTCTCGAAAATTGGTTTACCGATAGCGCATTCGACCGCGGAAAGCCGGTAAAAATCGATCCGAAGCAGCGAATGGCTTATAAAAGCTCCTGTTCAACGAGTCGCTTAAACCGGGGGACGCTGTTGCCTGTCCGAGTGAACGACATGTTGAGGAGACTGCTGTTGCCATGGCCATCGGCCTTCCAGCTCGACCTGTAAGGCCATGCTCAGGAACGTCCGGATCAAGACGATAAGCCCCAGGACCAGCACGCCTTGCAGGGTGGGCGTAACGGCTACTGTGCGAATAATGTCGGCGGCCACCAAAAGTTCCAGCCCGAGAAGAATGCCTCGTCCGATATCCTGTCGAAGTTGCCGGTAGGGATCGGCCGATTTTCTGAATATTGTAAATCTGGCTAAAGCCGCCAACAGGCCCAGAACGATGACGAGAACTCCGGCACCGTCAATCACCAAGCTGACGTTTTCAGCTACTTCATTAAAAGATGACATGGAACCTCCCTTTCTACTCCGCCGTCCGGCAAGTCCGGATCCGGTTAACGTACATCCTTTTCTATCGGGCGGTCAATATTTCCATGATTTTCCTGATTGGATTGACTGAAAGAACAAGCATGCGGTTCGTGCAACGAACAGGCAGGGAGAATCCTGATTGTGTTTGTTAACGTACAGACGCCGATTGAAGCTTGGATTAATTTTTACGTCGTACGTCTGAAACGTGACAGTGTATTCAGCCGCTCTCGAAACTTATCGAGACCCCCTTCATTTAATAAAGCTGGAGCAAGACCATGAAATCATCAAGAGCTATCGTAACCGTATCCGTTTTGAGTGCGATTCTGGGAGCTACCGCCTACGCGGCGACCGACGTCCAGGAAAAAAGAGAGGAAATGCGGGAAGAACAACGGGACGTCAGGGAGAAACAGAAGGAAATGAGGAAAGAAGCCAATGAACAGATGCAGGACGTCAGCCGCGCCACCAAAATCATCGGCACCGACGTCAAAAACATGAAAGGGGAGGATCTGGGCGACATCAAGGATCTGGTGCTGAATCCCATGCGCGGTAACGTCGTTTACGTCGTCGTTTCGTACGGCGGACTTCTGGGCATGGGCGACAAGCTTTTTGCAATTCCATGGTCGGCGCTGCGCTGGAGTGCCGATCAGGATTATTACGTGCTGAATATGGACAAGGAGGCTTTAAAAAATGCGCCCGGTTTCGATGAAGACCATTGGCCTGTCAGTACGACGCAATGGGACGAGCAGCGCAAGCAACTCAATCAGTT
Source organism: Methylosarcina fibrata AML-C10 (assembly GCF_000372865.1). Classification (NCBI taxonomy): domain Bacteria; kingdom Pseudomonadati; phylum Pseudomonadota; class Gammaproteobacteria; order Methylococcales; family Methylococcaceae; genus Methylosarcina; species Methylosarcina fibrata. The sequence goes on along the minus strand of NZ_KB889965.1, from coordinate 1,416,876 downwards.
CTATCGCGTCAAGCCTTGACGGGATCTGAAAGGGCGTTGTTTTAAATCTTGCGGCCGGCTTCAAGTGACGGCGGCCTCTGTTTTCTCCGGTTTGAAGGGCTCTCGGCGAATTCTTCGGATCGGAGAAAACGAGCAATAGGTATCGGTCATTAGGGAAACGGCCGAATGCCGCTGAGTCGTACTGCTCGCCCAAATGAATCGTCGCGCTGTTTGCGGCCGCCGCATAATTTGCCCGGCTGGAAAGAACTATCCGGCTTCCGGATTGCCTAATTTCCGAGGTTGTGCAGTAAAAGCCTCGGAACAGTAACGACTGAGTTTTTCTGATTGGGTTGGGCTAAGACTATGAGCGTACGGCGAGCTATGGAATCAGTGAACAACCGGAGATTTCCCGTCGGAGCAGAGCTCGTACAGGATCAAGGCGTGCATTTTCGTGTCTGGGCGCCTGAGCGAAAGACGGTAAAACTGGTTCTGAATGCAAACGGAGAAAACAGCGAAGCTCTTCATTCGCCAATCAGAATCGACATGCAAAAGGAAGGCGGCGGTTATTTTTCGACTCTGGTGAAAGAAGCCCGTGCAGAAACCTTGTACCGTTATCAACTGGACGACGATCCGCAGCTTTATCCCGATCCGGCCTCGCGTTTTCAGCCTCAAGGCCCGCACGGACCTTCGCAGGTCGTCGACGCACCGGCGTTCGAATGGACGGATTCCGCCTGGCAGGGAATTGAAGCCCATGGCCAGGTCATCTACGAAATGCACGTCGGCACCTTCACTCAGGAAGGCACCTGGCTGGCCGCAGCCAAAGAACTGCCCGAACTGGCGGCGGTGGGAATGACGATTCTGGAGATCATGCCGGTGGCCGATTTTCCCGGCCGGTTCGGCTGGGGCTACGACGGCGTCAACTGGTTTGCCCCGACGCGACTTTACGGAACGCCGGACGACTTTCGCCGTTTCGTCAATCAGGCTCATGCGGCCGGTCTCGGCGTCATTCTGGACGTCGTATTCAATCATTTCGGTCCGGACGGCAATTATCTCGAGAAGTTTTCGAACGATTATTTTACCGATCGTTACCAGTGCGACTGGGGAGCGGCCCTGAATTTCGACGGACCGAACTCGGGGCCGGTACGCGATTACGTGCTCGCGAATGCGGCCTACTGGATCGAAGAGTTCCATCTCGACGGGCTGCGCCTCGATGCGACCCAGCAGATTTTCGACAGTTCGCCTCGGCACATTATCGCCGCCATCGCGGAAACGGTGCGTAGGGCGGGGGCTCCCCGCAAAACCTTCCTCGTGGCCGAGAACGAGCCGCAAAACGTCCGGTTGTTTTTGCCGGAAGCACAAGGCGGTTTCGGCATCGACGCCTTGTGGAACGACGATTTTCACCATACCGCGATGGTGGCCGCGACCGGCCGCGCCGACGCCTATTACAGCGATCACCGGGGCGCTCCTCAGGAATTCGTCTCGGCGTTGAAGCGGGGGTTTTTGTATCAGGGCCAATGGTATTCCTGGCAGAAGAAAGCACGGGGCACCGAGGCGCTGCACATCGCTCCCTGCAAGTTCGTCAACTTCATCCAGAATCACGATCAGGTGGCCAATTCGGGCAGCGGCAAACGGCTTCATCTGTTGACCAGTCCCAGCCGATATCGGGCCTTGACGGCCTTGTTTCTTCTGGCCCCGCAAACGCCCATGCTGTTTCAGGGCCAGGAGTTTGCGGCCCTCAGTCCGTTTTTCTATTTTGCCGATCATAAGGACGAAATCGCTCATCTGGTGGCTCAGGGGCGTTCCGATTTTCTGGCTCAATTCCGTTCGCTGGCCACGCCCGAAATGCAGGCCCGGCTGCCGGATCCCGGCGATCCCATGACTTTCAGTCATTCCAAGCTGAACTTGAACGAACGTTATCAGCATAAAGAGAGCTACGCGCTGCACGCCGATTTATTGCATCTTCGGCGCACCGACCCCGTGTTTCTGGCCGCCCAGAAGAACCAGCGCGTCGACGGCGCCGTTCTGGGCCCGGATGCGTTGGTGATACGTTTTTTCGGCGAAAATCGGGAAGACGATCGTCTTTTACTGGTGAATCTGAGCCGGGACATTCATTTGGTTCCTTCTCCGGAACCGCTGCTGGCTCCGCCTCTGGAGCATGTCTGGGACATCCTGTGGTCCAGCGAGAATCCCCGCTACGGCGGTCTCGGCATGCCTCCCTGGCCGAGACAAGGCAACTGGTATCTTCAGGGCGAATCCGCCGTGGCGCTCCATCCTGTTAAACCGACAAAGGATACCGATAACCATGAACAGTGACATTGTTATTCGCACGAACTGGACCGGAGATCCGGCGGAACTGGAATCTCTGCTCAAGCACGAATGGCTGGTGACGAACGGTCTCGGCAGTTACGCCTCCGGGACGATCTCGGGGGTGCCGACCCGCCGCTACCATAGCCTGTTGACGGCGGCGCTGTCCGAACCGCACGGGCGCTACGTGATGCTCAATCAACTGAGCGAGATGGTTCGGCTGCCCGATGGCAGCACTCAGAAGATCGGCGGCATCGAACTGGCCGGAGGCGCCCTGGACGTTTACGGCATGTCCACGCTGCGCGAATTTCGCCTGGACTCCGGCATGCCGGTCTGGCGCTACGACCTGGGCGACCACGTGATTGAGAAATGGGTGTTGATGCCCTACATGAGCAACACAGTTCACGTCGGCTACCGCCTGGTCTCTGGAAACGGGCCGGTGCGCCTTAAAATCCGGGTGGCCGTCCATTTCCGGCGGCACGACACGTCTTTGGCCGAAGGACTGCCGCTGCATCTGTACGACCTTAAAGTCTCCGCCGGGCACCTCGAGGTGCACGGAACGTCCATTCCTCCCCTGTGCCTTTACATTGACGGCGAAAATCCGGCCTTTACCATTGAAGCCCGGCGCTTTAGCAATATTCTGTACCGGATCGAAGAGCAGAGAGGCTACGAAGCTCAGGGCAATCTATGGAGTCCCGGCTATTTTCGCGTGGATCTCGTTCCGAATAGAAACGTTACGCTGGTAGCTTCCTCGGAAAATTGGGAAAGCATCATGGCGCTGTCTCCCGCAGAAGCGCTTCAGGCGGAACTGGAACGGCGCCGGCGCTTGCTGGCGACGGCCAGCCCGGCACTGGACAAAGGCTCTGCCAGACAATTGGTGCTGGCGGCCGATCAGTTCGTCATCGCTCCGCTCGACCGCGTCGCCGAGACGGCACGTATCCGCGCCACCGGCGGCGACGTCAGAACCATTATCGCCGGCTACCACTGGTTCACCGATTGGGGACGGGACACCATGATCAGCCTGGAAGGATTGACTTTGCTGACCGGGCGTCACGTCGAGGCCGGCCATATCCTGCGCACGTTTGCCTACCATCTTCGGGAAGGCCTCATTCCCAACATGTTTCCGGAAGGTGAAAGCGAAGGCCAGTACAATACCGCCGATGCGACCCTCTGGTATTTCCATGCGATCGAACGTTATGTCCGGATTACCGGAGACCGCGGCCTGCTCAGGGATTTGCTGCACAAGCTGCTGGACATCATCGAGCACCATCTTCACGGTACGCGCTTCGGCATTCACTGCGATGCTGAGGACGGCCTGCTGATCCAGGGCGATCCGCGCTACGCGCTGACCTGGATGGATGCCAAACTGCCCGACTGGATCGTTACTCCGCGCCGGGGCAAGGCAGTGGAAATCAATGCCTTGTGGTATAACGCGCTTCGTCTTATGGAAAAGTGGGCAAAGGAAGAAAATCTGAATGCGCCGTTGAATGAAATCGTCCACGTGGCCGATCTTGCTCGCGACAGCTTCAACCGGCGCTTCTGGAATCCGGAGACGGGCTGTCTGTACGACGTGGTCGACGGTGAAAACGGTCAGAACGATCCGGCCTGTCGGCCCAACCAATTGTTTGCGCTATCGCTGGATAATCCGGTTCTGGCCCAGGATTATTGGGAATCGGTGTTCCATAACGCCAAATCCCGGCTGTTGACGCCCGTGGGCCTTAGAACCCTGTCGCCGGACCATCCGGACTACAAAGCCAATTACCACGGCGATCTTCGGACCCGCGATGCCGCCTACCATCAGGGTACCGTCTGGCCCTGGCTGATAGGCCCCTACGTCGACGCCTGGCTGCGCATTTATCCGGCTCAACGCCAGGAAATACGGGAATTTCTCGACCAATTGCTGGAGCGGCATCTGTACGAAGCCTGCATCGGCTCGGTCAGCGAAATTGCCGATGCCGAGGGAGCGTTTACGCCGAGGGGATGCATCGCTCAGGCCTGGAGCGTGGCGGAAATTCTTCGCGTCTGGGCGAAGACGGCCGAGACTGGAGACAAAAAGAGCGAGTGAATAAAGCCGCGGCGCCGTCCAGGGTCTAACGGCCTGGAAGGCGCCGGATCTTCAAGTTCAGGAGTTAACCCGGACGTTATCGATTATACTGAGATAAAAAACGGCTCCAACATCTTGAAGGAAATCTCCTTGAATCCTTAATGTCGCAAAAGTCAGAAAAATCACACGCCCGATGCCTTTGTCTCGACATCGAAACGGCCCGGCAGGATCGCTTGCGGGTCCGGGAAATCGGCGCTTACCGGCCCGATACCGGCGTTCGGCTGCGGATACCCGGCAAAGCCGTCGATTTAAAGCAGCAGTTGGATCGAATCACCGAGGGAGCAACGTTCGTGCTCGGGCACAACGTCGTCGCCTTCGATCAGCCGGCCTTGTCGCTGCTGCATCCCGATCTGGCGCTGCACCGGCTGCCGCTGGTCGATACCCTGGAACTGTCGCCGGTGGCGTTTCCGCAAAACCCCTATCACCGCCTGGTCAAGGATTACAAGCTGTGCACGACGACGCGCAACGACCCGGTGCGCGATGCCGAGCTGGCGTACGAGCTGTTTCTCGATCAAGCCGATGCCTTACGGCAGCGGGCCGAAGAACATCCGGACGAGTTGCTCTGTCTGCATTTCCTGCTGACACCGGAAAACGGCAGGGGCATGGCCAGTTTCTTCGCGGCGTTGAGAGGGGCCTTGCGCCCGCCTCTGGAAGAAGCCCGAACGGCCTGGCGGCGGATCACCGAAGGCAAGGTCTGCCGCATCGCGCAACAACAGGTGGCCGAGCGCCATCTGGCCGATTGTAACTGGCACCGGCCGCTGGCCTACGTACTGACCTGGCTGCGCGTCGCCGGCGGCAATTCGGTGCTGCCGCCCTGGGTCGGCCGGTCCTTCCCGCAAACGCGCGAGCTGATCGCCATCCTTCGCGATGTACCTTGCCGCGATCCGGATTGCATCTGGTGTTCCGAGCAGCACGATCTGCTCAAGCTCCTGCCGCGCTATTTTCCGGGCATTGCCGAGTTTCGGCCTGTTCCTGCCCTTGCCGACGGCCGGCCGCTGCAACAGGCCGTCGTTGAACACGGCTTTAAAAGGGAACCCACGCTTGCCATTTTGCCGACCGGCGGCGGCAAGTCGCTGTGTTATCAACTGCCGGCGCTGGCCCGTTTTTATCGTAACGGCAGTCTGACGGTGATCGTGTCGCCGCTGCAGTCGTTGATGAAGGATCAGGTCGATAATCTCGAGGCGCGCGGGATCGCCTGCGCCGGTTATCTGAACAGTCTACTCAATCCGCTGGAACGGCGCCTCATGCTGGACAAGCTGAGACTCGGCGATCTGGGATTGATCTTTGTGGCGCCGGAGCAATTCCGGAGCAGCGCATTTGCCAATGCCCTGGCGCACCGGGAGGTCGCGGCCTGGATCTTCGACGAAGCGCACTGTCTGTCGAAATGGGGGCATGATTTCCGTCCGGACTATTTGTACGTTTCGCGCTTCATCAAAGCCCGGCAAAAAGATACACCTTCTCCGGTGTTCTGCTTTACCGCTACCGCCAAACCGGACGTCGTGCAGGACATTGTCGAGCATTTTCGCCGGCGCCTGAACATGACGCTGCATACCTTGAGCGGAGGTATTCGCCGCGAGAATCTGCTGTATGAGGTTTATGCGGTGCCGGCGCAAGCCAAATATCCGGAAGCGCTGCGGCTGTTGCAGGAGTCACTGCGGGAAGAGGGCGGCGCCATCGTGTTTTGCGCCCGACAGAAGACAGTCGAAGACATGGCCGAATTTTTGAAACAGGCCGGGCTGGATTGCGGTTATTTTCACGGCGGCATGCTGCCCGAAGAAAAACGCCGGGTACAGGAAGCCTTCATTAAAGGCGAATTGCGGGTGATTGCGGCCACCAATGCGTTCGGCATGGGCGTCGACAAGGCCGACGTGCGGCTGGTGATTCATCTGGATACGCCGGGCTCGCTGGAAAATTATCTGCAGGAAGCCGGCCGCGCCGGACGGGATCAGGCTCCGGCCCGCTGCGTCTTATTGTATGACGATGCCGATCTGGACGTTCAGTTTCGCCTGCTGCGCAACGCCAGGCTGACCCGGCACGACATCCATGCCATTTTGAGGGCGCTGCGAAGCATCGAGAAAAAAGACCGCGCCGAAGGTACCATGGTGGTCACCAGCGGCGAGATTTTGCTGGAAATTCCGGACCGGCACGGCATCGATCCGGACGCGCCCGATGCCGACACGAAAGTGCGCATCGCCGTGGCCTGGCTCGAAGAAGCCCGTCTCCTGGAACGCCGAGAGAATCATACGCGGGTATTTCCCGGCAGTTTGCAGGTCGCCAGCCTGGACGAAGCCCGAGCGCTACTGGAGAAAAAACTGGCGCCGAACGCCGATGCGGAACCTTATATGACGCTCCTGGCGCAGTTGTTTTACAGCGACGAGGACGAAGGCATCAGCACCGACGATTTGATGCTGGTGACGGGACGCGATTCGCATGAGGTGCAGCGAATGCTGCACGAACTCGACCGTCTGAAACTGATTGCCAACGATACCGAGATCGGCGTGACGCTGTACCGCGATCCGGATACGTTGGAACGGGCAGAAGACTTGCGCAAATTGGAAGACGCCTTGATCGCTGCTCTGCGCGAGGCCGCGCCCGATGCCGACCCGGAAGAATGGCAGATGCTCAACGTCCGGCGGCTTTGCGATACCTTGCGCCGGAATACCGGCGTCGACTTAAGGCCGGATCGGCTCTCCCGGTTGATGAAGTCGTTTGCCGAATCCTTCGGCAGCGGCTCCGGGCAACGCGGTTTTTTCGCCGTACGGCTGGCCGGGCAAGACCATCGCTACGTGAAGTTGTTGCGAAGTTGGCAGGACATCGAACTCATCCGTCATCGGCGCATGAAACTGGCTCAGGCGTTGATCGATCATTTTATCCGCCACCGCCAGGGCAACAACTTGCTGGTCGTTTGCAAACAGGGCGAGCTGGAAGCGGTCCTGCAGACGGATCCGGTCTTGCAGGATCTGGAGGTACGCGATTGGAATGCAGCGTTGTCGGCGGCTTTGCTTTATCTGGACGCCAACGAAGTGCTGCATCTGGCGCGCGGCAAGGCGGTGTTCCACACTGCGATGAGCATCCGGCTCAATGCCGAGGCTCGCCGCCGGCAATTCAAGAAATCCGACTACGCCGAATTGGCCCTGCATTACAAGGACAAGATCATTCAGGTGCACGTGATGGCCGAATATGCCCGTCTGGCGCTGGGCAAGATTCAGGCGGCGATGGCGTTTATCGTCGATTATTTCGGCATGGACCGCGGCGAGTTCGTGCGCCGCTATTTTGCCGGCCGCCAGGATATTCTGGAAATGGCGACGACCGAAGCGGCGCACCGGCGCATTTTGACCGATCTTAGCAATCCCGAGCAGCAGGCGATTGTCGCGGCGCCGCCGGAGGGAAGCCATCTGGTGCTGGCGGGACCCGGCTCCGGCAAGACCAGAGTGATCGTGCACCGGGTGGCTTGGCTGTTGCGCGAATGCCTGGTGCCGCCGGAAGAGATCCTGGTGCTCAGCTTTAACCGCTCGGCGGCCGTCGAAATCAAGAAGCGCCTGTGGGATCTGGTCGGCGCCGATGCCGCGGGCGTCGGGGTGCAGACTCTGCACGGTCTGGCGATGCGGCTGACCGGCACCAGTTACGCCGTGGCGGCGGAGCGCGGCGAGAGCATCGAGTTTTCTTCGGTGATCAAAACCGCGACGGCGCAATTGAAAAAGGCGGAAACGGACGGCGACACCGGGCCTTCCGCACAGCGCGACCGTTTATTGTCGGGATTGCGTTATCTCCTGGTCGATGAATACCAGGACATCAATGCCGAACATTACGAATTGATCGGCGCCTTCGCGGGACGGTCCCTGAACAGCGAAGAAGACAAATTGTCGCTGCTGGCGGTAGGCGACGACGATCAGAATATTTATGCTTTCGGCGGCGCCAACGTTCGTTTCATCAGGCAGTTCGCCAGTGATTATCAGGCCAGGACGCATTATCTGATTGAAAACTACCGCTCGACGGCGCACATCATTCATTGCGCCAATCGGGTCGTCGCGCCGCTCGGGGAGCGCATGAAATTCCGGCAAATTCTCCGGGTCGATCATGCGCGCCGCGGCGCGCCCGACGGCGGCGATTTCGCCGAACTGGACAGTTTGACCCAGGGCCGGGTACATGTTCTGGAAACGCCGGCGCAGGTAGCCGAGGAAGCCGAGGCGGCGCTGTCCGAGCTGATTCGCCTGAACCGGCTGAAACACTCGGGGCAGGCCGGTTTTTGGGGACAGTTTGCGGTGATCGCCCGGCATTGGCAAGCGCTGGAACCGATCGCGGCGTTGTGCCGTCAAAAAGCCATTCCCGTGCGATTGATAAGGGACGGTGAGCTGCTCGATCTGTACGCCACTCGCGAAGGGCATGGCCTGTTGTCGCGATTGCAAGGTACCCGGAAATCTCACGTCATGTTGAAGTGGGGAACATTGTCCCGCTGGTTCAGGCGCCGCTACCGGCAGACGGTCGACGAGCCGATCGAGCAGCCGTACCGGGCCCTGCTCGCCCGATTCATCCTCGGCTGCGAAGCGGCCGCACCGGGCTCGCCGCATGTCGTCGGCGAGGCGATCGAAGCGTTTTATGAATTCCGCGCCGGCGATCCGCCGGGCGCGAGCGGCAGCCGGCATGCGCCGCTGCTGTTGCTGACCGCGCACCGGGCCAAGGGCCTGGAGTTCGATCACGTCGCGATTCTGGACGCCGGCGGCTGGCCTGCGGCGAATGACCCGGAACGGCGTTTGTATTACGTGGCGATGACCCGTGCGCGTAAAACCCTGACCTTGTGCGCACGGCAAGGATGTCGCCATCCTTTCGTCAGGGACTGCGAGGATCTCTGTCTTAAATCGCGGCCGATACCGTCTGGCGAGGCTCATGCGCAGGACGAGCGCGTCTGGCTAGCCGATCCCGCGCAGGTCGTGCTCTCCTGGCCGGGCTATCATGCGCCTCAAAGCCCGGTTCATCGAGCCGTCGCGGAACTGGATTACGGCAGCCCATTGACGTTGCGCGGCAGAAGCGACGGCAAACCGGGTTGGGAGCTGGCCGACCTCACCGGGGTGACGGTCGCGCGGATGGCTCAGGCTTTTACGCCGCCGAAAGGGGAAATTGTCGACGTCCGGGTTGCGGCCATTTTAGCTCGGCAAAGAAAGCCTGGGGATCCGGAATCGTTAAGGTGCAGCCGCTGGGAAGTGGTGCTGCCGGAAATCCGTTATCTGAGTCCGCGCCCGGCCAGTACAAAAATGGATGAGGCGATTGATCTATTGAGTCATTGAAGTGGCCTGACGGCTTGAAACCATGCAGCTTGCGCTTGCCGAAAGAGGTTCGATTGCTCGGCGGGCTCACGGTTCGGCACGGGCGAAACCGTGCTGAAGTTGTCGTTTGATATGGCTTGGAAGACCGGCAGAGTTTCAAAAATCTGGTTGGTTAGTTATGGCTTAGTTATTCTGCTCGAGACGGCATTGGCAAATTTTATCTCAACATTTCAACGAATTGGTTTGCAGCTTTGTCAAAAGGTGAAACGGATCGGTGCCAACGGAAGAGATCAAAAGCAATTGTGCCGATTGCCGATGAAAGGGTATTATTGGGCCAGGAGGGGGATATGATTGAACCCATCGCCTTGTCGGATTTTTTTATCGGTTTCTTTAGCGGCGCGCTGATCATTTTGACGGCGGCGGTTTATGCGGCGTTGTTCGCATGGGAAAAACTGCGCGGGGGCATCCTGTTGCGTTTCGGCTCCTGGCTGGCTTACGGACTGCTGCTGGCGTGTGTGGCGGTGTTTGCGAAAGCGCTTCATCTGGACGGCCAGTGGCGGATTCTGGTCGTTTTGATGGTAGTCGGCTATTGGTGGATGCCGCGTTTGATATGGCGCTTGTGCACGGCAACACACGCGCATGAAGCGGAACACTCATCAACCAAGATGGAGGATTTATGACTGAACACATTCCCTTCTGGGCTTCGGAACCCTTCTGGAAAAAAACCGCGATCTGGGTCACGGCGGGTTCTTTCGTCATATTGATCATTCTGACTTTCGACTCGCTGGCGAAAATTGCTCCCGGCGGCGCCAGGGTTCCGGCGTACAGCGTCATCAACAAGGATATTACCTACCTTTTCGACAAACGGAAGCAGCGCTACCAGCCGGTTATCCGGGGCGAAGCGCCGCTGTTCGGCAAAACCTTGAGCGAAGCCGAAGCGGAGCAACTGGTGACGCTGGGTAAAAAAACCACCCAGGCGAAAAACTGCATGAATTGCCATACCTTGCTCGGCAACGGTGCTTACTATGCGCCGGACTTGACCAAGGCCTGGCTGGATCAGGCGTGGGGCGGAGCCGGCCATGAAGAGGCTATGGTGCAGTTCCTGCTGGATCCGGAAAAGTACGCGCGCACTTACGGCTCCAACCGGAAAATGCCGAATCTGGGAATCACTGAAGAAGAAGCCCGCGGCGTCGTGGCGTTTTTGAAGTGGATGTCGGCCATCGATACCAACGGTTTTCCGCACAACTTTAAAGCCATCGGCTCTGAGGAGGAATAATCATGACCGTACCAACTTATCGACAAAGAGCGGCGGCATTCTACGCCGGCCTGCGTTCCCGCTACGAAGATTTCATGGCCAATGCCCATCTCACCGGCGGGCAAAAACTGGCGGTGCATTATTTTACCGTGGCCATGATCCTGTTCATGGCGCAGTTGTTGTTCGGGCTGCTGGCCGGCTTACAGTTCGTCTGGCCGGGATTTCTTTATGAAATTCTCGATTTCAACGTCAACCGCATGGTTCACATCAATGCGATGGTGGTCTGGATGTTGTACGGCTTCATCGGCTCGGTGTACTGGTTTCTCGAGGACGAAAGCGGCGTGCCGGTGGTCGGCCTGAAATGGGGCCATCTGGCGTTCTGGGTATTGACCGGCGCCGTCGTGCTGGTGGTGCTGGTTTACCTCCTGGTGCAGGTCGGCAGCGGCAACGACGCCACGCTCTGGTTCATCAACGAAGGCCGCGAATACATCGAAGCGCCGCGCTGGGCCGACATCGGCATCGTCGCGGTGATGCTGGTGTTTTTCTACAATGTCGCGGCGACCTTCGCCCAGGGCAAATGGTCCGGCATCGCCGGCGTGCTGACGCTGGATCTGATCGCCCTGGCCGGTTTGTACATGGCCGGCATGTTTTACGCCACCAACATCAGCGTCGATCAGTATTGGTGGTGGTGGGTGATTCATCTCTGGGTGGAGGCGACCTGGGAAGTGCTGGTCGGCTGCATCATGGCCTGGAGCCTGATGCATCTGCTCGGCGTGCGCCGACGGGTGGTGCAGACCTGGCTCTACATCGAAGTCGCCCTGATGTTCGGTTCGGGCATATTGGGTCTGGGCCATCATTATTTCTGGATCGGCACGCCGGAATACTGGTTTTCGATCGGCGGTTTCTTCTCAGCGCTGGAGCCGATTCCGCTGGTGGCGATGGTGGTGCATTCGATTTACGATTCCGGCGTGCATAACTTCAAAAACAGCAATCATCCGGCGCTGGCCTGGGTCATCGCCCACGCCTTCGGCAACTTTTTCGGAGCCGGCGTCTGGGGCTTCATGCACACGCTGCCGCAGATCAATCTGTATACGCACGGCACCCAATGGTCCGCTTCGCACGGCCACCTGTCGTTTTTCGGCGCCTACGCGACGATCAACATCGCCTTTTTCTATCTTGCCGCGCAGCAGGCGCGCGGCAACGTCTGGATGGGCGGCGGCCTGCCGCACGGCTGGCGCTGGAAATGGGCTTTGACCCTGCTCAATCTGGGCGTGGTCGGCATGACCGTGGCGATGCTGATCGCCGGCTACGAGCAATCCTTCATCGAACGCGCCGTCGAAGGCTCGACCTGGCTGGGCTATTTCGCCGCGCAAAACCATCCCTGGTTCGTGCAGGCGATGGCATGGCGGGTCGTATTCGGAGTCATGACAATTGCCGGGGGAGGGCTGCTGTTCTGGGATCTGTTGACGATCGGAAAGAAAGAGACGCGGCCGGCCGCCGTTATTCACCAGCCGGCATAGCCGTGTTTTTCCAGCAAAGGAATATCGCCTGATGGGTAGAGCGTCAGCCGGGATGATTGGTTGATCGACTTCCGGCAAGTCTGCATCCGGACAAGTTGACTTGCGGCAACGGTCATTGACGAGTGAACGGTCCTGGCTGATTTTTAAGGCATTCCAACAACGGCTTTTACGGTCAATTTTTATTGACAATGGCCATTCACAAGCTTATTCTCCATCGCTGTTGATCTAAATAAATGATAATAATAATTTTTTCATTAACTCGGCAGGTTGGGGCAGGCTATGAAAGCACGTCGGTTTGTTTTGTGTGCCTTGAACAGTACAATCATTTTGGCTTTGTTCCTGTCCTCCGGATTTGTTTCCGCACAGCAAAACCGGCCGGGCAAGCCGCAGCCGCCGAACATCCTGTTTGTCATCATGGACGACGTGGGCATCGATCAGATGCAAATCTTCGGCTACGGCGGCACGCCGGCCGAAGGCATTCCGCAAACCCCCAACATCGATACGCTGGCGAAAGCGGGCGTCAAGTTCCGGAATACCTGGGCGATGCCGGAGTGTTCGCCGAGCCGCGCGCTCGTCTTTGAAGGCCGCCTCCCGTTCCGAACCAACATTTTTACCGCTCTGACGTCGCTGGACCTGGCCAATTCCCAGGTGTCCCTGTACGAGGTCACGACGCCGCGGGTGCTCGCCGGCGTGGGTTACGAAAACGCTTTGTTCGGCAAATTCCATCTGGCCGGGCCCGACAACAATCCGTTCGGCGAGCGCACGCCGCGGGCTCTGGGCTGGGATTATTTTTACGGGTTCCTGCTCGGCGCGCCGAACCCGATCGACACCACGGCGGGAGGCGTCGGCCCGGACGGCAGCTATTCCTGCGGTTTCGTGACCGGGTCGGCTGCCGGCGCCTGCTATTTTGCCGATAACTCATGCCAATCGATTGCCGCGACGACGGAAGCTCCCGCGCCCGGTTTTTCATGCCTTGAACAAGGGGGGATTTTCGTCCCGAGCGCAAGCTGCGAGGCCGAACCTCCGTTCGACAAGGCCAATTTCTGCGAACCGGGCGGGCCGGACGTGGATTTTTCGAGTTTTCAGACCTGTGCTCACTTGAACGGGTATTATGTCTCTCCGCTCGTCGTGATCGACGGCGACAAGAAGACGGAAGCGGTGACGTCCAGAAAATACCGGACTCAGGTCGAAACCGACGGCGCGATCGAATGGATTGCCAAGCGGCCTCATTCCGGGCCCTGGATGGCGACGGTCAGTTATTCTTCGGATCATTCGCCTTATCAACAGCCGCCGCCGAAGCTGCTGCCGTCCGGCACCGAAAACAACGCCGGCCTCCAGTGCGGGTCCACCTCTCCCGATCAGATGACGCTCAGCAACCAAATGATCGAAGCGCTGGACTCCGAGCTCGGGCGGTTGCTCGTCGAAACGGGCCTGGCCAGTCGGCTGCCCGACGGGAGCCTCGATTTCCATCCCGAGAACACCAACACAATGCTGGTGATTCTGGGCGATAACGGCTCTTTCGCGCCGGTCGTCAAAACACCCTTCAACCCGGCGCGCTCCAAAGGGTTTACCTATCAAACGGGAGCCTGGGTGCCTCTGATCATTGCCGGCCCCCTGGTCAAGTCGCCCAATAGAGAGGTTTCGGCGATGGTCAACATCGCCGATCTGTTCGAACTGTTCGGCGAAATCGCCGGAATCGACGTGCATAAGGCCGTACCCAAATCTCACAAGCTCGACTCCAAACCGCTGCTCAACTATCTGACCCGACCCAAAACCGGGAACGTTCGCAAGTTCAATTTCACTCAGACCGGCAACAACATCACGGCCGGATTCCAGTTGCCCGGACCTTGCGTGATTCCTCTGGCCTCGCCTACGGGACCCTTACAGAAATGCCTTCAGCAATTCTCGTCGGAGAAGTTGTGCAATGACGAAAACGGCGTCTGGTACGGCGATCAGTTCAGCACCTGCTGCGAAGTCAAAAACCGCACCGATTACGCGACCGATCCGGCTTTCAGCATTGTGCCGGATTTCTCGGCCGCGGTTCGCAACAATCGCTATAAACTCGTGGTATCCCAGATTCCGGACTGCTCCACCGCCAACGAAAGTCTTAATCCTCCGAAGGACGTGGCCGAGTATCAATTTTACGAAGTCGACGAGAACGCTCCCGATCCGAAGCTCGACAACGAGGACAAGGATTTGCTGAAACGCCCCGGCGGACTGACGCCTGTGGAGCGGAAAAACTATAACCGTCTGAATTCGCGTTTGCACAAGCTGCTGGCTTCCGAGCCTCATTTGGCCACGAACCTCAACTACGCGGGCTGTCCCGGCGACGGCAATCTGGATATGCTCGTCAACTCGACCGATCTCTACAACTGGGAAATCTATGCGCTTCTCGATGGGGCCGGCCTGAGCGAGTCGAGCTGGTACGATTTCAACTTTGACGGATTCACCGACGGCGCAGACCTTGAAATCATCGATCAGAATTTGGGAAAGAAGTGTCGTAAAAATCGTTGATCGAGGACTCTCCGGGGCTGAGTAAACCGTCGTATAAAATCGGCGAGAAAGATATTTTGAGCCGCCGGGCGAAAAGAGGCGTCTTTCGACAGCGGTCAATCCTTATTTTTCCACCGTGATCTCGACGCGTCGGTTCTGCTGTCGGCCATCCGGGCTGGCGTTCGGCGCGGCGGGCTTCATCTCTCCGAAGCCGACGGTTGTAATGATCGATTCGGGGATGTCCTTTTTCTTGACCAGCCAGTCTTTTACCGCTTCGGCGCGGCGTTTGGAAAGCTCGCGGTTTACTTTCCGGGAACCTTTGGAGTCGGTGTGACCTTCGATGCGCACCCGGCCTTCCGGGAACTGGGCAATCACCGTCCCGACCTTATCGAGCGTCTGCTCCGCCTCGGGCTTGATCTCGGCTTTACCGAAATCGAACAGCACGTCGCTTTCCAGCTTCATGGTCACGGCCTTTTCGGTTTCCTGTAACTGAAGTTCCTTGCGGGCCGCTTCCTCGAGCTGCAACTGCCGGCGTTGCAGATCCAACTGTTTTTTTTCCAGTTCGAGCTGTTTTCTCTCGAGCTCGATCTGTTTCTTTTCAGTGTCCGGCGGGGGCTGTTTTTCCTGCGCCGGCGCCGTAGTCAAACCGGTCCAGGCCAGCAATAGAAACAAGGATAAGCCGGTAGGACGAAAGGGAGATGAATTCATCATGCTCATGCCTCCATTTTCAGAAAAGATACAGGCTACGATCCGGCCGGGGCCATGCCGTAGCGCTAACCGACGACTTCGCTGCCGTTGAGGGTTTGCAGGAAGAAGGCTCCTTTTATTTATCCGACTCTTTTGCCGCCCAATAAATTCCGTCGGAACAGACGCTCATTGAAAGGGAAGCCGCTCCCCGGAGGCTCGCTTCATTCGAACGATGGCGTTCGGTTTTTCGGGCCTTCAGGTTAGGGTATACTGCACGGGCATGAATTCAGGCGGGTATTTTAACGGCTGTATTTATGCCGGAGCGGAAGTTGACACATCTTTGATATTGTCCGACTATTCGGCGTCGTTTAACAAATGGCGGAGGCCGAATGCCCAGGATTAGTCGCTCTTGCGGTTCCATTCTCATTCACGGTTACTGAAAAATTTCATAATGGCTGACAAAACTTTATTCGTTCATGCGGGAGGCTCAAAAACAGGTTCCAGCGCTTTACAGAATTTTTTTTATTTCAACGTATCCCGACTCGAACATCTCGGATTTGCTTATGAGAACCGGTATCCTGTCGAACATGAGCATGAGATCGCCAATGCCAATGGCCGGCTGTTGTACGATCTGATGTCGTCGTCGACTTTTGCGGACGATGACGTCGACAATCTGCTGCTAAGCTACTTCGGACGGTGCGACAACGCCATTTGTTCGAGCGAATTTTTGGCGGAACTGAACGCCGGCGGCTGGAAACGTCTCTATGAATCGTCGCTAAGAATCGGCGTGCAATTGAAGGTCATTTTCTACGTGCGCAATGTGATTCCCTTCTTTCAGTCCGCCTACGACCAAATCATTAAACGTCATGGAGCGCATCAATTATTCGATGACTGGGTGACCAAGGCATTCTGGCAACATGGACGATCTCTCTTGAGAATAGCGACCGAAATGCCCCGGTCGAACCTTCAGGTAGTCCATTATGACCAGGCACGCGCTCACTTGATCAGGGGATTTCTGGACATTCTCGGCGTCGATCCGTCCTTCAGGATTGATCCCAGAGACCAGAGCCGGCAAGTCAACCGCAGTTTGACCCAGGAAGAACGCAAGATTTTGATTGCCGTCAATAAAGCGCTGGGAGCGGCCTACTCGATGGAACTGTCCGACCTGTTGATCTATGCCAATCCTGATGCCAGAGGGGAACCGGCTTCGTACAGCCAGGCCACCGTCGACTTATTGCAGGAACGATTCAATCCCGAGGTCCATTGGGTAAATACTTATTTTTTCGAGGATCAACCCGTCGTGTCGGTGCTGCCGTATTCTTCCGGCAAGAATGAACCGATCGTTCGATTGAACGAGGAAGAGAAACAAAAAAACACGGTGGAAAAACAAGTTTTGAACTGGGCGATTGAAAAACTGAAAACTTTCAGAGACGAAACGGAATCCCTCATTGCCCATGCCATTCGCGTTGCCGCTCGGAGCGAGGCCAAAGATCACCCCGATCTTCCGGCCGATTTCGACGTGCTGTCTTATCTGTTAATCAACCGAGATGTGCTGCACGCCGGCGTCGATCCCATTCAACACTATCTCAATTACGGCAGGAATGAAAAAAGGGCTTACAACTACCATTTCGAGCCCATTCCCACTCCGGAAGATTGCGCGTCCGACTCGGCGCCCGATGTCAAAACCGGGACAATATCCGAATCCGGTGAATTCAAGCCATGATCCGGTATCATTGATCGATTGCCGAGCGGAGATGGAAGGTGGGCTTATCGCGAATGGAGGCAGATTCGTTCGCCTTTGCTGGCCCTTGAAAGCGGCAAAACTGATTTGTAGTCGTGAAATTGGCCGTAAAAATGAAAGACCCGCCGGGTTTTCTGTTCCGGCTCCGGCCTTGATTATCGGAAGCCGACGGTCTGGAGTTCTTCGACCATGTTCGGGAGAGGACGTGCCGGAAGACTGTGTGCGGAAACGTACGGACTGCCTGAGAGGAAGGGTTTATATAGGAGGTATAGAAACGATGTCGAATTCCAACAGTGCATCGTTTTATTCTTGAAACCCGTTTTTTAAAGGAGTTTTCCCATGCACAAATTAATTGCGGGATTTATTTTGATGATGGTTTTACCGATCGTTGGCAAGACCGAGGCACCTACCGAAGTTCAACCGCCGGAATCCGCGCCGATTCGTTTCGCCGGGGCGTTGCCGCCCAGCGCCGAGCCCGTGAAAACTTCACCGGGAGATACCGGTTCCGGCGAATCGCAGAGCGAAGCTTACCAACTCTGCCTGCGCGCCACCAAACTTTTCGATCAACAGGAAAAGGCTCAGGGCAATACCAAAACCGAGGTAACGTCTCTGTCCACGGCCTGCGAGGAGAAGCTGAAACCGGCAGCGTACTGGCAATGCATGGAAAAACAGGCCATGAATAAAATCGATTTTAATACCGCTCATTGGCGTTGCGGCAAGCAGACGAAGGTGGTGGAATAGCCCGTCTGTCTTACTCATAGCTATTGCTCATTAACGCGAAAGCAGAAAGACCATATCCTTCATGGGTCCCTTCTAGAGTATTTTCAAATTGAATTAATGGCAACTTCTGCCGGTAAGAGGCAGCGAAGGTTTACTTGAAGGAGAACTGTTCGATGGGATTGAAATCCGGACTGTAAGGCGGCAAGGGTTTGAGAACCGCTCCGACCGCTTCAATGGCCTCGCGAACCGCCGCCACCGGATGGGATGACAAGTTATCCCAGATCACGATGTCGCCCGGTGCGAGCGTCGGACAGAGGAACGCCTGCACCTACGGCTTGAACAGGGACCCGTCCATCGGTCCCCGGCTCACCATCGGGGCGGTCAATCCCCGCTGGCCTAAGACGGCCACGAACGTGCTCGTATGCCAATGCTTCTGTGAAGACGAACCGCGAACCCGCTGTCCGCAGTCGCCCCAGCCGGTGCGGCGCACCATGGCCGTATCGAGACCGGTCTCATCAACGAAGACCAGTCGGGCCGGATCCAGCATCGGCTGCGCGGCTTGCCAGGCATCGCGCTGAAGGCGCCTGCCCTCACACTCTTGCTCGGCCGCTGTCAGTGTTTTTTTAGACGTCGGGCCCAGACGCCGAAGACGATACCAGAGCGTCGAGAGGTGAACCTGGATCCCCAACTTCTGCCGCAACTCGACCGGCGTCGTATCGGACTTCTTTCTCAACAGGGTATGCCGCCTCTCGTCCTGTTCGGGGGATAGCTTGGGCTAGTCTCCGCCGCCGTGGGGTTTGGCTTCCAGCGTACCGCACTCCCGCCACCGCTGCGGCAACTTTTCAATAAAGAACGGGCCGACCGCGAAGCGTTTCGCCACCTGGGCTACAGTCTGTCCTTCCTCGCGGGCTTCGATCATCCGCTGGCGCAAATCCATCGAATGAGCTTGAGGCACGAGGTTCTCTCCTTCAAATAAATCTTCGATGCTTCTTACCGATAGAAGTTGCCATTAATTCAATCTGAAAATGCTCTAAATATCCATTCTCCTTTGGATATGACGCTTTATCCTTCTCTAAATTTTTTAGCCGACGCTTCGATTACAAATCACTTTAAGAGCGGTTTTTTGTCTGAGCTATAATTACAAGTTTTCGACTTGAAGTTTGTTCTTATGTTGAAGATATTTCTATTCAGGAATTGTAATGGCTGAAAAACACACCTACGGACAAATTTTAAAGTCCTCGGCGTTAATCGGCGGATCCTCGATAATCAATATCGCCATTGGCGTCGTTCGTACAAAAGCTATGGCAATATTGCTGGGGCCATCCGGTGTCGGATTGATGGGTTTGTATGGATCGATAACCGATTTTACGATAAGCATAGCTGGCATGGGTATTAACAACAGTGGTGTTCGTCAGATTGCCGAGGCGGTTGGATCGGACGATACAGAGAAGATTGCTCGAACTGCGACAGTGCTGCGACGAATATCGATCTTTCTGGGGTTGCTTGGTGCTGTTTTTCTGATCGGCTTTTCCAGGCCGGTGTCAACTTTGACCTTTGGTAACGATCAACACGTAACCGCTATTGCGTTGCTGTCAGTCGTCGTATTCTTCAATCTGTTATCCGCAGGTCAGGGAGCTCTGATTCAGGGTATGCGGCAAATATCTGATTTGGCCAAGATGGGCATATTGGGTACACTTCTGGGTACTCTGATCACTATCCCTTTGGTATATTTTCTTCGCGAAAAAGGTGTGGTTCCTTCACTCATGCTGATTGCCGCACTGTCTCTTCTGACATCTTGGTGGTATAGCCGGAAGATACCAATAGAAACCACTTCAATTTCGACTGCCCAGATGGGTCAGGAAGCGGCTGCTTTGTTGAAGCTTGGCTTTGCTTTCATGGTCAGTGGTTTGCTGATGACCGGGGCAGCCTATGTGGTGCGTCTTATCATCGTTCGCAAAGTCGGTTTCGACGCCGCTGGATTGTATCAATCTGCCTGGACGCTGGGCGGGTTATATATCGGGTTCATTCTGCAGGCCATGGGCGCGGATTTCTACCCGCGGTTAACAGCCATCGCAAAAGACAATGCCGAATGCAACCGGGTAGTCAATGAACAGGCATATGTCAGTTTGTTATTGGCCGGTCCCGGTGTGATAGCAACTCTAACATTTGCGTCGCTCGTCATAACACTTTTCTATACTCCTAAATTCGAAGGTGCGGTGGAAATTTTGCGCTGGTTATGTCTGGGCATGACGCTTCGCGTGATTTCCTGGCCAATGGGTTTCATCATTGTTGCTAAGGGTATGCAAAATCTACTGATTATTTCCGAGTTGGCCTGGACTTTGGTCTATCTGGGGCTTGCATGGTTATGCGTGAGTCATTTTAGTTTGAAGGGTGCAGGTATCGCGTTTTTTGGATCCTATGTGTTTCATGTGCTGATGATCTATTTAGTAGTTCGGCGACTTAGCGGTTTTCGGTGGTCCAACACGAATTTAAAAACAAGCTTCCTCTTTCTTACGCTGATTATAGTCGTCTTCTGCAGTTTCTATACACTGCCATCCATAGCAGCTATTGGGGTTGGTTCATTGGCTGTTCTGCTGAGCGGCGTTTACTCGATTCAAGTTCTGCTTAATCTGGTCTCCCTAGACCGGATTCCACGTTCTGTGCTGCGGGTGCTTATGTGGTTCCGTCTTGCATCTCCCGGCTCTTCTAATGAATGCAATGACTTAGAGTTAACGGTTAAGGCGACCAACGCCATGGAAAATAAACCATTAGAAAGTATAAATCGTTTGATCTATGCATTCATGATTTGTGCTGTGTTTTCCATATGGGCTTGCTGGTACGAATATGCTTATGGCTGGTCGATTGAATTGGAGTCTTTTGAATCGGAGCTCTTGTACCTAAAGACATTGGCTCAATATGTATTCCAAGGTCTTAAGCAATAAGTGTTTGCAGTAGCGATTGGAGCACGGATTTCCCTCTTTTCTTCATGTTGTATATGAATTCGAAAAAGCCCGGTTAAAGAGCGGTTTTTCTTGCGAAATTCCCCGATGCGGGCGTAACCGAGACCACAAATAAAGACCAAAAACCTCCATCGTATTGACATGAACTTCATGAAATCCGTCGTCATCTTCGCCGCGGGCATATCCGCCTTGTCCATAATTGACCGTTTTATATTCATAACCCCAGGAGGGCAGCGTGTTATAAATGGCGTATTCATCCGTGCAAACCAACTTTTCAGCCGTCGGGTTCCATAACTTGCCCGACTCTTTTTGAAAGCCTTAACAATCACCCGTCAACGCTCGATCCTCTTTTTCGGTCGTCGTCGGAGGTCGATCTAACCAGTCATAATAGGCGCTTCGAGAAACATTCACCAAGCAACACAAGTGTTTAACCGGAAATTTGGCAGCATGTTGTTAGAGATTCCTTAAATCCTTGACGACGTGAACGACTTCACTGTCGCCGGGGATGGTCTCGATGCTGAAGCCCAGTTTCCTGATCATCGACAACATCGGTTTGTTGACCGCCAGGACTTCGCCTTCGAAAAACAGCATGCCTTTGTCCTTGGCCGTCTGCATCAGGGTTTTCATCAGGCGCGTGCCGATGCCCTGGCACTGGCAGTCGTCGGCGACGACGACCGCGAATTCCACGGAACGGCCGTCCGGATTCATCAGATAACGGCCGACGCCGAGCTCGACAGGGAGTTGTTCGTCGGCGGTGACGGCGACGAAGGCCATTTCCCTGTCGTAATCGATTTGGGTAAAGCGCACCACCATTTCCGGAGTCAATTCCTGCAATGCCCGCATGAACCGGAAATATTTGCTGCGATCGGACAAGCGGTGTACGAAATCTTTTTCCATGACCGCATCTTCCGGCCGAATCGGACGGATGACAATGTTGGTGCCGTTGGGCAACTGATAATGCCGGGTGAGTTCATGGGGATAAGGATGAATCGCCATATGCGAATACGGCGTCAACTGGCTGGACAACTGCGCCCGGATGCGCGCGTCTACGGCGATGGCTCCGCGTTCGTCGACGATCAACGGATTGATGTCCAGTTCCAGTATTTCCGGCAGTTCGCTGACCAGCATCGAAACTTTCAAGAGCACATCGATCAGCGCTTGCCTGTTGGCGGGCGGTAATTGCCGGAAAGCACCGATGTACTTGGCCGCTCTGGTCTTGGCGATCATTTGTTCCACCATGTAAGCATTCAGCGGGGGCAGGGCGACGGCCCGATCCTGCAGAATTTCCACCATTGTGCCGCCCAGGCCGAAACTGATCGCCGGCCCGAACACCGGATCCCGGACCACGCCGATCATCAGTTCGCGGCCGCTGCGTGAGCGGAACATCGGTTCGACGGTAATGCCGATTTCCTTGACGTCCGGGTGTTTCTGCCGGACCGCGGCCTCCATTTCGATAAAGTTGCGCGAGATTTCCTGCACGCTGTCGATGTTGACCCTGACGCCGCCGATGTCGGACTTGTGGGTGAATTCGGCCATGTCGATTTTCAATACCACCGGAAAGCCCAGGGTTTCGCCGACGATCATGGCGTCTTTGGCACTGGCCGCCTTGATCGTCGGATTGACGGGGATACGGAAGGCCGCCAGGATGGCCTTGGCTTGCTGGGCGGTCAGAACCTGACGGCCTTCCGCCAACACCCGTTCGATGATCAGGCGCGCGCCGGCGATGTCCGGAGCCGCCGGTTGATCGGCAGGTAAAGGGATTTGTTTCAGCAGAATCTGATTGCGGGAATGGCTGGCCAGGAACGAAAAGGCGTCGACCGCCGTTTCCGGCGTATTGAAGTGAGCCACTTGACTGTTGGCAAACAGGTTTCTGCCCTGCTGAACCCGGGCGCCTCCGGTCCAGGCCGCCAGTACCGGCTTTTTGCCGGCCTTGGCGCCGGCGATAATGTATTCGGCCACTTGCGCAGGATCGGTCATCGCTTGAGGCGTCAGAATGACCAGAACCCCGTCGACGTTGGCATCCTTGAGGCAAACGTCGAGCGCTTCCCGGTAGCGCTCGGAAGTGGCGTCGCCGAGGATGTCGACCGGATTGGCGTGAGACCAGTGAGGCGGCAGGACAAGATTCAGCGCATCGATGCTTTCGGCCGACAGCACGGCCATTTTGACGCCGACGTCCTCGGCCCGGTCGGTGCTCATGACGCCGGGGCCGCCGGCATTGGTGATGATCGCCAGCCGGGCGTCGCGGACCTCGTAATTGTGAGACAGCACGCGCGCCGCGGAAAACAGCGACGAGATGCTGTACACCCGCACGACGCCGGCCCGTTCGATGGCGGCATCGAAAACATTGTCGCCTCCGACCAGTGCGCCGGTATGGGACATCACCGCCTTGCCGCCGGTTTCATGGCGGCCGGCTTTGATCAGGATTACCGGCTTTAATCGCGCCGCCGCCTTGAGTCCGCTCAAAAAGCGCCGGGCGTCGCGTATGCCTTCGACATACATCAGGATGCCGGTGGTTTGGCTGTCGGTCGCCAGATAGTCCAGCACTTCGCCGAAATCGATATCGGCCGCGCCGCCCATCGAGACCACCGTGGAAAAGCCGATATCCTGCGACTTGGCCCAATCGAGAATGGCCGTGCACACGGCTCCCGACTGCGAAAGCAGGGCCAGATTGCCGTCCTTGACGGAGCCGTCGGCGAAACTGGCGTTCAGTCGGCCGCCCGGGCAAATCACCCCGAGACAGTTCGGGCCGATGATCCGGATGCCGTAGCGATGGGCAATGTCGAGCAGCTCCTGTTGCAGCCGTTTGCCTTCGGCATCCCGTTCGACAAAGCCGGCGCTGATGATGATGACCGAAGTCACGTTTTTTTCGCCGCATTGCCGGACGATGCCGGGAACGGTGGCCGCCGGCGTGGCAATGACCGCCAGATCCAGATCTTCCGGAATGGCGTTCAGGTCGGGATAGGCTTTTAAACCCAGCAGCTGCTCGTGCTTAGGATTGACCGGATACAGACCGCCGGTGAATCCGGCTTCCTTCATGTTGAGCAGCAAACGGTAACCCACGCTGTCCTGGCGCTCCGAGGCGCCGACGATGGCCACCGATTTCGGCGTGAAAAAACGACTGAGGTAGTGAGGGCCCATGAGTATCTTGATTCGAAAATAAAATAGTATTGCTCAGCGGCTAGAACCGCGGTGCGGCAACAATCGTTGCAACGGCAAGAACGGGTCGTTCCGGCAGTCTACCATTCATTCTACCGGAACGTTCGGACGCTTGGCGAGCAGCCAGGCCTTCGGGATGCCGGCGGCAGGCTTCCTTCGGTTCTGCATTCTTGTTTGTTTAACCGGCGTTCGGCTTTACTTTGCCTGTTGTTTTTTCATCGGGGCTCTCCGCTTCGGCTAAAAAAACGGGAGCGTTGTGATCGATCGGCGATCGATTGGCCACCCCGAACGGGATGTGCACCATCGGCACGTCCAGGCTTTCATATCCCAGGTGGCTTTTCTGGTCGTCGAAAAACATATGCGGCTTCAGGATGGTCAGAATCCGGCCCTTTTTCATGCCGCCCAGAAAAAAAGTTTCGTTGGCGCTGACGCCCCAGCTTTCCAGCGTGGTCACCACCCGTTCGTGAGCCGGCGCATTCCGCGCGGTGATGATGGCGGTGCGCAGTATTCTTCGGTAATGACGGTCCTGTTCGACGGCTTTGTCCTCGAGTTTTTGTAAAATGGACAGCCGGGTGAACAGATTCGCCAGCGGGCCGGGATTGTGCGGAATATGGGAATTGGCGTGCTCATGCCGATGAAAGCCTTCCAGTTGATCGTTGCGGTAGACGGTTTCGGCTTCGTCGTCGGCAATGACGCCGTCAAAATCGAACGCGACCCTTAATTCCAGGTCTTCCAGGTCATCGACGACCGGCGAAGGCAGAACGGTGCCGGCGGGGAATCCGGCCGCGATGGCTTTTTGCACGTCGTTTTCATTGGCGGAAAGAAACAACGAAGCATTAAAAGCCGGAATATAGGCATAGGGCGATTTGCCTTCGGTGAAAGCGGCTCTCGATATGGCTAGGCCGTAATGATGGATCGAACGAAATACCCGCCGACCGGTTGCCGCCGAGTTTCTGGACAACAGCACCACTTCCACCGGCTGCTGCTCGGCGAAGCATTCATTGATTTTCAGAAAGCGGCGGATAAACGGAAACGCCACGCCTCGTTCCAGCACGGCGTCGAGTTGGTCTTCCTGATATTCTTTATAGGCTTTCGGCCCTTGCTCCCGAAAGATTTTGTCCGATTCCCCCAAATCGAACAGGGCGCTCGACGAGACGGCAATGACGAGCTTTTTTTCTATCGGATAAGCCATGAGTTCGGATGGGTCAGAGTGAAAATAAACCACGCTATTATGGACCGTGTCTTCGAATTTTTATACTTGAAAGGAAAATTTCGGGTTTCAGTCTGGGAAGGATTACTACAGGGGGAAACCGCCGAAGAAGTTTGCGCCTGCACGCGGCCGGGTTGACGGGATATTTTATGTCAACGCGCTGAGGTTCCGGCGTCGGTTTGCTTATGGGAATGATTTCAGTGGCCTTACGTCACGCAGCCCGGTTTCCAGACGCGAATCGGTCACGGCAAATTGAATTCGATGCGGCCTGGTTCAATTCCGTCATTCCGGAAAGCCAAAATAATTCACTTCGAGATGAACCTTTGACGTCGGCAATGGAATTAATCGTATTGGAAATGGGCGGAGTTTCGTTTCCAGAGAGAAAAGATTTTCGCTCGTCTTTTCTGATCTTCCGAAACGGATGAGTAAATCTTGTTACTCAAGCTTAACCGTGTCTTGGAGAAGTGCGCCGGGATGAATCCGAAACCGACGGAATAGGGCAGGCGCCTGAGTTAAGACGGAGTAAACGATAGTTTTTATAGGAATCGTGCGGACGAAAAAAGTGGCGCTACTCTGGCGTGTTAAGTTCGGCCTTTCTGCCTGGATGAACAGGGACTTGCCGTATTGACACAGGCGGCCGTATCCGTTGCGGTTTGAGAAAATTTATTTGTAAAAAATAAGGGACGAATACCGGAAATCAAGCCTGCTTCAAGTTCGCACATTGCCACGGGATTTTTTTAATTTCATCGAGGGTCACATTATGAAAGCAAGATCATTCAATCCCGATTACCGCTCTGCGGTTCGTGCTACCGTATCGGCATTGGCCCTATTTCTCTGTTTGGGTTCCTATGGATGGGCGGCTACGGTGCTGGATGAAGATTTCGAAGACGATGCTCTGGGTGCGCTCAATGCCGACTGGACTATTTCTTCGGCCGGACGCGGTAAAGTGAGCATCGTCAACACGACGGATCACGGTCACGTCCTGCAGCTTCAGGGGAGCAAGACTACCGGCGAGTTTCTGATTGCCATCCGTGCCGTTTCCTCGTCGTCGACCGATCTCACTACGCAGGTCGACATCAAGCCGAGCACTGCCTCTTCCTTTATCTGGACGATCAATGGCGCGGGTTCTTCCATCGGCAGACGGCGCATCCGTTTGCAGCAGGCTCCCGGAAGCACGGCGCTTGTAGCCAATACTGTACCGAGCGGCGATACCACCTGCGGATCGTTGCCTGCCAATGCCTGGTCGACCGTAACGCTGACGATCGATACCGTTTCAGGTACGTTCGACGTATCGATCAACGGTGCGCCGACGTCATGCACCAGTATAACCGCCGGCATTCAGCCGCCGTTTAATAGCGTGAACGTAATGGATGCCTCCAACCAGAACTGGGGCGGTACCGTTCTTTTCGACAATATGAGCGTTGAAACCCCATAACCGGAAGCAGCCGGAAATTCGGGGTTAGCGTTAAAAAACAAGTTTCGGGAAAGACTTGGATGCATCAGGATGCCGGAGACGGCGAGGAAGTGTTCCTCGCCGTTGCCGAAAGGATGGCTGCCGGGAATCATCCGTATCGGTATGTTTCATCCCGAAGTTTGCCTTATTAAACCGCCGGCCCTGGCGCTGTTGTCTATTTTCCGCCCATCCTGCCGGAACGGTCGGTACCGGCAGGGCTTCATGGGGCATTTTTCGGTTTGTGTCCCGCGTTCGAAGTCGCTGATCGTATGTGAACAGCCCATCCGACAGCGACCACCCGGATTTAAGCTCGGCCGTCTATTCGGAAGGCTCTTCTTCTGTTTCTTCTACCCGGCCCAGGTTTTTTACTTTTTCCAGCACTTCCTCGGCATGTCCTTCCGGGGATACCCCGTACATGGCTTCTTTGATCGTGCCTTCTTTATCGATGATGAAAGTGGATCTCAGGATGCCCATGCTTTTTACGCCGTTTTTTTCTTTTTCGCGCCAGACGTCGTAGTTTTCGCACATTTCGCCTTTGGTATCCGCCAGTAATTCGACTTTCAAGTCGTATTTCTTGATGAATTCCACGTGGCATTCGCAAGTATCCTTGCTGACGCCGACTACGGCCGTATCCAGTTCGGCGAATTCATCGGCCAGTCGGGTAAAGTCATTGGCTTCAATGGTGCAGCCGGGGGTGTCGTCCTTCGGGTAAAAATACAATACGATATTTTTTTCTCCCGCATAATCGGACAGGCTGACCAACTGGTTATCCTGGTTTCGCGATCGGAACATCGGGGCTGGTTGATTATTTTCTAACATGAAACACTCCTCATAAATATTATTATTGTCGGGATAACACCGTCGTTAAAACCGTGTCTAATGCATGATAATCAGCCGGTCTTCGAATGTCCAGTGCCAGGCTGTCCGGAGGAAAAAGTCAAAAGCCTGCAAATAAAATTCGAATTTTCAATATATTATAAAATTCCAAAAGAAAGGAGATTCCCGTGACTAAACCAACCGAGTGTTCCGGAGCCCGCGGTGACTAAGGCGCCTGGAGTAATAACCGGAAAAAATGTCGTTGCCGATCTCCCGGCTTTGAAAAAGAAAAAGGGTTTGAGAATAAATTAAAGAAAAATGCGCGAGCAGCCCGGCCTGGCTATATAATGCAGTGGCCGGCCAAGGTTCATATCGTTAACGTTGTGTTCAAGATACTGAAAAGAATAAAAAATGTCGATAAATTTAAATTTGGAAAAAATCAACGGTTACAGTGTTCTTTTTGTTCAGGAAGAAAGAATAGATGCCCACAATTCCGGGGCCTTGAAGGAGTTTATCCTGCATCTGATCGAACAGGGCGAGGTGAAAATCGTCGTTCAGCTCGAGCCGGTGCGCTTCATCGACAGTTCCGGGCTGGGCGCTTTGTTGTCCGGATATAAAAACGCTGTGGCCAAATCGGGAAAATTCGCCCTGGCTTGCTGCAAGCCGCAAGTTTTATCGATGTTCGAATTGACTCGTTTAAACAGAATTTTTGATATTTACGCCGATTTAAGCGAGATCTTTGATAATGAAAGTTAAAGGTGGTGTATGTGCGATTCGGTTT
Source organism: Methylosarcina fibrata AML-C10 (assembly GCF_000372865.1). Classification (NCBI taxonomy): domain Bacteria; kingdom Pseudomonadati; phylum Pseudomonadota; class Gammaproteobacteria; order Methylococcales; family Methylococcaceae; genus Methylosarcina; species Methylosarcina fibrata. The sequence goes on along the minus strand of NZ_KB889965.1, from coordinate 1,388,436 downwards.
TTCAGGTCGATGTAATCATTCCGACCCAAACCAAATACCTGAATTTAATCGGAAGTATTGGTGAGCATATCGCCAGGGAACTGGAGAATTTTTGCGGTGACCGTGAAGCTCTGGCTTATCATTTGAACCTGGTTTTGACCGAAGCGACTTCGAACGCCATCCGACATGCCAATTACAACAATCCCAAGGACCAGGTCAGGATTACCATTCACATCAAGGAGAATGAATTGAACATCCGGGTCTACGATCACGGCCAGGGTTTCAATCTGGAATCGGTTCCCACCCCGGATTTTGACCATCCGAAAGAAGGCGGCATGGGGATTTTTCTCATCCGTACGCTGATGGATTCGGTTCGTTATTTCAGAGAGAACGATTGCAACGTTCTGGAAATCATAAAATTTCTAAAATAACGCCGGCGTTCGGCGGCATTGCATTCATTTTTTTATCGGCGGAGTGAGACATTGCACAGATCGATCAACCATTGGGAGCAGTCTCTGTTCCGATTGTCCGCGAGGACGTTGGGTGAAGAGGAAGGACACCGCCTGCAGGAAAAGTACCGATCCCTGTTTTCCGCGTTTTATCAACACCTGGTTTCGCCCCGGTACGCCTTGAAGGACATGCTGCAACTCGAACGGATTTCGACGAGCCATTATCAACCGGTGAGTCTGTTGAAGCCATGCCAGGGCATCGAACATTACCGCTTGCATTTTTACAGCCGAAAGGAAAAGTTTCTGGACGAATACATTCCGGTCCTGGAAAACATGAATTTGAGAGTGATGGATCAGGTGCAGTTTTCCGTCGAGGTCGAAGGTGAAACGCTGTTCATAAAAAGCTTTACTATTAAAGCGGAAAACATCCGGGAAAACATTTTTCTCCGCTTGAGGAAGCGTATGCTGGAGGCGATCCAGGCGATCATGGACGAGCGGGTTGAAAACGATCCGCTCAATAAACTGATCGTCCTGACCGGCATGAGCTGGCAGGAAGTGGATGCCTTGAGGGCTTACCGGAATTACTATTTGCAACTGGAGCTCAGGACTTCTCCCACCAGTATTCATCACGCCCTGATCCGGAATCCGGAAGTCACGCTCTGCCTTTTCCGGTATTTCGAGGCCCGCTTCCGGCCGAAGCCCGAGTGGAACGATCAGGCGCTCCGGGAGGAGCAGGTTCTGTTTCCGCTGCGCTTGCAACTGCTGGGCAGCATGAAATCGGTAGCCGACATCAACGACGACCGGGTCTTGCGGACCCTGTTCAATCTGATCGATGCCACGATGCGCTGTAACTTCCACCTGCGCCTCAATCACGAAGACTATTTCATAGCCTTCAAGATCAATAGCCTGGGCGTGATCGACATGCCCGTGCCGAAGCCCCAATACGAAATTTACGTGCATGCGGTCGATATGGAAGGCATCCATCTTCGGGCCGGCAAGGTGTCCAGGGGCGGCATACGCTGGTCCGATCGCGCCGATGATTTTCGGACCGAAATCCTGGATCTGATGCAGACCCAGATCAGTAAAAACGCCTTGATCATTCCCACCGGCGCCAAGGGCGGGTTTGTCGTCAAGAAAAACGGTTCGAAGCCGGCATGGGCTGCGGCCGGAAAAAATGCCTACATCCGGCTGATCAAGGGCATGCTGGATTTGACGGACAATTACAGTGGCGAGGAAATTGTTCGATCGCCCCGGATCATCGCTTACGACGATTCGGATCCTTATCTGGTGGTGGCGGCGGATAAAGGCACCGCCCAATTTTCCGATACGGCCAATTCGATTTCCGCCGATTACCATTACTGGCTGGGCGATGCGTTCGCCAGCGGCGGGTCGCGCGGTTACAACCACAAAGCATTGGGCATCACGGCGCGGGGCGCCTGGGAATGCGTAAAGAGGCATTTTCGCGAAGCCGGCAAGGACATTCAGAACGAGGCCTTCACCGTGGTCGGCATCGGAAGCATGGACGGCGACGTATTCGGCAACAGCATGCTGCTCTCTCCTTACATTCGGCTGCTGGCCGCTTTCAGCGGCCAGCATATTTTTATCGATCCGAATCCTGCCGACAATGACGGCCCTTTGAACGAGCGCAAACGTCTGTTCGAATTGCCGGGTTCCACCTGGAACGATTACGACCGGTCTCTGATTTCTCCGGGAGGCGGAGTGTATTTGCGCTCGTCGATGGACATCCCGGTGTCGCCCGAATTAAGAAAATGGCTCGGCATACGCTATAAATCGCTGGATGGCGAATCGCTGATCCGTTATCTGTTGACCGCGCCCGTGGAACTGCTGTGGCTGGGCGGCATCGGCACCTATGTCAAGGCCGGCACCGAAAAGCACGAAGAAGTCGGAGACAGGGCCAACGACAATGTGCGGGTGGACGCCGTCGATTTGAAAGCCCGGATCGTAGGCGAGGGGGCCAACCTCGGATTTACCCAAAAAGGGCGCATCGAATACGCTTTGTCGGGCGGCAGGATCAATACCGACGCCGTCGACAACTCTGCCGGAGTCGATACCTCGGATCATGAGGTGAATTTGAAAATTTTACTGGCCGGCCTGCAAAAGAAAAACGTCATTTCCGATTATCAACAATTTTTTATCAGCATGACCGATGCCGTCTGCCGGCTCGTTCTGGCCAACAATTATGCACAGAGCCTCTGTTTGTCCCTGGAACAACTTCGCAGCGCCGGCGATCCTGCCGACTATTTGCGGTTGGCCGAGCGCCTCGAAGCGGGCGGCTATTTCGACAGGACCGTCGAGTCTTTTCCGCACACCAAGGAGCTTCTGGCGCGGCCTGGAAAAAACCTGACCCGTCCCGAACTGGCGGTATTGATGGCCGCCGGTAAAATGTACCTGACCCAGCAAATTCAACATTTGACCGCCTTGTTCGAGGAGGATTGCTGCGATTGTTATTTGTTGTCCTATTTTCCGGAACAGATCATCGAACACTATAGAGAACATCTTTCCGGCCATCCTCTGGCCAGAGAAATCACCGCCACCATGGTCAGCAATAAAATCATCAATCAGGCTGGCTGCGGTTTTTTAAATCTGGACATCGACAGCGACAATTCGAACAAACTCGATCACGTGGCCTGCTATCTGACTTTCGATCGGGTTCTGGACGGCGATGCAATTCGGCGCAAGATTTTTGCCCTGGACAACAAAGTGGCAACGGGCGTGCAATATCAATTGTTGCTGCTTCTTGAAACCGCACTGGCGGATTTTTGCCGATGGGCCTTGTTGCACGATAGAGTCATCCGGCCCGATGAACGGACCATCAACGGTTATCGGCGCTACTTGAAGCAGTACGTCAATTATCTGAGACGATACGAGGGCATTCAGAAAGAGCGTTGGAAAGCTCAAGCGGCACACTATCAGCAGGCAGGTGTTCCCGACAGGCTGGCAGAAACCATGATGCTGATCGCCGGCCTGGAAGATTTTCCGTTTATTTTGTCATTGGCTTCGGAAACGGATCAGAGCGTCGTTACTCTATTAAAGCTCTTCAATGAAATCAATAGCTTTCTGGGTCTTGAGCTCATTCGGGAACGATTGAAAAATTTGCCGGCGCACGATTACTGGGAACGAAAGGTTACCGTGACTCTGCAGGAAGACTTCAAGTCGATGGCAGGGCTTCTGATCAGGAACCTTCTCGTCAACAAGGCAGCCGGCTGTGCGGAATATTTTGATTTGCCGGCGGAACGGCCGAAAATCAGCCGGTATCGGCGAATTTATCAGGAGATAATCAGTGCCACGCCGGTCAATTTGTTTCCTTATCTGGTTTTGGCGAAGGAACTGGAAAAGTTAAGCACGCAAGCCGAGGGATAAGAGTGGATGCTTGAAAGTTTGGCCAAAAACAACAGCATCCCTTAAGTACGGAAACAGAGTGAATTCCGGCAGTGATTGCCGGGATTCACCGAGAAAAAAGGCGAGCCCGGCTTTCCTGCATCCTTGCGAATGTCGTCTAACTTAAGGCGTTACCGGGCCGGGCTCAGGCTGTATCACGTAAATTATTCAATAGGTCAGACTTTTTTATTACGACTCACTGGTCATTTTCGCGGCCCATTGAGCGGAAAATTGACCGAAATAAGTGCCGATAATAAAAGAAACGGAAATAATCACCAGAGGATTGCTGAAAGAAACGCCGAGCAAGCTGTTCTGGGTCAGTTGGTCGGGCGTTTGCAGAAGATAGGCAAAGGTCGACGAATAACCGAAGACGCTGGCGGGTATGGCGGCCAGTTGGGGAAGCCTCGCCGCAAGACACAGCACTACGACCGCAACGGTCACGGTAATGGCCGCCATAAGCGGAAACCCGAGTACGGCCGTGGAAGGTATGTTGGTCAGCAGTATGGCCGTCAGCCAGGCCATGAACACCCCGAAAATTCCGCAGATGATCGTATTTTTCAATGCCGCCTCATTGGCACCCAGGGCAAAATAAGCAGCCCAGGCGATCGTTGCCGCCCAGATGAAAAAAAAGCCGCTCAACGGACCGACCGCCAGAAACGTGGCGACACCCGCCAGTACGCCGATACTCAAGGATAATGCTGTTAATTTGTCCATGTGTGCTCCCCGAAATTAGTGTGATTGTGTAAAGACAAACCTGGGTTTATCTTAAGAGGATTGTATGAAAACCGATACGGAAGGTCAATGCCGTACAGAATGGGCAGGTTTGAGGTGAGGCATCGCTTATGGCGGCGGTGAAAGCCGGCAGCCCGAACGGGGCACAGGCCGGGCGCTCCCGAAAAGAGTGAGAGTGAAATCGGGGCGTCGGCAACAACGTTCAGTCTTTCGTTCTGTCCTTCAATCGGAAGAAGGGGGGTAATACAATTCCATCCGGGTAATCGCCGGCGTGGAATTGACCAGCTTTTCCAGCCGGCACGGAATGGTGCGTTTTTTGCGGTGGATGACGATAAATTCGCCGGTTGAAAAATCGCAGTTATTATAAATAATGCTGTCTTCCTGCTTTAATGCGCGGATGCCCGGTAGAAAAATGGCCGTATGGACCGAATGGCTCTGCCTGGGTCTTCCCAATCCCACCACTTCGGATTCGAAGCCGATGATCTCGATGCCTAGACAAAGATTGCCTTGCGGGTAATGGCTGATGCGGCGTATCAATCCGATTTCGATCCTGTCGCCTTTTGTAGTCGGAAAGGCAACGATCTCTCCGACTTTAACCTTTACTTCGGGAGATTTCCATAAAACCTGAAATCCGTGAGCGCTGCTGTCGAGAATGTCGACCTCGCCGACAGGAATGAGATCCATCTGTCTGTTTTGTTCTAGCTCGATGGGATCCCAGATCCCGTTCTTGCTCGAGATTTCCCGATTGGCGCTTAAGAAATCGGCAATTTTGGAATTATCGGTGGTATTTTTCTTGAATAAAGCATTCATTTGATAAGTCGTGCCTTTCTCGATGGGTACAAGATCGAGATCCGGTACTTCCCAGTTCCCGGCGATTCGAGTATCTTTTTTAGGTTTTTTGATGAATTCTTCCCAATCAATTGGGCTTGTTTTGAACAAATAGCTTACGACATGATGAAAACCGACGATGCAGGTTTTATTCAGTTGCTCTGCTTTTCTGTTGAATTTTCTTCTTTGCGTGAGGCTCAGCGACTTGAGCGCGCGCCTGAACGAAGACTGATAAATCCATTTCAGGACATTCTGCGAAGAAACTTGTTGTTTGAGTAACTGATGAAGATCCCGCGCGGCCGGTACGGACGAAAAATAGCGGGTGTCGGCATCCACGCTTTTCGGTAATGCCGGTGAAAATAGTATCTGTGGGCGCTTGTCCAGGCCCAGATTGAACGTGCATTGGGGCAAAGGCGATGGCGCACTGTCCGGTTCCAGCAGGCTCGAAGCGGCGCATTCTTCCAGAGCATGATAAATCGCCTTCATTTCCCTGGGCCTGAATTGTCCGGGATTGGCCAGGTCGAATAAAAGAATGTGTTTGAATGCCGTATTGATTGTGCTTTCTCCGGTTGTATCCTGAGCGATAACGACATTCAGCAACCGGGCATTTTCCGCCCATCGGTAGATCCGGTAGCAATTCAGCCAAAATCCCGGAGCAGGAGGATGGTAAATTTTCGCACGGTGCAGCCGGCTTTTACCGAGAGCCTCCAAAGACCAATACAAAACATTGGCTTTTTCCGAGGCGTCCTCCGAACCGGTAAGTTCAAACCATTTGCGGGCAAGGGCGAGATACTGTTCAGCCAAAGCGGTAAAGGCGCCGGAGACAAGATCCGCAGCGGATTGTTCTTCCGTCGACAGCGGAAATCCGCTGTCCAGATAATTCCTTTCCAGCCGGTCGACGATAACGTCCAGTTTTGCGCCGATTTTGGGGAGAAAAGTTAAAAGTTGCTGCGGGGGCAGGTCGCTGTTTTCAAAAGCCTGCAATGCCGCCAGCAACCGGCGGCAGGAAGTAGGGTCTTGCTCCATGGAAAGTCCCAGCAGCCAGCCTGAGAAGGATTGCTCGGTCGGGTAAAAAGGGATTTTCAGGTTTTCATTCATTGGCGTCATGGATTTCTTACCGACCGAAGAGAAGCTGGAAAAACCGATCCGATGCCGGCAATCGATTCGGTTCAGCTTCAAATATAGCACATCGTCAGGGCGGCCAAGGTTCAGTAAACGGAGCGCCTTAAAGCCAGCATGGCCAGCAGAAAAAAAGTCAGGCTCGGGGCGACGGCCATCACCACCGGGTTGAGTTCATAGATCAGGCCGATATGCCCCACGATTCTGTCGATGATGTTGAAGCCCATGCCGATGACCACGCCGATCATCATCCGCGCGCCGACGCTGACGCCGCGCTTGACGCCGATCACGAAAGGAGTCGACACCAGGAGCATGACGAAGGTGATGAAAGGATTGACCAGGCGGCTCCAGAAAGCCATCTCGAAGATCTGCGATTTTTGATGATTCTTTTTCAAAAAATTGATATACAAGGCCAGATCGACCAGGGATAAATTGTCCGGGCTGACCACGGCAATTTTCAGAATATCGGGCGCAATGGAAGACTTGATGATCTCCTCGTTTTGAACGCTGGAGGAAACTTTTTCATGAGAGAATTCCGTTTCGCTGATATGGATCAGTTTCCACTGCTGCCGGCCTAGATAAACGGCGCGTTCGGCATACAGCGTTCCGACCAGTCGGTTATTGTCGTCCAGTTCGTGGATATGGATGTCGGCCAGGCTGCCGTTGTCTTCGATTCGCCTGACGTTGATGAATTTTTTGCCTTCGCGCATCCAGATGCCGTAGCGGGTCTGCTTGAGTACATCCTGGTGTTTGGCCGTGACCTTGAGAAGCTGCGCCTGGCGTTCGGTCATGGGCGCTATTAATTCGCCCACCGATAGCGAAACCATGACCATGATCGTTCCCGCCGCCATCACGGCGAGGATGATTCTGGGAACCGATAGGCCCGCCGCCTGCATGGCGATCAGCTCGCGGTTATTGCCCATGGCGCCGAGGATGAACAAGCTGCCCAACAAGGCCGACGCCGGCACCAGTTCATAAAAGACCCGGGGCGAGGTCAGGGCAAGATAAAGAAAAATCTGTTTCAGGCCGTAATCGCCCTGACCCAGGGATTTGAGTTCGTCACTGAAGGTGAACAAATTGAATAGAGTCAAAATAAACAGGACGGCAATGGCCGACCCTTTTAATATTTCTCTGACGATGTAGCCTGTCAGTACGCCCACTTGAACACCTTTTCCTTGATTCTGACAACAAGCCATTGCCATCCGTACAGTCTTGCCAATAAGACCATACCGATCAACAACATTAAAAAATTCACTCCGAAACCGCCCATGCCCGCGGAAACGGTGCCTTTGACAATCCAGGCCTGGCTGGTGCGAATGAGATTGCCGTAGCTAAAATAAATCAGGAAGCCGACCATCATGTTGCCGTAAACGCCACCCCGCGGCGAAATCTGCGCCAGCGGAACGGCGAGAAAGCTGAGCAGCAGCATGCCCAGCGGTATCGAGATGCGGCGCTGCAGCTCGGCCTGGTCATGGCTAATAGGCGAATGCCACAAGACTTCGGTTTTTACCGCGGCCCGGTTGAATCGGATCGACGCTTCCCTTTCCTCGATCCTTACCCCGTATTCGGCAAATTGTTCGATGATGAAATCCTGCCGCCCGGGTTGGCCCTGCACGCGCTCGCCGTCTTTGAAAACGACGTAACGGCCGTCGGACAGATCCTTCAACCGAGCCGATTCGGCATTAATGATGCCCAGGTCCGTGCCCTGTTTTTGCTGTACGAAAACGGAATGCATTTCTTTGTCGTCGGAAATTTTTTCCACATAGAAGACTAGGTCGCCCTGGCTGTATTCGCTGAATTTGCCTTCGGCGACGCCCCGGACGTCGGAGGATTGTTCGTCCTGCGACATCAAGTGTTCCATCCGGTCTTCGGCCCAGGGAGAACTGTACAGCGACAGGCCGACCGCCAGCATGGATAGCGGAAACACGACTAAAAAAACGGCCCGGTAAATGGTTCCGGAACCGCCGCCGGCGGAAGAGATGGCCGACATTTCCTGATCTCTGTACATTCTTCCTAAAACCATCAGGATGGCCATGAACAGCGCGGCCGGTAAAAATTCGATGCCGGCCACCAGAGTTTTCAAACCGAAAATTTTCATCAGGGTTTCATTGGAAATCTGGCCTTCTACCGCTTGCTCCAGCACTTTGATGAATTTTCTGCTGACGATGATAATCACGACGACCAACCAGACCGAGAACAGAGTCTGCAGGATGTCCGTAGCGATCATTCTATCAAGGACAATGATCGCTTGCCGCCGCCTTGTTTTATAGCCGCCAGGCCAATCTGTTGCCAAGTTTGTCTCCTCAATCAAATTCAAAATAAATGTTGTATAATCTGGCGATCGGTCTTCGGTGCGAGCCTATTAAAAAGCTCGTCCGGAAAAGCCTTATCATCAGCAATCGGACATACAGTTATGGATTATTCTATTGAAACCGCAGCGCCTGAAACTCTGCAATATGATTGCATTATTGTCGGCGTTTACCAAGATATGCAGCTTAGCCCGTCGGCGATTGCTCTGAACGACAGTACCCGGGGATTGATAACCGCCATTATGAGCCATGGGGATCTGAGCGGGAAGAACGGCGAAACCGTACTGATCAATTTCGTGCCGGATAGTCAAATTGAACGTATTTTAGTGGTCGGGTTGGGCAAAAAGGAAATTCTATCACAAAAAAATTACCGCAAGGCGCTGGCCGCCGCAATTGCCGGCCTCAAGAAAACCCCGATCCAATCGGCGGCGTGTTGCCTGGCCGAGTGCGACGTGGCCAAGGCCGACCTGCAATGGAAAACCCGCCAAATCGTCGAAGTATTCAATGATGCCGTTTATCAGTTCGTGCATCTGAAATCGGACAAGGAAACCGAAAGCAAACTGCAGAAGGTCGCCGTCACTGCATCCGAAGACCAGCGTAGCCTGGCCGAGGCGGGCCTGGCGCAAGGGCAGGCGATCGCCGCCGCGGTCGATTTGACCAAGTTTCTCGCCGATCTGCCGGGCAATGTTTGTACGCCGACTTATCTTGCCGAGCAAGCGGTCGAAATCGGCAAGAAACACGACAAAATAACCGTCCATGTCCTGGAAGAGAGCGACATGAAGGAGCTGGGCATGGGCTCCCTGTTGTCGGTTTCTCGCGGCAGCCGCCAGCCTCCCAAACTGATTACTCTCGAATATCACGGCGGCGACAAAAACAGCAAGCCCATTGTGCTGATCGGCAAGGGGCTCACCTTCGATGCGGGCGGCATTTCCCTGAAGCCGGGCCTCGGCATGGATGAAATGAAATACGACATGTGCGGCGGCGCGGCCGTGCTGGCCACCGTGCAGGCGGCCGCGCAATTGCAGTTGCCGTTGAACGTCGTCGGCCTGGTTCCGGCTTCGGAAAACCTTCCCGACGGCAACGCCAACAAACCGGGCGACATCGTCACCAGTCTGTCCGGAAAAACGATCGAAGTATTGAACACCGACGCCGAAGGAAGGCTGATCCTTTGCGATACGCTGACGTATGCGGAAAGATATCATCCCGACGTGGTGATCGATCTGGCCACGCTGACCGGCGCATGCCTGGTGGCTCTGGGCCGGGTGCCGAGCGGCTTGCTCGGGAACGACGACGGTCTTTGCAACGATCTGATCGCGGCCGGCGAATCGGCCAGCGATAGCCTCTGGCGTCTGCCTTTGTGGGAAGAATATCAGGAGCTTCTGAAGTCCAACTTTGCCGACATGGCCAATATCGGCGGCAAGGACGCCGGAACGATTACCGCCGCCTGCTTTTTGTCCCGGTTTGCCGAGAATTTCCGTTGGGCGCACCTGGACATTGCCGGAACCGCCTGGCGAACGGGCCCCACCAAGGGCGCTACCGGACGGCCGGTGCCTTTGTTGTGCCAATATCTGATCTCCCGAAGCGCTCAGGCCTAGTCTTCAAAAGCCGGTTCATGCCTGAAATCAGTTTTTATGTTTTGGCTACGACGTCGGAACAGGAACGCTCTCTTTATGCATGCAGGCTGATCGAAAAAGCCTATCGCAACGGACACATCTGTTATGTCCTGACCGATACCGACGAACAGGCGCAGGCTCTGGACGATTTGCTGTGGACTTTCCGCGCCGGGAGTTTCGTGCCGCATCAACGCTACGACGGATCGCTCCCCGGCCTCGAACGGGTCATCCTGATCTCTCCGCTCGACCCGCCAGAGGTGTGGCGGAAAACGCTGGTCAACCTGTCTTCCCGCATGCCGGCAGATTACGAACGGGCCGAACGGATTCTCGAAATAGTGTATGACAACGAAGAAGTCCGGGGTGCGGGAAGGCATCGCTACCGGCAGTATCGTCAGGCAGGGATTGAAATTACCACCCACACGATCTGAGCGGGGCCTCGCCGGCTAAAGGCTATACTTTCAGGTTCTGCGCCTCTACAATAAAAAAATCGATAAATTTTCGGGATCCGGTTCCGCAATTTTTTTACTATCTAAAAATTATTAATTTTCCTCCTCATGGATAAAACTTACTCCCCCCATTCAATCGAACAACGCTGGTACAACCTCTGGGAAGAAAACGGCTATTTTATCGCCAGGGATGGTGTGGATGCCGAAAACCTGCCGGGAGCAGGTTCGGCGGCCCCCAAAACCGACGGCGAATCCTACTGCATCATGATTCCGCCGCCCAACGTCACCGGCAGCCTGCACATGGGGCACGCGTTTCAGGACACGATCATGGATGCCCTCATCCGCTACCATCGGATGAAAGGCTACAGCACTTTATGGCAGGCGGGGACCGATCACGCCGGCATCGCCACGCAAATGGTCGTGGAAAGGCTGTGCAATGCCGAAGGTAAAACGCGTCACGATTACGGCCGGGAAGCCTTCGTCGACCGGGTGTGGCAATGGAAGGAGGAATCCGGCGGCATGATTACCCGCCAACTGCGGCGCATGGGCTCGTCGATCGATTGGAGCCGCGAGCGCTTCACGATGGATCAGGGAATGTCCGAGGCGGTGCAGGAAGTGTTTATCCGGCTTTACGAAGAAGGCCTGATTTACCGGGGCAAGCGCCTGGTCAACTGGGATCCGGTGTTGCATACCGCGGTCTCCGACCTGGAAGTTCTGTCGGAAGAAGAAAACGGCTCGATGTGGCACATTCGCTATCCCTTGTCGAACGGGCAGGGGCATTTGATCGTCGCCACCACGCGGCCGGAGACTTTGCTCGGCGATGCCGCCGTGGCGATCCATTCCGGCGACGAACGGTACAAGCATCTGATCGGAGAATTTCTGCAATTGCCGCTGACCGGGCGCAGAATTCCTATTATCGCCGACGACTACGTCGATCCCGAATTCGGCACCGGCTGCGTCAAGATCACGCCGGCCCACGATTTCAACGACTACGAGGTCTGGACTCGGCACCGCGACGGCACGGCGCTGCAAAATCAGCCGCACGGCGGCTTGATCAACATCATGACCAGCAACGCCAGCTTGGCCGACCATGAGTTGATTCCCGTCCAGTACCGGGGACTCGACCGTTTCGAGGCGCGGAAAAGGATCGTTGCCGACCTCGAAGCCGGAGGATTGCTCGAGAAAATCGCCGACCACAAACTGATGGTGCCGCGCGGCGACCGCACCGGCGCGGTGATCGAGCCGTTCCTGACCGATCAGTGGTACGTTCGGGTCGAGCCGCTGGCCAAACCGGCGATTGAAGCTGTCGAAAACGGCGACATCAAATTCGTTCCCGACAACTGGAAAAACACCTATTTCGAATGGATGCGCAATATTCAGGACTGGTGCATCTCCCGGCAAATCTGGTGGGGACACCGGATTCCGGCCTGGTACGACGATCAGGGCAATATTTATGTCGGACGTTCGGAACAGGCCATCCGCGAACGGCATCATCTGCCGGCCGAATGTTCGCTGCGACAGGATGAAGACGTTCTGGATACGTGGTTCTCTTCGGCCTTGTGGCCTTTTTCGACGCTGGGCTGGCCGCAAGAAACGCCCGAACTGGCACGCCATTATCCGACCAGCGTGCTGGTGACCGGCTTCGACATCATTTTCTTCTGGGTGGCCCGGATGATCATGATGGGGCTGAAATTCCGGGGCGACGTGCCGTTCAGGGAAGTGTACATCCACGGTCTGGTGCGCGATGCCGAAGGCCAGAAAATGTCCAAGTCCAAAGGCAACGTGCTCGACCCCATCGACCTGATCGACGGCATCGATCTCGAAAGCTTGGTCGAAAAACGCATCTCCGGCATGATGCAGCCCCATCTGGCGAAAAAGATCGAACAGGCGACGCGCAAGCAGTTTCCGGCGGGCATTCCATCCTTCGGCACCGATGCCTTGCGTTTTACCTTTGCCTCGCTGGCTTCCACAGGGCGCGACATCCGCTTCGATCTGGCTCGCACCGAAGGCTACCGCAACTTCTGCAACAAGCTCTGGAACGCCGCCCGGTTTGTGCTGATGAATACCGAAGAAGATGCAGGCTCTAAAGCGATTACGGGAACGGAAGGGCAGGGCCATGGTTTGCCGGAGGCGCCGTGCCGCCTGACTCAGGTCGACCGCTGGATCGTTGCCCGGCTCAATCAGGTTATCCAGGCCACGACCGCCGCGATCGACCATTACCGTTTCGATCTGGCCGCACAAAGCCTGTACGAGTTTATCTGGAACGAGTTCTGCGACTGGTACCTGGAGCTGGCGAAAATTTCTTTGCAGGCGGACGATGCCGCGTTGCAGCGGGGCGCACGCCGGACGCTGTTGACCGTGCTGGAAACCGCGCTGCGTCTGGCGCATCCGATCATTCCGTTCATTACCGAGGAAATCTGGCAGCGGGTGGCGCCGCTGGCCGGCGCCAAGGGCGACACCATCATGCTGCAACCCTATCCGATCGCCGATCCGGCGCAAATCGACGAGCAAGCCGTCGCCGAAATCAATTGGGTCATGAATTTCGTCCTGGGCGTGCGCAGGATCCGCGGAGAAATGAATATCGCTCCGGGCAAGCCGCTGCCTGTACTGTTGCAGAACGGCAGCGCCCAGGATCTGGAAATCCTGAACAACAACCGGATCTATCTCGAGAAAATGGGCCGGCTGGAGTCGCTCCGCTGGCTCCGGGACGACGAGCCGGCGCCGGAGTCGGCGATTGCGTTGGTCGGCGAACTGAAAATTCTGATCCCGATGGCGGGCTTGATCGACAAGGAAGCCGAGCTGGCGCGCCTGGACAAGGAAATTCAGAAAATCGTCAAGGATTTGCCGAGAATCGAGGGCAAACTCAATAATCCGGCGTTCGCCGACAAGGCTCCGGCGGAAGTGATCGCCAAGGAAAAACAGAAACTGACCGAATTGCAGTCGCTCTTGAAGAACCTGGAAGAGCAGCAACGTAGAATCCGCAGTCTGGCGTAAAAAAACGGCGAATTTTTGGAAAGGGGTTCCTTGTAGCCTGATCTTTGTTCATCTATATTTCACTATTATGTTTGGGGGTTAAAGTTGAACAATTTATCCAATGGCTACAGCACCTACCGATTTTCGATTTAGCGGACTTTTAAAATGCTTGATTCAGGAAGGGCTTCTCTCTGAAAACGATGCTCAAATTCATGCTCAGGAGGCAAAGAAGAAAAAAATTTCTTTAATCAGCTATCTCGTCACCAATAAAATCGTCAATAGCAAGATTGTCGCCTCAAAAGTTTCGGTTGAATTTGGTGTACCCTATCTGGATCTGGACGCCATCGATTGGCATAGTCTTCCGGTCAAGCGCATCAGCGAAAAACTGATCCGAAAACATCAGGCGCTTCCCTTGTTTACCCGGGGGAAGTCCTTGTTTCTCGGAGTGTCCGATCCGACCAACATCCAGGCGATGGACGACATTCAGTTTCAAAGCCGGCTCAGTCCCGAATTCATTCTGGTAGAAGAAGACAAGCTGGCCAGAGCCATTGAAGTTGCATTGGAAGCGCCCGAACACTCGATGGTCGATCTGCTGGACGAAGATCTCGACAATCTCTCCGTCTCCGGCGGCGAGGAAGACGAGGTCAAGGAGGACATCAATTCCGATATCGAAGATGCGCCCATCGTCCGTTTCGTCAACAAATTGTTGCTGGATTCGATAAAAAAAGGGGTATCCGACATTCATCTGGAACCCTACGAGAAAAATTTCCGCATTCGCTTCCGGTCCGACGGCATGCTGCACGAAGTGGCCAGCCCCCCTGCCAGCATTTCCAACCGGATTATCTCCAGAATCAAGGTCATGGCAAAAATGGACATTGCCGAGCGCAGAGTGCCTCAGGACGGGCGGATCAAGATGATTTTGTCCAAACATCGAGCCATCGATTTCCGAGTCAATACCTGTCCGACCCTGTTCGGAGAAAAAGTCGTGCTGCGTATTCTGGATCCCAGCAGCGCTCAACTGGGCATCGAGAAATTGGGTTTCGAACCCGATCAGCAGAAATTATTTCTGGAGGCCATCTTCAAGCCGTACGGTCTGGTTTTGGTAACAGGGCCTACCGGGAGCGGCAAGACCGTATCGTTGTATACCGGGTTGAATCTGCTCAACTCGATCGAACGCAATATTTCAACCGCCGAAGATCCGGTCGAAATTACCGTGGAAGGCATCAATCAGGTCAACGTGAACGTCAAGGCGGGATTGAACTTTGCCAGCGCCTTGAGAGCGTTTTTGCGCCAGGATCCCGACATCATCATGGTCGGCGAAATCCGCGATATCGAAACCGCCGAAATTGCCGTAAAAGCCGCGCAAACCGGCCATTTGGTGCTGTCGACCCTGCATACCAACGACGCCCCGCAAACCTTGAACCGGCTGATGCAGATGGGCATCCCCCCCTACAACATCGTATCCGCGATCAATCTGATCATGGCCCAGCGGCTGGCCAGGCGGTTATGCGAATACTGCAAGACCCGCGTCGAGCTGCCTGAAAAGATCCTTCTGGCGGCGGGCTTCACAAGCGAAGAGTTGCCCACGCTCCAAATATTCGGTCCGACGGGCTGCGAGCGATGCACTAACGGTTATAAAGGGCGCGTCGGCATTTATCAAGTGATGACGCTCAGCGACGACATGCGCAGACTCATTTTGGAAGGGGGCAATGCGCTGCAACTGGCGGATCAGGCTAAAAAGGAAGGCATCAACGACTTACGGACGTCGGGATTGAACAAAATACGGATGGGCATCACCAGCCTTGAAGAAATTGACCGGGTAACGAAGGAATAATCATGGCGCAACCGACTGAACAAATCGATTTTATCTGGAACGGTGTCGATAAAAGCGGAAACAAGATATCGAAAAGAATCATTTCGGCGCATAGCGAAACGGTAGCCAAAGCGGAGTTGAAACGGCAAGGGTTTCGCGTCACCGCAATCAAAAAAAAGCCGAAACCTCTGTTCAAGGCGAAAACCAAGTCCATCACGACCGGCGATATTGCGGTCTTTGCGCGGCAATTGGCGACCATGTTGGCAGCAGGGGTTCCCCTGGTGCAGTCTTTCGACATTATCGGAAAAGGTCATGAAAATCCGAGCATGCAGGAATTGCTGCTGTCGATCAAGGCGGACATCGAAGGAGGCAACACGCTGGCCTCTGCTTTGAGAAAAAAACCGCTCTATTTCGACGAATTATTCTGCAATCTGGTGGAGGCCGGAGAGCAGGCCGGGGTGCTGGAAACGCTGCTGGACAAGATTGCCACCTATAAGGAAAAAACCGAATCCATTAAAAAGAAAATCAAAAAGGCGCTGACCTATCCGATTGCCGTCATCGTCGTCGCCTTTATCGTCACCGCCATTCTGTTGCTGTTCGTCGTGCCAGTGTTCGAGGAGCTGTTCCAAAGTTTCGGCGCCGATTTGCCGGGTTTTACCCGCATGGTCATCAATATGTCGAAATGGCTTCAGGAATGGTGGTGGATCGTTTTCGGCTCTCTCGGCGGAGCGGTTTACGCCTTTATTTATTTCAAGAAGCGATCGCATCAATTCAATCATTTCCTGGACCGGACGATGTTGAAAATACCGGTCGTGGGCATGATTCTGAACAAATCGGCGATCGCCCGCTTCGCCCGGACGCTTTCCACGATGTCGGCGGCGGGCGTGCCGCTGGTGGAGGCTCTGGAATCGGTGTCCGGAGCTTGCGGCAACATCATCTATGCCGATGCCGTGCTGAAAATGCGCGAAGAAGTCGCCACCGGGCAACGTTTGCAGTTCGCCATGACCCAATCCAATCTGTTTCCCCACATGGTTCAGCAAATGGTTGCGATCGGAGAGGAATCCGGTTCGATGGACGCGATGCTGGCCAAGGTAGCCGATTTTTATGAGGAAGAGGTCGACAACCTGATCGATAATTTAAGCAGTTTGATGGAACCTTTCATCATGGTTATTTTGGGAATTCTGGTCGGCGGCCTGATCGTCGCAATGTATTTGCCCATTTTCAAAATGGGCTCGGCGGTCGGTTGATGGCTTACGCCTCGTGACAATTTGAGTTAAAGTTGAGCAATTTCTTTTCTCGGCAATACCGCTGGCATGATTGAACAACCTCCGTTTTTTCCGGCGCTCGTCTTCGTGATAGGCTTATTGGTCGGCAGCTTTCTGAACGTCGTCATTTTCAGACTGCCGATCATGATGCAGAGGGGATGGCGCAAGGAATGCCTGGAATTTCTTCGGCAAAGTCCCGACCCGGAAAGCGGCGTCGTAAAAGGCGGCATTGAAGCCCCCCTGGCTGTGGACGAACCTTTCAATCTGGTTTTTCCCTTGTCCCGGTGTCCCCATTGCCGTGCGCCGATCAAACCCTATCAAAACATTCCGGTATTGAGTTACCTGTTCTTGAAGGGCCGATGCGCGCATTGCCAAGCCGCCATCTCGCCGCGCTATCCGATGGTCGAGTTGTTCACCGCCGTGACTTCGGCCGTCGTGGCCTGGCGGTTCGGTTATGCCGCTGAAGCCCTGTTTGCGCTGTTGCTTACCTGGTCGTTGATCACGCTCAGTTTTATCGATGTCGACTGCCAGTTGCTGCCCGATTCTATTACTCTGCCGATGCTCTGGCTGGGATTGTTCTTGAGTTTGTTCGGACTGTTTACCGACAGTCATGCCAGCATCATCGGGTCGGTCGCCGGTTATGGCACGCTCTGGATCGTCTATCATCTGTTCAAACTGGCCACCGGCAAGGAAGGCATGGGCTACGGCGATTTCAAATTGCTGGCCTTGCTGGGCGCCTGGCTGGGTTGGCAATATCTTCCTTTGATCATTTTATTGTCCTCTCTCGTAGGGGCAATCCTGGGCGTTGCGACGGTCGTTCTGACAAAGCGCGATCATAGCGTTCCCATTCCCTTCGGTCCTTATCTGGCGGCGGCCGGATGGCTGGCATTGCTTTGGGGGGCCGATCTCAATCAGTTTTATCTTGAGAGCTTCGGTTTTTAATGCGGCGGGCGCCTCGCCCCGGTAAAATGTAAGGCCGTTCATGATTTTGTCAAGGAGTGAGTGTGTTAAAAATAGGCCTGACCGGTGGAATCGGCTGCGGTAAAACCACGGTAGCCAACTTATTCGAGGCCCTATCCGTTCCTGTCGTCGATGCCGATCAAATAGCCCGTGAACTGGTCGCCAAAGGACAGCCGGCGCTGAATAAAATAGCCCGCGAGTTCGGGCCGGACATTCTTACCGAAGAAGGGTCTTTAAATCGGCAAAAACTCAAGAACATCATCTTCGCCGACGCCGGCCGGAAACAAAAACTGGAATCGATTCTGCACCCTCTGGTCTATCAGGCGATAGAGAACGAGCTGGCGCGGATCGATGCGCCTTACTGCCTCATTGCCATACCGCTGCTTTTCGAAACCCGCATGACTTCTTTGGTGGACCGTGTTCTGGTGGTCGACTGCCCGCTCGAGGCCCAGATCGAACGCGTGCAGAAAAGGGATCATCTTCCGGTCGAAATGATCCGGTCCATCATTGCCAGCCAGGTTTCCAGGGCATTCAGAAGAGCGCGTGCGGACGATCTGATCGATAATTCGGAAACAGCCATTCCGCTTGCAGAACAGGTAAAAAAACTGCACAATTTATATCTTTCACTCAGTACTTAACCAGGATAGATTAGTCTGTGGCCAACAATATCACCTATGAATTTCCTCTCAATGAACGGATCCGGGTTTTCATAAGGCTCGAACAACTCTTCTTGCAATTCAGTCATTTTCTGGAAGGCGATACCGTGTGGGACAAGCGGGCGGCCATCAACGTCCTGCTCGACATCATGACCATTTTGAACCGCAACGACATCAAGTCCGAGCTTCTCAAAGAAATGGAACGCCACAGCAAAGTGCTGCATAAAATCGCCAACAACCAGGCTGTGGACACGGAAAAAGTCGAATCCCTGCTGGATCAATTGCACCAGACCAGTAAAAGACTGTATGCCGCCAGTGGTAAAATCGGCATTCACGTCATGGAAAGCGAATTGTTTCAGAGCATTGCGCAACGCAGTTCGATACCCGGCGGCACCTGCTCGTTCGATCTGCCCGAATTTCATTATTGGCTGGAACAGGACGAATCGTTGCGCCTTCGCGACCTCCAGCGCTGGAGCAGTCCGTTCGGCGACATGCGGACCGCCATCGACATCATTCTTAATTTCATAAGAAACAGCAATCTGGCCACCCAGGAAGTGGCGGAAGCCGGCTTTTATCAAATTGCGCTGGATAAAAACCTGCCGTATCAATTATTGAAAGTCAGCCTGGACGAATCGCTGCCTTATTTTGCCGAAATCAGCGGCGGCCGGCACCGGTGCACCATCCGTTTCATGGCGCCTTCTCCGGATGAGAAACGTCCCGTGCAAAGCGCCGAGGATGTCCCGTTTGCTTTAACTTGCTGTTTATTCTGATGCCCGCAAGCGGCAAGCCGGTTATTGTAAAATGTCCTACCTGTAAGCGTCCGATTCCGTGGACGCCCGAACAAAAATACAAGCCGTTCTGTTCCGAACGCTGCAAGCTCATCGATTTGGGGGAATGGGTGATGGAAGAAAAAAGAATTCCCGGCGAACCGCAGGATGCCGAAGGGCAGGACGACGGAAATTCTTCGCTGCATTAACGGGCGGCTTATCCGTTTTTCCGCCGAATAGGCGCTTTCCTTGCCGCCGGAGAAATGTCTCCAAAGCTCCCGGATCATATACCGGCGGTTTCAGCGCGATGGCGCTGCATCCATCGGATAGACCGGAAGCTTACCAGTTTTTGCCGCTGTTCGTCCCAGAGATTCAGCCATAGCGATTTGAGGCTCGATCGTATCGTTAGCGGAGTCACCGCCTGCAACGCGGGTACTTCATCATAACAACGCTGAAGATGATAGTTGGGAATGTTGGCCCGGACATGATGGATATGATGAAGGCCGATATTGCCGACAATCCATTGCAGTACCGCGGGCAATTTATAATAAGAACTCCCTTCCAGGCCGGATTTGGTCAGATCCCAATCCGGCTGCCTCGCCCAATACACATCCTCATACTGGTGTTGAACATAAAAAAGCCACATGCCCATGCTGGCGGCCATAAAAATAACCGGCAATTGAATGATCAGATAATTCCAGAATCCCAAAGTCAAACTCATCAGGAGGACAATCGATAGAATCGCCAGATTGGTGATGACGATGTTGAAACGTTCTCTTTTTCCGGCTTTAAGACTGGTGAAACGTTGCATGATCAAAAACAGAAAAGGTGGAATGAAAACGAACAACACCAAAGGGTTCCGGAAAAGGCGGTAAATCAGGCGCTTGAGTCGTGACGAGGAAAGATATTCCTCGACCGTAAGCGTCCATATGTCGCCAATACCTCGCCGATCCAAGTTCCCGGCGGCGGAATGATGAATGATGTGGGTGCGTTTCCAATCTTCAAACGAGGTAAAAGTCAAAATTCCGGTAATATTACCGAATATCTTGTTGGCCAGGCGGGAAGAAAAAAAAGAACTGTGGCAGCAATCGTGGAACAGTATGAAGGTCCGGACCAGAAAGCCCGCGGCCGCTGCGGCCAATAAAAGCGTAAACCAGTAGGAAAATCCTTGCACCACTGTAACAATCATCAAAGCCCATAAGCCGAGATAGGGTAGAAGCGTATTGGCGATCTGGAATAAAGCCTTGCGATTATCGGGCTCGGCAAATCTCGATACGGTCTGAATGAGTTCTTGTCTTGAGATTTGAGCAAGCGACGAATCAATGGAGGGCAATGTTTTATGAAGAAGACTTTGATGAGGCATAAGTTACTGATTTAATCAACTGAAAAGAAAGTGCGGGACAAACCGGCGTCAGGCAGGTGCGATCCGGGTTTTTATTCCGCAAAGGATGATTTCCAAGAATAGACGAAGGCCTGATGAAAAATCGGAGGATGACAGCCGGTTAGCGGCTGAAAATCAGGAAGTGTTCGAGAACTGACGATCAATTTCGGGCAATACGCTATATTTTCTTAACCTGGTGAGCCAGGCCCATTGAATGATGGGTTCCACCCGGAACCGCATCGATCCAATCACTTGTTTTAGTGGGGAATGAGATCCGTAAGTTCCGTCCCGGAACAAAAAAATTACGGTCTTATTTCTTGAAAGCTCAGTTTAAGATCGAGAGTATCCGAAAATGTCGGCAAACTATAAAACAGAGTCTTTTCCGATTGCGCGCAGGGAGGCAAACCGATTCAAGCCAGAAATGTCCTAATCCCGGCAATGCCCTGCCCGCCCGCTCGGCGCGCGATCTCCAGGCAAGCCTCGGACATGCCTCCCAGCGCGTAAACCGGCATATTGACTTGAGCCACCCATTCGGAAAATTGCCTCCAGCCGAGAGGCGCGGCGCCGGGATGCGTCGCAGTTGCCAGGACCGGTGCCAGCACGGCAAAATCGACGCCGATTTTCTGCGCGTGCTGCAATTCCTGAAGATTGTGGCAGGAAGCCGCCACCCAGCGGTACGAGCCGGGCCGCTTTGCCAGCGTCATCAGATGCCGGCTGGTTAAATGAATGCCGTCGGCAAGAGAGTCGAATCCGGTTTCCAGGTCACAGGATGCCTCTTCGGCAAAGACAGCGCCGGAGTTGACCATGAGCATGGCCCCATGCTCCCGGCACAAGGAAGATGCTTCGGCCAGACAAGTCTTGATGCGCTGCCGGGGGAACGATTTCAAGCGGGCCTGGATGAGCCAGACGCCGTTGCCCAGTATCTTGTTCAGATTGGGCAACAGCTCGGTTTCCTCGGCCTCATTCCAGATCGCATACCGGGACGGTAAACAAACCGCGGTAATGATCGGGCGATTCGCCGCCGGAAAAAGGTAGCCGGACAAGTCGGATGGATGAACCCACCGGACCGGCTGGCCGTGGCCGTGCCGGACTTTTCCCTGGAAATGCTCCACCTCAAAGACGTGCAGCCGTACCGACTTGTCGGGATAGTCATGATGAATGGTGATCAGCGGCATGACAGGCGGCCGTACCGTAATGTCGAGTTCCTCCCGCAGTTCCCGGCAGAGCGCCTGTTCCTCCGATTCCCCCGCTTCTATTTTGCCGCCGGGAAATTCCCACAAGCCTCCCTGATGCAGCGAGGGTGCTCTTTGGGAAATCAAAATCCGGCCCTGGGCATTTTTGACGACCCCCACGGCCACCTGGATAACTTTCATTTCAGAGCGCGTAACAGTCCAGGCAAAGGGTAAAGGGAAGAGGAAGCCGCACGAAAGACGTATTTACGTTCGGTATTCGGCATTGATGCGCACATAGTCGTAGGAAAAATCGCAGGTCAGCACTTCCTGGCGAGCCTTGCCGCGACCCAGATGAACGGTAATGGTGATCTCCTGCCGGTTCATGACCCGCTGTCCGGCTTCTTCCGTGTAATCATCGGCCCGTCCTCCGGATCGGACGATGCAGACGTCGTCCAGAAAGATCTCGATGTTATCCAATGCCAGATGGTCGATTCCGGAACGGCCGACCGCCGCCAGGATCCGGCCCCAATTGGGATCGCTGGCGAAAAAGGCGGTTTTGACCAGCGGCGAATGCGCAATGGTTTTGCCGACGCGCACGGCTTCCTCGTCGTTCTCCGCCTGGTCGACCACGATCCGGATCAGTTTGGTGGCTCCTTCGCCGTCCCGGACGATGGCTTCGGCCAGTTCTCTGCAAACGGCCATCAGAGCCTCGGCAAAGAGGCGGTAATACTCTCCATCCGCTTCGATTTCGGGGGCGGAAGAACGGCCGCTGGCCATCGCCACGCAGGCATCGTTGGTCGAGGTGTCGCCGTCGACGGTGATGCGATTAAACGATTGTTCCACAGCCCGTTCAAGACAGGTTTGCAGCAAGGGTTGGGCAAGCCGGGCGTCGGTGGCGATAAAAGCCAGCATGGTGGCCATGTTTGGATGAATCATGCCGGCGCCTTTGGCAATGCCGTTGAGCGTGACCGGCCGGCCGTCCAGCAGGATAGTACGGGTGGCTCCCTTGGCGAAGGTATCGGTGGTCATGATCGCCTGGGCCGCTTTGTCCCAATGGGCCGGAGCCAGATCGGACACCGCTTTCGGCAATGCCGCCGAGATTTTATCGACCGGCAACGGCTGGCCGATGACGCCGGTCGAAAAAGGAAGCACTTGCTCGGCTTCTCCTCCGGTTGCCTGCGCCAGACCCGAACAGCAAGCGAAAGCGTCGCTAAGCCCTTGTTCGCCGGTGCCGGCATTGGCGTTGCCCGAATTGATCAACAGCCAGCGCGGCTGCTGGCGCAGATGGGCTTTCGCCACCGTTACCGGCGCGGCGCAGAACGCGTTCTGGGTGAACACCGCGGCAGCGGTGGCGCGCTCCGCCATCTGAAACACCACAATATCGTCTTTGATCGTTTGTTTGATCCCCGCACAGGCCGTGCCTATCAGGATGCCGGATAGTTCCGGCATGTCGGGAAAATCGCATGGGCCTACCGCCATGATGGAGTCCTCGTTAATGATAAATTACAGATGATTTGCATCGGGCCGCATGAATCGGGCGCTTGCCTTGCCGGACGTCCGTTAACCCGGCCCCACTTCCAGCACGATGACGTATTCGTTGTCCGAGGAGACGGTTTGCAGCACTTTATGGCCGTTGATCCGGCACCAGGCAGGAATATCCTGCATCACGCCCGGATCGGTGCAAACGATTTCCAGTTGATCTCCGGCCTTCATCTGTTTGACCTTGTCCTGGGTGCGGATGACCGGCAGGGGGCACAGCAAGCGGCGCGCATTGAGGGTTTCCTTGATCATATGAACCACTCCTCAGGCATCGCGTCCGGCGCCATCGGGGCAACGCGGACGGATCTTTGCGAGCCGTTCTTGTCGATGATGTCGACGTCGACCTGATCGGCCTCGCGCCCCTGGCCGTAGCGCGCGGTAATTCTAGCCGCAAGGGTCAGATCTTCCGCCGAAGGCGAGCCGTCGATCAGCACCAGAGGACCGGGATGACTGGAGCTGCTCATGCTGATGAAGTCTTTTTGGTAGCCCTTGAGGAACCGGCCTTCGCCTTCCTCACGGGCGACGATCAGCTTGAAATTTTTTCCCGGCCGGATGTGGCGGCCGACTTTCAGCAGCATGACGTCGTCGAGCTCGTAGTTTTTATGGCCTTGCGCCTGCCATAAATCGACCAGTTTCGCCGAATAGTTTTTATCGGTCAAAAAGCAGCAGCCGCCCGCCGGTTGCGAATAGTCGGTAAAGCCGTATTGCTGCGCCAGGGCCATTTGCGGCTTGCGCGAGCGGCCGGTGATGTCGTACAGTTTTTCCCGGTCGACCCAGCCTTCCCGCTCCGGCAGGGTCGGCGGTAAATTCTTCGCGCACAAAGGCCTCAGCAACAAATCGTCCGCTCCCGATTCCTTGGCGACAATCGGCATCGTGGCCTTGCGCTGCGACATCGGCCGCTGGCCGATGACTTCTCCGGTGATGATAAAATCGAAGCCGTTTTCGGCGATCCATTGTTTGGCCTTGTTGACCATGAAAATCTTGCAGTCCAGGCAGGGGTTCAGATGCGCTCCGTAGCCGTGCTTCGGATTGATCAGCACGTTTTTGTATTCTTCGATGACGTCGACGATGTGCAGCCTGATGCCGAGCTGTTCGGCCACCCACAGGGAATTGTTGCGCTTGGGTTTGGCCCGATCCTTGTCCCGGATCGCATGGGTGTGGCCTTCCACGCAGAAGCCGGTGAAAAAGTTGATGCCTTCGACATGGATCCCTTGTTCCAGGATCGTTTTCGCCGCCAGCATGGAATCCAGTCCGCCGGAAATCAGCGCCACCGCTTTTCGTTGTTTGCTCATAAGTTCAATCTATCACCGCCACCGCCGAACCGTTCGGATACGCCCGTGGCCAGGCACGGCGCGCAGAAAGCCGAAACAGCGACGGCGAACTCGGTTCACTCCGGAAAAAATAACGGGCTATTATACGCGCGAATAATTTGCCGGTCAGCTTCAACTTCTTCCGTTGTTTACTAAACTTTCTATTTTCTATAACTAGAAGACAGGCACCGGTCTATGGATTTCAAGGATTATTTAAAAATACTCGTCGCCCACGACGGCTCCGATCTTTATCTGACCACCGACGCTCCGCCGGCCGCCAAGTTCCAGGGAACGCTCAAGCCTCTGGAAAACGTCAAATTGACTCGGGAGCAGGTCAGGGAAATTGCCTACGGTTTGATGGACGAAGATCAGCGCAAAGCGTTCGATCATGTGCCCGAGTTGAACCTGGCCATCTCCGAGCCCGGCGTCGGGCGGTTCCGGGTCAACATCTTCAAGCAGCGCAATAACTTTGCCCTGGTCATTCGCAATATTAAAGTGGACATACCCAATGCCGACAAATTGGGCCTGCCCCAGGTATTGAAGAATACCATCATGGAAAAACGGGGGCTGATTTTGTTTGTCGGCGGCACCGGTTCCGGCAAGTCGACCTCGCTGGCGGCACTGATCGACCATCGCAACAGCCATTCGTCCGGCCACATCATTACGATCGAGGATCCCATCGAATACATCCATCCGCACAAGAAATGCCTGGTCAATCAGCGGGAAGTAGGCGTCGATACGTTAAGCTACGAAGACGCTTTAAAAAACACCTTGCGCCAAGCGCCCGACGTGATTCTGATCGGCGAAATCCGTTCCCAGGAAACGATGGAGCACGCGCTCGCGTTTGCCGAAACGGGGCATTTGTGTCTTTCCACGCTGCATGCCAACAACGCCAACCAGGCGCTGGACCGGATCATCAACTTTTTTCCGGAAGAACGGCGCACCCAGTTGTTGCTGGATTTGTCGCTGAACCTGAGAGCGTTCGTCTCGCAGCGGCTGGTGCCCACCGTCGACGGCAAGCGCGTGGCCGCCATTGAAATTTTGCTGGGGACGCCGCTGGTGCGCGACCTGATTCATAAAGGCGAAATTCACAGCATCAAGGAAGTCATGGAAAAATCCGAGAATGTCGGCATGCAGACCTTCGACAGCCATCTGCTGCGGTTATTCAAGGAAGGGCGGATTTCCCTGGAAGAAGCGCTGCAAAATTCGGATTCGCCGAATAACCTCAAGTTAAAAATCAATCTCAGTGAAGGCATCGGGTCGGCCGTGTCGAATTCGCCGGGCGGCAGGGGCAAAGCCGGTTTATCGGGAGGCTTGTCGCTTCAGGAAATTCAAAAAGACGAGGATCGGGAGATGGCGGAATAGAGTGTTTCTGTTTCCGAATGCAGGCTTCAGTTCAGCAGGTTCCAGATGCATTCCATCTCGCATTTTGCTTTATCCAGAATGGAGATGCAGTCGTCGATCTGCAAATGATTCGCCAATTTGTTGTAAACGGGCAATTCGCAGATACTGGGCAGCATTTTCCTGTCCACGGTTCCGATCAGGCTGTGCAGTTGCGCGATCATTACAATGTCCGAATAATCGAGCGGATTATCGTCGTTTTTCTGCCAGTTTTCGGCCTGGATTACGACGTTTTCAAAATCGGCGGGAAACTCCCATTGTCGGATGAGTTCCAGACCGATGTCCGTCCGTAATTGTTTCACCGCTTCGGCCAGATCGTCCGAATGAGTGATTAATCCGATATGGCGATCGGCATGCATCAGGATCGGAACGATGCCGATGTCGTGGATCAACCCGGCCAGCATGGCGCGATCGGGATCGAAACCCGAGAGTTTATTCGCAAAGATGGCGCTGAGTGCGGCTACATAACTGCTGTGCTTCCATAATTCGATCATTTGATGATTGATGAAAGGCGATTTGGCAGTAAAAGTCGATTTGAGCGAAAACGCCGTAATGATGTTTTGCGCGGTTTTAAGCCCCAGCCGGGTGAGGGCTTCCGGGCAACTGTCCACTTGTTTGCGTCCGCGGTAAAGCGGGCTGTTGGCGATATGAACCAGACGCGCGGTGATGGAAAGATCCACTTGTATCACCCGGGCAATCGTGGAAGTACTGGCATTGGCGTCGTTGACGACGCGGCGGATTTTGCAGGCGATTTCCGGGAGCGTGGGCAGGACCAGTTGATTGGCTTGCAGAGAATGATGACACTCGACGAGCAGTGCGTTGCGGCGCAGCGGGATTGAACTGGCAGGAAGGCGGGTAACTGAGTTCATTGTTACGGGTTTAAAAATCGCACGGATTCGTCAAGTTTAGTTTAAAATCGCCTTTTCTGTTGAGCCGGCCGTTAAGGCAACTTTTGGATCTATGAATAAATCTCACTACGAAGTCATCACGACCTTGTCGTCGATTCGCGATTACATCCGTTGGAGCGCCAGCCGATTTGCAGAGGCCCGGGTGTTTTTCGGCCATGGATCGGTTTCGGCACTCGATGAAGCGGCCGCCCTGGTACTGCACACGGTTCATCAACCTTATGATCTGTCGGATTTTTATCTGGCGGCCGCCTTGACTCTGGAAGAACGGCAAAAAGTCGTCGAAATCATCGAAAGGCGCATCAACGAGAGAAAGCCCTCGGCGTATCTCACCCATGAAGCCGTTTTTGCCGGACTGCCGTTTTATGTCGATGAGCGCGTTCTGGTGCCGAGGTCTCCGATCGCAGAATTGATCGAGCAGCGTTTCGCGCCATGGATCGACGAAGACCGGGTGGGCCGGATCCTGGATTTATGCACCGGCAGCGCCTGCATTGCCATCGCTTGCGCCTATGCTTTTCCCGAGGCCTCGGTCGATGCGGTCGATTTATCGCTGGAGGCGCTCGCGGTCGCCGAAATCAACGTCGAAAAACACGGCTTGTCGGACTCGGTCACCCTTTATCATTCGGACCTGTTCGAACAGCTTCCGTCGGGCCGATATGATGTCATCGTCAGCAACCCGCCTTACGTGGCGACGGCCGAATGGGAGCAGTTGCCGCTCGAATATCGCGCCGAGCCCGATATGGGATTTCAGGGCGGCCCTTCCGGTCTGGACCTCGTGCTCCGCATTCTGATCGAAGCCGGGCGGTTTTTGTCCGAGCACGGCGTTTTGATCGTGGAAGTCGGCAGCAGCGCCGAGACTCTCCAGACCCTGTTTCCGGCCGTGCCTTTTTACTGGCTCGATTTCGAGCGAGGCGGAGAAGGCGTATTTCTGCTGACGGCCGAACAACTGAGTCAGTATCACGAATTTTTTATCGCGGCGATTCAATAATATGTCTGGAAATACCATAGGAAAACTTTTTACCGTCACCACTTTCGGCGAAAGCCACGGACCGGCCCTCGGCGGCATCGTCGACGGCTGCCCTCCGGGTCTGACGCTGACCGAAGCCGATCTGCAGCATGACCTCGACCGCAGAAAGCCGGGAACTTCAAGACACACGACCCAGCGCCGCGAGGCCGATGAAGTCCGGATTCTGTCGGGCGTTTTCGAAGGCAAAACCACCGGGACGCCGATCGGCTTGTTGATCGAAAACACCGATCAGCGCTCCAAGGATTACGCCAAAATCGCCGATACCTACAGACCGGGCCATGCCGATTATACCTATCAGCACAAATACGGCATTCGCGATTACCGGGGCGGCGGCCGGTCCTCGGCGCGGGAAACCGCGATGCGCGTCGCCGCCGGCGCTATTGCGAAAAAATACCTGTACGAACAGGCCGGCATCGAAATACGCGGCTATCTCGCGCAGTTGGGCCCGATCAGGGCCGAGAAATTCGATTGGTCGATCGTCAACGAGAATCCGTTTTTTTGTCCCGATGCGGACAAGGTTCCCGAAATGGAAAAATACATGGACGCCCTGCGCAAGGAAGGCGAGTCGATCGGCGCCCGGATCAACGTGGTGGCGACCCGGGTGCCGCCGGGCCTTGGCGAGCCAATTTTCGACCGGCTCGATGCCGATCTGGCCCATGCCCTGATGAGCATCAACGCGGTGAAAGGGGTGGAAATCGGCGACGGCTTTGCCTGCGTCGACGCGAAGGGCACCCGCTTCCGGGACGAGATGACGCCGGATGGATTCCTCAGCAATCACGCCGGCGGCATTTTGGGCGGCATTTCCAGCGGCCAGGACGTCGTCGCCAGCATGGCCCTGAAGCCGACGTCCAGCCTGCGCCTGCCCGGTAAGAGCATCAACAGCCGCGGCGAACCGGTCGAGGTGGTGACCGAAGGGCGCCACGATCCCTGCGTGGGCATACGCGCCACTCCGATTGCGGAAGCGATGATGGCCATCGTCCTGATGGATCATTTTCTTCGGCATCGGGCGCAAAATGCCGACGTACGTTCCGGGCTGCCTTTATTGAGATGATTCAGTCTCCGTGGTTCGGCAGAGACGCCGGTCTTTTTCTTTATTTGCAAAACCTTATAGCCGGTACCGGCAGGGAGCCTTTCTTAAAGATCAAAGAGACTGGAGAGCTGCCCGACCGGTTCCGGTGAACCCGAAATTCTTCACGGTGACGGCCTCTTAATTCTTATGTCTGTTCCCTTTTGGCGGTTATCCGGCTTTTATTTTTTTTATTTTGCCGTTTTAGGCATCCATCTTCCGTACTGGGGACTTTATCTGAAAGACTGCGGTTTCGGTCCCGTCGAAATCGGCAATCTTTCGGCGCTGCTGGTAGCGACCCGCATTGTCGCTCCGACGGTATGGGGCTGGATCGCCGACCGTACCGGCCGAAGTCTCGCAATCATCCGCATCACTCTTTTTTTGGGAGCCCTGATCTTTGCCGGGTTTTTGTTCGAACGGGGCTACCGGGCAATGGCCGGCATTACCGTGGGTTTTGGATTCTTCTGGAACGCCGCCTTGCCCCAATTCGAAGCGATCACCCTGGCTTATTTGACCGAGGAGCCGTACCGTTACAGCCGGATACGCTTGTGGGGCTCGGTGGGCTTTATCGCCATGGTGCTCGGCATAGGCTGGATTCTCGACAAACAGCCGGTGTCGGTACTGCCGGGCGCCCTTACTGCAATCCTCGCCGCCAATTGGCTGGTGACGCTGACCCTGCCGAAACCGGGAGGGGCTCATACGGGACCTGTGCAAGTCGGCCTTTGGCAGATTCTTAAAAAACCGGATGTTCTGGCTTTTCTGACGGTCTGTATGCTGCTTCAGGTCGCGCACGGTCCCTATTACGTTTTTTATTCGATATACCTCAAACAGTTTCATTATTCGTCGACGCTGACAGGATGTCTCTGGGCGCTGGGCGTATTGGCGGAAATCGTGCTGTTCGTCAACATGCGGCCATTGCTGGCGCGCTATTCGTTAAGGACTATTCTGCTGGTCAGCTTGTTGCTGGCCACCCTCCGCTGGATGCTGATCGGATGGGGCGCGGCCGATCCGGTCCTGTTGTTTGCCGCCCAGTTGCTGCATGCCGCCAGTTTCGGCTCGGCGCACGTGGCCGCGATTCATCTGGTTCATCATTATTTCGGCCGGGAACATCAGGGCAAGGGGCAGGCTTTATACAGCAGCCTGAGTTTCGGTCTCGGCGGCATGATAGGGAGTCTTTACAGCGGTTATTTCTGGGATTGGCTGGGTCCCGAGTTCGTTTATTCAACGGCGGCACTGTTGTGTTATCTGGCGTTTGCCATCGCTTATTTCTGGATCGGCCGGGAGTATATCCTAAAGCCCTCGCATTAGGATAGAATAAGCGGTTGTCGAAACGCGCAGCCTTGACTGCACCGTTCAAAGTAAACCATCGGCAAATACGGGCGCGCGGCGGTCGGGACGTGTTTCCGTTCCGTTGGTTACGAAGGGGCTGGCCTTCGCTGCCGGTAATCCGTGTCTTCCATTTAAACTTGGGTGAAATGTGTTTGAAATAATTAAAAGCGGCGGCTGGATGATGTGGCCGCTCATGATCTGTTCGGTCGGGGCCATGGCCATCATTGCGGAACGTTTGTGGTCGCTGCAGAGAAAAAAGATACTGCCTCCGGAACTGCTGGCGCAGGTATGGAAACTCTATCGGGAAAACAGGCTCGACGAGATCGCGCTGCGCAATCTCAAGGCCAGCTCTCCGCTGGGAGAGATCATTGCGGCGGGCCTGATCAACAGCAAGCACGGCCGTGAGGTAATGAAAGAAGCGATCGAGGACGTCGGGCGAAGAATCACTCACGATCTCGAGCGATTTTTGAACGCCTTGGGCACCATTGCCGAAACGTCGCCGTTACTGGGGCTTTTGGGCACGGTGTTCGGAATGATCGAGATTTTCTCCCAGTTGATGGAACACGGCGCGGGCGATCCGACGGTGTTGGCCGGCGGCATTTCGGTGGCGTTGATTACCACCGCCACCGGTTTGGCCGTGGCCATTCCCAGCCTGATTTTTCATCGTTATTTCCAGCGTCTGGTGGATGATTACGTCATTTCGATGGAAATGGAAGCGATGAGGTTGATCGAGATGATGCATGGCGAGCGCGAGGCATCGCGATGAATTTTCATCGTAAAAAAAGGCGCAAAATCGATATCACCCTGATCTCGATGATCGACGTGCTTTTTGTGCTGTTGCTATTTTTCATGGTGTCCACCACCTTCAATCGGCAAACCCAGATCAAGATCAAACTGCCCGAGGCTGACGGCGCGGAAGCGGTGGAAGAGCAAAAATCGGTCAAATTGATTATCGATGCGGACGGCGTCTATTATTTGCCCGGCCCGGACGGGCTGCCGCACGAGCTGATCAACCAGCAGGGCGAAACCCTGAAGCGGGAGCTGCAAAAGATTGCGGCCCATTCGGCGCAGCTTCCTTTCATCATCAGCGCCGACGGCAAAACGCCGCATCAGTCGGTGATTACCGCACTGGAAATGGCAAGCCAGGCGGGTTTTACCCGGATTACCTTCGCCGCGGAGCAGCCGAAATCAGAGCCGTAACCCAATCTCTTGCTGGCTGGATTGCGGAAAGCTGGTACCGGGACAGTCTGCTGGGCCGTTGCCTGTCCCCTTTGGGGCTCGTCTATGCGGCAGCCGTCCGCTTCCGGAAACAATTGTATCAACGAGGGATATTGGCTAAATGCCGGCTGCCTGTTCCCGTGATCATCGTCGGCAACCTGACCGTCGGCGGCACCGGCAAGACGCCTCTGGTTATCTGGCTGGCCAGATTTCTGAAAGAAGCGGGCTACCGGCCCGGCATCGTCAGCAGAGGCTACGGCGGACGGGCCCGGCACTGGCCGCAATGGGTCGATCCGAACAGCAATCCCGGAACCGTGGGCGATGAAGCCTTGCTGATCGCCCGCTTGAGCGGCTGCCCCATGGCGGTTGCGCCGGTGCGGGCGGCGGCCGGTAAAATGCTGCTTGAGCGGGCCCGTTGTGACGTCCTTTTGTCCGACGACGGCCTTCAGCATTACGCTCTGGAGCGAGACATAGAAATCGCCGTCGTCGACGGAACGCGCCGTTTCGGCAACGGTTACTGTCTGCCGGCAGGCCCCTTGCGCGAGCCGGCAGCTAGGCTCGGCGAGGTCGATCTGGTCATCGTCAACGGCGGCTCACCGGCGGAACATGAATTTTCCATGCGCCTTGACGGCGACCAGGCCGTCAATCTGGTCAGCGGCGAGGAAAAGCCTTTACGGGATTTTGCCGGAGAGAGTTGCCATGCCGTCGCGGGCATAGGAAATCCCGAACGGTTTTTCGATCAGCTCGCCCGGGCGGGCCTCGTTTGCCGGACCCATGCTTTTCCCGACCATTACTTTTATCGGCGCGGCGACATCGAATTCGGCGATCATCGGCCTGTATTAATGACCGATAAGGATGCGGTAAAATGTAAACCGTTTGCCGGCGAGCAGCATTGGAGAATTCCGGTGGTTGCGGTTCCCGAGCCCGCTTTTTCCGAACGCCTACTAAACCTACTGAGAGAACAACATGGTCGATAAAAAACTACTCGATATTCTGGCCTGCCCGATTTGCAAGAGTTCCTTGATTTACGACAAAGCCCGCCAGGAGCTCATTTGCAAACCCGACCGCCTGGCTTTTCCGATCCGGGACGATATTCCGGTCATGCTCGAAGACGAAGCCAGAGTATTGAGTCCTGAAGAAGCCGAGGCATTGTCCAAATAAAACAGTCTTAAAAAACCGGCGGTAAAACTCCGGCAACACCCCATCCAAGGAAACGACGATTCCATGACGCTCCCATTCAAGGTTGTCATTCCGGCCCGGTACGGCTCCACCCGGTTGCCGGGCAAGCCATTGCTCCCCCTGGCGGGCAAGCCGATGATCGCTCACGTCTGCGAAAGGGCAAAGGAGGCGGGCGCCGACGAGATTGTCGTGGCTACCGACGACGAACGGATTTATCAGGCCGTCACCGCACTGGGCCTGCAGGCGGCGATGACGAGGTCGGACCATCACAGCGGTACGGAACGGATTGCCGAAGTCGCACGGCAGCGGGGATGGCCGGCCGAGGACGTCATCGTCAATCTGCAGGGGGACGAGCCGTTGCTGGATCCTTCGTATATTCGCGAGGCGGCCTCCGTGCTGGCCGTTCGGAAACGGGCCGGAATGGCCACGCTGGCGGCGGAAATCACCGAAGCCGAGGAAATTTTCAATCCGAACGCGGTCAAGGTGGTTCTGGATCGCGAAGGCTATGCGCTGTACTTCAGCCGCGCGCCGATACCCTGGGATCGCGACCGTTTCACTCTTGCCGGAGGCGCGCCGTCGGGAAAAATGCCTTATTATCGGCACGTCGGGTTGTATGCATATACCGTGGGCTTTTTAGACCGCTATTGCCGGTGGGAAGCCTCTCCCCTCGAAGGCGTCGAATCGCTGGAGCAACTGAGGATTTTATGGCACGGCGAGGCCGTTGCCGTGAAAATCGTCAAGACCGTGCCGGCTCCGGGCGTCGATACGCCGGAAGATCTCTTGAGGGTGGAACGGCTATTGAACCGGCCGAGGTAGGCGGGCGGCCGATAAAATCATCTTATCTTCCCGTCCGGGTTCGTCTATCATTGACATTTTAGAGTGACGCCAGTAACTTAGATAATTTTTTAAATTTTAACTCTTAATCCGGTTTCCCCAAGAGCAGTAATGGAACAATTTCAACGTATCAGCCGTTTGCCTCCCTATGTTTTCAATATCGTCAATGAGCTGAAAGCCAAAGCGCGAGCGGCGGGAGAAGATATTATCGATTTCGGCATGGGCAACCCCGATCAGCCGACGCCCGACCATATCGTCAACAAGCTGCTCGAAGCGACCAAGCGGGGAGATACGCACCGTTATTCGGTTTCCCGGGGCATTCCGAGATTGAGAAAAGCCATCTGCAACTGGTACCAACACCGTTTCGACGTGGATCTGGATCCCGAAACCGAAGCCATCGTCACCATCGGTTCGAAAGAAGGACTGGCCCATCTGGCCCTGGCCACCCTGGGGCCCGGCGACGTCGTCCTGGTGCCGAATCCCGCCTATCCGATCCATCCGTACGGCGTCGTTATCGCCGGCGCCGATCTCAGGCACGTTCCCTTGATTCCCGGCGTGGATTTCATTGAGGAACTGCATCGGGCGATCGTCGAATCCTGGCCCAAACCGAAAATGCTGATCCTGAATTTTCCGGGCAACCCGACCAGCCAGTGCGTCGAACTGGATTTTTTCGAAAAAATCATCGAAATCGCCAAAGAGCACAACATCTGGGTAGTCCACGACATCGCCTACATCGACATCGTTTTCGACGGCTACAAGGCGCCTTCCATTCTGCAGATCAAAGGCGCCAAAGACATTGCCGTGGAGTTTTTCTCGCTATCGAAAAGTTACAACATGCCCGGCTGGCGCGTCGGTTTCATGTGCGGCAACAAACAACTGGTTTCGGCACTGGCGCGCATCAAATCCTACCTGGATTACGGTACGTTTACCCCGATCCAGATCGCGGCGATCACCGCTCTGGAAGGACCGCAGAATTGCGTCCGGGACATCGCCGACATGTATAGGAAACGCCGCGACGTTCTGTGCGAAGGACTGACGGCAGCCGGCTGGCCGGTCGCCAAGCCCAAGGCGACCATGTTCGTCTGGGCGCCGATACCCGAACCTTACCGGGCGATGGGTTCACTGGAGTTTTCCAAAAAACTGCTGATCGAAGCGAAGGTGGCTGTCGCTCCCGGCATCGGTTTCGGCCAGTACGGCGACGATCACGTCCGTTTCGGCCTGATCGAGAACGAGCATCGGACCCGGCAGGCGGTCCGCGGTATTCGGAATATGATGAAAAAAGACAAGGTTGTATAATACCCCGTTTGTTTGAAAATACTTCGCACAGGAGTTTGCATTGAAACCGGTAAAAGTGGGTATATTGGGATTGGGTACGGTCGGCGGCGGCACCGTCAACGTGTTGAAACGCAATGCGGCGGAAATTGCCCGCAGAGCCGGCCGGGAAATCGTGGTCGCCAGCGCCTCCGCCAGGGACATAACCAAGCCGCGTATCTGCGATACCACGGGAATACGTTTGACGACCGATCCTTTTGGAATCATCGACGATCCGGAAATCGACATCGTACTCGAACTGATCGGCGGCGCGGGCCCCGTCAAAGACATGGTGCTGAAGGCGATCGCCAACGGCAAGCACGTGGTTACCGCCAACAAATCGCTGATCGCCCTGCACGGCAACGAGATTTTCGCCAAAGCCAGCGAAAAGGGCGTCATCGTCGCCTTCGAAGCGGCCGTCGCCGGCGGCATTCCGATCATCAAGGCCATCCGTGAAGGACTGAGCGGCAACCGGATCCAGTGGCTGGCCGGCATCATCAACGGCACCGGCAATTTCATCCTGTCCGAGATGCGCGAAAAAGGCCGCGATTTTAACGACGTCCTGGCCGAAGCGCAGGCGTTGGGCTATGCCGAAGCCGACCCTACGTTCGACGTCGAAGGCATCGACGCCGGTCACAAACTGACGATTCTGGCCTCGATCGCGTTCGGCATTCCCCTGCAATTCGACAAAGTCTATACCGAAGGCATCACCAAGATTACCCGCGTCGACGTCGAGTACGCCGAGCAACTGGGTTACCGGATCAAGCACCTGGGCATCGCCCGGCAAACGCCGGAAGGCATCGAGCTGAGAGTGCATCCGACGCTGATCCCGGAGCGCCGGCTGATCGCCAACGTCAACGGCGTGATGAACGCGGTACTGGTCAAAGGCGATGCGGTCGGACCTACTTTGTATTACGGAGCGGGCGCCGGAGCCGAACCGACCGCCTCGGCGGTGGTCGCCGACGTCATCGACGTCGTGCGGGCCCTGACCAGCGACCCGGAAAACCGGGTGCCGCATCTGGCCTTTCAGCCCGAAGCCATCGTCGATACCCCGGTGCTGCCGCCGGACCGTTTCAAATCGGCTTACTATCTCAGGCTTCATGCCGAAGACAAGCCCGGCGTACTGGCCGACGTCACGAAGATTCTGGCCGACCACCGGATCAGCATCGAAGCCATCATTCAAAAAGAACCTCCGGCCGAGGAGACGGCGGTGCCGATCATCCTGTTGACTCAAATCACGCTGGAAAAAGAACTCAACGACGCGATTGTCAAAATCGAAGCTTTAAAAACGGTGACCGGAAAAGTCAACCGGATTCGCCTGGAAACCTTGGGATAACTCATTTCATGTCTACGAACCCACATTACACCGGATTGATCGAGCGTTACCGCGACCGCCTTCCGGTCAGCGCCTCGACCCGTATTATCAGCCTGAACGAAGGCAACACGCCTCTGATCCGGTTGCAGAACATTCCGCGCCTGACCGGCAAGGAGGTCGACATCCACGTCAAGTTCGAAGGGCTGAATCCGACCGGCTCGTTCAAGGACCGGGGCATGACCATGGCCGTCACCAAAGCGGTGGAAGAGGGGAGCCGGGCCATTATCTGCGCCTCGACCGGCAATACTTCGGCCTCGGCCGCCGCCTACGCCGCGCGCGCCGGCATCAAGGCCTTCGTGATCATCCCCGAGGGCAAGATCGCTCTGGGCAAGCTGGCGCAAACCCTGATGTACGATGCAACGATCATCCAGATCCGGGGGAACTTCGACCAGGGCATGACCCTGGTCAAGGAAATTGCCGACCATGCGCCGGTGACGATCGTCAACTCGATCAATCCGTTCCGGATCGACGGCCAGAAAACCGCTTCGTTCGAGATTATCGACGCTTTGGGCGATGCGCCCGATTATCACTGTCTGCCGGTCGGCAACGCGGGCAACATCACTGCTTATTGGAAAGGTTACAAGGAGTATTCGACCGACAGCGAGACGCATCAGGCCGT
Source organism: Methylosarcina fibrata AML-C10 (assembly GCF_000372865.1). Lineage (NCBI taxonomy): Bacteria > Pseudomonadati > Pseudomonadota > Gammaproteobacteria > Methylococcales > Methylococcaceae > Methylosarcina > Methylosarcina fibrata. Next base: position 1,351,462 of record NZ_KB889965.1, on the reverse strand, counting down.
GACCCGCAAACGTCCGGTCATGTGCGGCTATCAGGCCGCCGGCGCCGCGCCGTTTCTGGCCGGCCATCCGATCGAGCATCCGGAGACGGTCGCGACCGCGATCCGCATCGGCAACCCGCAATCCTGGGATTATGCCTGGGCCGCGCAAAAGGAATCCGGCGGCTGGTTCGACAAATTCACCGACGAGGAGATATTGGCGGCACAAAAAATGCTGTCACAGTATGAGGGTATTTTTTGCGAACCGGCCTCGGCAACGTCCCTGGCCGGAGCCCTAAAGGACATCCGCAGCGGCAAGATTCCCGAAGGCAGCCGGATCGTCTGCACGCTGACCGGCGTCGGTTTGAAAGATCCCGATACCGCGATCAGGCAGTGCGCGGCGACTCAGCCCTTGACCATCGAAGCCGAGTTGAACGCCGTGAAAAGAGCCATTCTGGACAATATGTAAACATTTCGCCCGGTATTGTATGGGCTGCGAAGTTTAATTCTCCGTGCCAGGCAAAAGGCATCGACGGCTCTCGGCGTCTGTTGGCCGGCAAGATCTTCCATTCTTTCTTGAGGTTATTCTTTTATGCCCTCAACTCCAGCCAACCACCCCAGAGAATCCCTGACCGGCTTGGCGCTGTGCAGCGTCGGCGTCATCTTCGGTGATTTGGGCACCAGCCCTTTGTATGCATTGAAACAAGTCTTCGGCGACGGCATGCCGGTCGATAAGCCGCATATTTTTGGTGCGCTATCGCTCATTTTCTGGTCGCTGATGCTGGTCGTCGCCGTCAAGTACGCCATTTTCATCATGCGCGCCAACAACAAGGGCGAAGGCGGCATCATGGCCCTGACGACGCTGGCGCTGCAGGGAACCAAGGACAATCCCCAAAAAAACTCGTTCATTCTCACCGTCGGTTTGCTGGGGGCCGCGCTGTTTTACGGCGACAGCATTCTGACTCCGGCGATTTCGGTACTCAGCGCGGTGGAAGGGCTGAACGTTATTGCGCCATCGCTGGCCGATGGCGTACTGCCGATTTCGATCCTGGTGCTGGGCGGGCTGTTCATATTGCAGGTCAATGGAGCGGTCAGGTTCAGCCGGCTGTTTTCGTCGGTCATTTGCCTCTGGTTTGTTACGCTCGGCGGACTGGGCGTGATCCATATTCTTCGGCAGCCTGAAATACTGTCGGCGGTTCATCCTCAGTACGCCGTCCGTTTGTTGATCGAGTCCGGAGGAGAGGGGTTTTTCATCATGGGCGCGGTCGTTCTTGCGATTACCGGCGTCGAGGTCTTGTATGCGGACATGGGTTATTTCGGCCTGACACGGATTCGCTTCGCCTGGTTCGGTTTCGTGTTTCCGGCGCTGCTGCTGAATTATTTTGGGCAAGGCGCTTTGCTGCTGACGGATCCCGCCGCCGTACAAAACCCTTTTTATTTTCTGGCTCCGGTCTGGGCGATGGTGCCGCTGCTGCTTCTGTCGATACTGGCGGCCATGATCGTTTCCCAGGCCGTCATCTGGGGAACTTTTTCGGTGACGCGCCAGGCCATTCAACTCGGCTATTGCCCCCGGATCAAAATCCTGCATGTCTCGGACGATAAAATGGGGCAGATTTATATTCCTTCCGTCAACTGGCTGCTGATGCTCTCGGTGTTCGCCCTGATGCTCGGTTTTCAGACTTCATCGGCTCTGGCGTCGGCCTACGGCATTGCCGTGACGGGAGTGATGATCGCCGACACTCTTCTGGCCGTTCACGTCTTCCGGACGCTCTGGCGCTGGCAGAAAGCCGCCGGCATGGCTTTTTTAACGGTGTTTCTGACGCTGGATCTGGTCTTTCTGACTGCCAACAGTCTGAAAATTCCGAGCGGCGGCTGGCTGCCGCTGGCGGTGGCGGCCGCGCTGTTCGTGTTGATGACGACCTGGATCAAAGGCCGCTTGTTGCTTAGGGAATACATGGAAGAAAAGCATTTGCTGTTTGAGGAGCTGGAGCAGAAAATCAAAAAGAACCTGGTTACGGTCGAGGGCACGGCCATTTATCTGGCCCGGAGCTTGCGCGGAGCGCCCCAGGTGCTCCTGCACAATCTCGAGCATAATCACGTCGTGCACGAGCAGGTCATTGTCATGACCGTCGTTACCACCGATGAGCCGTACGTCGACGAAGCGCACCGGGTCAAGATCAGAGCCTTCGGAGAACACCGTAACTTTTACCGGGTCAAGCTGTACTACGGCTTCAAACAAAGCGCAGACGTGCGCCGGGCGCTGGAACTGTGCATTCAGGAAGGGTTGGTGTTCGATCCCAAAAAAGTATCCTTTTTCATCGGCAGCGAGCGGCTTTCGTTTCGCACCCGAAGCCCGATGCCGTCCTGGCGCCGAGGCTTGTTCCGATTCATGTTTCATAATACCTCAAGCCCCATCGAGTTTTTCAAAATTCCCGTGGATCGGGTCGTCGAGCTCGGCATTCGCATCGAGCTGTAGAAACTCTGCGATAAAGGCGGAAAACCGGCCCCAAGGATATACCGAAATGAAGCGGTTTCGTTCGCCTCGGTGCGCAGATCTGGGCGAATGCATGCGCTTTCGGAAAGGCTTCGGTTATTTAGGCAAGGTTCGGCTGGTCAACGAATTCATGAATGCCACCAGATCCTGTTTCTCCTGCCGAGTCAGATGGAGGGGAAAAATCTTGGGATCGGTGTATCCGGCCGGATTTTCCCCTTTATCGTAGTGCTCGATCACTTCCGCCAGTGTTTTCATACTGCCGTCGTGCATATAGGGCGCCGTCAAGGCTATATTTCGTAAAGTCGGCGTCCTGAATCTGCCCAGATCGGCCAGCTGTTTCGTGACGTTCAACCGGCCGAGTTCGGACCGTTGTGCGGCGTTTAGCGGTAGTTCATCCGGATTTTTACCATCTTTTGCTAATTGCCTTATTGCGTCCAACAGAGGCGCCAACCGCTTGAAACCCACACCGATATTGTAAAAACGGTTGTCGGTAAACAAGGCGTTGTTCCAGGAAATTTCATGGCAGGTAACGCAGTTTCCCTTGCCTTGAAAAACGGTTAAACCGCGTTCCGCGCTTGCCGTCAACGCCGATTTGTCGCCGGCGAACAAGTAGCGGTCGAATGCCGAGTCTCCTGCAATCAAGGTACGCTCATAAGCGGCAATGGCTTTGACAATGTGCTCCATCGTCACCTTATCGGCAGCCGTGCCGAAGGCTTTGCCGACCGGTTCGCTATATTCTTTGTCATTCCGGACAATAGCCAGCAGATTGTCGAAATTTTTCAGGCCGTGTTCGGCTGGATTGAGTAAAGGCCCCAGAGCCTGGCTTTCCAGATTATCGGCCCGGCCGTCCAGAAACAGGGTGTTATAGAACGCAGCGTTGAGAAGGGTTGGCGTATTGCGCCGGCCTGCCTGATGCCTGAACCCGACAGCGGTCGGCAAGCCGTCGGTAAATGCCAGGGTTTCCTGATGGCAACTGGCGCAACTGATCGTGCCGTCCGCGCTGAAACGCGCGTCGCGAAAAAAAAGCTTACCCAATGCGATTTTCTCCTCGGTTTGAGGATTGCCGGCGGGAACTGCCAATTCGGGCAAGCCGAGCATGGGATTTGCCCGGATATTTACGGAATACAAAATTGTGATTATCAGCAATAATAGTTTCATGATCTTCCTGCGGCGTTCATCTGCTCAAAGGAGATATTCAATCCCAAGCCAGATATTGTTGTTAGTTACTGTTTGTGCTTCGGAACTTAACCGACGTTGGCCGTGTTGCCACCCGAGCTTCATCATCAGGGAGCTGTTCAGTTCATAAACCAACTCCGCTTCGCCCTGATAAACCGTTTCAAAGGCCCGATAATGTTCATCACGGGGATCGGCCGACGTGAAATCGTTTTTTTCGAAGTCGAAAATCAGATTGGCGCTTAATTTTTCCGCCAATAGAACCTTGAGTTCGGCGGACGCGTAATGATTGATATACGACACGTCATCGGCATACCCGGCGGCGCGTTCCGGTTTTGCGGAACCTTGTTCGTAATGGTATCCGATCAATAATTCGATCTCCGGGGTGATTATCCATTCCAGGTGCGGGCCGAGCGTCCAGAATCGGGTGTCCCGATGCCGGAACGGCGCATTATAGTTGCGCACGCCGTAACGGCTGAGCAAACGTACCGTCAACTTGTCGTTTAAGGCTTGTTCGACCTGAATGACATAAAGATGGCTGGTTAATTTTTCGTCGTAATCTTTCGTCAGACCCTCGCTGTCGATGAATTCATTCTTACCGATGAACAAATCCGGGATAAGGTTGTATTCAAGCTGGACTTTTGTGCCGGCCATCCATTTCTGGCTGAGCTTGACTTCGAATAATCCGTGCGAATAGGCGCTTTGATCGGTAAACAAATAGCCGTCGGCGTTGGCCGAAAATTCGGCTTCACCCCAGGAATTCGTTCCCATCAGGGCAAGTTCCGCTTTGGGCTCGAAGACAAAATCGCCGCCTTGTTGAGGACGATCGACGATGGGTTGGGTCGGATCGTCCTGCAAAGACAACCGCCGCGTCACCGAAAAAAGGGCGACATCGTCGGTGTAATAGGAGCCGGCGTTTACTTGGCTTCGCCACTCCGCGTTCGCATCGGCGCTTGCTATCGTTATCAAGACAATGGACAAATAAACCGGCGGGCAGCGAGGCGGCCGCTTCAGCCTGAATCTGACTGTTCTTTTAGCCATGGGTTGTTCTTTTCGGGTCGAGTTATGTTTTTGGTCTGTTCATCCGGTTGCTTCCGGCGCCACGGCCATTAACCGCCTTGTTGCCGGAAGCGAATATTCAAAAGTTATTTGTCGGAGTGATCCTCCTGTTCTTCGCTGCGGTCATCGATAAAATGCAGTACCGTTATCGTAATCATGAACGCCACAAAAATCATGAATAATAAAGGCATGGCAAACGGCGTATCGTGATGGTCCCGCATATTGATGCCCGTAATGGCGGAAAAGATTTTCAACATGAATTCGACCATGACGTTTTCCTCCCCCGGTATGGGATTAATCATTGAAAAAAACGTCGGCGGGACCACAAGTCCATCCCGCCGACGGATAGCCATAGGCACTTAACCGTGCATCATTTGGAGGAGGCTATTTTTTAAAATCCGGCATTTCATGAACATTGAGGATATAGGGTTCGCCTAAGGGAAACTTGTCTTCCGGCTTCTGGAAATAAATCACTTTGCCGTACGTTTCATGGATGGCCGGCAATAGCTTATCGGTCTCTTCCTTGGTCAGATCCGGGAAAGTGGCGCAGGCCCGGCCTACTTCGTCTTTATGGTAATGCCAGTAATGTTTTTCTTTTTCGGGTAGCGAATTGAATTGCGCGGTAGTAATGATGTATTCGAAACCGATCGGTTTATCCTGGGCCTTCATTCCGGAAGGGAACATCAAACAAACCAGCGTGCCGTCGTCATAGGCCTTGCAATGGTGATGGACGATGGCGTTCAGTTTGGGATCTTTGATGTCCATGACATCCGGTTTCAAGTGCCGCTTGGCCTGGATGTGCAGATCGTTAAAACCCAGGGTGTTGGGATGTTCGATTTGCCGGGGGTTCATTACCGGGTTGTACTTGGGTTGTGCGGCAGAAGCTAGAGCCGTATGCGAATGTTCGCTTTCCGCTGCGGATTCAACAGGCGGGGTAGCGGTCGCGCAGCCGACCGTCAGGCATATACCGATTCCACTGATGATTAATTTTAAGTTCATTGGCATCCTCCAAATTTGGTAGTTGATTATTGTGTTACGAAAGCCGGTCTTTACAGCCTTCGAAATTAACTACGCCATATTCGTGCCAATTTCGGAAAAATTTATATATTATTGTTTAATAATAAGATATTTGGATAAATGAGATGGCTTGTGTATGAAATAATGTTTCATAATATGTTTTAATGAAACTATATTTTGATTCAATATGAATCAAAATGAAACGTATGAAACCGCTCGTAACGCACGGCCGAATTTGATCGAGCGGTTTTATCTTCGAGCACTTTAAATTTTTAACGGGAAACAGACGCTACTGCATCTTTAAGTTTTTGCGGGTTTGGAACGGCGCTATTGGGGCACCGTCCGAGAGGGTTAGCGGACTGCCAAGCGTAAGAGTGAAAAAGCCAGGAGCGGGGGAAAGATAAGTATTCCCGGCTAACCGTTTTTAAAAACTGTTGGACGACAAGACTCAATGATGCAGGCCTCGTGCCGTTTTCAATCGATCAAGCGTTTTTACTTCGGAATTCAGCCAAAATAACCTCCCGAAATCGAAACTGTGTGGGCGCGGCGGGCCGGCCACATCGTCAAGTTAACTTTGACGAAATCCTTATTCAAAGAGGCGTTTCTCAATTTCACCACAATCGGTAAACGGAAGCCAGGATGCTGACGCTCACCAACATGCACATCAGCGACAGCACCCAGCCGGCGCGGAGGTAATCGCGAAAACGGTAGCCGCCGGGGCCGTAGACCATCAAATTGGTCTGATAGCCGTAAGGGGTCATGAACTCGGCCGAACCGGCAAAAGCGATCGCGAGAAAGTAGGGCGCCGGCTCCGAAATGGCCATCAGCTTCAATAACGAGACGGTGACCGGAAACATGATGGCGACTCCGGCTTTGTTGGAGACCAGCATCGACAGCACGTTGGTGGCGAGGTAAACGATAAACAGCAGGGCCACCGGGTGATCGAGCTCCAGCGCCGACTCTTTGATCAGGGCCGCGATCGTGGCGTCCAGCCCGCTGTTGTGCATGGCTTTGGCGAATCCCAGAGCGAGCGCGAGCACAAAAAACAAGTCCAGATCGAGGCTGGCTTTCAATTCATTGTAGCGCCCGAAATTCAGCAGCGCGATCAGACACATGATCAGCAGCAATCCCTTGAACAGGGTAAACATACCAAAGGCGCTCAGGATAAAGGCCGCGGCGATGCCCACGCCCAGCAAGGCGCTTTTCATCGGGCTGAAATTGGTGATGTCCTTCAGCCGGTTGATGACAAACAGGTCGTTGCTGGCATTGGAGCGGTCGTCGAAATCGTGTCCCGTCATCAGCAGCAGCAAGTCGCCTTGTTGCAGCACCAGGTCGCCCAGTTTTCCGCGCAGGCGCTCGCCGTTGCGGCTGACCGCCACCACCGACGCGTCGAACAACGCGCGGAAATTGGATTCCCGGAAGGTTTTGCCGATCAATGCCGATTGGGCCGAGATGATGCATTCGACGACGTTGGCCTTTTCCTTTCCTTCCTTCATGATGGAACCCGGCAAGGACAGACCCGGATTCAATTGCAGCAAATCGACGATGGTGGCCGTTTCGCCGGCAAAAATCAGGATGTCGCCTTCCTTGAGTTTTTCGGTGGGGCCCACGGCCGGCAGCAGTTCCTCGCCCCGGATGATCTCGGCCAGGTACAGTCCTTTCAAATTTCTCAAGCCGGCCTGTTCGATCGTTTTATCGACGAGCGGCGAATTTTCGGCTATGTACGTTTCAACGATATATTCCCGAAGGCATTGATTGTAGTTTTCGAGTAGGCCCTTCCGATCGGGCAGAAAGCGGGGCATGATGAAGACGATGTAGCCAACGCCGATTAAAGCCACGCCGATTCCAGGCAGGGTGAAATCGAAAAATTTAAGCGGCGGAAATCCGGCTTCCGTGACAAAGCCGTTGACGACCAGGTTAGTGGAAGTGCCTACCAGCGTGAGCGTGCCTCCCAACAACGTCGTATAGGACAACGGCAGCATGACTTTGGAAGGAGAAATGCCTTTATGCCGGCACCATTCATAGACATAGGGCATCAGTATGGCGACCAGCGGCGTATTGTTGACGACTCCCGAAATGGCGGTGACGACCACCGATTTGCGCAATAAAAAGTTCCGGTAGCTCAGATCGTGAGGAAACAGCGATTTGAAAAAAACGTCCAGCAGGCCGGATTTGCGCAACACATCGCTGATCACCAGCAGCAACAGGATGCTCAGCAATTGTTCGTTGCTGAGTCCTGAAAGCATTTCGGAGGAACTGGTGATGCCCAGGATCAGAAAAATGATGTTGGCCGCCAGAAAAATCAGCACCGGTTTTGCCCAGTCCTTGAATAAAGCCGTCATCATGCCGAAAATGATCAAAAGCACAACGGCCTGTTGTGTCTCGGGGGTAAACATCAACTATCTCCTGTTCCTGATACGAAATGGATGGACGGGCCTCTTGCAGCGAAGCCGTAGGGATTTGAACAAATTAAAACGGATAATTACTTCCTTTAAGCCTGGGTCAATGATCCGTTTTGCGAGGTCGCCCCTGTATTTTTTGCCGATGCCCAAACCTGCGAAGGCTTTTACAATACCCTATAAATCATAGCATTTACCCGGCCGGGCATGACAAATTATGCGTGCCGCCGATGGCAAGCGGGGTGCGGCTGTCCGGAGGCGGTTCGGGTACCGATGCGGCTGAACGCATCGCAGAAAAAACAGGGATTAACCGGCAGGAAGGACGGGAATGAAATCGGGTCGAATCGGGCTGGATCGGGGCGGATATTGTATACGGTTGCAGGCCTCGTTCCAACTGGACTCGCCAAACGGATTTAAGGTAGACTTGTCATTTTTTCTGGAGAAGAATCGGATGACCTATTGCATCGCTGTTTCGGTTGATGAAGGATTGGTATTGACATCCGACTCGCGAACCAATGCCGGAATCGACAATGTCAGTACGTACGGCAAAATGCACGTATTTGCTACCCGCGAGGAGCGTAGCCTGGTTTTGCTCAGCGCCGGCAACTTGGCGACAACCCAGGCGGTGGTCGAACGTTTACGGCGCGACAAGCGCGAAAACGCGCCGGTCAATCTGAATACCGTGCAGTATTTGTCCGAGGCCGCCGACTATTTGGGCCAGGTAAGTCTGGAGAAACAAAAACGCCACGCCGAGGACGAAGGGCAATCCGGCTTCAACCCGACCGCGACTTTCATCATTGCAGGGCAGGTGGGCGACGAACCGCCGGGGGCGTATCTGGTTTATCCCGAAGGCAACAGCATCACCACCTCCCGGCAAACGCCTTATTTGCAGATCGGAGAAAGCAAATACGGCAAGCCGATCCTGGACCGTTTCATCACGATGTCGACGCCGCTCGACGAGGCCGGCCTGTGCAGCCTGATTTCGATGGACTCCACGATACGCAGCAATGCCAGCGTCGGTCCGCCGGTGGAACTGCTAGTATACCGCAGAGACAGTTATTCGTTCGACGAATATTATTGTTTCGATGCGGACGACGACTATTTGTTATTGTTGAAGCGCCGCTGGCATGAGGAACTGCGCAAGGCTTTCATTGCCTTGCCCCATTACGACCGGGCTTTCGCCAAACCGTTGCGGGGCGGCTTGTAAGCGGCGGCCTTATTCCGGCCGGTTGTTCGGATGACCTCCGGGGCATCCGGAAAATGAGATTCCTGAAGATCGAGTTGTCAATGCCGGATGCACCGTTCGGCGAAATGCGGGCTTTAAGACCTTATCTTCTGTGCTGGAGTATGTTATGAACCCTGACGACTTTTTATTATCCGCCTCCGGCGTCCGGATGCCGCGAATCATTTACGGCACGGCATGGAAGCGGGAAAAAACCGCAGGCCTGGTCGAGCAGGCGATCCGCACCGGTTTTCGCGGCGTCGATACCGCCTGCCAACCCAAACACTACCACGAAGCCGGCGTCGGCGAAGGCATCGCCGCGTGCTTTCAGGCCGGCGTCCTGGCGCGCGAAGAGCTGTACCTGCAAACCAAGTTCACGCCGGTGGACGGACACAATCCGCAAAAAATACCGTACGATCCGAAGGCGAGCCTTGGCGATCAGGTGGCGCAATCGATCCGGTGTTCTCTGGAGAATCTGCAAACGTCTTACCTGGACGGCCTGATCCTGCATTCGCCGCTGCCGAGCCGCCAACAACTGCTGGAAGCCTGGCAATCCATGGAGCAAGCCGTTACCGAGGGCAGGGTCAAACAGCTCGGCATCAGCAATTGCTACCATCGTTCGACGCTCGAATTTTTATTTGATGCCGCCGGGATCAAACCGGCGGTGCTGCAGAACCGCTTCCATGCCGAGACCGGTTACGATCGGACCTTGCGCGAGTTTTGCCGGCAGCACGGCATCGTTTACCAGAGCTTCTGGACGCTGACCGCCAACCCCGGCGTACTGGCAGACAAGACTTTGAATCATCTGGCCGCTCGCTACGGGCGCAGCAGCGCGCAGGTGTTTTTCCGCTTTCTGACCCAGATCGGCATCATTCCGTTGACCGGCACGACCTCCGGGCAGCATATGCAGGAAGATCTGGCGATTTTCGAATTCGAATTGACCGGGGAAGAATGCCGGTCGATCGACCGATTGCTACGGTAGCGGCGCCATGAAAAACCGCATTCCGGAGCCGATCCGCAACGCTATCGTTCGGGTCGAGGCCGTTTAGCGCCTGCGGCGCGGCTTGGGCAAATCGTACGCTACGGTTTGACCGGTGGCGATCGATTTCCGGTACGTCTGTTGGTTATGGTCTACGAGCTCTTGATGAAATCAAGGATTATGCCGGAAGGGATTAACCAGCGTTTTGAAAACTGTCACTGTGGACGGCCGGTATCGCGGTTTCGTTTCATAGCCGAGGAATTTAATGAAAATCAACAACTTTTTTCCTTCCATCTGGTTAGGCGAGTTTAATGATAAAGAACAGTATGATGCAGGGCAGGCCGATCGGAGGGATCTTTACAGCGTACTTGATTCGATTGACGACCGTTTGTTGATTTCCCGCCATGGCTTTTCTCTAAAGGCTTATTGCGCATCCTGTCTCGGGATCACTCCAATGCAGGTAACCTGGCATTATGGCTACGCCAATGCCGACGGCAGCATCCATCCGGCCTGGACGGAAACGGCTGCCTGCGAGCAATGCGGCTTGAACAGCCGAATGCGTGCGGTGTTTGATTTTTTGTTACGCAAGACGGACTTGCACCGTTTCAGTCGTGTTTATATGGCGGAATGCACCACCCCAAGCTTCAGAGCCGTCCGAAAACTATGGCCCGAAGTCGTCGGCAGCGAATTTGTCGGCCCGGAATACCTTCCCGGCCAAACGGCAACCATAGCGCATAGCGGGGAGAACGTCCGCCACGAGGACTTGACCCGGCTGTCTTTTAGAAACGGCGAGTTCGATCTTGTCATCACCCAGGATGTTTTCGAGCACATCCCGGACTATCACGCCGCCTTTGCCGAATGCGCGCGCGTCTTGTCAAGACAGGGCATGCTGGTTTTTACCATTCCGTTTTTTCCGGCGCTGCCCGCAACGCAAATACGAGCCGCCGTACTCAGCGACGGCTCCATTCAACACCACTTGCCTCCCGAATTTCACGGCAATCCGGTGTCCAGCGAAGGCGCGCTTTGTTTCCAGAATTTCGGCTGGGACATTCTGCCTGCATTGAGATCGGCCGGTTTTCGCGAAGCCAGGGCTTCTATGTATTGGGGGCCATGGCAGGGGCATTTGGGTTTTCCGTTCTTTGTTTTCTCCGCTGTTCGATAGCGATTCGATTAAAAAATCCGTACTGAGCCTGCGACCTCTACGGCTGCCCAGTTACCATTTTCGCCGTTCCTGCCCGTCGGCTGCGCCTGAGCTCGCCGATGGCGGATCGTACTCTGCTGAGGCCCATCGAAAGGCTTCTCAACATCAAGTTTCCCGCAACGGCGCCTCTTCAACAAAACATCACTGTGCGGAGCGGCTCATGATTATCGATTGCCATTGCCATGCGGGGCGAGGCGACGTCATGACCGCGCCGTGGAATACCGATGCGCCTTTGGAAACCTACTTTCGTCGTGCCGGTTATGCGGGCATTGAACATACGGTGGTATTTCCGGCTTTTCATACGGATTACTCCGAAGCCAATCGCGAGCTGGCCGGCATTGTAGCGCGATGGCATCCGCGATTGATCGGATTTGCCATGGTCAACGCCAAAAGCGATGCCGGGCGCGTGCATGAAATGCTGCACGAGGCGGTGATTCGGCTCAACCTGAAAGGGCTGAAGATTCACGGCTTTGAGGCCATGCCTACCCGCGAAGTCTGCGAGGCGGCGCGGGCTTTCAATCTGCCCATGATCGTCGATGTTGCCGGCAAGGCGCATGTGATCGACATGTTTGCGCCGCAATACCCCGACGTGAATTTCATCATCCCTCATCTTGGCAGTTTCGCCGACGACTGGCGCGCTCACGAGCGGGTGATCGAACAGTTGGCGCGATATCCCAACGTTTACAGCGACACCTCCGGCGTGCGTCGCTTCGATTATCTGGTGCAGGCGGTCCGGAGGGCGGGCGCGGGCAAGCTTATCTTCGGATCCGATGGCCCCTGGCTTCATCCGGGACTTGAACTGCACAAAATAAAATTATTGGGTTTGCCTCCGAAAGAAGAGGCCCTTATCCTGGGCGGTAACGCGTATCGATTGATTTTTTCACGAGAAGCCGGCCGCAGCCGCTCTTTTGTTCAGAAACGAAAGCGTAAGCATGAGCCTGGTTAAAATGGTGGTGCTCATATTGAAAAATCAATCCGGTGCGTGTTATTCTCGCTTTGTTTACCGCCGGATAGCTGTAAGGACGGGAGTCACTGTACGGATTTGCCGAAAGCCCTGATTGCAAGCCTCCTTTGCTTCTTCGCGGCTGAGGAAAGGCGTAGGTTCTTTACAAGCTTTCGACTTGCACCCATCAGATTAACGGAGGCGGCCTCTATGTCAGAAACTAAAAACGGCTCTAAACCAAGGAGCTGGTTTCCCAACATCAACTATCTCTTGCTGGCGTTGCTGGCCGGCACTCTGTTCATTACTCAGAAGCCGTTTCACGAATCCCGGCCCCGCAACGCGGAATCGGCCGTCGTACATCAGGTGAATGCCCGGCCCTGGCAGGATCCGTTTGAAGCGATAGAGTATTACGTCGATAAGATCGATAACAAAGAAGGCTCCGATCATCTTGAAGAGATTCGGAACGGTATCGGGAATATCCGCGAAGACATTGAAAATAAAGCGGCGGCGAATGGCCTCGATAAAATCAACGTGATCGCGGTGATGCTGCCGGGAGGCGTTTACTATGAAGATAGCGAGACCCGGCGCAAATTGCGTTACGCGGTCCTGTCCGGATTTAATGCGGCTTTGCGCTACATGCCCGAAAATTCGAGCCATATTCAATTTTTCAATACCAAAGCCACGGACATGTTGAAAAGCTCCCGGGTAGCCTACGAATGGCTGATTTACCCGCCGATCCGCCAAGGCCGATCTTCGCCGGTAAAAACTGAAAGATCTTACGAACGCCCGCCGGTACTGGTGCTGTGGCTGAATAACGACGATTTTGGAATGACCCCTCACGAAAAGATCAAGCACTTGGTTGAAGACTATCTTGGCCAGTCCGGCAAAGATCGGGCCGATCAAAAGAAAACGGCGGAAATAGGCCGCGTCGCCGTGCTGGGACCCCTCAATTCGGGCATCCTGCAGGATTTGGCCGGCGAAATGGCCAGCACAGAAGTCGGCGGCAATTATCGCTATTACTCGCCCAGCGCCACGGTCTGGGAATGCAATTTTTTGTGGAGTATCACGCCGGATAAAGCGGATAATTCTTCCAGTCCCGGCATTTATCCCAATCTTCAAGCCTATTTCGAAGCCCGCCATCTGCCGTTTTTACGCGTCGCCGCCACCGACTGGGATCTGGCTCTGACCGTCAAACACGAGCTTCAACTGAGGGGAATCGAACCCGGTAAACGCGACCGCATACTCCTGGTTGGCGAATGGGACAGTCTCTACACCTGGCATTTAACCAATACCTTCCGAGACGTGTTTACCAGAAAGGAACCGGCGAACCGTTGCGTCAGAGAAATAAATATCAAACAGCCTGACGGAAACAAGAACATCCCGCTTCGGGATCAATTTATTCTCCAGGCCAGTTATCTTCGAGGCCTGGACGGAGAAAAACCCAATTGGGACAGCGGCGCCGCCAAGTCTCAGCATCGCAATGAACGCAATACCGGCAGCGGGAAGGAAGCGATCGATTTTATCGAAGAGTCAAACGGCGACAGCCAGCTCGATTACATCCGGCGGCTTGCGGCACAGACCGAAAGGCTGGATCAGGAAATACGCAATGATCCGGACTGGAATTATCACGAGCCCCACGCAATCAAGGCCATCGGGGTATTGGGCAGCGATGCGTACGACAAGTTATTGATCATCGAAGCGCTGCACGGCAAGTTTCCGGATGCGGTATTTTTCACCAATGGCTTCGACGCCAGATTAACCGAACCGAAAAACAACGAATGGGCGCGGAACCTAGTCATTGCGTCCGGCTACGGTTTGACGCTGCATCGGGATTTACAGAAGGACATCCCTCCTTTTCGGGACGACATTCAAACGGCTTTTTTTCTTGCCACGCAAATGGCCCTGGCCGAACAATTCGACAGTCATGCTGCGATCGACAAGTATGCAAAAGAAGATTTATTTTTTGATGAGACTATTCGGTCCATGCTGAGGACAAGCCGGCAACCCGATTTCGACAGGCTGCTGATGCCCGGAATGAAACCCTTGGCAAGACGATTCGAAGTGGGGCGCACCCGGTCTTTCGATTTGAGCACCCGTCAGGATTGTCAACAATCCACGCCTTGTCTGCATCCGGAACCGCTCGAGCAGAGCTGGAACGGTGCTTCGTTATTGTCTTTAAACGCATTTTTGGGCTTCGTTTTATTCCTGTTTAAACCCTCAAGAGAATTTCTCGGGCAAAGGTCCGGATTGTGGTTTATTGCGTCCATGGTAGTGCTGTGCTGGAGTTTGCTGGCCGGCATCCATTGCGGGCTTTTTGCGGTGCCGAACGGTATTTTCGACGGCTTTCTGATGCTCAAGCTGACGATCCTGGGAGGGCTCTATACCGTTTTAATGTACGGCATCGTGTGTTTCGACAAAAAGTTGCCTCCTCGCGGGAGTATTCATTCATCCGAAAGAGCCGGAAAAAAATTTTTCTTCGGGGTGAACCTGGCCGTTATTGCGATAGGAGCCTGGATTATCTGGTTTTTCGTCAGACCGAACGGTTTATTGAATCCCATAGAGCCGTATGCGCTTTGGGAGGGAGTCAGCCTGTGGCCTTCACAAGCAATACGCTTTTTTGCCTTTATTTTAGCCGGGTTTTTTATCCTCCGGGTCTCCGATTTTCCACGCGCCTTTTCGAAATGGCTGAAGCAAAACAAAATGCTGCCCGCCGCTGAGTCAGCCGATTTCCCGTTAATGAATCAATGGCGAAGCTGGCAGGAAAAGCATTGCAAGCGCAATTGGATTTGGGGGTTTATCGCTTTGTTTTCCCTGGAAATCACGGTGTTGTGGTTTTCAGGATTTCCCGGTGTCCCTTTTCGCGGCGAAGAACTGTTTTCGCTCAACATTCTTTTGTTGCAGGGGTTGTTGTTGCCGGCCTCGCTGATTCTTCTGGTCCTGGTCTCCGACGCGGTCATCGTTGCCGTCGCCTTGGTCGAGGGTTGTCTGTTCGACGATGCCGACGAGCATCGAATCCGGTGGCCTTCGGACGCCCTGACCCGATTTTCAATCCGGTATGAGGTTTCCGATAGCCGGAATCATTTGAACGAATGGATCAGCGTTCGTTTTATCGGAGAACTGACCCGGCAAATCTACGGTTTCATCGGCTCTCCTCTGATCGTCGCCTTGCTGCTCGTCTTGGCCTGTTCCAGTTATTTCGATAATTGGATCATGCCGTTCTATATGAAACTGAGCATAGGCTTTTGCGTAGGATGGTTGCTGTATTGGGACCAGCGTCTCAAGAGAGCGGCCGATACGGCCCGCGAAAACGCATTGAGCATGCTGCGCTTGCGGGCCATGAAACTCCAGTCGCAAGATCAGTCCGGACCCGTCAGTGCTCAGTTGGAACGGTTGATAAGCATGATCGAGAACGACGAGGCGACCGTATACAAACCTTTTACGCAGCGTCCGATTTTTATGAATACGTTGCTGATCATGGTCGCTTTATTGGCGGATTCCACGGATTATTTTCTGCTGGCCAGCAAGTTGCTTGGGGGATAAGTCAGTGTTCGACCCGGATAAAAACGAAAATTCGGATATTTGGCCTCAGCCTTCGGCTGGCTCGCTTTCCAGACGCGCCACATCCACCGATACCGACAAGGTATGCTGGCCGCCTCCGAAGGCAATGCCTTTCAAAGGGGTTACATCGGAAAAATCGCGCCCCCAGCCAAGAGTGATGTGCTGGTCCACGGGCTGCTGATTGTTGGTCGGATCGAATTCCAGCCAACCCCGGCCGGGCAAATAGACGGCAAACCACGCATGGGACGCATCGGCTCCGGTCAGACGCGGACTGCCGTCTTCGGGCCGGGTTTCTATATAACCGCTGACATAGCGCGCGGCCATCCCGAAGCTGCGCAGGCAGCCGATCGCCAGATGAGCGAAGTCCTGGCAGACGCCGCGGCGATGATGCAGCACTTCCGAGAGCGGTGTGGCGATCGTCGTGAACACGGGATCGTAGGTAAAATCCCGGTGGATGCGCTGCATCAAATCCCGTACCGCATCGATCAGGGGGCGGTCGGACAGGAACGACGGCTTGGCATAATGGTAAAGGTCGTCGCTGGCGGCAATCATCGGCGAATCCAGCCGGTACAGCCCGGCTTCCATGACGTCCAGGGCCGGCGCCGGAGTTGGTTCGATCTTTAACCCGAGAGGCTGGAACGGCGGAGAGGCTTCTCCCAACCAGCGGCCCACCTGTTCCCAGGAGCATCGGTCGTCCGATGTTTCCTCTTCCGGTCCGGCAACGACCGAGACTTCGCTGAGCGAGGTGACGGACAATCGGTTGTGCGGTTCCTGAACGGCAAAATAAACGACGCGATTTCCGAAAAAATCGGTATGCTCCTCAAGGTCCACCGGCGTCGGCGAAATCTCGAGCCGGCTGGAACGGCATGTCTGCCGACCCAGATTGCGCGGCTGTAGCCGTGCCTCGTTCTGGCTCAGGACGACGGTCTGGCTGTAACTGTAAACGGTCGTATGAAGAACGCGGTATTTCATAGCTCATCCTCGGGAGTCTTCATCGCCGGCATGAGCTGAGAGGTTTGCGAATGGCTGAAATAAGCCTGGGCAATGACCTCGGCCGTCCGCGACAGACGCTCGGCCGTGCCGGACAACAAGGCGTCGAGTTCGGAAAAGGCGGCTTCTTCGTCGCCAATTTTCAACAGTTCAAAGCCGCCGCACAGGCGCAGCTCGGTGTGGGCTTTCAATATCAGCCGTTCCTCTTCGCTCAGCCGGCTTTTGCCGTTTTCTCTCGGCAAGGCGGCGATATGGGCCGACAGTTCCGACAGTTGATAGGCCAGGGAGCGGGGGTGGGCGGTATCGACCAGCAGCAAATCCAGCGCCAGGGGCAGATGCAGGGCGGAGCGGTAGCGCCTGAGATAATTGTTCAAGCTGTCGGTGGACACCAGGACCGATTCCAGCACCTGATTCAGAAGCGCCTCGTCGTGCCGTTTGACTAGGGTGGCGCGCAGCAGTGCAATAAGATTCAACGCCCGCTCCAGCCTGCGGCCGCAATCCAGCATCAGCCAGCCGTTGTCCCGGGTCATGCTTTCGGTGATCAAGCCGGTGAACGCCACGATGCCGTTGATCAATTCTTCCAGATAGCTCTGCAACTGGTCGATGCGGACGTCATTCGCGAATACCCGTTGCTGCCAGCGCCTGCGGATCGTGTCGATACTCCGCCAGGTATCCTGCGACCAGAGATCGCGTATGTTGAAGGCCGCCTGAATAAATCCCTGAATATTGGCAGTCAAGGATCCCGGCCGCTGACCGTCGGTGGCCAGCGACAATAATTCCGCCTGAGGCTCTTGCAGAAGCAGCTCGCCGGCATCGACAAAACCGGGATAAGTCGCGGTGACGTGGGTCAAGGCGCAGCACAAAATTTTCAGGCAGTCGGCATGGGCCGTTTCCTCGTACTCCGGAATTTCTCTCGATTTGAGCAGCACGGTGCGCAACAGCCGGGCCGTGGCTTCTCCGCGCTCGAGGTAGCGCCCAACCCAGAACAAATTGTCTGCGGCCCGGCTGGTCAATGGCTCGGAAGCGGCGCTGAGCGGCGGACCGGAAACCGTTTGCGGGTGGAATAGGGGGGAGGACTCGGCTCCGGCAGACAGAATCCAGGTATCCTTGCTCATGCCGCCTGTCTGGTTCGAAACAAAGAGCGCCTTTTTTTCTGATGCGATTCGAGTCAAACCGCCGGGCATGATCCGGTAATCGTCGCCGTGGGCGATGACGAAATTGCGCAGTATGGCATTACGGGGTTCGATACGGTGGTTGATGAACGACGGCGCCGTCGAAAAGCTGATTTGCTCCTGGCCGACGAACAGATAGGGTTTGGCCAGGATGGCCTTGCGCAAGACTTCCTTCTCCTTGGCGTTCAGATTGCAGCCGAACAAGGTGCCGTGGGCCCTGTTCCGGTAGATTCTTTTGATTACCAGCCGATCCAGATTGTGCAGGACAAAATCGCGTTCGCGCGGTTGCCCGCACCACCAGGTCGCGGCCGAGTCCAGAATAAGATCCTCGCCGAAAAAATAACGCGCCAGTCCCGGTAAGAACGGGAGCAGCCCCGGGTTTTCGAGAACGCTGCTGCCCAGGGGATTGGCGATGGCCACGTTGCCTCGCCGCACCGCTTCCAGCAACCCCGCCACGCCCAGGCGGGAATCGCTGCGCAATTCCAGAGGATCGCAAAAGGTATCGTCCAGACGGCGCAGGATCACGTCGACCGGTTGCAGCCCTTCCATTGTTTTAAGCCAGACCTTGCCGTCCCGGACCGTCAGGTCGTCCCCTTGAACCAGCGTAAAACCCAGATAGGAAGCCACGTACGCGTGTTCGAAATAAGTTTCGTTGAAGGGGCCCGGCGTCAGTACGACGATTCGGGGATTTTCCTTGTGGTGCCGGGCGAGGCCGGCCAGACCGGCGGCAAAGGTTCGGAAGAAATCGGACAGGCGCCGCACCGGATGATCCCGGATGACTTCGGGCAGTACGCGGCTTATCGCGCGCCGGTTTTCCAGCGCATAGCCGAAACCGGACGGCGCCTGGGTGCGGTCCGCCAGAACCCACATGCGGCCGTCGGGTCCGCGCGCAAGATTGGCCGAATAAACCGTCAAGTGCCTTGGCTGAGGTTGCAGCGCCCCCACGCAGGAATGCAGAAAGCCGGGATGCGCCAGCACCAGGTCCAAAGGCAGCAATCCCTTTTTTAATAAAGTCTGACTGCCGTAAACGTCTTTCAGGATCAGGTCCAGCAGCTCGGCGCGTTGCCTGAGCCCGGCTTCGATCGTCTGCCATTCTTCGCCGCTGATCAGAAGAGGAATGGGATCGAGCCGCCAGGGTCGGGTCAGATTGACCGAGTCGCCGTAGACGTTATAGGTTACTCCGTTTTTTTGCAGCAGACGTTGCGCATCCCGCCGCCGGCGCTCCAGTTCCTCGCCGCCCATCGCATCCAGCGCCTCGATAAAATGCTCCCAATAAGGCAGCACCTTGTGCTCGGTCGCATACATTTCGTCGTAGACGCCGAGCCGCGTGTCATAAAATTGAGTGATCATCGGGCTGTCGGATGGAGGCACGGCCATGTCCTAAAAGTTGTTACTCAACAGACCGGGAATGAATCCGTAAATTACCGCCATCGTCATCGAGTTGCTCATCTATGCGTCTTTGCCGAACCGTTATCGATCTCCGTTACGATAAGTCAACGTCCTTGGTAACGCAAATCCAGAGTAAAAGGATAATCCATGCCGGGTTCTTCCGGAGGCGGCGCCATGGGTCTCGGCGCCGAATCGTGGACGCTGAATCGGCTCGTGGCAGACGTTTTCGACGAATCGGTTAGTATTGCCTGCAAGGGCGGCCGAATGACGCCGCCTGGCGTATGCCCGTAATTCCAGAAGCGGGTTATCCGCCGCGCTTCGGCTTCGAAGGCATTGACCGGAAAAGTATCGTAACTGCGGCCGCCGGGATGGGCGACGTGATAGGTGCAGCCGCCGACGGCATGGCCGTTCCAGGTATCGATGACGTCGAACACCAAAGGGACGTGCGGTGAAATCGTCGGATGCAGCGCCGACGGCGGCTGCCAGGCGCGGTAGCGGACGCCCGCGACGTATTCTCCCTTGCGGCCCGTGTTTCGAAGCGGCAGACGCCGGCCGTTGCAGGCCAGCACGTAACGGCCTTCGGTAAACCCGCCGATTTTAACCTGCATCCGTTCCACCGAGGAATCGACAAAGCGGGCCGTGCCGGAGCTGCCGACTTCTTCGCCGAGCACGTGCCAGGGCTCGATGGCGAAGTGCAGCTCGAGTTCCATGTTGTCGATCACGGTGCTGCCGTAAGCCGGAAAGCGGAATTCGAAGAACGGGTCCAGCCATTCCAGTTCGAAACCGTAGCCGGCGCGTTGCAGATCGTTGACGACGTGTCGCATGTCTTCCCGGACGTAGTGCGGCAGCATGAAACGGTCGTGCAGTTCCGTGCCCCAGCGGACCAGGTCGTGCCGGTAGGGTTCCCGCCAGAACCAGGCGATCAATGCCCGCAGCAGCAGCATCTGGACGAGCGCCATGCGCGCATGAGGCGGCATTTCGAACGCGCGCAGTTCAAGAATGCCGAGACGGCCCGTGGAACTGTCGGGAGAATAGAGTTTATCGATGCAGAACTCGGCCCGGTGCGTGTTGCCGGTGATGTCGGTGAGCAAGTGTCTGAGCAGGCGGTCGACGAGCCAGGGCGACGGCGATTCGCCTTGAGGCAACTGCTGGAAGGCAATTTCCAGCTCATACAACTTTTCGTCCCGGCCTTCGTCCACGCGCGGCGCCTGACTGGTCGGACCGATGAACATGCCGGAAAAAAGATACGACAGTCCCGGATGATGCTGCCAGTAAGTGATCAGGCTCTGCAGCAGGTCGGGGCGGCGCAGGACCGGGCTGTCGGCAGGCGTGGCGCCGCCGACGGTGATATGGTTGCCGCCGCCGGTGCCGGTATGGCGGCCGTCGAGCATGAATTTTTCCGTGCCGAGCCGGACCTGAAACGCCTGATCGTACAGCACCGTGGTTTTTTCGACCAGTTCCTGCCAAGTTGCCGAAGGATGAATATTGACTTCGATCACGCCGGGGTCCGGGGTGACCATCAGACGTTCGAGCCGGTAATCGCGCGGCGGTTCGTAGCCTTCGATGACGACCGGAAGGCCCAGCTTGGCAGCCGTCGCCTCGATGGCGGCCACTAGATCCAGATAGTGTTCGAGCATGGTCAGAGGCGGCATGAAGACATGCAGCCGGCCGTCCCGAGGCTCCACGCAGACGGCGGTATGGGGAACCTCGACGTGTACGGTTTCCTCGTCTCCGGGCTCCTGTTCGATGCGCGGCGGATAATCGCCGAGGCGGGCCGTGAAATGGCTGTAGCGCCGGGCGACGTCGCCGTAATAATCGGTCAATTCCGGAAGCTCGGCGAACAGGCTTTGCGGTTCCTGGATCTCGCGCTTGTCCGGAGCCACCCAGGGCAGGCTGCTCAGAGGCAGGCGCATGCCCATCGGCGAGGAGCCCGGAATCAGATGCATGCGGCCGCGCCGGAAATTCCAGGGGCCGCTTTGCCAATAATGGCCGTAGCCGTTCCATTTGAGCGGCAGTGCATATCCGACAATCCGGTCTAAACCGGCTTCCAGCAATTGAGCGACGGCTTTTCGTTCCGGAGGATCCTTCAGATCGTATTTGTAAGGATCGACGTTGTCCGGCAGAGTGCCTTCCTGCCAAAGACAATAAAAAATGTCTTCGTAAGCCGGAGTAATATAATGGCGCATCAGCCCCAGGTGCAGCGCCAGATGCTCTGCGAACGATAAAGCGTCGTCGACCGTGTGGTCATAAGTTTTGTTGATATCGGCCAGCCATTCGGGATGACGCCAGATAGAGGTGCCGTCCTTGCGCCAGAAAATGCCGTATTGCCAGCGCGGCAGCGGTTCGCCCGGATACCATTTGCCTTGTCCGTGATGCAGCAACGCGCCTTGAGCGAAAGCGTCCCGAAGGCGCTTGGCCAGCTCCTGCGCCCGTTCGCGCTTGTGTTCCCCGTCGGCTGCCGTGTTCCACTCCGCGCTTTCCATGTCGTCGACGGAAACGAAGGTGGGCTCTCCGCCCATCGTCAACTTGACGTTGTCGGCAAGCAACCGTTCGTCCACCTGCCGGCCGAGCATGTCGATCTGATGCCATTGCTCGTCGGTGTACGGTTTGGTGACGCGGGGCGATTCGTAAAGCCGCTCGACGGTATTGCTGAATTCGAACTGCACCTCGCACGGGTCGGTTTTTCCGGTGACCGGAGCGGCGCTGACCGGGTCGGGCGTACAGGCCAGCGGTATGTGGCCTTCCCCGGCCAGCAGCCCGGAAGTCGGATCCAGTCCGATCCAGCCCGCACCCGGAATATAGACTTCCGCCCAGGCATGCAGATCGGTGAAATCCTGTTCGGGTCCTGAAGGCCCGTCCAGCGGTTTGACGTCGGCGGTCAACTGGATCAGATAGCCCGACACGAAGCGCGCCGCCAGACCTTGACGGCGCAGGATCTGCACCAGCAGCCAGGCCGAGTCCCGGCAGGAGCCGCTGCGTTTGGCAAGGGTTTCCTCGCAGCTTTGGATGCCGGCTTCCAGACGTATGTTGTATCCGATTTCGGCGGCCAGCCGGCGATTGACGTCCACCAGAAAATCGATGATGCCTCGCTTCGAGGCATCGGTCCGGGTCAGCCATTCGCTTAACAACGGTCCGTTTTCATTGGTTTCCAGATAGGGTTGCAGTTCCTTGACGAGCTGATCTTCGTAGCGGAACGGATAGTTTTTCGCATAATCCTCGACAAAGAAGTCGAACGGGTTGATCACGGTCATGTCGGCGATCACTTCCACTTCCACGCGCAGCTCCCGACATTTTTTCGGGAAGACAACGCGCGCCAGGAAATTGCCGAACGGATCCTGCTGCCAATTGATGAAATGCTCTTTGGGCTCGATGCGCAGGCTATAGCCCTGGATCGGCGTCCGGCTGTGCACGGCGGGACGGAGGCGGAACACGTGCGGCGACAGCGAGACCGATCGGTCGAAGCCGTATCGGGTAGTATGGCGTATGGCGACGCGAACGGTCATAAGAAACTATCCTGTTGCCTGGAACTTAAGGGCATGTGCGTGTGCATTCTGAGTTATTTCCTACTCATCGGAAGTCTGAAAATCAAGCGGCAAGCCGGACCCCCGACAACAGCGATACGGTCTTCTCTGAGGGCACGGACTACCTTGCCATCGGTTTCGTGGAAGCTCAACCGTTTCGTCATGGCGCAGGTTCCGACAAAAACCAGGTCGAGGCAATCTGGTTGTGGGTGATTCCCAGCCGGGCCTGGATGGCATCCAGCAAGTCGTGCAATTGCGCCGGAGACAAGTGGTGCGCGTCCACGTCGGCAATAAAGTCGTCCAGCCGTTTCAGGTTGTCGATCAGCCCGTCCGAGTGCGGAAGACGGGTGATGCAGTCTTGCACTTCGTGAATGCAATGGGTCACCGAGCGGGGAAAATCGCCGTCCTTGAGTAAATACTCCAGCACGTCGCCGCCGTTGACGTGGAGCCGCCGGTGTTTGCGGTACATCAGCAGGGCACTGAGGGATTTCAGCACATGCCGCCAGAGGTTGCTTTCGTATTCTCGCATTTTGGCACTGCGGTCGTCGGCCAGAAGGACAGGGCAGGCGTCCAGAATCCGGCTGGTCATGTCGGCCCGTTCGATGTTCCGTCCCATCTGGATAAAATGAAACGCATCGTTACGGCTCATCGCGCCCGAGAGAAAACCGGTGAAACGCTGACATCCTTCCATGATCCTGTTCAGCAGCAACAGGCGTCCGCGCCGATGGGCGATGGAATCGACGTCGTTTTTGGCGAAGAGGTACATTTCGTTGACCTGTTGCCAGGCTTCATCCGGCATCAGTTCGCGAGACGTCCGGATATTTTCCCGGGCGAAATGCAGGGAAGAGAACAGCGAGCCCGGATTGGCCGAATCGGCCAGCAGGAAGCGCATGGTGTTCTGTTCGTTGGGCAAGCTGTACGTCTGAAAGAATTTTTCTTCCGCGCCGAAGATGTTGAGCAGATTGCGCCAGCTCAACTCTATGCTCATGGGTAAATCGAACATGAGATTCATGTATACGCTGAGCAATCGTGCCGTGTTTTCGGTCCGTTCCAGATAGCGCGCGAGCCAGTAGAGGCGTTCTGCCGAGCGTGATAACATGTCTTTAAGCATCCGTATTGATGATCCAGGTATCTTTACTGCCGCCGCCTTGAGACGAGTTGACCACCAGCGAGCCTTTGTTCAGCGCCACCCGAGTCAGTCCTCCGGCCGTCACAAAGCTCTTTCCCCCTTGCAGGATGAAAGGGCGCAGATCGATATGGCGCGGTTCCAGTTGATGGTTGCAGAGCGTCGGGCAGGTGGACAGCGCCAAAGTCGGCTGAGCGATGTAGTTGCGGGGTTGCGCGCGAATGATTTTGTGAAACTTCCGGATTTCCTCTTCGGATGCGTGCGGACCGACCAGCATGCCGTAGCCTCCCGATTCGTTGGCGGGTTTTACCACCAGTTCGGGAAGATGCGCCAATACGTAGTCGAGTTGATCCGAATTACTGCATAAATAAGTCGGAACGTTCGGCAGCAGCGGCTCTTCGTTCAGATAATAACGGATCATCTGCGGCACGTAGGCATAGACCACTTTATCGTCGGCGACGCCCGAGCCGGGTGCATTGGCCAGAGCGACGTTGCCCGCTTTCCAGGCCCGCAGAAGCCCGGGGGCGCCGAGCAGGGAATCCTTGCGGAACACTTCCGGATCGAGAAACTGATCGTCGATGCGCCGGTAAATGACGTCCACTTTTTCCAGGCCGTCAATGGTGCGCATGTAGACGCAATCGTCGTCCTGGACCACCAGATCCTCGCCTTCCACCAGTTCGGCCCCGATCTGTTGCGCCAGATAAGCATGCTCGAAATAGGCCGAATTGAATACGCCGGGCGTCAGTACGGCAATGCGGGGCGAGCCGGTTCGTTCCGGTGCTATGGATACCAGCATTTCGAAGAGATGAGCCGGATATTCGTCGACCGGCAGCACGTCCAGGTCCTGGAAGAGTTCGGGAAACACCCGCTTGGTGATGACCCGGTTTTCGATCATATAGGATACGCCGGAGGGCACCCGCAAATTGTCTTCGAGCACATAAAAAGTGCCGTCCTTGTCCCGGACCAGATCGCTTCCGCAAATATTGGCCCAGATGCCGTATTGGGGCCGTATGCCCACGCATTCTTTGAGATAGTTTTTCGAGCTGGCGATAATCGCTTCGGGAATGAGCCCTTCCTTAATGAAGGCTTGCTCGTTGTAGACGTCGTTGATGAAGCAGTTGAGCGCGGTCAGCCGTTGTTTCAGGCCCTTCTCGACCCGTTGCCACTCTTTGTATTCGATGATCCGGGGAATGATGTCGAACGGCCAGGCCCTGTCGATATTGCCTTCGTCGCTGTACACGGTAAACGTGATACCCATTTCCATGATGGCCCTTTCGGCAGCCGTTTTGCGGGCGACCAGAGCGTTCCCGTCAAAATTGTCCAGATACCGGCTCAAATGGTAGCCGGCGGCGCGCGCCTGATTCGCCGGGCAACGCATTTCATCGTAGGCATTGGTGATGGTGTAGGAATCCCATAATGACGTCATAACGCACACCTCCGAAAAAGTCGTTTGCCCGGGAGCACCCAATTGCTTTGCATGTTGTTAAAAAAAGGCGCTTGTTCTTGAGAGAAAAGCGCCTAGGTAAGGTACAACACACGAGGAGAACATCTTGTAAATAGATTAAGCAGAATGTATGCCAAATTAATTTTTATGAGGACTTTACGTGTTTATTGATTGCTAATGGATGGAACGGAGCGTTTCGGTTCGTGCTGTTGACCGGTTTATGCACCAGAATTACTGTGGGCACGGTTGGGTTTGAACCATATTGGTGCGAAAATTTCTGGTTCGGGACAAGGATGCTCGGCGTCCCGAACCGCAGAGCAGTTCGAACTGCGTTCCCATTCATGCCCTTCAGGGTGCGCAGAGTGTGGGAACGATCGGGCTGCATTTCAGGAAGTAATTTTTAGCCACATCCTAAAAAGAGATCTGCCAGGTTTTAAAAACCTGGCAGGTCTTCCTTTCGATGCTGCCCACCGGGTAGAGGCGAATTGTTTTGCTTGGATCAGACCTCGAAGGCAAATGAATTAAACGAAAAAGATCCGGAATTAGCCCGATGGGCTCGGGCTTACGGGAGCGAGTTTCCGATTCTGGCGATGAATTCTTCCAATTGCAGTAAGTCGAACGGCCACGCCAGTTCCAGGCCGGATTGGGGATGAGACAGCACCGGAATGCGGAGCGCATAACGTTCGTGCCAGCCCTCCTGCTCGGCGATGTCGATTGTCCGGACTGCAATCTTATTCCGTCCGGACGAATCGTACTCGCCGAGAAGCTGTTCGGCTTCTTCGCAGAGGTGGCAGCCGGCGGTGCCGAACAGCGTCAGATGCAGGGTCAATGCTTGGTCAATTTGTCTTGGAAGGCCATCAGCAGCGCCGAAACGACCAGGGTGAGATGAATCAGCACGTACCATGTCAACTTGGCGTTATCGATGGCCATGATGTTCATGAACACTTTCAGCAGATGAATCGAGGAAATGGCGACGATCGACGAGGCCACTTTCATCTTCAGCGATCCGTAGTCGTGCGTGCCGAGCCAGTCCAGCTTTTCCGTAGTCTCCTCGATGTCGAGACGGGAAACGAAGTTTTCGTAGCCGCTGAAGATGACGATAACCAGAAGGCTGCCGACCATGCTCAGGTCGACCAGTGTCAGCAGCTTCAGGATCAGATCGGATTCATTGATCTCCAGGACATGGGGGATAAAATGATACAGTTCCTGGATAAACTTGACGAACAGCGTAAACAGCGCCAGGCTCATGCCCAGATAAATGGGCGCCAGTATCCAGCGGCTGGCGTACATCAGCCGTTCCAAAGTCCGTTCAATGCGGGATTGTGTCGTCATGCGTATGAATTCAGGTTCCTGATGAAAGTTTCCGTTATTTTGCGAGTTTCGGGTTTCAATGGTTGAGATGAGCCGATAGCCAGCGTTCGGCCAGTTCTTCGGAGATGCCCTTGCGTCGGGCGTAGTCCTGCAACTGATCCTTGTTGATTTTGCCGACGTTGAAATACTGCGACTCGGGATGGGCGAAATACCAGCCGCTGACCGCCGAAGCCGGATACATCGCATAGCTTTCGGTCAGTTCTATGCCGGTGTTTTCGGTCACGTTCAGCAATTCGAACAATTTGGCCTTCTCCGTGTGGTCGGGGCAGGCGGGGTAGCCCGGAGCCGGGCGAATGCCCTGATACGTTTCATTGATCAACTGCTCGTTGTCGTAGTTCTCGTCCCTGGCATAGCCCCAATGGTCCTTTCTGACCGCCTGATGCATGTACTCGGCAAAGGCTTCGGCCAGCCGGTCGGCCAGGGCTTTCAGCATGATCGCGCTGTAGTCGTCGTGTTCGCGTTCGAATTCCCGGAGTTTTTGTTCGATGCCGATGCCGGTGGTTACCGCGAAAGCGCCCAGATAATCGGCAATGCCGCTGCCGGCCGGGGCGATGAAATCGGACAGGCAATAGTTCGGACGGCCCGGCGCCTTGACGTTCTGCTGCCGCAAATGGCGCAGAATCTCGCGCTGTTCGGTTCGCGATTCGTCCGTGTACAGAATGACGTCGTCGCCTTCGCTGTTGGCCGGAAAAAAGCCGATGACGGCTCTTGCGGTCAGCCACTGTTCGCTGATGATTTTTTTCAGCATAACCTGGGCGTCGTCGAACAGTTTTCTGGCTTCGGTTCCGACCAGAGGATCGTCCAGAATCTTCGGATAGCGCCCCGCCAATTCCCAGGTATGGAAGAAAGGAGACCAGTCGATATACCAGACCAGCGTTTCCAGCGGAAAATGGTCGATGACCTTGACGCCCAGAAACGACGGCCTGACCGGCACGTAATGGCTCCAGACGGCCTTGTTTCTGCGCGCTTCCTCGAGGCTGTGCTGTCTGCTCTGTGCTTCCCGGCCTTTGTGGCGGTCCCTGATTTCCCGGTATTCCTGACGCACGCCGGCGATATAGTTGTCTTTCAGTTCGGCGCTGAGCAGGCTGCCGGCCACGCCGACGGCGCGCGAGGCATCGGCAACATAAACCGTGGGGCCTTCGTAGTTGGGTTCGATTTTAACCGCGGTATGGGCGCGGGACGTGGTCGCGCCTCCGATTAAAAGCGGTATCGCAAACCCTTGCCGCTGCATTTCCCGTGCGATGTGCACCATTTCGTCCAGCGAGGGCGTAATCAGACCGCTCAAGCCGATCGCGTCGACGTTTTCCAGGCGCGCGGTCTGCAGGATCTGTTCCGCCGGCACCATGACGCCGAGATCGATGACTTCGTAGTTGTTGCATTGCAATACCACCCCGACAATATTTTTGCCGATGTCGTGCACGTCGCCTTTTACCGTCGCCATTAGAATTTTGCCGTTGGTTTGCCTTTCGCCCGACTGTTCGGCTTCCATGAACGGCATCAGATAAGCGACCGCTTTTTTCATGACCCGTGCCGATTTGACGACTTGCGGCAGGAACATCTTGCCGGCGCCGAACAGGTCGCCGACGACGTTCATGCCGTCCATCAGCGGCCCTTCGATGACCTGCAGCGGCTTATCCGCTTCCAGACGCGCCTGTTCGGTGTCTTCCTCGATGTAATCGGTGATGCCTTTGACCAGCGCGTGTTCCAGCCGTTGTTTGACGGGCCAGCTCCGCCATTCCAGATGTTCCTGTCTGGCGTCCTCTCCGGAGCCCATGCTGCGGTATTTTTCGGCCATTTCCAGCAGGGCTTCGGTGGCGCCCGAGTGCAGGTTGAGCACCACCGTTTCGACCGCGTCCCGCAAGTCGGGCGGAATGTCTTCGTAAATCGCCAGTTGTCCGGCGTTGACGATACCCATGTCCA
The DNA here is from genome assembly GCF_000372865.1 of Methylosarcina fibrata AML-C10. Classification (NCBI taxonomy): domain Bacteria; kingdom Pseudomonadati; phylum Pseudomonadota; class Gammaproteobacteria; order Methylococcales; family Methylococcaceae; genus Methylosarcina; species Methylosarcina fibrata. The sequence continues at coordinate 1,322,508 of NZ_KB889965.1, read as the reverse complement.
TGCCCGCCCGGATCGCATGATACAGAAACACCGCATGGATCGCTTCCCGCACCGGGTTGTTGCCCCGGAAGGAAAAGGACACGTTGGAAACGCCTCCGGACACCAGGGCGTAAGGCAGCGTTTGCTTGATTTCGCGGGTGGCCTCGATAAAATCCAGTCCGTAGTTATTGTGCTCGTCGATGCCGGTAGCGATCGCAAAGATATTGGGGTCGAAGATGATGTCTTCGGGCGGAAAACCGACCTCTTGAGTCAAAATGCGGTAAGCTCTTGCGCAGATTTCGACTTTTCTGGCCCGGGTGTCGGCCTGGCCCTGTTCGTCGAAGGCCATGACAATCACGGCCGCACCGTAACGGCGGACCCGTTTGGCGTGTTCGATGAATACGGTTTCGCCTTCCTTCAGCGAGATGGAGTTGACGATGCCCTTGCCCTGGATGCATTTGAGCCCGGCCTCCAGGATTTCCCATTTGGAAGAATCCAGCATGATCGGCACCTTGGCGATGTCTGGCTCGGCGGCGATCAGCATCAAAAAGCGCACCATCGCCTGTTTGGAGTCGAGCATGCCTTCGTCCATGTTGATGTCGATGATCTGGGCGCCGTTTTCGACCTGTTGTTTCGCCACGTCCAGAGCCGCTTCGTAGTTGCCTTCGACGATCAGTCGCTTGAACGCCGCCGAACCGGTGATGTTGGTACGCTCGCCGACGTTGACGAACAGACTGTCCCGCCCTATCGACATCGCTTCCAGCCCCGAGAGCCGGCATTCTTTCGGAATGTCGGGAAGGGCTCTCGGCGGGTATTTTTGCACGGCGGCAACGATGGCCCTGATATGGTCGGGCGTAGTGCCGCAGCAGCCGCCGATGACGTTCAAATAGCCGCTTCGCGCCCAGTCGGCGAGTTCTTCGGCCATGGCTTCGGGCGTTTCGTCGTATTCGCCGAATTCGTTGGGCAGGCCGGCATTCGGGTGAGCCGAAACGTGCGTATCGGCAATCGAGGCCAGTTCGTCGATGTGCTGGCGGAGTTCCCGGGCGCCCAAGGCGCAGTTGAAGCCGAAAGAGATGGGCTCGACGTGCTTTAACGAATGCCAGAAGGCGGCGACGGTCTGCCCCGACAGGGTGCGTCCGGAGGCGTCGGTAATGGTGCCCGAGATCATGACCGGCAATTTATAGCCGATCGAGTCGAAATACTGCTCGACTGCGAAAATGGCCGCCTTGGCGTTCAGGGTATCGAACACCGTTTCGATCAGAAGGATGTCGGCGCCGCCGTCGATCAGGCCCCGCACCGATTCGGTATAGGCCTCGGCCAGTTCGTCGAAGGTGATGTTGCGAAAACCCGGATCGTTGACGTCGGGCGACATCGACGCCGTGCGGTTGGTCGGGCCTAGAACGCCGGCGACAAAGCGTGGTTTTGCCGGTGTCCTGGCGCTGTAGTCGGCCGCCGCTTCGCACGCAAGGCGGGCGGATTCCAGATTGATTTCATAGGCCAGTGACTCCATGCGGTAGTCGGCCATCGCAATCCGGGTGGCGTTAAAGGTATTGGTTTCGATGATATCGGCGCCCGCGTCCAGATAGGCGCTGTGAATGGCCTTGATGATCGCCGGCTGAGTCAGCGACAGAAGGTCGTTGTTGCCTTTAAGATCGCTGTCCCAGGCGGCGAAGCGCTCGCCTCGGTAGTCCTTCTCATCGAGTTTGTAGCTCTGGATCATGGTGCCCATGGCGCCGTCGAGAAACAGGATTCGTTGCGCTAATTGCTTTTTTAACAAAGTGGTTTTATTCATCAAGGCGGCCACGGATTAATGCAGTTGACCCAAGTCGGGATTGCTCGAAGGACAATCATTCACTATAGTATTTTCCATTTGAGAGGAAACCGGTATGCCGAAACCAACAATTTTGGATGTAGCTAAAAGCGTAGTGTCAGCAGCCTTCGGCGTGCAAAGCGATAAAAACAGATTGAAGGATTTTGAACAGGGTTCGCTTCCCGTTTATATCATTGCAGGATTGATTTTCATTGCGCTTTTTGTCGGCGGGCTGATCTTCATTGTTTCCAGGATTGTCGGCTCGTAATTTTTCGTTACGGTTTTTCCGGGATCGAATGTATTGAGAGTCCGGCTTCATTCGAACCCATAAAAAAAGCTCAAGTCCGGCTTGAGCTTTTTTTTTATGATGGGCTGAACAGCCTTATTCCGGCGCTTTGAAGCTTTGAGCCACGCTTTTAAACATGTCTTTAATGCCGCCGAACAAATTGGAGACGTTGAAGCTTTCTTTGGTTATGAATTTGAGGCGCATCACGGCTACCGCCAGAAAGCCGGCGATAGGCGGCATTAATTCGAAAAATACCGACAGGAGAAATCCGCCGGCGCCTTGAAAACCGCCTTCGTTCTTGCGGTCTCCCACGCTCAGCAAATCCCGCTCGTAATTGCTATCGGCACCGCTGCCTCTGATTGCTTCGAGAATATAAACATTGGCCTGGACCAGCAGCATCTGCACGGCAAAAAACACGCCGGCGCTGATGGCTACCCACATCAGTACTTTGTCCGATTTCGCTTTTACCGCCGATTGATAAACCCAAAGAACGGTAAAAATCATTATTATACCACCGATCATAGCTACACCCTTTTGTGAATTATTATTTTATTTTTTTGTTAGAAAAAAGTATTGAAACGTACATTTTATCGTCATTTTGGCGTCGTCTTTTTCGACCACCTTGCAGTATTCGTATTTTCCCCGGCCTGGAGCAATCTCCTTTTTGATCGACCCGTCTTCTACCGAATAATTGACCGCTATTTTCATTTCCTGGGTCCGGCCAAGGGAATCCGTCGCTGTCGTATGAAGAATACCGTCGTTGGCAAAATCCCACTCAATGTCTACATGTTTTTTCTCTCCGTCCAGTTTGCCGGCTTCCGCATACAACTTCCATTTGCCGAGAATTTCGGACTTGTCTTTCAGCATGACGTCCGCATTCACCGATAAAGCACAAAAAACCGCCGCCAGCGGTGCTATTTTAATGTATCTTTCGATCATATCTCCAGCCCTGTTTAAATCAATAAAGCACGAAGTTTAAACTAAACCTCAACGGCTATCGAGCATTTATTTTGCAAAGGCAATAATGAACTATAATAGAGTTTTTTAGTCGCTTTCATCAACAATAAGCCTTGACTTTAGCTTCACCTAAAGTATTATGTAGCTTCCACTTGCTAATCATCTAGCAATTCTTAAATTTAAAATTATAGGTAGGACATATATGGGGTTTATCTTAGATTTGACTGAGACTTTAAAAACACCGGCTGGCATTGTTGGCTTACTGGTTGTTGTAGGTGCAGTGCTTGCCTTGTTGAAATGGGTATTTGCTCCACATCCTGATGACGAGCAATAAGCCGTTTTCAAAATAAAGTCATGCTTAGGCCGCTCGCACCGAGTCCGCAGCGGCCTTTGTTTTGTGTTTCCTCACCATTATTTTCTTCTTTTCCCGTAATTATTGCTGGAATCGGTAGATTCTTTTCGATGCAGAGTCTGGGCGAGCCGAGTCCCATTCATTCTCCACCCTGTTTTTTCGGAAACCCATTGAGAGATGGTTGCCTTCGCGCTTCCCGATGGCCGATTCTTTGTTTTCCTGGGCAAAAAGGAGGCGGTTGATTGCCGGCCTGATGGCTGCTAAGCGATTAATCTTACGGCGTCCCATCGAGCGGCGCAGCCACAATCGTTAGTGTGGTGCCGGCATTTAATTTCCCAAAGCGAAAATTCGAGATGACCGAAGATCACTCAAAAAGCCACGATAAAAAACGACTAAAAGTAAACGTCGACGAGCATCGCACTCTCCTGGATCCGAGTCAAAGCAAGCGATTGAGTGAAATGGCCGGCCGTTTTGGAAAAGGAAGTCGGAGCAACCCGGATTCATGCGGGAAAAGCTCCCGGTCTGAAACGAAGGACGAGACGGCAATACAGTTGGCAATCGCCAGAGAGCTGATCGACCGTAGAATAACCGAACTCATGAGCCGCCTGCCCGAAGGCAAGAAAAATACATTGTTTCGCCTCAGATATGGTACCGTGGACGGAATTAAAAGCATGGTCATTTCCGAAGCCTTTCGACGGTTGGCCATCGACGGCAAGGGCGTGAAACTCAGGATGCTTGCCGATATGAATTATTATGGGCCGACGGAAAGGGCTCCGTTCGGAAATTGAATGGCTTTCCAAGTTAAATTCCGGAATTTATCGAGAATTAGCATGTTCTATCAGCGATTTTTTTTGATTTTCTGTTTTACTTTGATGCTGGCGGGCTGCGCCGGTTTATATGAAAAACAGCCTCCTGCGCCCGTATACGGCGGCCGGCAAGGAAGAATCGTTCAGGCTACGCCCCCCAGGCAAAGCCCGCAGGCAATGACTAAACCGGTCATGCCGGCGCCGCCGCAATCGGTGGTAAAAACGGAGCCTCTTCAAAACTTCGAGCAGAAACTGACGCCCATCGAAGTGATGCCTCAGGAAGACGGTTCGGTCCAGGATCAGGGACGGGCCGAGGATTCGGAGCAACAGGGATTTTTCGCCGAGCCGGAGCCGTCTCAGACCGACAGTCCTTCGTCCGAGGTTCCGGATACGGAAAAGCCGGCTCCCGTTCCTGCGCCCGAACAGGCCGCAGCGCCAAAACAGGAGATCGCTCCGGAGCCTGAGATCATGCCGATGACTCCGTTCCAGCCCATCGATCCTCCGGCCTCCTTATCGCCGGCGATCGGCGCGTTAGTCGTTGCCGCCAACCAGAGCACCCAGCTCGGCAATGTCGATGGGGCGGCGGCCAGCATCGACCGGGCTCTTAAAATCGAGCCGAGAAATCCGGCTTTGTACTACAAGCTGGCCTTGTTAAGGCTAAAACAGTCGAAACCTCAGGAAGCGGAAGATCTCGCGAAGAAATCCGCTCTGCTGGCCGGCAAGGACAGGCAATTAAAAAGGCACAGTTGGTTATTGATTGCCCACGCCAGGGAATTGCGGCGTGACTACAAAGGCGCCCGTCAGGCCAGGGCCAAGGCGGACAGCTTTTAACGGCGCGGCTTTACCGAATCGGCGCACGGCTGATTAACTCTGCTTGAGCGTGAGGGAAGAGCGGCCGAAAAGTAGGCCCTTCTTGAACTCATTTCCCGGCGGGCCGATAAAAAAGTCGAAAGATCATGCAATATCATCGATAATAGCTTGTTTATTCGTTATAAATCATAACGCTCGACGGTTCCTCCCCTAATGAAGCTTGAAAAAATCAAACTTTCGGGTTTTAAATCTTTTGTCGATCCGACGGCGATCCCCATCTCCGGCAATCTGACCGCCATCGTCGGTCCCAACGGCTGCGGCAAATCGAACATCATCGACGCGGTGCGCTGGGTGATGGGCGAAAGCTCGGCCAAACACCTGCGCGGCGGCAGCATGGCCGACGTCATCTTTAACGGTTCGTCCACGCGCAAACCGGTCAGCACCGCCTCGGTCGAACTGGTGTTCAACAACAGCGAAGGCAAACTGGGCGGGGAATATGCCCATTATTCGTCCATTTCCATAAAGCGCCAGGTAAGCCGGGACGGCCAGTCCCTGTTTTTGCTGAACGGCGCGCGCTGCCGACGCAAGGACATTACCGACATTTTTCTGGGGACCGGACTCGGCTCCAGAAGCTACGCGATCATCGAACAAGGCACGATTTCGAGGATGGTCGAAGCCAAGCCGGAGGATTTGAGAGTCCACATCGAAGAAGCCGCCGGCATCTCCAAGTATAAGGAAAGGCGCATGGAGACGGAAACCCGCATGCGCAATACCCGAGAAAATCTCGACCGGCTTGAGGACGTGCGCGAAGAAGTCGATAAACAGCTTAAACATCTGCAAAAACAGGCGGAAAAAGCGGAAAAATACACCGAACTGAAGAAGCAGGAGCGCCAGTTCAGGCTCGAACTGTTGGCGATGCGCTGGAATACGTATGATCTTGCCGGAAAAGCACTGGAAGCCAGGCTTCAGGAAGTGGCCGGCGAGCACAACCGATTGTTCGTTCAGTTGCGTGAGATGGAGAGCCTTCTTGAAGCCAAGCGGGTGGAACATAAAAGCCAGCAGCAGCAATTAAACCGTTCGCAAAGCGATTATTACCGTGCCGTTGCCGAAGTCGGCAGCCTGGAACAGGCCATCAGGCACAGCGAGAACAGCCGGCAGGAAACCTCGCGGGAAATCGAGCGCACCCGGCAACTGATCGAACAGTCCGGAGTCGAGCTCGAAACCGATTTGCAGCAGCTCGAAAGCATCAAGGAATCTCTGTCCGCCGCTGAGGAAGAATTGCTGATCGCCGAGGAGCGCCAGCAGGAGACCTTGCTGTTGCAGCAGGAATCCCAGCAGAAAATGCGTTCCTGGCAGCAGCAGTGGGAAACTTACCGGACCGAAAATTCAAAATACAAGGAGCAGGCCGAAGTGCAGCGGGTCAAGGCTCAGCATCTGGAAGATCAGAATCGGCAGTTGCAGATTCGCATGGACAGGCTGCAAAGCGAACGCAGCGAGCTGGAGTCGAGTCATTTGCAAGACGAAATCGAAGCGCTGGAAAATCATGTCGAAATGATCGAAGCCCAGCGTAGCGAACTGCGGGACCAGCTCGAGGAATTGCATCAACGGATTCGCAGCCGGCGGCAGCAGCTCAAACAGATCCATGACGATTTGCACGGCCGCCGTTCCGAACTTCAGAGCGTGCGGGGCAAGATCACCTCGCTGGAATTATTGCAGCAGCATGCGATGGGCAAGGATAACAAAAAACTGAGCGTCTGGCTGGAGTCCGTGCATCTGCACGACAATCGGCGCCTTGCCGAATTCCTGGAGGTGCAGTCCGGCTGGGAAAGGGCGGTGGAAACGGTGCTGGGCGGCTATCTGGACGCCATCTGCCTCGACAGCGCCGAGCAGGCGGTTTCTTTTTTGCAGAGTCTGGACGACGAATCGGTCACGCTCTTCGAAACCGGCGCCGAAGCCCCAGCTCCCGTCCAGGGGCCGCTCGTTCCCTTGCTGGACAAGATAGCGTCGCCGTGGAGCCTGTCCGGTTTGTTGACGGGAGTGTATTGCGCCGAAAATGCCGAGATCGCCCGCGCTTCGTCGGCGAAAATCAAGGCCTACGAATCCATCGTCACGCCCGACGGGGCCTGGTTCGGTCCGGGTTGGGTCAGGATCATTCGGGACAAGGACAGTAAAGCCGGCGTTTTACAGCGCGAAAAGGAACTGCGGCAGTTAAAGCGGCGGCAGGACGAATTGCGGACTGAAATCGCGGGCCTGGAGGAAGCTCTGGAAAACACCGAAGCCGGATTGAAGGAAGCCGAAGTGCAACGAGATCAGGCGCAGCAGCAGGACAGCCGCCTGGGCAATGAACTGGCGGTCAAAAGCGCGGAATTCAGCGCGCAATCGGCCCGGCTCGAACAGCAGCAGCGCCGGCTTGAGCACGTCTTGAACGAAATCGAAGACATTTTCCGGGACACTGCCGACAACAGCGAAAGGCTGGCGGAATGGAAAAGCCTTCAAGAGCAGGCCGAGCGGAATCTGCTCGATCAGGAATTGAAAAAGCAGGATCTGGAAGCCGTCAATGAAGAATTGACGAGGGCGATGGCCGCGGCCGAGCAGGCCGTCGGCGAAGCGCGCCATCAGGTGTACGCGGTCAAGACCCGCATCGAAACCCAGCGCTCGTCCGAAACCTCCCTGGTCCGGCAGATCGAGCGCCTGCAGACGCAGCATCAGGCTTCCGGCCAGCGCATTCAGGAACTCGAACACAAATTGCAGCAAACGATCCGGCCGCTCGATGATGAAAAAGCGCGTTTGCACGAGCTGCTGATGCAAAAGGACAGCCTGGAGGAACAATTGAAAGCGCAGCGTACGCTGCAGGAGCGCATCGAAGCCGAGATTACGCAACGCTCCGAAGAGCAGGCGCGCCTTCAGCGGTCGCTGGAAAGACAAAAGGAACTGCTGGACGCCAAGCGCTTCGAACTGCAGGAAAGCCAGGTCCGCCGGCAGACCGTCAATGAACAGTTGCGGGAAATCGAAGCCGACCCGGAAACGGTGCTGAAAGGCTTGCCGGAACAGGCCGACGAGACGGCCTGGAAAAAAAGGGTCGATGATTTGTCGGCCCAGATTGAACGTCTGGGTACGATCAACCTGACCGCTATCGAAGAATACAAATCGCAATCCGAGCGGATGAGTTTTTTGAACGCCCAGCATGCGGACCTGGTGGAAGCCCTGCAGACGCTGGAACAGGCGATCAATCAAATTGATAAAGAAAGCCGGCTGCGTTTTAAGGAAACTTTCGATAAAATAAATAACGGCTTGCAGGAAAAATTTCCGAAATTGTTCGGAGGAGGGCAGGCTTACCTGGAATTGACCGAGCAGGATGCGCTGGAGGCCGGCGTCGCCATTATCGCCCGCCCGCCCGGTAAAAGAAACAGCTCCATTCATCTGCTGTCGGGCGGCGAAAAAGCCTTGACCGCGGTGGCGCTGGTCTTCTCGATCTTCGAGCTGAACCCGGCGCCTTTCTGCCTGCTCGACGAAGTGGATGCGCCGTTGGACGACGCGAACGTCGGTCGCTTTTCAAAAATGGTTGAAGAAATGTCGGCATCCGTACAGTTTCTTTATATTTCGCACAACAAGGCGACCATGGAAATTGCGCAGCAACTGGCGGGCGTGACGATGAAAGAGCCGGGCGTGTCCCGAATGGTTGCGGTTGATATTGAAGAAGCAGTAAGTTTGGCAGAGACCTAATGGATAAAGAATTGTTAAGAATTGTTATCATTGCAACCGGCCTGCTGGTCATCGTCGGCATGTTGCTGTGGACCTTCCTGAAAGGCCGGCGTTCTCGTCGCGATACGTATTTTTACGGAGACGACGTCATCGGAAAAATCGACGAGTCCCTGATCATCAAAACCGATCACGACGATTTCGACATCATTCCGCTGGGGCCGGCGGGGCAAACGGCGGACGAGCGGGAGATCCCCGACCGCTATGCCCGGCACGAAGAGCCGGCCGAATGGGAGATCGATGAACCGGAAACGGAGATCGAAGAAGACGAGCCGCCGCCGCGCTTCATTGCCCCGCAAATCATTCAGTTCAGCGTGATCGCCAAGGCGGAAGAAGGATTCAACGGCCTTGACCTGGTCAATGCTTTTCAATTGGCCGGACTCGAATACGGCAACCTGAAAATTTTCGAACGCCTCGACGGCAACCGCCTGGTCGATTTCGGCGTCGCCAGCATGGTGCCTCCCGGCACGTTTCCCGAACAGGATCTGGACTCGTTTTACTGTCCCGGCATCGTTTTCTTCATGCAGCCGGCCGAACTGGAAGATGCCGCCTCGGTATTCGAAGACTATCTGGACACGATCGAACTGGTCGCAGCGGAGCTGGACGGAAGAATTCTGGATCATCAGCGCCAGCCTCTGACCGACGACACGGTGCGGTTGATCCGGCAAAGTTTGTAATTTCATAACGATGCTGACTGCCGAGCAACGAGCGGTTCTCGAACGAAGCGGGCTGACGCCTTCACGCCTGTCGATCGCGCAGATCGAGCAAACGGCCGCACAGGCCGACACTGCCCAATTGACCGACGAACAACTGGTCGAGTTTTTACAAATCTGCAATGCCCTGTACCGCGGCGGCGCGCCGCTGATCTCCGACTACGATTACGATTTCGTTTTCTTGCAGGAGCTTCGGCGGAGGCATCCTAATCATCCCTATCTGGAAACGGTCGAACCGGAAAAAGCCTTCGCCGGCAAGACGGTGACCCTGCCGGAATACATGCTGTCGACCGAAAAAACCTATTCCCGGGACGGCATCGAAAAGTGGCTGAGCCGTCTGGAAAAAGCGGCCGAGCAATGCCAGGTCGATTTCGCTTCGCTGCGCTTCAAGGCGACGCCCAAGCTGGACGGCTTTGCCGCCTACGACGACGGCCACGTGCTGTACACGCGCGGCGACGGACGCAAAGGCACCGACATCAGCCGCGTCTTCGAGCGCGGGCTGATCGTCGCCGGCAACGGAAAAAGAGGGCAGGGCGCCGGCGAGATCGTCGTCAGCCGCAGCTATTTCGACAGCCATCTGGCGGTTTATTTCGAAAATCCCCGGAATTTTCAGGCCAGCATCATCAAGGAAAAAGACCTGGAAGAACACGCGTTGGCGGCGATCCGGAACCGGGCGGCGGTCTTTTATCCGTTTGCGGTCCTGCCCGGATGGGAAGGGACCGCCGAAAAGCTGCGCGAAGACTTCGAGGCGATCGTGCAGGAGGTGCCAAAGATGGTCGACTACGACGTCGACGGCCTCATCCTCGAAGCGCTCGATCCGGTGCTCAAAAGTTTCCTCGGCGCTACCCGTCATCACCATCGCTGGCAGATAGCCTACAAAAGCAACATCGAAACGGCTCTGGTCAAGGTCAGGCGGGTTACTCCGCAGACTTCGCGTTCCGGTCGGGTCAATCCGGTCGCGGAACTGGAGCCGACCCGGCTCAGCGGCGCGCTGATTTCGAGAGCGACGGCGCACCATTACGGCATGGTCCGGGAAATGGGCATCGGCGAAGGCACGGTTATCGAATTGACCCGCTCCGGCATGGTCATACCGAAAATCGAACGGGTCGTCGCGCCCAGTTTGCCGCAAATTCCGGAGCGCTGCCCCCGCTGCGGCAGCGAACTGATCTGGGACGGCGATTATCTATTCTGCCCGAACACGACGAAATGCCCGGCGCAGATCGAAAACAGCATCGAACATTTTTTCAGGACGCTGGCGAACGTCGACGGTTTCGGATTGAAGACCATCGAAAAGCTGCACGCCCACGGCGTCAATTCGGTATTTGCCGTCTATCAACTCGACTTGCCGCAATTGCAGGCGATGGGTTTCGGCGAAAAAACCTCGCAGAATCTGCTGAGCGAACTTCAACGCAGCCGCAACGTGGCCATCGAAGACTGGCGTTTTCTCGGCGCTTTCGGCATTCACCGGATGGGCCTGGGCAATTGCGAACGGCTGCTGCAGCATTACCGCCTGACCGGTATTTTCGATTTGAGCCGGGACGACATCGTCAGTATCGAAGGCTTTGCCGAGAAAACGGCGGAAGCGGTCGTTACCAGCCTGACCACCATCCGGCAGGATTTCATGCAGCTTTATCAGTTGGGGTTCAATCTGACATCCACGCCCCTCTTGTCGGAACAACGCCAAAACAGCAGCCCCATTGCCGGAAAGGTTCTCGTGTTTACCGGCACCATGCTGAAAGGCACTCGCGACGACATGATTCGCGATGCCAAGCGGCTGGGGGCCAAGGTGGCCGGCTCGGTTACCGGCAAGACCGATTTTCTGGTGACGGGATCCGAGGCCGGCGCGGCAAAAATCAATGCGGCCAGAGAAAAAGGCGTGCCCATCCTGAGCGAGGAGGAATATTTGGCGCTCATCGGTGCCGACGGATGATCTCGCCGGGACCCGCCGGGCCTGCCGGTATTTCAGCCTGAAGCTTGGCGGGGCGGTAATGGTCACGACAACCGCCGCCTCGATCGTTAAATATAGCCTGCCGCCGGTGCGGGTTTGCGAACGAATATGCAAAAACTAATGGCGACAAGCTTTGGTTTTATCTATTGATTCTTCACGATGCGATCGTTCCGGGCAGAACGATCGCCAATCTGAAAGAAAAATCTTCCTGGCCTGCGGTCTGAACTATAAAGGCTGACAATGATCTTTGTTAATTACTCCCGTAAAAATAATCGTTTCGGTCAAGCTTTCTCCGCCTCTTCCTCATGACGACGTTCCATCCCAAAGATTTTATCGAAACCGCCGAAGGGCTGGTGTTTGCCGTGGTCGATTCGCATCCGGAGCAAGGCAAGGTGCTCTGCTTTTTACGCTATGTCCTGGAAGACGGCGGCTGGCGCAAAAAAGCCACCGAGGAAGCCAACTTGTTTTTGCGTCAGCGGCATGCGGATTATCTGCATTATTCGCCGAGGCTCGATACCCACCTGCACGCGGTCGAAACGTCCCGAATTGTCGAGCATCATCAGCCCAGGCGGCGGCTCCGGGCGATCCTGGAGGACGGCGGGCGCGATGCCGTCGAAGACGACGTGTTGCTGTTGGCGGGGCTGCTGACCGAGCAAGGCGTGGATCTGGCGCAGGTCGGGGTGACCGGTTCCTTGCTGATCGGGGTGCAACGGGACAGTTCGGACATCGATCTGGTCTGTTACGGCAGGGAAGGGTTTTTGCGTTGCCGGGAGGTGGTCCGCGAATTGATCGAACAGGGGCAATTGCAGTCCTTGAACGACAGCGATTGGCGCGAATCCTACCGGCGCCGCGGCTGTTCCTTGAGCTACGGCGATTATGTCTGGCACGAACGGCGAAAATACAACAAAGCGGTGGTGAACGGTCGTAAATTCGATTTAAGCCTGATCGAGCCGAACGCCGGCGAGCCGGATCTCTATAAAAAACTCGGGCCGGTCACCTTGCGCTGCCGAATCGCCGACGATAGCCGAGCCTTCGATTATCCGGCGGTCTATCGCATCGAATACGACGCCATCGGCTCGATAATTTGCTTCACCGCGACGTATGCGGGACAGGCTTTTAACGGCGAGCTGGTCGAAGTCTCGGGCCTGCTCGAAGAAGCGTCGGACGGCAGCCGGCATATCGTGGTCGGCTCCAGCCGGGAAGCGTACGGCGAACACATCATGGTCATCCATGGTTAACCGGGCCGATTTTTCCGCGGTGATTTTCGATCTGGACGGTCTCGTGCTCGATACCGAAAGCACCTTCCGGCTGGCTTGGCGCGAGGCAGCCCGGGAGCTGGGGCATGAGTTTTCAACGTCGTTCTGGGAAAGTCTGTCGGGCCTGCCGGCGGAAGAAGTCATGGCCGCCTTAATAGCCCAGGGCGGCGCCGGTTTCGACGTCGACGAGTTCAATCGATTGAGCGCTTTGAGCTGGCGGCGGCACGTCGCCGCTCACGGCATCGAGGTCAAACACGGCTTTCACTCGTTGCTTGAATGGCTGGTTAAGGAAGGCCTTCCTTATTGCCTGGCGACCAACAGTCATGGCGCGAACGCTTGGGAATGCCTGGAGCGGGCCGGCCTGGAACAAGTTTTTCCGGTCGTGATCAGCCGCGATCAGGTGGCGCAGGGCAAACCCGCTCCGGATCTTTTTTTGCAGGCGTCCAGACGGCTGGGCGTGCCGGCCGGTCGATGCCTGGTGCTGGAGGATTCTGCCGTCGGCATTTTGGCTGCGTCGAGGGCGGGCGCTTTGTCGGCGTTGATTCCGTCGGCATCGCCTGCAAATCATCCGGCCGCCGCTCTTTGCACTCTGCAAGCCGGCGACCTTGCGCAATTGCAGAAAATGCTTGCGGGCGAATGACTTCAGGATGCTTTTTGAGTTTGCCGTGAGGCCGGCGTTTTTTCGGCTTCATTCCGGAGAATTAATCCATTATTTCCGATTAAGAGCATCCGGCGCGGTTCTTGTTGTGTATAATGGGCGTTTTTAGCATTGTTTTTCCGTCATCGCCCTTGCTTGTTCGACATACTAAAGTCTCGGTCATAGCCCCCGCCCGGTTGCATATGGGGTTTATGGACTTAAGCGGATCGTTAGGCCGTCATTTCGGCAGTATCGGCGTTGCTCTCAATGAACACGCCATCCGCTTGTCAGTGGCTCAGGCTTCGCGGCGTACGGTCACCGGTCCTTCGGCTCGACGAGCCGAACACTGCCTGGACATGCTGTGCCGGGCATTGAACGTTCCGGACCGGTTAAAGATCACCATCGACTCGGCCATTCCGGAACACGTCGGTTTGGGTTCGGGCACGCAAATGTCGCTGGCGATCGGTTCCGCGCTGAACGCCTGCTACGGTTTGGGGCTGAGCGTGCGCGACATCGCCTCGGTTCTGGACAGAGGTCTGCGTTCCGGCATCGGCATCGGCGTATTCGAACGGGGCGGACTGGTGGTCGACGGTGGCCGCGGGGAACATACGGTAACGCCACCGCTCCTGGTGCGAATGGCCGTGCCGTCCGATTGGCGTTTCATTCTGGCGTTCGACAAGCGCGGTCAGGGGCTGCACGGCGTGCAGGAAGTGCAGGCATTCGACCGGCTGCCTCCGTTTCCGCAAGAGGAAGCCGCGCGGCTGTGCTATTTGCTATTAATGCAGGCTCTGCCCGCGGTCGCCGAAAACGACATCGTCCGATTCGGAGAAGTGATTATCCGCTTGCAGCGGTCGGTGGGGGAACATTTCGCTCCGGCTCAAGGCGGCGTGTTCACCAGTCCCGAAGTGGCCGAGGCGATGCACTGGCTCGCAGAGCGGGGGGCGGTGGCGATAGGCCAGACCTCGTGGGGACCGACCGGCTTCTGCGCGCTGGACGGACCGGACTTCGCCGAAACGCTGACCCGCGAGGCCAGGGTGAAATTCGCCCATTACAATACGCTCAGCTTTTTAACGGCCAGCGCCAGAAATACGGGCGGCGATGTCCTTATCGACTGACCGGCGGACAAAACGGCCGGCAGGCGAGAGCGATACGTCTTTATTCTCTGCGCCGGAGGCCGTTTTTCCCGAATACCTGTTGATCGTGGCCGGCTCCGGCCGCTCGTTGGCCGAAGCGTCGGCCAGGGCCGGCATGAAACCTTTGGTCGTCGATCTGTTCGGCGATGCCGATATGCGAAATTCCGCCATCGATTCCATCACGGTTCCGGCACTGGATGCTGCGCATCTGATGGCGTCGGTGGAATACTTTGTGCGGCATTATCCCGTCCGGCATCTGGTGTACGGAAGCGGCATCGAGCCGCATCCGGAGAGTCTCGGCGATTTAGACGGCCGGATACGCATCCTGGGCAATTCGCCGGAAACCTTCATCCGGTTGCAAAACAAGGTTGAATTTTTCTCGGTTCTGAGCGAGCTGAACATCCCTTTTCCGGAAGTGGTTTTTACGGCTCCTCCGGAAAAGGACGGACGCTGGCTGGTCAAGCCGAGGCAAGGTCAGGGCGGCTTCGGCATCCGGCGGTACGGGCCCGACTGCCCGGCTCCGTCGTCCGTCTATTGGCAGAGGTTTGAGCCGGGTACGTCGCATTCGGTGCTGTTTCTGGCGAACGGGCAAGAGGCGAGAATAGTCGGTTTTAATACCCAGTGGACGGTGGCTTTGCCGCCGGATCAGGAATTTGTTTTTGCCGGAATCGTCAACGACTGCCCGCTGAGCGGTGGACAACGGTCGGCAATTATGGGCTGGCTCTCGCGGTGCGTTCCGGTGTTTGGATTGAAAGGAATCAATTCTCTGGATTTCGTCAAGAGCGGAGACCGGCTCCTGGTTCTGGAAATCAACGCCAGGCCTTCGGCCAGCATGCAGCTTTATGACGGCATGCTGAGCGGCCACGTCCTGGCCGCTCAGGGCCGGTTTCCCGACAAACTACCGGAGCGGAGCGGCGTCAGGGGAATGCAGATCGTCTATGCCGAGTCGGACTGGGTGGTTCCGGCCGGGTTCGAGTGGCCGGAAGGCTGCGTCGACCGGCCTGCCGAGGGAGGCCTTTGTCGCAAAGGACAACCCGTTTGCAGTATCATTGCCCACCAAAACGATTCGCAGCAGGTTGTGGACCTGCTGAAACTCCGGCAACAGATCGTCAATAATATGATAAAGGTTCAATCTCATGGAATACAAAGCAAGCGTTAACAAATTGACTCAACCTCTGGTGGCTCATCTCAAGACTCATGCCGATAAGCTTAGAGTGGCCGTACAGACGCTGGAAAACGGCTGCACCGTGATCGATGCCGGCATTAACGTCCCCGGCGGCCTGGAAGCGGGCCGGCTGATCGCCGAAATCTGTCTCGGCGGCATGGGCACGGTGACTCTCGGCCACAGTCCCTATACAGCGAACTGGCCGCTGACGGTCAACGTGCATACCGGCAATCCCGTACTCGGCTGTCTCGGCAGCCAGTACGCGGGCTGGAGCCTTTCCCATGAAAAATATTACGCCCTGGGCTCGGGTCCGGCCCGGGCCATGGCGACCAAGCTCAAGGACGGCCAACTGGAACCGGTGGAAGAGCTCTATAAGGAATTAAATTACCGCGACGAAGCCGATGCCACCGTGCTGGTGATCGAGAACGACGCCGTTCCTCCTTTGCCGATCGTCGAAAAAGTGGCGTCGGCCTGCCAGGTCGATCCGTCCAGGCTTACCGTCATCGTCACGCCGACCAGCAGCCTGGCGGGCGGCCTTCAGGTGGTGGCGCGCGTGCTGGAAGTGGCGATGCACAAGGCGCACGCCCTGCATTTTCCGCTGGAACACATTATCGACGGCAGCGGCAGCGCCCCGGTCTGTCCTCCTCATCCCAACTTCGTCAAGGCCATGGGACGCACCAACGACGCCATTCTGTTCGCAGGACAGGTGCATCTTTTCGTCAAAGGCAGCGACAGCGCCGCCGAACAATTGGCCAACGAACTGCCCAGTTCGACGTCGAAAGATTACGGCAAACCGTTTGCCGAAATTTTCAAACAGTACAATTACGACTTTTTCAAGATCGACGCGATGCTGTTCAGCCCGGCCAGCGTCATTGTCACGGCGGTCGAATCGGGCAAGAGTTTCCGCGCCGGCAAGCTGGATAACGCGTTGCTGGATCTTTCGTTCGGAGCCTAGAGCAAACAGTGAGCCGTATCGCCATCATCACCGACGACCCCGGCTGGCACGGCCAGCAGTTGCGCCTTGCCTTCGCCGACCGGGGTTTTGACGGCGAGTTCATCTCGCTGACGGAATGCCGTTTCGCCGTCGCGCCGGGCCGGCTGCCCGTGATTCTGCCGGGATTCGAGCACGCGCTTCCCGATGCCGTATTCGTCCGAGGCGTGCCCGGCGGCACCCTGGAGGAAGTGGTGCTGTATCTGGACATTCTCCATGCGTTAAAGCTGATGAACGTCCCCGTCTATAACGATGGCCGCGCCATCGAGCGGAGTGTCGACAAAGGCATGACCAGTTTTTTGCTGCATCGGGCAGGACTGCCGACGCCGCCGACCTGGATTTTGCGCAACACCGAAGAAGCCCTGGCGATTGCCGAAACCGAGCTGAAAAACGGCCATCATTTGATCAGCAAGCCTTTGTTCGGGTCTCAGGGAGAGGGTATCCGGCGACTGGAAAAGACGACCGATTTGATCTGGCTGACCGCCGGCGGCGGAGTCTATTATCTGCAACGCTTCGTCCATTGTTCGGGCGACGGATTTTCCGATCACCGCGTTTTCGTCATCAACGGGCAGTCCGTCGCGGCAATGCGCCGGCGCGGAAAGTCCTGGTTGAATAACGTCGCCCAGGGAGCGAGCTGCGAATGGATCGATGCCGATTCGGAAATGGCCCGACTGGCCGTGGAGGCGACCAGGACTCTCGGCATGGATTATTCGGGGGTCGACATCATGCTCGATAAGGAAGGATGCTACACGATCATCGAAGTCAACAGCATTCCGGCGTGGAAAGGGCTGCAAAGCGTGTGCGACGTCAACATTGCCGACTTGCTCGCCGACGACTTGATCGGCCGCTGCCTCAAGACGCAACGCCCGCGTCTTGCGGCCGAAACGGCATGATGATAGCCCTGGAAGTTCTGCAAAAACTGTATCTGACCGCCTGCGAAGTCGAATTGCAGGCTTTCAAGCCCGGCAACGTCAGCGTCTATGCCGACGGCCACGACATGACGGTGGCCGATTTCAGGGCAAGCGCCGAGGTCAGCGCCGGTCCTCTTTGCCGGCCCGACTATTCCCTGGGAGAGAAGATCTATTATTCGATCAAAGCGACGCGCGAAGCGGTGGGATGCAATACCAATCTGGGCATTGTCTTACTCTGCGCTCCCCTGATTCAGGCGGCGTCCATGCTGGCTTCCGGAGAGACGCTCAGGCAGGCTCTGACCCGGGTGTTAATCCAGACCACGGTGGCCGATGCCGATTGGGCCTACCGGGCCATTACGCTGGCGGCGCCCGGCGGTTTGGGCAGTTCTTGCGCCGAAGACGTCAGGGAAAAAGCGTCCGTTACCTTGCTGGAATCCATGAAAATCGCGGCCGAACGCGACCGCATAGCTTTTCAATATAGCACAAATTATCAAGATATATTCGATTTTTCGATCGGTTTGTATTACAATGTTATGCGTAAAAGGATTGGCCGGAATTGGGCAGCCGTATCGGTTTATGCAGGATTGCTCAGCCGGTTTCCCGACAGTCACATCGAAAGAAAATACGGTGACCGATTTTCCGGGATGGTAGCCGCCAAAATGGCTTCGCTTAGTGATGCGCTCGACAGAGCAGACGATCCTGAGCAACTTCTGCCGTTGCTTTACCGGATGGATCAGGACTTCAAGTGCCGAGGAATCAATCCTGGCACGACGGCCGATCTGACCGTAGCAACGGTGTTAACAGCATTGTTGGAGGATGCCCTCGGGCATGGCCGCAGTGCTTCGCAATACGATTGCCGGTAGTCTGGCACCCGGCAATTACAATAATTATATGATGAATTAATCATATCAATTTCAGATAAATTTTTTGAATTTTTCTACAATAGAGGAAACAAGCATGGCAAAAATCAATAAATTGTGCGTTGGCGAGTCTTTGGTGGGTGAAGGCAACGAAGTTGCTCACATCGACCTGATGATCGGGCCTAGAGGTTCTGCTGCTGAAAGCGCATTTGCGATTTGCTTAACAAACAACAAAGACGGTTTTTCCAGTTTGTTGGCTGTAGTTGCTCCTAACCTGATGGTTAAGCCTGCAACAGTAATGTTCAATAAAGTAACCATTAAAGGCGCGAAACAAGCAGTTCAAATGTTCGGCCCTGCTCAACGCGGTGTTGCCATGGCTGTTGCCGATTGCGTAGAAGACGGCACCATTCCTGCCGATGAAGCCGATGATTTGTTCGTCAGCGTCGGTGTTTTCATCCACTGGGCGGCTGAAGACGATGCCAAGATCCAGAAATACAACTACGAAGCGACCAAAGAAGCGATCAAACGCGCCGTTGCCGGCACTCCGACCGCTGCTGAAGTCGTAAAAGGCAAAGCCACCGCAAAACATCCGTTTGCTCCTAACTGAGTTTTACCGTAAGGTAAGGATGTTAAAAAATACCCCGTTCATCGGGGTATTTTTTTGTCCGGAAGGTGGCTTGAGTAAAGTCTGGGGAGGCACAGATCTCAGTAAAACCCGAGTTTAGCACAGGCCCTGCAAGCAATCCCCGGCTTTTTCAATCTTCCGCCAGTTCGGCAATTTCTTCGCCCGAAAGCGCGCCCGAATGCAAAGCGCTGGCCACCAGAGCGCTTCGTATGCCCAATCGTTTCAAATCGATCAGATCCTGTTGGTTGCGTATGCCGCCCGCCGCGATAAAGTTTTTGTCGGGATGGTTCCGGCAATAGTCCGTTAATTTCGGGAGATCCGGCCCCTGAGCGCTGCCGACCCGCGCCAGCGTCATGATGATGACGGAGTCCGGCCAAGCGTTCGAATCGGTAAACAAGGATGAGGCTCCGAGCGTCCCCGAGACCGAATAATCCAGCGATAACAGAAAGCGTTCCCGGTATTTTTTCAGGAAATGAACCGTTCCGGCGTCGAACGATTCGCTGCCCAATACCGGCACGTTGTTTTCAGGAAAGTCCAGCAGCGAAGACGGCGGCCGATAGCCCCGGTCTATCCAGAATTCCTTGCCGGGAAACCGGGCCGTGATCCGGCTGAGCAGCGTATCGTGATTGCCTTGCGAACAGAGCGCATTCAAATCGGCTATATAAAAAGTATCGAAGTCGTACAGCTCCGTAAAAGCCTGAATGACTCGATCGATTTCCGGGGACCGGCACAACGGGGTATCGATCGGCCGGTACTGATCTCTCAGGCCCTGACGGGCATGCACGACCCTGCCGTCTTTCAAGTCGATCACCGGGATAATTTTCATCTGGGTTCAGTGTTCGGTCGGTAAAAAGAAAGGCAAATGATACAATAATCGCGTACTCCAGGTTATCCGGCGTTCGATTGCCGTCCATGATTCTAATCTTTTTATCCCAAGTCAAACGCTGAAGCCACATGAAAATACTGGTATTCGAGTATATCACCGGCGGCGGTTTCAACCGTCAGGAATTGCCTGCTTCCCTGGCCCGGGAAGGCCGGTGGATGCTTAAGGCCTTGCTCGACGGCCTGGCGGCGATGAAAGGCCTCGACGTCACGGTGATGCTTGATCGGCGTCTGGCCGATTCCATACCCTTGCACGGTTTTACTCCGGTTGTCGTGGACCGGGAAGACGATTGTCATGACTGTTTTGACCGGCTTATCAAACGGTTCGATGCGGTATGGCCGGTAGCGCCGGAATACGGCGGCGTGCTGTCGGCTCTGTGCCGATCGGTCGAACGGAAAGAAGTGACATTGCTGACGTCGCCTTCGTCGGCCGTTTCGGTTGCCGGCGACAAGCTGTCGACCTACCGCCGGCTCCTGGAACATCGAATTGCCACGGTGCCGACCCGGTTGCTGGAAGAGCGGGCTTTCAGTTTTTATCAGGGAGAAAACATCGTCAAGCCGGTGGACGGGATCGGCTGTGCCGACAGTTACGTGATTATCGATAAAGAAGATCGGGAGTCCTTATCGTCAAAGATACAGGGAAAAGGCCGCTACATTGTGCAGCCTCATGTTGCGGGCGACAAAACCAGCTTGTCCTGCTTGTTCCGGAACGGCGAGGGCTGGCTGCTCTGCGCCAACCGGCAAAAATTCGAGCTGATCGGGCAGCAGTATCATTTGGCCGAAATCGCCGTCAATGACGGGCGGGACTTGACGCCGTTCCGGCCTCTGGTGGCCGACGTGGCCCGAGCCTTTCCCGAATTATGGGGATATGCCGGCATCGATCTGATCGAAACGCCGGAGACCGTTCTGGTGCTGGAAATCAATCCGCGCCTGACTACCTCGTTTGCCGGAATAGGCCGAGCCCTGGGCATTAATGCGGCCTCGCTGGTGTTGCGGCTACTCGACGGAGACCCGCTGATTCGGCCGAGCCGTTCCGAGTCGGTATCCCTTATTTTGCATCGGGACACTCATGAATTCGTATAATATCGGTTGGGACGTCGGCGGCGCTCATCTGAAAGCCGCGGTCGCCGACGGCGCCGGCGTCCTGCTCGGAATTTATCAGGAACCGTGCCCTTTATGGCAGGGCATCGAGCGCCTGGAGAGCGCGGTGAAACGAATCGAATCCTCACTGCCTGAGGGATGTTACCGTCATGCCGTGACGATGACCGGCGAGCTGGTCGATTTGTTTCAACATCGGAGCGACGGCGTTGAGCGAATCATTAACGCCATGGAGAATCTCTTCCCGAATTGCGATATCCGAATTTATGCCGGCCGCATGGGCTTTCTTAAGACATGTGAGATCGATGCACGGCATCACGAGGCCATTGCCTCCGCCAACTGGCTGGCCAGCGCATCCTTCGCCGCGCGGAAAACGGGCAACGGTCTTTTCGTCGACGTCGGCAGCACCACCACCGATATTCTGCTGCTGCATCGGGGAGAGGTTCTGGCCGAAGGCTATACCGATTATCAACGCCTGATTTCCCGGGAGCTGATTTATACCGGCGTCGTCAGGACGGCGGTCATGGCCCTGGCGCATTCCGTGGTCGACCGCGGAAAAACCGTGGGGCTCATGGCCGAATATTTCGCGACGTCGGCCGACGTCTATCGCCTGACCGGAGAGCTTGACGAACGCCACGATCAATCCGATACCGCCGACGGCGGCGAAAAAACCGTAACCGCCAGCGCCCGGCGGTTGTCGAGAATGATCGGCTGCGATTTTCGGCCCGAAGAGCTGCCGCGCTGGCGTCAATTGGCCGAGCACTTGCGCAGCCGGCAATTGCACGCCATCCGGCAAGGCTGCGAAAGGCAATTATCGAGGCTGGACCTGGACAACCGTTGTCCGTTTATCGGCGCCGGGATCGGCCGCTTTCTGGTGCGGAGGCTGGCGCATGCGATGGGCCACGACTATCTGGATTTTTCCGATTTGTTCGAAATCAGATCAACCGGGACCGGGCTGACCGTTGCCGACTGCGCGCCGGCGGCGGCAGTGGCGGTGTTGTCGGCAGGAAATCTCTCGGCGCGCAATTTGGGCGAATGAATTCGCCTCTACCCGGCAGACGTTTAGCCGAGCGGCAATGGTCCAGGATCAGACCCTGTTTTTTTCCCGCTTCAACAGCTCGATCTTCCGTTCCACGCCCCAGCGGTAGCCGGACAGAGTGCCGTCGCTTCGAATCGCCCGATGGCATGGAACCGCTACCGCCAACCGATTGGCGGCGCAGGCCCCGGCTACGGCCCGGATCGACTTCGGAACGCCGAGGCGCCTGGCCAGCTCGCTGTAACTGACGGTGTCGCCGGCCGGAATGTCTCGAAGAGCCTGCCATACCCGCCGTTGAAACGGGGTGCCTTGAAGATCGAGCGGCAAGCCGAAGTTCTCGGCGGGCGCTTCAATCAGACGGACTACTTGGGCGACCAGTTGCCCGAAGTCGGGGTCGTAGTCGACCCGTTCGGCCTTGGGGAAACGCTGGCGCAGTTCCTGGACCAACCTGCCGGGGTCGTCGCCCAGCGAAATGACGCGGAGGCCTTCGGGACTCGCTGCCACCAGAACAGCGCCCAACGAAGAGGTGCCGACGGCGAAACGGATGGGACTGTCTGCGCCGGAGCCGGAATGTTGCGAAAAAGCCATGTGAATTGTCCGGTTCGTTTTTACTTCCCGATTCGAACGCGGGAGCGGACGGAAGTTCATTGAGGAACGCCGAGAAAATCCGGACTCTCTGAATCAGCCGCCTACTGCCGCTGTATCAGGCTCAGCGTTTTCTGCGGAAGATGTTCGGCCGATGCGCCTTCCAGATATTGCCGGGCGTCTTCATGCACGGCGGTCATGAACTGGATCAACTGCATTTCGTGCCGCATTTTCTCTTCGAAATCTTCGGCCTCCCACATCTTGTGCAGCAGGTATTTGGCGTGATGGTGAATGGTAAAGGCGACCGATTCAGGCAAATGCGTATAGCTGTTCCGGATCGACTGTTTCAACTTGTCGAGCGAGGCCAGATATTGCTTGTAATCTTCGACGTCCTGTCGGCAGCGGGTCTTGAACATCGACAGTTCGGCGGCGCTTTTGGTTTTCAGCAAGGCAATGTTGTGTTCGAGCTGCACGCTCTTCTTTTTCAATTCGGCCGCCAGCGCCTGTTCCGCGAGAGCCTGACGCTGTCTGAGATCGGCTTTTAACTGCTGATTGGCCGATTGCCACTGTAGGTTTTTCTCTTTGGCCGAATAAAAAACTTCGATCCAATCGGCCAGCCATTTGCGAATGCGTCCCATAGCTTAGGCCATGTCGGCTATTTTTCGCTGCAGCCGGATCAACGCTTCGCCGTCCCGATTGGTACGGTAACGGCTGTACTCCCGCTGCAATTCTTTGAAGAGGGTGACCGGCAGATGTTTTTTCCGGGCCATCAAATCCGTGTGGACAGCCTTGGCCAGAGACTGGAGGTGCCGGCGTTCATCGGCTTGTTCCAGCCGCTTTATCCGCTGGCCATGCACGTACCGGAGAGTTTGCTTTCTAAAATAAAGCAGCCGGCCGGTTCGGGCCTGCTCGCCTTGCATGAACAGCCACCGCCGCCGAATGCGCTGAGCGGAAGAAAAGTATCGATAGCAGGAGCTTATGGCGGTCTTGGCCATCAGCAACAAGCCGGTTGCCAATAACAGGAGCAGGGCGCTCAGCAGCAGGATCGAAGCCAGCTTGAACACGGCTCCGGCCGGTAGCGGCAAGGCCAGATCCACAATGAGGCTGGCCGCTACGAACAGTCCGAAGGCGGCGAAAAAAAAGAAAACAGCGACGATGATCACGATAGGTTCCGGTGAGTCAAAAATTTTTCATAAAAAACATGGGTGTTTTTCGCGGTGACCAATAGTTGTTAGCGCCGTTATCGCTCTGAACTAAAGTTTTTAAGAGAAGCCGCTCATTTTATCGATAGATCGGTGAAAGGCCCAGCGGTTTGTTGAGAGTCCGTCGGTAAAAGTCCGGGCGCCGGGCTTTGTGAAGCGCTTGGGTTCCAGAGTATCGTTCGCGCTCGATGCTCGCATCTTCCGGATCGGTCCCGTTTTAAAAACAGAGAGCTTCAGGACGAAGGCAGCAATGCCAGCAGCTTGTCGAAATCCACCGGTTTCAGCAAGTGATGGTCGAATCCTGCCGACTGCGACAGTTCCATGTCTTTGGACTGTCCGTACCCTGTCAAGGCAATCAGCAGCGCAGTCCGGGTTTGCGGCAATTCGCGCAGCCGTCTGGCGACTTCGTAACCGCTCAGATCGGGCAGGCCGATATCGAGCAGCACGATCTGCGGCCGAAACTTTTCCGCCCTTTCCAGCGCTTCCATGCCGCTCCCGGCTGTTGCGACCTCGTGCCCTTCCTCCTGAAGCAGCATTTTCAGGCTTTCGGCCCCGGCGGGGTAATCATCGACCACCAGAATGCGGAATTTGGCAGACGCCAACGCCGATTCAACCGGTGCCGGTTCTGGTGTGGCTGATTCCGTCGGCAAGGCCGGCAATCGCACCGTAAAGGTACTGCCCCGGCCGATGCCGGCGCTTGCGGCGGTGACGGCACCGCCGTGAATCTCGACCAACTGGCGCACCAGCGTCAAGCCCACGCCGAGCCCCCCCTGAGAATGAGCCAGGGAATGGTCGGCCTGCGTGAAGAGATCGAAGATCTTCGGCAACATATCGGGAGCGATGCCGATGCCGGTGTCCCTGACCTCGAGGACAGCATCGGTGCCTTCCTGGCGGATGTCGAGCCGGATTTTGCCGCCCTCGCCGGTGTATTTGGCGGCATTGTTCAGCAAGTTGGCCAGCACTTGCCCCAGCCGGGCCCGATCGCCTTCGATCCAGGGCGTTTTCATACTTTGAGTGATGATCAACTCCTGCCGGCGCGATTCAATCAGCGGCTGGCAGGTTTCTATCGCAGCCATGACCATGTCGTTCAATTCGAAGCGTTCGGTTTTTAGCCTGATTTTACCTTGCATGATGCGGGCGACGTCGAGCAGATCGTCGAGCAGGCGGGCCAGATGGTTTACCTGCGAATCGATGATACGGCGAATCCATTCCAGCTTGGGATCGGCCGATTTTTGTTTTTTCAGCAATTGCACCGCATTCTTGATCGGCGCGAGCGGATTGCGAAGCTCGTGGGCCAGCATTGCCAGAAATTCGTCCTTGCGTCGGTTCGCCTCCAGAAGAGCTTCGTTGGCGCGCTTGCGCTCGGTAATGTCGGTGGCCACCACGAGCAGTTTATTGCATTGATCGCCGTCGAATAAAGGGATCTTGACCGTGTTGTACCAGTGTACGGAGTCGTCGGCATGCGTTACCTTCACTTCCGGGAAGACCCTGGGCGTGCGGCTGTTGATGACTTCCAGGTCGTTTTGTTGGAAGTGAGCCACTTCGTCGGCATTGGTATTGAAGTCCTTTTCGGTCAGCCCCACCAGGGCTTCTATACTGGTGCCGTAGGATTTCGCCAATACTTCGTTGCCGAGGAGGAATCGCCCATCCCGATCCTTGACAAAGATGGCGCTCGGCGCCGCATCAATCACCTGTCTTAAAAAAGCCCGTTCCCGCTGCAAGGCTTCCTGAACGGTTTTAATGCCGGTGATATCCTCGGTGGTTCCGAAACCGCCGCGCACCGATCCGTTCTCGTCAAATTCGAGTTCGACCAATTCCCGCACCCATTTGACCTGTCCGTCGATCAACAGCCGGTGTTCGACATCGTAGAGGCTGCCGGCCAGCGCGGCCTTCCAGGCGTCATCGACAAACTGACGGTCGGCCGGATGAACGATGGCCAAAAACGATTCATAGGTTAAAGGAGTGCCTTTGGCTACGCCAAAAATCTGATAATTTTCATCCGACCATTCCAGTTTATTCTTATGAATATCCAGACGCCAACTGCCTACATGGGCGACCGCCTGAGCCCGGTTCAGGTCGACCTGGATTTCCCGCAGCGTCTCTTCGGCTCGCTTGCGCTCGTTGATGTTGGTGCTGACCGTGCCCAGACCGACGGCATGATCGTTCAAATCCTTCAAGACGAAGACGTTATAGATCATCCAGATCGCTTCTCCGGTTTTGAAATGGCGAAAGCGGATTTCAAGCACGGAACGGCCGCTCTTCAATACCGAAGGGAAGACCTTGTCCAGGATAAAAGCCTGATCTTCCGGAAAAAAAAAGTCCTTGACCGGGGTGGCAAGAGCCTGTTCGAGGCTGTCCAGACCGACTAGGCGCATGCCGGCATCGTTGATGAAAAAAGGCACGCCGTTCATATCGCACATGCCGATAAACTCGGTGCTGCTTTTAACAAGGGCTACATAAAGATTCCTGTCGGCCTGGGTTCGATTGCGTTCGGCGATTTCCTGTTTAAGCTGTGCTTCCCGCTCCATAACCGTCTGCAAGGCCCGTTTTTCCTGCTGGTATACACGGGCAATGATCAAGCTGTAGATGGCGCCCACGCTCGCCAAAAGAATGGTCCGAAGCAATTCGCTGGGGTGGGTAATATAGAACGAGTGATCCGGCTCGGTCAGAAAGTAGATGCTGGCTGCGGTGCTCAACGCCGTAGTGAAAAGCCCGGCCTTTAATCCGCCCCGCCAGCCGGAAAAAGCGATGACGATCAGAAACAGCAGGAGCGGCGAAGAATTTCCGAAAATGAACTGTAGCTTTTTTAATACGAATAAAATGGCCCCAACCCCCAGGATCGAGGCGATATAGGCATTGCTAAGAAACTGTTTCATTAAATAGTGATTTCTTCGATTTCCAATGTTCGCGGAAGGGCCATGGGGAATGTGCATCATAAAGATTGATTTCCTATTTTCCCATCAACGCCCATTGCAGCCGCCATTGATGCTCGGCATCCATCGGTTCCAGATAAGTGACTTTATCGCGCTGGCCGAACGCCAGAGGTACGCCGTCGCGGTAGATCATGCGCTGGCCGGAAATCGACGGAATCCGCTCGCCGGGTGTAATGATACCGGACAAGTTCAACGGATCGGCGCAATTGATTACGGTCAGTTCGCCGGTTTTGGGGTGCTTGCGGACGTCGCGCAGGGCACTCAGCGCTTCCGGCAGGGCGAATTGTTCGCCGGCGAACCCCTGTACGAAGCGGCCGCCGCGCAGTTCGCCGCGGGCTTCCAGGCGGCGGTAGACATAAAGCAGTTCCCGCCAGGTCGGAAGGTTTTCTTCATTGTCCAGCAACTTGCGGAAAATCACGCCGTAGCGCAAAAGCAACGTGCGGGCAACGTGTTCCACCGGCTGATAGGAATCCTCGGGTTTGGAACGTTGAGGACGCAACAAAGACCAGCGGCCGGCGGCGGCCAAAGGATCATGAAAAGGATAGCGTTTGCTGCGCCGATGCAGAATTTTTTGCGGCACGACCAGAGTGCGCAGGCCCTGGAAACTGTCCGAAGTGACCAGGCCGGCGGCGACCAGAACGCCCAGGGCTTCTTCGAGCTGCGTTTTCAGAAGGCCGGTTTCGCTCGTCAGTTCCTGAAAAAAACTGGCGCCCCATCGGCTGAGTGCGTCATAGACTCTCAGGGCGTTCCCGGACAGATCCAGCTTGTCTTTGTCCGGCAGCGGCGAGAAATGGCGCCACTCCTCCAGATGAGCGCGCTCGATCAAGGCGATCGCCGTCGTTTTTCCGGCCGATTTGGGATGGCTTCCGGTCACAGGCTTCAACCGAAGCCAGATGAACTGGCCGGAATTGCACAGTTGATCCAGCTCCGAAGCGTAATAAGGCTTGCTTCGGCGCGGCAGGACGTCCGATTCCCAGGCGGCGGCCGGCAAATTGCAGCCTTCGAGTTGCTTCAGAATTTTGGCCAGAGCGGCCTCGCCGGCCACCGGTTCGTGCAGCCTGTGCCAGCGGAACAGAAAACGCATGTAGTCGGCGGGCGCTACCGGCTCGATTTCGTTGCGCAATTGTTTCAAGGTATAGCGGTGAATGCGCGCGAGCAGCGACCGTTCGCACCACTCGGTTTCCCCGCAGCCCGGAGTGAAGCTACCCCGAAGAACCGTACCCTGTTGTTCCAGGGCCAGCAGCGCCCGCTCGATGCCGGCGTTCGGCAAAGCCAGAGAGGCTGTTAGGCGCTCGGCCGTGACCGGCCCTAATCCTTCCAGCCGGCTGCGCACCAATTCCTCCAAGGCGGTTTCCCGATCCTGAGCCGAATCGCCGGCAGCGGCATCCATGGCAGGCGACAAGGAAGCCTCCGGATAGACGATCTGTAATTCGTGCAAGCGTTCGGCGGCGGCCCACAGACGCTGGCCTTGAGGAAGCGTCATGGCCGTGGCGCGCCGATCCTGCTGCAGATTCGCAAACAACGCAGACCAGCCGGGAGCGCTCCGGCCTTCCTGTTCGGTCAGGCAGCCCAGCACCACCAGCGCGTCATGCAATTCGTCTTCATCGCGCGCCAGGGGCCAGGCTTCCTGCCGTACCCGTTCGATGGCTTCGGGATTCAGCCGGCCGATGTCGGCGGCCTCCGCCGCGCCGGCGAAACGCCTTTGCTGTATCGCGAGCGTGCGCCGTTCCTCTGCCGGCGTATCGTCGAGAAAGGCGTAGGGCCGGGCGTTGATGATTTCCTGCGCCATCGGCGACGGCGTGGTCAGATCCCGCGCGACGATGCGAACGGCGCCGTTCTCGATGCCTTTCAACAATTGTTTGAGGCCGTCGATGTCCATCAGTTCGTGCAGGCAATCCCACAAGGTCTGATTGACCAGGGGGTGATCGGGCACTTCCCGGTCGCCGGCAATGTTCTCGAAGCAGGCCAGTTGATCGGGAAAAACGACGGCAATCAAATCTTCGGCGTCGTTGCGCTGAAACTGGGCCGGCACTTTTTTTCCTGCCCGGTTGCGGGGCACCGCCAAAGCCGTGTTCGCGACCCAGCGCCAGCGCGACGGAAACATCGGCGCCGCCAGCAGCGCCTGCACCAGAACCTGTTCGACGCTGTCGGCTTTCAGATAGGAGGCAGGCTCCAGCAGCGGAAAACTGTGGGTCGGGCCCAGCGATAGAATGATGTTGTCTTCGCCGGCCGCGGCTTGCAGTTCAAAATTGAAACGCCGGCAGAACCGTTTGCGCAGCGCCAGGCCCCAGGCCCGATTGACCCTGGAGCCGTAGGGCGAATGGATGACGAAATGCATGTCGCCGGTCTCGTCGAAAAACCGCTCGAAGACCAGCGTATTCAGAGTCGGCAATACGGTCAGCGCGGCTTTCGCGGCGGCCAGGTAATTCAGCAACTGTTCGGCCGCCGCGGCAGGAAGCGCCGGCTCGCGCTCCAGGAAGGCGCGCGCCGCCTCGGGCCCTTGTTCCAGCATGCAGTCGAGCTTTTCCGAAAGATCCGAGACGGCTTCCGACAATTCGACGGTGCGGCCCGGCGCTTCGCCGAACCAGAACGGAATGTTGGGCGGTTGGCCGTGGGCGTCTTCGACGAATACTTTGCCCTGTTCGATCTTGAGCATCCGGTAGGAGTTGTTTCCGAGCTGGAAGATGTCGCCGGGGATGCTTTCAAAAGCGAAATCTTCGTTCAGCGTGCCGACGAATAAACTTTCAGGCTGCAATATTACGTCGTAATCGAACTGGTCCGGTATCGCGCCGCCGTTCAGGAGCGCCGTCAGCCGGGCGCCCTTGCGGCTTCTCAGCATGCCGTGGACGAGATCGCGGTGGATGTGGGCGCCGCGCCGTCCGCGCCGGGTGTGATAGCCTTCGCCGAGCATTTTGACCACGGCCGAAAATTGCTCCTCGGTCAGTGCACGGTAAGGCCAGGCCCTCGTGAAGGCGCGGTACAGCGCCTGCTCGCTCCATTCCCGGCAGGCAACTTCGGCGACGATCTGCTGCGCCAGCACGTCCAGAGGATGGTCCGGAATCCGAATTTGATCGAGCCGGTCCTCGGCAATTGCCGCAAGCAGGGCGGTGCATTCCAGCAAATCGTCCCGTGACAGCGGAAACAGCCGGCCTTTGGGCGTGGCACCGAGACGGTGGCCGGAGCGTCCGACCCGTTGCAAAAAGGTCGCGATCGCGTGCGGCGAGCCGAGCTGGCAGACCAGATCGACGTCGCCGATGTCGATGCCCAGCTCGAGCGAAGCGGTTGCGACCAGCGCTTTCAGCTTGCCTTGTTTCAGGCGTTGTTCGGCCGAAAGACGGTGTTCCTTGGCCAGACTGCCGTGATGGGCGGTGACCGCGTCCTCGCCGAGCCGTTCGGCCAGGGCCGCGGCCGCGCGTTCGGCCAGACGGCGGGTATTGACGAAAATCAGCGTGGTATGGTGCTCGAGAACGAGCTGTTCCAGGCGGTCGTAGATTTCCGTCCAGACTTCGTTGGCCATGACCGCTTCCAGCGGCGAGCCGGTGACTTCGATTCTGAGGTCGCGGCGGCGGACGTGGCCGGTGTCGATGACGGTGCAGGGCGTGTCCCGGCAGCCGTTCAGGTAATGGGCGATCGCATCGAGCGGCTTTTGCGTCGCGGACAAACCGATTCTGACCGGAGGTTTTTCGGTCAATTGGCACAGGCGTTCGAGCGAGAGCATCAGATGCGCGCCGCGTTTGTTGCCGGCCAGCGCATGGATTTCGTCGACGATCACGGTGCGTACGGTTTTCAGCATGTCCCGTCCGGAGCCCGAAGTCAGCAGAAGATACAAGGATTCCGGCGTCGTTACCAGGATGTGCGGCGGATAGCGCTTCATCGCCGTGCGCTCGGCCTGGGAGGTATCGCCGGTCCGGGTTTGGGCTCTGATGACGATGCCCGGCAGGGAGGCTTCCAGCAGCGCCATGCCGATGCCGGACAGCGGCAATTCCAGATTTTTGTGAATGTCGTTGGACAGGGCCTTCAGCGGCGAGACATAAAGAATCCGGGTCTCGTCGGGAAGCGTTGATTCCAGTCCCTGCCGAACCAGTTGATCGATGACCGCCAGAAAGGCGGCCAGGGTTTTTCCGGAGCCGGTCGGCGCCGCGATCAGCGTCGATTGCCCGGCCTGGATCGCGGGCCAGGCCCGGAGTTGAACTTCCGAGGGCGCCTTGAAGCGGCCGAAAAACCAACCGGCCACGACCGGATGAAATGAATGTAGCAAGGGACTCATTGCGATAGTCGTATGATCCGGCGCGCCGTCATGCTCTGGCCGGCCAATTCCGCGGCTCGTCGACGATGATCTGCACGCGTTGAGTGATGCCGCAGACCAGCGTGTAGGGAATGGTGCCTGCGTGCAGCGCGATTTCTTCGACCGGAAGATTTCTTCCCCACAGGCAGACGGGATCTCCGGGTTTGGCATCGGGTTGGGTTTCCAGATCGACGGTGATCATGTCCATGGAAACCCGGCCGATCAAAGGAACGCGCCGGCCGTTGACCAGCACCGGCGTGCCCGTTTCGGCATGGCGGGGGTAGCCGTCGCCGTAGCCGATCGCCACGACGCCCAGGGTGGTGGGCCTATGGCAAACCCACCCCGTTCCGTAACCGACCGTTTCGCCTTTTTTGAGCGGCTTTACCGAGATCAGCCGGGAGTATAACTCCATGATCGGTTGCAGGCCGAGCTCTGCTCCGGTACGGTCCGGAAACGGAGAGATTCCGTACAGCATGATGCCGGGGCGGACCCAGTCGCTGACCGCATCGGGCCAGGCCAGAATGCCCGCCGAATTGGCGATGCTGCGCAGACCCGGATAGGGGCGCACCGTTTCGTTGAACAGCTTGAGTTGTCTTGCGGTCTTGCCGTCGTCGACGGCGTCGGAGTTGGCCAGATGGGTCATCAGATGGCAGGGGCCGCGGACGATTCGGCATCGGCTCAACCTTCGATAGGCGGCGTCAAATTCTTCCGGCTTGAATCCGAGCCGGTTCATGCCGGTGTCGAGCTTCAGCCAGGCGTCCATTTGCCCGGTCTCGGTCCTTCGTTCGAGAACGTCGAACTGAATGAATGAGTGTACTACCGAGTCGAGACCGTAATGCAGGAGCGTGTCCAGTTCTTCGTTAAAGGTAAAGCCTTCCAGGACGGTAATGGGGCGTCGAACGCCCGCGTTGCGCAAATAGATGCCTTCGTCGACCCGGGCGACCGCAAAGGCGTCGGCGTTAGCCAGAGCCTGAGCGATGCGCACCAGGCCGTGGCCGTAACCGTTGGCCTTGATGACCGCCATGATCCGGGCTTTGGGGGCATGGCGGCGGGCGATCTCAAGATTATGCTGGGCGGCTTCCAGATGGACGAGAGCGTAGGTGGCCGGCATCATCGGAAGCCCTCGTCGTGGCCGATGGTTTCGGAGAGGCGGCTTTTATTCATAGTCGTCGCTGCCATAAGGATTCCCTGCGTAATTTTCAAAGCGGGTATATTGCCCGAGGAAGGTCAGCCGGACTGTGCCCAACGGGCCGTTACGCTGCTTGCCGACAATCACTTCGGCGATGCCTTTGTCCGGACTGTCTTCGTTATAGACTTCGTCCCGGTAAACGAACAGAATCAGGTCGGCGTCCTGCTCGATCGCGCCGGACTCCCGCAAGTCGGACATCATCGGACGCTTGTTCGGCCGCTGCTCCAGGTTGCGGTTCAACTGCGAGAGCGCGATCACCGGCACGTTCAATTCCTTGGCCAGCGCCTTCAAACCGCGCGAGATATCGGAAATCTGCTGAACCCGGTTGTCGCCGCTGCTCGGCGACTGCATCAACTGGAGATAATCCAGTACGATCAGTCCCAATTGGCCGTGTTCGCGCGTCAGCCGCCGGGCTCTCGAACGCACTTCGGTGGGCGTCAGCGCGGGCGTGTCGTCGATAAACAGCTTGGTTTCGGCGAGAAGGCTCATCGCCGAAGTCAGGCGCGGCCAGTCGTCGTCTTCCAGCTTGCCGGTGCGGACCCGGTGCTGGTCGATGCGGCCCAGCGACGACATCATCCGCATCGCCAGAGCGTCGCCCGGCATTTCCATACTGAAGACTGCGACTGGCGTGCCGCTTTTGATGGCGATATTTTCCGCCATGTTCATCGCGATCGTGGTCTTGCCCATCGAGGGACGGCCGGCCACGATGATCAGGTCGGCCGGCTGCAGGCCGGAAGTCAGCCGGTCCAGCTCGGTAAAGCCGGTGCCGGCGCCGGTAATCGAGCCTTCCTGGGCGAACATGATTTCGATCTTGTCCACCGCGCGCGCCAGCAGCGTTTTGATCGACTGGAAGCCGCCTTGTCCGCGCTGACGCTGCTCGGCGATTTTGAAGACGTCGCGCTCGGCCTGTTCGAGCAGTTCGGAGGTATCCCGGCCTTCGGTATTGAACGCGGAATCGGCAATCCGGGTGCCGACGTGGATCAACTGGCGCAGCACCGACCGGTCCCGGACGATGTTGGCGTAACTGACGATGTTCGCGGCGCTCGGCGTTTCCTTGGCCAGCAGGCCCAAGTAGGCCAGGCCGCCGACGTTTTCCAGTTCGCCCACCGCTTCCAGGGCTTCCGAAATGGTGATGACGTCGAACGGAACCTGTTTTTCGGCGAGAGCAGCGATGGTTTTGAAAATGAGGCGATGGTCCTTGCGATAGAAGTCCTCTTCGGACACTTTATCCGAAACGGAATCCCAGGTCTGATTGTCCAGCATCAATCCGCCCAGCACCGATTGTTCGGCCTGAATCGAATTGGGCGGGATCTTTAACGCTTCCAGCGAAACGTCCTGAGGATAGAGAAGTGGTTCTGACATAACAATTCCGGAATGATGGGTAAAGATTTTTTCCGGGTCGTATTCGCAAGAGCCCCGGTTTTGATATACTGCCATTTTATCAAATTTAACTGTGACTCCATGCACCGGCCTGACAACTTTCTCCGTTCGAACATGTCTCAGTTGAAATAGAAATGCTTAGATGCAGTGGAAAATAACATTTTGGAGTAAAAGATGCTGAATAAAGTTATATTGATAGGAAGGTTGGGTGCCGATCCTGAGGTTCGCTTCATGCCGAACGGCGGCCAGGTAACGACCATTCGCCTGGCTACCAGCAGAAGATGGAGAGACAAACAGACGAACGAGCGCAAGGAAGAGACCGAATGGCACCGCGTGGTTTTTTTTAGCCGTCTTGCCGAAGTGGCCGGCGAATATTTGAAAAAAGGCAGCCAGGTTTATGTGGAAGGACGCATTCGGACCCAGAAGTGGCAAGGACAGGACGGACAGGACCGCTATACGACCGAAATCGTCGCGGAAGAGATGCATATGCTGGACAGCCGCAGCGGCGGCACCGCCAGCTTCGGCGGAGACCAGCCTCAAGGCGGCCATGCCCCTGCCGGCAGACCGTCGTCGTCAGGACACCGCTCCGAGGCGATGCCTTCCGACTCGATGCCGCCTCCGCCCAATTACGACGATTTTGACGACGATATTCCGTTCTAATTTACACCATAGACAATTAATGTAAATTATAATCCTAAGCCTCTGTAAAAAGAGGCTTATTTGTTTCCGCCCTGAAAATTGTTTAAAGTTGCATCGATTACAATATACGCCGGACCTATGTGCAAAAAAGAGTTTCAGAGTAGGCCCGGATGTGTTTTTTGACTTACGGATAATCTTATCAAAATGTGCTCAAACAGTTGCAGCCATTAAAAGTGTATGTATCTTGGGCATCGAAATCGATAGTGTGGTTTAAGTTCTGTCGAAATGATGTCATGAAATTCACGGATGATACACGCGTCAAGCGCAGGTCGAAACCAACAAGCAACCGGCCCGATTGCGCTACGAGAGTTAAAGTAATTATTTGAGGTAGGCGGCTATGGCCAAAATAACGCAGCTTTCACAATTGGACGTAAACCGGACTTATAGTTACGCTGATTACCTGACTTGGCAATTCAGCGAAATGGTCGAATTGATCAGGGGCAAAATATCCTTGATGTCGCCCGCGCCGAATGTGCGGCATCAAGGTGTTTCGATAAATCTCAGCAGTCTATTGCATGGCTATTTTAAACATAAAAAATGCCGCGTTTATGCCGCGCCGTTCGACGTGCGCCTTTATGACCGCAAAAAATCCATTTTGGCCAGTCAGGACATACACACCGTCGTACAGCCCGATCTTTGCGTGATATGCAACCGTGAACTGCTGGATGAACAAGGTTGTAACGGCGCGCCGGACTGGATCATTGAGATCGTATCAAAAGGCTCAATGCAAAAGGATTTAAAAATAAAATACCAGCTTTACCAGGAAAGCGGCGTAATTGAATACTGGCTGGTTTATCCTTACGAATCAATGATTCATCAATTTGTGCTGGATCAAAACGGCCATTATCAATTAAAAGCCATGTATGTCAGCCCCGATACGGTTTCATCGCATCTGTTTCCCGAGTTGGCTGTTGATTTGAAGGAAGTGTTTGAATCGTTCGATGATGATTAAGCATGCCATTAAAGCGGAATCCATCTGTCCAACAGGCTGTTGGACGAATGCCCTCGGGGCATATCGGGCGCTGTCGAGAAAGAAAGGTAGGCTTGCTTACTATCGGTAATCTGTACGGCAGCGTTGTTCAACACATTCCAATGCATCTTAGTTTTAGAACGGGAAAATGAAAAGTCGGTGGTTCTTTATGTCATTCCTCCCCATGCGGATGAACGGCCAAGTCACGGTACAATCAGCAACGGAATGAACATGAGCCATCAGGCGGAATTTACCGCCCGGCAAAACCCTTAACCTATCCATAATAGACCGTTATGATTAACGTCATCACCGTTGCCAAAGACAAATTGGACAATCCTTTAATGCTGGAATGGGCCATTCGTTATTACAGTGATTTGCCCAAAAGCGCGGAAAGCGGGCGTTCGGCAATCGAAGAAACCTGGTTCCATGACGTGATGCTTGCCGAATTGATCGAGAGCGGCGAAACCTCGCTGTTGAATGATTTGTTACGGGAGTTTCCGGCCCGGCGTTTAACCGGTCTCGGCCATTTGCTCGTCAAGCATTGGCCGGCCTGGCCGGGGACGTTGTCGGCCACCGTCTCGGAAATTCTGACGGCAATAGCGCCGGATGAGCTGATCCCGCTATACCGGGACGCCGTCGACCGGTTGCCGCAAGGTGATCATGAAGATTTAATCCGATTCAGAGCGGCCGGCAAGGTGCTGCATGACGCGAAGAACGAGCAGCACCGCGAGATCGCCGAAAAGCTGGCCCAGGCGGTTCTGGCGTGGCCCGATCAATTAACCCGATCGATGCAGATCGGTTCGCTCTTGGCGCTGAGTCCGTTGTTGTCCCGGCAAACCCTGGTTTCTCTGTTGGAAACCGCGTTGAAACATCAAACCGACGCAGGCCGACGGCAAGCACTGTGGAAATCGTTATTCGACAGTCTGTTCGGCCGTCACAACTATTTGGCCGAAATATTCGATCGGGAGCAATACGACTCGTTTTTGACATTCGCCAAGTTAAGTCCTTTTTTCAGCGATGACGCGCCGCTGGAACAATTCGACCAATGGCTGGCCAAATCGCCCAGGCTCGATGAAGTTTTGAATTGCCTGCAAACTCTTGACGAAAGATCCGAGGGCTGTAAGACCGTGTTGAGTCTGATACGCGATACTCCGACTATTTCGGGCCTTTTGTCCAAATCGCTACAGAGTCAACTGGCCTTGGCGGCCTGCATCCAGGGTTACGTGAAAAACGAGCTGGAAACCTCGCGCTTGAGTTTGACCGAAACCCTGGATTTATTGG
Source organism: Methylosarcina fibrata AML-C10 (assembly GCF_000372865.1). NCBI lineage: Bacteria > Pseudomonadati > Pseudomonadota > Gammaproteobacteria > Methylococcales > Methylococcaceae > Methylosarcina > Methylosarcina fibrata. The sequence continues at coordinate 1,285,970 of NZ_KB889965.1, read as the reverse complement.
CGGTGGATGTCGCCGAGCCCCGTTGGCAACAGGTATTGACGGAGCATCTGAAGCAATTCGAACGTGCCGAGGTCACCAACGGATTGATCGATTGCTTGCAAGCCAACGTCGACGATTATGGCGGCGTCCATGTCGCAGAGGTCATGGCGGAACTTAAATATCCCGAATTTACCGATCCCTTGATAGACGCCATCGGTGAGGATATGAGCGATTTTCTTTGCGAGGCCGCGCATGATGCTTTAATCGAGCTAGGCAGTGGCGCACAAGCGGCCTTGATCGAACGTTGGGATCAACTGGACGGGTCGCAACAAATCTACGGTTTGACGGCCATTCGTAGTGCTGACGGACAAGCCGCGGCGGATTTTGCGGTTACCCGATTTGCCGAGTTGCTGGAGGACGAGATGGAGTTTGCCTGCGAATTAGCGGCCTCGGTGCCGGATCAGCGGCTGCTTGAATTATTGAAAGCCGAACTTCGGCGTCAACAGCCGTTAATCGATCGGGCGTTTTACATCGTGGCAAGGCTGCTCGATCATCAGGATACCGAGCTGGAAGCGGCCGGTACCAGAGCAATGGCTGAATACGAGCGATCCAGTCAACTCCTTGAGTCATGGTCCATGGACTCATTGCCACGCACGGATCATTTGTCGCTGGAACTGGAATGCCCCGCTTGCGGCGCCGTCAATCGTTATCGAGCCAAAGGCGCGATCGTCGGCGGAGGCAAGGGATCGGAAACAGCTTGCCTTCTGGCCGACGAATTTCCCTGCGCTTCTTGCGATGCCGAGGTGGAATTTAAATTTACGTCGAAGGCTTTTCTCACTGTCACTGCGGAATTGCTCAAACTGCAAATCAGCGAGTATGTCGACGATATTGCCGAGCCACTGGTCAGAAGGCTCGATTGCAGCCTCGACGGCAAAGTGATGCCGGCGTTCGATGCGTTGTCCATGGTGCGTGCCCGCCTGACCCTGCATCCGGATTCGGCAAAAGACTGGCTGGTGCTGGGCAACTTGCTGTCGCCGCTCAATCGGCCCCAAGCTGCGTTAGAGGCCTATCGCAAGGCCGCGCAATTGGCTCCCATGGCGGTCGACGTGCAGTTTACGCTGGCTAATGCGCTGACTAATTCGGATCGGTTGGACGAGGCTTTCGGGATTTTGCAGAGTACGCTGGAACACAAGGCGCAATGGGTGTTTTTAACCCCGTTTTCTAATTTTGCTCACGACTTTGCCGATCTATACAATTATCTGCGCCGCGAATTGAGGAAGACCGAATTCCCTTTGTTACACGATTCCGCGTTAATTCCCCCGAAAAAACCGGGCCGCAACGATCCTTGCCCTTGCGGCAGCGGCAAAAAATATAAAAAATGTTGCGGTCGATGAGCCGGGGAGAGGGCTTGGAACAAGACGAATTCGGCATGTTAATGCGTGTTGTCGCCGAATTTCCCAAGACCTTTGTGCAACCCTGAGTCCTTTCGCGCGCAGAAGAGCCTTGTCGGCCTATTGATCAGGATGCAATTCCGGACGGGAGCCGCCGGAGATCTCGACCCTTACTTCCAGCCGCCGCCCAACGCCTTGTAAATGGTGATCGTCGAGAGCCGTTGCCGCTTGATCGCCTCGATCAATTCGAGATTGGCCTGCAGCGCGCTTTGCTGGGCAATCAGCACTTCCAGGTAAGTGGCCCTGGCGGTTTTATAAAGCTCGCCCGAGGCTTCGACGGATTTTTTCAACACCCGGCTTTGCTGCTCTTTCAGCGAATGGACCTTTTGCAGAGTCCGGATATTGGAAAGAGTATTGGCCACTTCGACATACGCTTTCAAAATCGTATTCTGGTAATTATACATGGCGGTCAACTGGTTGGCCTGGGCGGTATTGAACTGCGCCTTCAACGCATTCCTGTTGATCAGCGGCGTCACCAGGGTTCCCATCAGCGAATAAGCGAGCGAGGCGGGCGACTGAAACAAAAACTCCGGATTGAACGCCTGGAAACCCAAAGCTCCGGTGATGGTGAAATTCGGAAAAAAAGCCGCCTTGGCCGCTTTCACGTCGAACTTGCTAGCCTCGATCTGATATTCGGCGGCGCGAACGTCGGGCCGGTTCGCCAGCAATTGCGAAGGCAAGCCGGCGGCAATTTGCTCCGGCACGGCCTGAAACAACATTTCTTTATTGCGCGCTATCGGCTGCGGATAGCGCCCCAGCAGGAAATTGATCCGGTTTTCGGTTTCGATGATCTGTTGCAAGGCCTGCGTTTCCAGGACCTTTGTATTAAGCAACTGCGCGTTGAACTGCTGCACCGCCAGTTCGTTTGCCCGTCCGGCTTCTTTCTGCACCTTGATCACTTCCAGGGCTTCTTGCTGCTTCTGGAGAGTCTGCCGGATAATGTCCAGTGCATTGTCCAATGCGAGCAGTTCGTTATAGTGAACCGCGACCTCGGCTACCAGGTTCGAAATCACAAAATGGGTGCCTTCGATGGAAGACAAATAATTCGAAATGGCGGATTTGCGCTGGTAGCGCAGTTTACCCCAGACGTCCACTTCCCAGGAAGCCTGCAATCCCAGATAGATGTCCGTCAGATTTTCGGGCACGATCCGGCCGGGGGTGATGTAGGTGGACGCGTTTCCGGCGCCGTCCATCGTATAAAGCCCGAATTTCTGCACGCCGCCGCCGACGCTCAGGTCCACTTTAGGCAGCAGTGTGCCGTTGGCCAGTTTTACGCTGGAGCGCGCAACTTCGATCCGTTGCAGCGCCATTTGCAGATCGACGTTATTGGCGACTGCGGTATCGATCAACCGGATCAACTGCGGATCGTCGAAATAATGCCGCCAATTGATATTGGCGATCGTGGCGGCGTTTTTTTGATCAGGGTAATTTGCCGGTATTTTCTTTTCCGGAATGGACAGCTCGGTATTGAGCGCGCAACCCCCGGCGTTTGCCAGCAATAACGCAAGCGCCAGAGTGAAATGGATTCTGTTTTTCATGAATGTCAAATTGTTTCCGTGAACGCCGATTCTTCTTTTGTTCGTCCGCGGTGGCGCTTGTCGGCCAGACTCGCAAACACTACGTAAAGGCCGGGAATCACGACGACTCCGAACAGGGTTCCGAAAATCATGCCGCCCGCCGCCGCCGAACCGATGGTGTTGTTGCCGATCCTGCCCGCGCCGGAGGCGAACATCAGCGGAATCAGGCCGGCGACGAAGGCAAAAGAGGTCATCAGAATGGGCCTAAGACGCAGCGCCGCGCCTTCGATGGCGGCTTCCAGCGGCGTTTTGCCGAGCCGGTGCTGCATGGCGGCGAATTCGATGATCAGAATCGCGTTCTTGCCGAGAATGCCGATCAGCATGATCATCGCGATTTGCGCGTAGATGTTGTTTTCCAGGCCCATCGCCAGCAGGAAGAACAAAGCCCCGAAGATGCCGGTCGGCAGCGACAGAATGACCGGCATCGGCAGCAGGAAGCTTTCGTATTGCGCGGCGAGCAACAGATAAACGAACAGCAGGCAGATCAGAAAGATGTAGACCGCCTGATTCCCTGCCTGCGCCTGGTCGCGCGACGAGCCCGCCCAATCGTAGCCGAAGCCTTTCGGCAGCTTCTGCGCGGCCACTTCCTTGATCGCGGCGATGGCCTGGCCGCTGCTGTAGCCGGGCGCCGGCTGTCCGTTGACCATCGCCGAGGCGTACATGTTGTAGCGCGTCACCTGTTCCGGGCCATAGACTTTTTCAACGTGAAGAAAGGATGAAAAGGGGACCATCTTGCCGTCCTCGTTTTTGATGTACAGCTTCATCAGGTCTTCCGGTTGGGCGCGGTATTCGGGCAGTGCCTGCACCATGACTTTGTACATCTGCCCGAAGCGGATGAAATTGGTCGCGTACTCGCTGCCGATCAGGGTTTGCAGCGTGCTCATCGCATTCTCGGCAGTGATGCCTTTTTGCGCGGCCTTGTCGCCGTCGACGTGCAACAGGAACTGCGGAAAACGGTTATTGAAGGTCGTAAACGCATCGACGATCTCGGGCCGTTTGTTAAGTTCTTCGACAAAATGGTCGGCCACCGTCTGCAAGAGCCCCAGATTGTCCGATCCGGTTTTGTTCAAGAGGCGCATTTCGAAGCCGCTGGAATTACCGTAGCCGGGCACCGGCGGCGGGGTGAAAAACTCGATTTCGGCATCCTTGACGTGCCGGGTTTTCTTTTCAAGAAGTTCAATGATGTCTTTGTCAGAAGCCGTTCTTTCTTCCCAGCTTTTCAGGCTGATCAGATTCATGCCGTATACGGCGCCGGTGCCTTCCGAGAGCAGGCTGAACCCCGCCAGGCTGGAAACCGAATTGACCTCCTTTAAACTCGATGCGATACGCTGCACTTCGTCCGAGACTATTTCGGTGCGCTCGAGGGTGGCTCCCGACGGCGCGGTGATGTTGACGTAGATGGTCCCTTGGTCTTCCTGAGGAATAAAACCCGAAGGCACGAAATTGCCGATCAAACCGGCGCCGGCAGAAAATCCGAGCAATAGGCCGAACGTGACGGTCCGCCTATCGGCGATCGCTCCGATCAGTTTTTTATAGTTGGCGGACAGCCCGCCGTACCAGCGGTTAAATCCCGAGAAAAAACTCTGAAGCCTTGTGTCTGAGTGGGGTTTTTCATGATGGACATTTTTAAGAAACTGTGCGCACAGCGCCGGGGTCAGAGTGAGCGCGGTCAAACCCGAGAGAATGATCGAAAAAGCCATCGTCAGGGAAAACTGCCTGAAGAAAACGCCCTCCGGGCCTTCCATGAAGGCGACCGGAAAGAAAACCGCCGACATCACCAGCGTGATCGCGATGATCGCGCCGCTGATTTCGCGCATGGCCTGTTCGGTCGCTTTTCGGGGACCGATGGACGAATGCTCCATTTTGGCGTGCACCGCCTCGATGACCACAATCGCGTTGTCCACCACGATGCCGATCGCGAGCACCAGGGCAAACAGCGTAATCAGGTTGAGCGAAAAACCCATGACCTGCATGAAGAAAAAAGTGCCGACCAGCGATACCGGCACCGCCAGGATCGGAATAAGAGTGGAACGGACGTCCTGCAAAAAGACGAACACCACCACGGCAACCAACAGGAAGGCTTCCACCAGGGTTTTAACGACTTCATGAATGGACGCATCCAGAAACTCGGAGACGTCGTAACTCAGCGTATAATCCATACCCGGCGGAAAGGAAGCGGCTTTAATTTCCTCCATGGTCCGCTTGATGTTCTCAATGACTTCCTTGGCGTTGCTGCCCGGACGCTGCTTTAACAAAATGGCGGCCGAGGGTTGCCCGTTTTCCTTCGAAAGCACATTATAGTCCTGAGAATCGAGCTCGACTTCGGCGACGTCTTTCAGCCGCAAAATTTCCCCGTCGTCTTTGCTTTTCAGGACCAAGGCTTCGTACGCTTTTCTATTGTTGTGCTTGCCTGTGTACTTTAGAACATATTGAAGTGCCTGAGCTTTTTTACCCGAACTCTCGCCGATTTTACCTGGTGCCGCTTCCACGTTTTGCGCTTTCAGAGCGCGAACGATTTCATCGGTCGAGATGTTGTACATCAGCATTTTGTCGGGTTTTAGCCAGATTCGCATTGCGTATTCCCTGGACCCCAGGATTTCGGCAAATCCGACCCCGTCGATCCGTTTGAGCTCTTTCAAGACGTTGATGTCGGTAAAGTTATAAAGAAATTTTTCGTCCAGCGACGGGTCCGAACTGAGGATGTTGATATACAAAAGCATCGCGTTTTGTACTTTCTCGACAATCACCCCCGCTTTAATCGCTTCCGCAGGCAATTCGTCCAGCACCGAAGAAACCCGGTTTTGAACGTTGACGGCGGCAACTTCCGGGTCGGTTCCCGCTTTGAAAATAATCTGAATTTCTCCGGCCCCGTCGTTTCCCGAAACGGAAGACATATAGGCCATGCCGGGCACGCCGTTGATCGCTCTTTCGAGAGGGGTTATGACAGCCTTGACCACGACCTCCGCATTGGCACCGGTATATTTCGTCGTGACGTTGACCTCGGGAGGCGCAATGTCCGGAAACTGAGTCACCGAAAGCCGGGTCAGGGACAGCAGGCCGATCAAAGTGATCAAAATGGAGATGACGATCGACAAGACCGGCCGATGAATGAATTTAGAGGTCATGATGATCCTTATTCAGGGTTAATCCTTGCTGTTCAACGGCATGGCTTTGGCCGGTTCGACAGGCTCCGGCTGAATTTTGGCACCGTCCTTCATAGTCTCCGCGCCCTCGAACAGTATGAGCTCACTTTCGGATAAACCGGATTCCACGACATAAAACTCCTGAAAACGCATTTGGGGAATGATGTTCCTTTGCTTCAGCACGTTCTCGGGATTCACCACGAAAACATAGAGCTTGTCCTGAATTTCAAAGGTGGATTTTTGTGGAACGAGCATGGCCTTTTTAAGATGCTTTTTAACAATGATTTTGCCATTGGCACCGTGTTTCAGAATCGCTTCGGGATTCGGAAACCGCGCTCTGAAGGCGATATTGCCCGTGGACGGATCGAATTCGCTCTCGATCGCTTCAATTTTTCCTTCGTGCCGATAAAGGGCATTATTGGCGAGCCTTAAACTCACGTTCTTGATTTTATTGTTTTCGGCGACGATGTAATTCAGATAATCGATTTCCGACAAATTGAAATAGGCGAAAACTTCCCGATTGTCGGAAATCGTGGTCAGCATGTCCCCTTCCTGGATCAGGCTGCCGACCTTGTTCGGTATGCGGTTGATCACTCCGTCGAAGGGTGCTTTGATGTGGGCAAACGAAATATGCAGCGCGGTTTTGTCCTTATTTGCCCTGGCTTCCTCAACGTCGGCGCGCAATGCCTCGCTTTTGGCTTGTGCGACACGAAGTTCGGCCCCGGAGACGATGTTTTTCGCCACCAGCAATTTGACGTTGTCCAGTTCGACTTCGGAGGCCTTCAAATCGGCGATCGCGTTTTTATACACGGCGTCGGCCTTCTGGAGCTCTTTTTCAAACTCCGAAGTGCTCAAATCGAAAAGCGGTTGGCCTTTTTTTACCGGCTGGCCTTCGTCGACGTGATTTTTTTCAATATAGCCTCGGACCTTGCTCCGAATCTCGACGTTTCTTATCGAATGGATTTCGGCTACGTATTCGCTGCTGTAAACAATGTCTTTGACGATAGGAGTGATGACTTGATGGGTATCGACCGAATCGGTTTCATTTTTCGAGGAGCAGGCTGCCAGGAACAAGCACAATGCTGGCAAGAGTAGTTGGCCTTTTTTCATTTCAATAAAGCAGTGGATTAAGGTTTCGTCTCACCGAAACGGATATCCTAGTTAAGCAAAATGCTTGCCAGCCAGTATAAGTGAAAAAATTCCCTTATTTTTCCTGTTCTTAGTCTTTCCGAGCGTTTTGCCGCGTGCCGGCGCCTGTTGCATATTGCATCACGACGGCGCAAAATACGCCATTATGTCGGTCATCTATAAATTAACTTTATCTTTGTTTGTCTTGTCCTTGCTGGTGTTCGGCATCTACGGAAACTATCAGCTTCGCACCGAATCGGAAAATTTACGAAATGACGTTGAAAATGAAACCCGCCTATTGGCTTACAGCTTGCTGGTTGCCGTCGAAAACGCTTTGCGCGATCGGCAAACCGAGGACGTGCAGGAGCTTTTGCAACAAATAGAGCGTCTTAAGCCTTCCATTGACGTGCGCATCTACATACAAAACCGCCACATTATCCGTTCGGGTGAGGAAAACCTGCCATGGCCGGCGCAAATCGAGTCTCCTTTATTGCAGGCGGCACTAGACGGCAAAACAACACTATTTTATTTTCCTGGGGACGAACCCGACTTCCTGGTGTTGTCACTGCCGTTTAACAAGGCATCAGACGCCATGCCGGGCAATCTGGTGGTGGTGCGCTCGCTGCAAAAAATGAAAGAGGACTTAAGCAAAACCAAAACCTCGATTCTGTTGTCCTTTTTCTCGTTCATTTTATTCACCTCCTTACTCTGTTTCGCTTTGGGCCATCTTTATATTTCCCGGCCTTTACAAGAGCTCCGCCAGGCAATGCTGGCGTTCCGGAACGGCACGGATCCGCCGGAGCCGTTGCCGGTAACCGGCAATGACGAACTCGCTTCGGTGCGGCAGGAATTCAACCGGATGACCGCCGAGCTGTTTTCCGCCTACCGCCGTCTGGATGAAGAAACGCTACAGCGGCGGCAGCTCCAGCGGGCGCTGCAGAACGCGGATAAAATGATCACGATCGGTCAACTGTCCGCAGGACTGGCCCACGAAATCGGCTCGCCTCTGCAAATCATCAACGGCCGGGCAAGAGCTTTGGCGGGCGAGGGCGATGATTTGCGGGAGGTGCGGCGAATCGCCGCCATTCTGGTCGATCAGACCGACCGTATTACGCGCATTGTCCAGCGTCTTCTGGAGTTTTCGCCCCGCTGTACTTCCGAGCCGGTATGGTGCGACGTCGTCCGGGCCATTGCGGAAGTGATCGACATGCTGAGTTTCGAAGCCCGGCGCCAGGGCGTGAACGTCAGCTTCACGCATCCCGAGGCTTTGCCGTTGCTGCTGATCAACCAGGACAGCATCCAGCAGATCGTGTTGAATCTGCTGTCCAACGCCTTGTCGGCCATTGCCGGGACGGGGTTCATTCATATCGATCTGGCGCAGAGTTCGATTGTTTATGCCGACACGAAAATACCGTCCCTGCAACTGACCGTCAGCGATACGGGAAGGGGTATCGCTCCCGAGCATTTGCCTCATCTTTTCGAGCCTTACTTTACCACTCGCGGTAAACAAGGCGGGACCGGCCTCGGCTTGGCCGTGGTTAAAACCTTGGTGACCGAAATGGGCGGCACGGTGGTCGCCGAAACGGAAGCCGGCCAAGGCAGCCGGTTCATTGTTCGTTTGCCGTGGAAGAAACCCGTATGATTGAGAAAAACGCCCGCCTTCTGGTCATCGACGACGATCCCGGCGTAGTCGATTATCTGCTGGAAATGCTGCGGAAAGAGGGCTGCTCGGTCCTCGGGTTTACCCGGACCGAACAGGCGCTCAAGGCGATCGAAAAGGAGCCTTTCGACCTGGTGATCTCCGACGTGGTCATGCCCGAAATGCGCGGTCTCGAATTAATGGCGGCGATTCACCATAAACGGCCGGAACAGTTGGTGTTACTGATCACGGCCTTCGGCAGCATCGATCTGGCGATGCAAAGCATTCGCGCGGGCGCTTGCGACTTTCTAACCAAGCCGTTCCGCATCGAAGAACTCTATGCGGCTGTAAGCCGCGCGCTGGAAGACCGCCGGATGCGCCGGACTGCGGTCAAACTCGGCCATTCTGCCGACGGGAACAGCGATGAAAGCATTTTCGTGACGCGCAGCCCCTGCATGCGGCAGTTGATCGGCTTGGCGACACGGGCGGCCGCGGTGAATTCGACGGTGCTGCTGACGGGCGAAAGCGGCACCGGCAAGAGCGCCGTCGCCCGCTGGATTCACGAGAACAGCCCCAACCGTTCAGGCCCTTTCATTGCGGTGAATTGTGCGGCGTTGCCGCACAATCTGGTCGAGAGCGAGCTGTTCGGCGTGCGCAAGGGCGCTTTTACCGATGCCAGCAAGGACCGGCCCGGACTGTTTCTACAGGCCGACATGGGCACTCTGTTTCTGGATGAAGTCGCCGAGCTGCCCCTGGAAATACAACCGAAACTGTTGCAGGCACTGGAAACCGGGATTGTGCGCGCGCTGGGCGACACCCGGGAAACCCGGGTGAACGTCCGCCTGATTGCGGCGACTCATCAGCCGCTGGAGCACCGCGTCAACGAAAAAATGTTTCGCGCCGACTTGTATCACCGGTTGAACGTGATCAATCTCAAAGTGCCTCCGTTAAGAGAACGCAAGGAGGACATGGACGAATTGGTCGATGCATTAATCCATGCCATCTGCCGGCGGCTCGGTAAAAATGGATCGGTTAACCTGTCCGTCGAAGTTCTGCGCTGGATCCGGGCTTATCATTGGCCGGGCAACGTGCGGGAACTGGCCAATACGCTGGAACGGGCCATTGTGCTTGCCGAGCACGATACCTTGCTTCTGGAAGACCTGGCGCAAGCTTCGAAACTGCCCGTGAACGAGGGCGATTTTCTTGATGCGGCCATGCTGCAGGGATGGACTCTGGCGGACGTCGAACGGGCTTATATCCGTCATGTCCTGGAGATGACCGGCGGCAATAAAATTCAAGCCGCCCGGGTACTCGGTCTGGACCGCAGCACCCTCTATCGCAAGCTCGTTTAATTCGGAGTCTTTGCCTGGCGGCGCTTTAGCCGGCCGATAGGAATTCGAGCTATCGGGCTTGCGGTACCGGCCGGGCATCATTCCTCGATTCCCAATTCCTTTATTTTGCGGGTCAGCGTGTTCCGGCCGTAACCCAATAACAGGGCGGCTTCCTGCCGTTTGCCGTGGGTAAAGTTCAAGGCGGCCTTGATCAGGATGGTTTCCACGGCCGGAATGGTGTGTTTGGCCACTTCCGCTTCCTTGGTCATCAACTGACGGTCTATCCAGGTCCGGAGCAAGGCTTCCCAATTGTTTCCGTTGACTTCCTTTTCGGTGGCCGTCATCAGCAATTCGGGCGGAAGGTCGTGCAGATGAATTTCCCGGCCGGAAGCCATGACCGTCAGCCAGCGGCAGCAGTTTTCCAGTTGCCGGACGTTGCCTGGCCACTCAAGACTGCTTAAATACGATTCGGTGTCGGGTCTCAGGGTTTTGACTTCGGTATTGAGTTCCTGCGCGGCCTGAGTCAGAAAATGCCGGAGCAACAGAGGAATGTCCTGCTTGCGGTCGCGTAGGGGAGGGATGTGGATGCGGATCACGTTAAGTCGATGGAACAGATCCTCCCGGAAACGGCCTTGCTCGACGAGCGCTTCCAGATCCTGGTGCGTCGCGGCGATTATGCGCACGTCCACTTTGATCGAATGATGCGCTCCGACCGGATAAAACTCGCCGTCGGCGAGAACTCTCAGTAACCGGGTTTGCAGCTCGGCCGGCATGTCGCCGATTTCATCGAGAAACAGTGTGCCGCCGTTAGCTTGTTCGAAGCGTCCGGCCCGCCGCGCTTGCGCGCCGGTGAAGGCGCCTTTTTCATGGCCGAAAAGCTCGGACTCCATGAGGTCCTTGGGAATCGCCGCCATATTCAGAGCGATGAAAGGATTCTTGGCCCGGGGGCTGTGCCGATGCAGGGCTTTGGCGACCAGTTCCTTGCCGGTGCCCGATTCGCCGTTGATCAAAACGGTGATATTGGAGCGGGCCAGCCGCCCGATCGCACGAAACACTTCCTGCATGGCGGGAGCCGCGCCGATGATTTCCGGCGCCGATTCGATCACGGCGGCGGCCGCCTGTTCGGTTTCTTTTTGCTGCCGGCTGTGGGTGCAGGCGCGCCGGGCCAGGTCGACGACTTCCTTGATGTCGAACGGTTTCGGCAGATATTCGAAAGCGCCGCCGTGGAACGCCGAAACGGCGCTGTCCAGGTCGGAATGAGCGGTCATCACGATGACCGGCAATTCGGGATGAATTTTTTGAATCTGGCTTAAAAGCTCCAGTCCGTCCATTCCGGGCATGCGGATGTCGGTCAGGAGCGCATCGGGTTGGTCATGCCGGAGCGCGGCCAGCAGATCGGTCGAATTGGCGAAGCATCGGGTATCGATGTGAGCTTTTTGCAAGGCTTTTTCTACAACCCAGCGAATGGATTTGTCGTCGTCAATAATCCAAACAGTTTCTTGCCTATTCATTGCTTGCTCCCATCGGTAAGAATATTGAAAATACCGTTTTGCCCGGTTCGCTTTTACATTCGATTAAACCGTTATGTTGATTAATTAAGGATTGCGCTATGGACAAACCCAGGCCGGTGCCTTCCGCCCTTCCGGTCACCATCGGATAGAAAATCTGGTTCAATATCTCGGCGTCGATGCCGGGGCCGTTATCGATGATATCGCACCTTGCGGCCAACTTGTAACATTTGCGCCCTATGGTCATCTGGCGTTGAATCCTGGTTTTAAATACGATGTTTCCCTTGCCTTCCAAAGCCTGGACCGCGTTCCTGGCGATGTTCAGTACCGCCTGGATCAACTGATCCTTGTCGCCCAGGATAGTGGGTATGCTGGGGTCGTAGTCGCAAGTTATCAAGAGATGGCTGCTCGCCTCGGCTTGAATCAATTGTCTGACCCGCTCCAGAATTTCATGGATGTTTAAAGGTTTTTTATTAGGCGGCTTGTTGGGCCCCAGCATTTTATCCATTAATCCTTGCAGGCGGTCGGATTCGGCGATGATGATCTGTGTATATTCCTTCAGGTCGGGATCGTTCAGCTCCAGGTCGAGTAATTGGGCGGCGCCGCGGAGGCCGCCGAGCGGGTTCTTGATCTCGTGGGCGAGGCCCCGGACCAGCAGCTTGGCGGTGGTTTGCTGCGTCAGCAATTGTTCCTCCTTCGAAATGCGCAAATGATTATCGACCTGATGGAGTTCCACCAGCAATTCACTGACTTTTTCGTCCGTTACCAGTGGCGTCGCGCTGAAGTTGATGGTAACGCTCTGGCTGAGGCGGTTCAGGGTGAGCGCATGATCTACCAGGGGCTTCTCCATGGTGATGGATTGTTTCAGATTGATCAGAAACGCCGGGTCCGAGGATTTGAAAATGTCGGCGGCACTGTTGCCGATCAGATGATTGGCGCTGTCGGCGAGCAAGATTTCTCCTGCATTGTTGAGGTAAGTGAGAATCAGATTGCAATCAAATACGAGGATGGCCGCATTGAGGTGATCAAGTATCCGCTTATACATGGGCTTCTCTTGGGAGCTGGACAGTTTGTTTCTAAATTTTTAGCAATTTATGCGCCAGAAATGAAAAATCGGTTCTAAGTTCACTGGATATGATGCGTATGAAGATGTTTTTTTATCCCGGGGTAAACAAAAAACGCCCCGTTCGGGGCGTTTTGTCGAGCTTAACCGAAACCCGGATTACAGGCTGTAATACATGTCGTATTCCACCGGATGAGTGCTCATTCTGAGACGGGTAACGTCGGCCATTTTCAGGTCGATGTAGCCGTCGATGACGTCATCGGTGAACACGCCGCCGCGGGTCAGAAATTCACGGTCCTTGTCCAGAGCCTCCAGGGCCTGGTCGAACGCATGGCAAACCTGAGGAATCTCTTTCGCTTCCTCGGCCGGCAGATCGTACAGGTCTTTGTCCATGGCATCGCCCGGATGGATCTTGTTCTGAATGCCGTCGAGGCCCGCCATCAGCATGGCGGAGAAAGCCAGGTAAGGGTTCGCGGTCGAATCCGGGAAGCGGACTTCGATGCGGCGGCCTTTCGGATTGTTGACGAAAGGAATCCGGATCGATGCGGAACGGTTGCGGGCAGAATACGCCAGCATGACCGGCGCTTCGAAACCGGGAACCAGACGTTTGTAGCTGTTGGTCGAGGCGTTGGTGAAGGCATTGAGCGCTCTGGCGTGCTTGATGATGCCGCCGATGTAATACAGCGCGGTTTCGGACAGGCCGCCGTAAAGGTCGCCGGTAAACAGGTTGACGCCGCCTTTCGCCAGCGATTGATGTACGTGCATGCCGCTGCCGTTGTCGCCGACCAGAGGCTTCGGCATGAACGTTGCGGTTTTGCCGTAGGCATGGGCGATATTGGAAACGACGTATTTCAGGGCTAATACTTCGTCGGCTTTTTTGACCAGCGTGTTGAATTTTACGCCGATTTCGCATTGGCCGGCGGTGGCGACTTCGTGATGGTGAACTTCGGTGCGCAGACCCATTTCTTCCAGAACCTGGCACATGGCCGAACGCATGTCCTGGAATGAATCGACCGGCGGGACCGGAAAGTAGCCGCCCTTGATGCCCGGACGGTGGCCGATGTTGCCGTCGGTATAGACTTTTTCCGAGTTCCAGCCCGCTTCTTCGGAATCGATCTTGTAGAAAGACCCGCTCATGTCGGCGCCCCAGCGGACGTCGTCGAAAATGAAGAATTCGTTCTCAGGCCCGAAGAAGGCGGTATCGGCAATGCCGCTGGATTGCAGATAGGCTTCCGCGCGTTTGGCGATCGAGCGGGGATCGCGTTCGTATCCCTGCATGTTTTTGGGCTCGATGATGTCGCAACGCAGGATCAGGGTCGCGTCGTCGTAGAACGGATCCATCACGGCCGTGGACGGATCGGGCATTAAAATCATGTCCGATTCATTGATGTGTTTCCAGCCGGCAATGGAAGAGCCGTCGAACATGTTGCCTTCTTCGAAAGTATCTTCGTCGATCGAATGGGCAGGAAAAGTGACGTGCTGTTCTTTGCCGCGGGTATCGCAGAATCGAAAATCAACGAATTTTACGTCGTTGTCTTTGATCATTTTAAGAACGTTTTCTACAGACATTTAATTTTTCTCCTGGGGTCGGTTGGTGTCAATTTATTATTTAGAAAAGCAATTACGATACCACTTTTCTTGCTGAATGAGCTACAAAAAAAATACTCGATATAATTCAATCTCTTATGAAAATTACAGGCGTCAAGGCGCATGCTTTTTTATGGTGCGGTTAAGACGAAGTTTGCACCATATCGGTGCGAATAGCGATGGGGTCTGAAAAAGAAGCGCCCGGTTAAGCCTTGAATTGTGTTGCACAATTGCAAATGTAATGGCGGAAAAACAACTGGCATGTATATTGCTAATTTCGTGTTGTCAGTGGTATTCACTTTTACAATAAGATCAATGGGGTTATTAATTATGGAAAATCATTCAAGCGCCGATCGATTCCCTCTAAAGCCATTGGCTTTAGGCATCATGATGATTTCGGCAACGAGCGCGACCCAGGCGGCGGAGCTGACCGAGGCGGATTCGGCAGAGCATGCGACGCAGGCGGCCTCGTTTACCGAGGCGGAACGTCTGCTGGAGGCCGTGGGCGATCCGAACGGCAGTGCGTTTATGAAAAAATGGGGTTTAACGGTCGGCGGCTGGGCCAATGCCGGCATTACCTATAATTCGGTCAGTCCGGAAAACAATTTCAACGGTCCCGTCACTTTTGGCGACCGCTCGGGCGAGTTTCAATTGAATCAGTTGAATTTATTCATTCAGCGCGCGGTTGCGACCGAAGGGGACAACTTCGATATCGGCGGACGTTTCGACATCATGTTCGGCACCGATGCGATTTTTACCCAGGCTTACGGCGTGCCGGCGTTCGACGTCAATTCGGGCGTGCCGCTGAATCGAAATCACTGGGATCTCAATCTGCTCAACAGCAACGACAACCGTTTTTACGACCTGGCCATGCCGCAGGCCTATCTGGAAACCTATATCCCGATCGGCAACGGTCTGAACGTGAAGGCCGGCCATTTCTATACGCCGATCGGATATGAAACGGTTCCGGCTCCGGACAACTTCTTTTATACCCACGCTTATACCATGCAGTACGGCGAACCGTTCACCCATACCGGCGTGCTGGGAAGCTATGCCGTGGACGATCACTGGTCCGTTATCGGCGGCGTCGTGACCGGCAGCTCTACGGGCGGCTGGGACGGCGGCTGGGATAAGCATCTCGGCAACTGGGCAGGTATCGCCGGCGCTACCTGGACCAACACCGACACCGGCACGTCGTTGAACGTCAGCGGCACTTACGGCGGCACCTCCGAGCAGAGCAGCGAGCCCTGGGCGCTGTACAGCGTGGTGCTGAAGCAGGATCTCAATGAGAAAACCCACCTTGTGTTACAGCACGATCACGGCTTCGCCAACGGCATTCTGCTGGGCACGCCAAAAGATACCGAATGGTACGGCATCAACACGCATTTGTATTATGACGTCAGCGATACGGTGACGGCCGGCGTTCGAGGCGAATGGTTCCGCGACCAGAACGGTTTCCGAGTATGCTCGCCGGGACGCGTGGCTGCTGCGACGGACGGCGCCGGCAACAGTTTCGCCGCGGCCGGCAATTTTACCGCGACCTGTTCCGCGGCCAGTTATTATGCCGTTACCGCGGGCGTGACCTGGAAGCCTGTGAAATGGCTCAATTTGCGTCCGAACGTGCGCTATGACTGGGCGGACGGCGCCCGTCCATTCGGCGACGGCGGTGCTACCACCGGCAAACTGGATCAATTCCTGTTCTCCACCGACCTGACCGTGAACTTTTAATTCCCTGCGGAACGAGCGACTCTTTTTTGCACTAAAAATGCGCCTTCGGGCGCATTTTTTTGGAGCTCTTCTCTGTTTTTCGTTAGCCTACGGTTAATGACGACAGCTTCAGCGGTTCGATTCGTGATTCGTGATTAGAAAGTAGGGTTGAGTAAGCGAAGCCCATCCTCATCCCCGGAATCCGACCCACCCACCCCGATTGCTTGCTCAAGGTACGCAGTCAGTTGATTTTTTTATAAATTCTTACAACACTCGAGCGGAAAATAAAAAACGGCAAAGCGGCAATTCGAGATTTCTAAGAGATGCACCAAAATAGTTCGTTATATTTCAAAATGCACCAAAATAGAGCATTGAATTAACGTGACCTCATAGCTCCCGGTAAATAAATCTTTCACGCCGAGTCGTTTTGAACCATTTATAAAATTTATAAAAAGCACATTCTGCCAAATTGACTCCTCCTCTTTGATTAATCGGGTAAACGATTAACCGAGTTTAGCCAGAAACGCCATGGGAAAGTATCGGAACGAGAAATCCTGTAGCCGGCTCAAGGCTGTCCCCGCGCTTTGAAGTACCGGATATCGGCCTTTTGTGAATCGATTGGGAGCCCATCAGCGTTCTGTCGATTTAACTTGGTGTTGGCACAATCTGTGCTTTAAAAAATACCAGTCGAAGCAGTTAATTTTAAAGAAGGTGAGAGGCATTGTATGAAACTAATAACCGCTATCATAAAACCCTTTAAGTTGGATGACGTTCGAGAAGCGCTTTCCGATATCGGAGTTTCCGGAGTAACCGTAACGGAGGTGAAAGGGTTCGGGCGTCAGAAAGGCCATACCGAGCTTTATCGAGGCGCCGAGTACGTGGTTGATTTTTTACCGAAGGCCAAAGTGGAAGTGGCTGTGGCGGATCAACTGATGGATCAGGCGGTTGAAGCCATTACCAAGGCGGCCAATACCGGAAAGATTGGCGACGGCAAGATTTTCGTTACCAATCTGGAACAGGTGATCCGGATCCGGACCGGGGAAACCGGCGAAGAAGCACTATAAATACTAACTATAAGGCGGAACTATGAAACATGTTTTAACCACTTTTATTTTTTTTGGCTTGCTGAGTTTTGTGGGATTTTCCGTTGCCGAAACCGTATCGGCATCGGTGGAAGTTAAAACCCTTGCCGATCCGGTGCAAGCGGTCGTCGCGGAGATTTCTCCCGCCGCGGTGACTCCCGGCCCCGCCGCCACCGCCACCCCGCCCACGGTAGATAAAGGCGATACCGCATGGATGATGATTTCCACCGTGCTGGTCATTATGATGGTATTGCCAGGTCTGGGCTTGTTTTATGGCGGCCTGGTGCGTGCGAAGAATATGCTGTCGGTATTGATGCAGGTGATGATGGTGTTCTCCCTGATCATCGTATTGTGGGCTATTTACGGCTACAGCCTGGCGTTCGGAAGCAGTGGGCTGATCATCGGCAATTTTGATAAAGTGTTTCTTTTGGGCGTCACGACGGATTCGCTGGCCGATACTTTCACCGACAATGTCAAAATTCCCGAATTTATCTTCATCGCCTTTCAGTCCACGTTTGCCGGAATCACCTGCGCTTTAATCATCGGATCGTTCGCCGAGCGTATCAAATTTAGCGCCGTTCTGTTGTTTTCGGTGCTCTGGTTCACTTTCAGTTATTTGCCGATTGCTCACATGGTCTGGGGTCCGGGCGGTTATCTGCTGGATAAGGGCGCGCTTGATTTTGCCGGAGGCACCGTGGTCCACATCAACGCGGCCGTGGCGGGTTTGGTAGGTGCGTATATGGTGGGCAAACGCATCGGCTACGGTAAGGAATCCATGGCTCCGCACAGTTTAACGTTAACCATGGTCGGCGCCTCGCTGCTGTGGGTGGGCTGGTTCGGTTTCAACGCCGGTTCCAACCTGGAATCAACCGGCAGCGCCACGCTGGCCTTTATCAACACATTACTGGCCACGTCGGGTGCGGTCCTTGCTTGGTCAATGGGCGAGGCCTTGAGCAAGGGCAAAGCCTCGATGTTGGGCGCGGCCTCGGGAGCTGTGGCTGGTCTGGTGGCGATCACCCCGGCCTGCGGCTCGGTGGGCCCCATGGGTGCCATTATGGTGGGTTTGGCGGGCGGTTTCCTGTGTCTGTGGGGCGTCAACGGTTTGAAGAAAATGCTCGGCGCCGATGACTCGCTTGACGTTTTCGGCGTACACGGCGTGGGCGGAATCGTGGGCGCGTTGCTCACCGGTGTATTTACCGCTCCAGGTTTGGGCGGAACAGGCGGCGACGATTTTTCCATCCCCGGCCAACTGCTGATTCAGGCCGAAGGCGTGATCATCACTATTGTATGGTCGGGAGTAGTCTCTTTTGTCGCCTATTATTTAATCAAATTACTGATCGGTCTCAGGGTCAGCGAGGAATTTGAACGGGTGGGTCTGGATGTTTCCAGCCACGGGGAAACAGCCTACCATCTCTAAATAACCGACATGATCGTAAGCCGCCAACCCTATCCGTTTTATTGTACAGGGTTGGCGGTTTGTGTTTAACCGGATTGTTTTAAAGGCCAAAATAGAATTAAACCAGGATAATCTTGAATAGAGGGGGCTGCAAGCGCCCTTTTTTTTTAATCGCAATCGTATTTATACGGGTCCTGTCGACCTTGGAATTGTAAATTGACCGGGATTGTGTATGATTGCAAAAACCATTCATTTTTCGTCACTTATGATAGAGAGAGCTTATGAAATTAATTACCGCCATTATTAAACCTTTCAAACTGGACGATGTGAGAGAAGCGTTGTCGGAAATCGGAGTAACCGGTGTGACGGCCACGGAAGTCAAGGGCTTCGGCCGTCAGAAAGGCCATACCGAGCTCTATCGCGGCGCCGAATACGTGGTCGATTTTTTACCCAAGGTCAAACTGGAAATTGCCGTTGCCGAAAGCGTTCTGGAACAAGCCATAGAAACCATCGTCAGAGCGGCCAATACCGGCAAAATCGGCGACGGCAAGATTTTCGTAACCAATCTGGAACAAGTCATCCGGATCAGGACCGGCGAAACCGGTGAAGATGCGATTTAGCGCTTAAGGTACATAGAGAATGTCTTTTTATAATAATAAAACCAAACTATTGCTCGGCTTGCTGCTGCTTCCGCAGGGGGCTTTCGCGCAGGACTTGAATCAGGCCAATACTGCGTGGATTCTGACTTCAACCGCTCTGGTCCTGTTCATGACGTTGCCCGGCCTGTCCTTGTTTTACGCCGGCCTGGTCCGAAGCAAAAACGTTCTGTCCGTGTTGATGCAATGTTTTGCGATTACCTGCGTGGTTTCGATCCTCTGGTTGTCCGGCGTGTACAGTCTGATTTTCGCCGACGGCGGAGAATTTCAAAAACTGATAGGCGGCGCCTCCAAGTTTTTTTTGTCGGGAGTCGGCACGGCTTCCATGACCGGCGACATCCCCGAAACGGTTTATTTCATGTTTCAAATGACTTTCGCCATTATTACGCCCGCTTTGATCGTCGGCAGTTTCGCGGAACGGATGAAATTTTCGGCGATGCTGTGGTTTAGCGGTATGTGGCTGATCCTGGTCTATCTGCCCGTATGCCACTGGATCTGGGGAGGCGGCTGGCTGGCCAAGCTGGGCGTGCTGGATTTTGCCGGAGGCATCGTCATCCACGTGAACGCCGGCATCGCATCGCTTGTGGCCGCGCTGGTGATCGGCAACCGCAGGGGGTTTCCGACGACGCCGATGCCGCCCCATAACATGACCATGGTCGTCACCGGAGCCGGCATGCTGTGGGTGGGCTGGTTCGGCTTCAACGCGGGCAGCGCCTTGACCGCCGACGGGCGCGCCGGCATGGCCTTGCTGGTGACGCATACCGGAGCCGCAGCCGGAGCGATCACCTGGATGATCGTCGAATGGCGGCGTTTCGGCAAACCCAGCGTATTGGGTATCGTGACCGGAATGGTCGCGGGGCTCGGCACCATTACGCCTGCGTCCGGTTTTGTGGGTCCGGGCGGAGCCCTGGTCATCGGCATTACGGCCGGAGCGGTTTGTTTTTATGCCACCCAGTACGTCAAACGCACCCTGATCATCGACGATTCTCTCGATGTGTTTCCGGTGCACGGAGTCGGAGGAGTGACCGGTTCGTTGCTGACCGGCGTATTCGCTTCGGCCGGTTTGGGCGGTCTCGGCCTGGCCGAAGGCGTCACCATTCTTCATCAAGTGGGCGTGCAGGCGCTCGCAATTGCCGTCACCCTGAGTTGGAGCGCGTTGTTCAGTTATCTGATCTTAAAGCTTATCGATCGGGTTATCGGCCTCAGGGTATCCTCCGATGAAGAACTTCAGGGTCTGGATCAGGTTCTCCACGAAGAAACGGGCTATCTGAATCTTTAGTAGATTCTCCTCAGAATAAAAAGGCGGCCCGGACAGTCGCCTTTTTTGTTTCGGATCGGCTATGATAAACCGCTTAAGGCAACCAGGGAATGCTATGCAGGCTCGAGACGTATTGATTAAAGTATTCAACGATTTGGGTATCTTCGTCGGTATCCTGATGCTCTACGGATTGGCGGGATTTTATTTCCTGCCGGCGGTATTGAAGGCGAAACTTCCCGACGTGATCGAGCAGGAAATCGGCAGAAAATCGTCCATCGAGAAGGTGGAGTTCGATCCGTTTCTGCTGAGACTCAATCTGGAAGGGTTCTCGCTTCAGGAAGCGAACGGCGAGCCTTTTGTCAGTTTCGCTCGATTTTATGCCGATCTGAATACCTTCCATTCGCTTGCCGACCGGGCGCTGGCTCTCGACCGGATCCTTCTGGTCAAGCCGTGGGCCAGGATTGCTTGGCTCAAGAACGGACAATTCAATTTTGCCGATCTTCTTGCGAGCGAGCCCGAACCCGAGCAAAAAGACGAAACGGCTTTTCCGCTTTCGATTGAAAAATTATCCCTGGAAAAAGGCCATCTGCTATGGCAGGACGCCCGTTCCGGCAAGCCCCGGCAGGAAGAAGTCGTTCCGATCGATCTGGAAATAGAAGGGTTATCCACTTACGCGGCGGAACCGTTCTCGATGCACCTGTCGACCGGATTGAAGTCGAGCGGGCAAATGGATTGGCAGGGCGTCGGCAGCCTGCAGGCGCTTTCTTCATCCGGACACCTTCGCCTGGACAAGATCAGCCTGCAACGCATTCAGGAGCTGGCCGTACAGGAACCATTGGCGTTTGAGCTGCGCGGCAATCAGTCTCTGGAGCTGGACTACCGGATGACTTCTTCGGAGAAAGGGCTCGAGCTTGAAATCGGCAAAAGCCGTTTCGAAATACAGGATTTGGCTCTTTCGATGAAAGGGGCGGAGCCGATCCGGGGCAATCTGTCCAAAGTCGTGCTTGAAGCCGATTACAAAGTCGGCTTTTCCGGTCAGCAATGGCGAGTAGCTTCCGACAAGACCTTGCTGAATCTGAGTGATATCCGGTTGGACGGTCTGGGGAAAGCGGCCGTCGCTATTCCTTCGGCCGAGTTTGGAGCCCGCTACCAGGCGGAAAACCAAGGCAATCAAATCCACTTTACCTTGGCCGGAGACCGGTTTCAACTTCAGCAAGCCCGAATGACCGAGACAGGCCAAACCGAGCCCCTGGTCGAGGTTCCTTTGCTGGCGGTGAGCGGCATCGGCCTGGATCTGGCCAAGCAGGAGTTTTCCGTTGAAGGTATCAGGACCGAAAACGGCAAGATCAAGGCATGGCTGGACGCCGAAGGCCGGATCAATTACCAGCAGCTTTTGCCCGAAGCCGGGCCTGAGAAAGCCGCTTTGGAATCTTCTCAAGCGGCTTCGTCCGCGCCCTCGAAAGTACCTCCCTGGAACATCGCCGTCAAAAAGATCGAAGTGAACAACTTCGCGCTGGCCTTCGAAGACCGCTCGCAAAAAACTCCGGTTGTCATGAACGTCAAGCCGATCCGTTTCAAGCTGGACAACTATGTCAATCGGAAGGGAACCGTTCTGACTCTTGAATTCAGCGCCGGCATCAACGAGACCGGTTCGATCAAGCTGGACGGAGATGCCGTAGCCGAACCTTTCTCCACTCGGTTGAACGTCGACGTCCAAAACATCGCGTTGGACGCATTGCAACCCTACGTCGAGAAATACGCGCGGCTCGATCTCATCGACGGAAACTGGAACGCCGACGGAACACTGTCGGCCGGAGTTCAAGACGGAGACCGGCTGGATTTGAAATTCAAAGGCACTACCGTCATTGCGGACTTGTTGACCCGCGACCAGATTCTGCACAAGGATTTTGTCAAATGGAAAAAACTGACTCTTGAGGACATCGATGCCGACGTGCTGGCCAACCGGTATACGGCCGAGCGGTTGCTGATCAATCAACCCTACGCCCGCGTCATCATTGAGAAAGACAAGACGGTCAATGTCAACGATGTCTTCAGGGTGGACAAAGACAAGGCCGAGCAGGGGAGTAAACCGGTAAAACCGGAAAAATCCGCAAAATCCACAAAATCCGCCCAAAGTGGCCGTGGTCAGCCGAACTTCAAACTGGACAGGATCCAGGTGGTCGACGGTGCCTCCGATTTTGCCGATCTTTCCCTGATCCTGCCTTTCGCCGCTCAGATCAAAAGCCTGAACGGCGGCGCCTCGGGCATTTCTTCGGCGGCCAAATCCAAAATCAAGGTATCTTTGAAAGGCAATGCCTACGACCTGGCGCCCGTCAGCATCAGTGGGGAGATCAGTCCCTATCAGGGCGAATTCAACGTCGAAATGAATTTCATGGGCATGCCGATGCCGCTGATTTCGCCGTACATGGTGCAATTCGCCGGTTATAAGGTCGAAAAAGGCAAATTGAACCTGGGGCTTCACTATCAGGTGGCCAAGGGGCAACTGACCGCTTCCAACAACATCTTGATCGATCAATTCGAACTGGGCGAAAAGGTGGACAATCCCGATGCCGTGTCGGTGCCGCTGGAACTGGCCGTGGGATTGCTGAAGGATTCGAACGGGAAAATTAAAATGGACGTGCCGATTACCGGCAGCCTGGAAGATCCCCAATTCAGCGTCGGGAAGATCGTCGCCGATGCCCTGCTGAATTCGATTACCAAAATCGTTACCTCTCCATTCAAGGCCATCGCCTCGCTGGTCGGCAGCGAAGAAAATCTGGACGTCGTCCGTTTTGCCCCCGGCAAGGCGGAACTCGACCAGGCACAGGTCAAAAAGCTGTACGGCATCGCCGACGCACTGAAGGAGCGCCCCATCCTGAGCATCGACATCAAAGGCGCCGCTTATCAGGAACAGGACTGGCCGGCCCTGCGCGAATCTGCTCTATACGACCGGCTGAAAAAAATGAAAGCCGACGAGATCAACAAGAAAAGCGATAAGAAAATTCTGGCCGAGTATGTCGAGCTTTCCGACGAAGAATACAAACGCCTGCTGGCGCAGTTGTTCATCGAAAAATTTCCGCTGCTGGCCGACCGCTCGCTGTTCGGAACGCCCCGGTTGAAAGATCCGAAAGCCGGCGATTTTTATGAGGTCGCCAAACAAAAGCTGGCCGCGATCATCAAGCCGGAACCGAACCGGCTTAAAAATCTCGCCTCGGAACGGGCGCAAGCCATCGCCAAGTATCTGGTGCAGCAGGGAGGCGTGCAAAACGAACGGGTTTACATACTCGATCCTGCGCTCGATCCGAAACGGGAAGGGGATGACGCCGGGAAAATCATTTCCTTTTTATCCCTGAAAACGCAATGACTCATAACAAACAGCCCGGATGAAACACAGTGGAATCCGGAAGAGTCGGAGCCTCGTTTGATTTTTGATTCCGCAAAGCTCTATTCGAGCTACTTGCTACCTTCAAGTTAAATGGTTTTTATGCTCATCCAACTTGTCTCTCCGCTGCTTCGGCCAGTGTCGGAGGAATAAAAGAGGCGGCAAAGATTTTTATGATGACGTAGAGTGCCGGTTTATTTAAAGTAAGGAGCGGTTTTCGTCCGGGCGGACCCGGGATTCCGTAGGCGGAATAAAGGATGGACATGGGACTGGAGCAACGAATCAGGCTGGGAACAATCTTTGCCCGGTTTCAAGACGTGTGTCCATACGGTCAAACTTCGGCGTAAGCGATCGCAGTGCCGAGCCAACGGTCGCAGAGAGGCTGGACCGCCGCGGGTGATTCGGTGAACAGCCGGTCGCCGATGGACTGTACCTGATCGAGCAGTTCCTTGTCCCTGGCCAGATCGGCGATTTTAAAATGCATGGCGCCGGTTTGCCGCGTGCCCATGACTTCGCCGGGACCCCGCAATTCGAGATCCTTTTCGGCGATGACGAAACCGTCGTTGCTGTCGCGCAGTATGCCGAGTCGTTGCCGGGCAGTATCGGATAAAGGCGATTGATACATCAACAAGCAATAACTGTCGCCTTCGCCGCGGCCGACCCGGCCGCGCAACTGGTGCAGTTGGGAAAGTCCGAGCCGTTCCGGATTTTCGATGATCATCAGGCCGGCGTTCGGCACGTCGACCCCGACTTCGATCACCGTCGTAGCGACCAGCAAGTCGATCTCCCGATGCTTGAAAGCCGTCATCACAGCCTCCTTATCGGCAGCTTTCATACGGCCGTGGACCAGACCGATACGGATGCCGGGCAGGCTTTCGGACAAACGTTCGGCCGTCTTTTCGGCGGCTTCGCATTGCAGGGCTTCCGATTCCTCGATCAAGGTGCAGACCCAGTAAGCCTGCCGTGTTTTCTCTATCCAGCCCCGAATTCTGGCGATCACTTCATCCCGGCGCTCGGCCGGAATCACGCTGGTGACCACCGGTTTTCGGCCGGGGGGAAGTTCGTCGATGATGGAAACGTCGAGGTCCGAATATTGCAGCATCGCCAGCGTGCGCGGGATCGGCGTGGCGGTCATCACCAACTGATGAGGCCGAAGGCCTGTGTCCGCGCCTTTTTCCCGAAGCGCCAGGCGTTGATGCACGCCGAAACGGTGCTGCTCGTCGATGATGCACAAGCCCAGGCGGTGAAACTCGACGTCTTCCTGAAACAGGGCGTGGGTGCCGATGACGAGATGGGCCGAACCGTCGGCCAGATCCTGGAGCAATTTTTTACGTTGCTGGCCTTTCGATTGCCCGGTCAGTAAAACGACCCGGACGTCAAACCCTTCAAGCCAGGTGTTGAAATTGCGGTAGTGTTGTTCAGCCAGCAGTTCGGTCGGCGCCATGATGGCCGTCTGATAGCCGGCGCTCAAGGCCAGCAGGGCGGCGTAAGCGGCGACCACCGTTTTGCCGGAGCCGACGTCGCCCTGGATGAGCCGCATCATGGGCCGGCTGCGGCGGCAATCTTGTGCAATTTCCGTCATGACCCGCTGTTGGGCGCCGGTCAACGCGAACGGCAGCGAGCGAAGGAAGGCATCGATGGCGATGCGGTCGCCGTCGAATACGGGGGCGTGCCGGTTTTCACCACGGGTCTTCGCTTGCCTGAGCGACAGATAATGCGCCAGCAACTCTTCGAAAGCCAGTCTTTTCAGAGCGGGGGCGCTGCCGTTCTGTAACGCTTCGATCGGCATCGACTCTTCCGGCGCATGCAGGGTCGAGATCGCTTCGGCGAGGGAAGGGTAGTGGTAGCGTTGGAGAATTTCGGCGGGTATCCAGTCCGTTAATACGCCGTTATCGCTCCGGCATAAAGACAAGGCCTGTTTGACCGCTTTGCGCATGGTCGACTGGCTCAGTCCTTCGGTCAACGGATACACCGGCGTCAGCCGGGATTCGGTCGCTGCCTGCTCGCCGTCGGCAAGGATTTTATAGTCCGGGTGCACCATTTCCAGGCCGGCATAACCGACCCGGACTTCGCCGAAGCAACTGACGATGGCGCCCGGTTTCAGCAGGTTGTGCTGATGGGCGGTAAAATAGAAAAACTTCAAGGTAATAAAGCCGGTCGCATCGCTGATTCTCGAAATCAGGCTTTTGCGGCCTCTGGGAAGGGTGTCGGTGTATTCCACGGTGCCGCAGATCAGGACCGTCATTCCCGGTTTAAGGGAGCCGATCGGATAAATTCGGGTTCTGTCTTCATAGCGCAGAGGCAAATGAAAAATCAGGTCCTGCACGAAGTGAATGTCGAGTTTTTCAAATCGCTGGGCGGTCTGATGGCCGATGCCGGCCAAAGCGGTCACCGGCTGTTTAAGAAGATTCATTAACGGCGGCGCTTTCCCGATGGAGGTCTTCCGCAAAAACTCAGGAAGCGGGATATTCCTGGGGTTTCAAATACATGACGGCGTCCATTTCGATCAGGGCGCCTTTGGGAAGCGCGGACACGCCGACTGCGGCGCGGGCAGGATAAGGTTCCTGAAAAAAACGGCCCATGATCTCATTGACCAGCGGAAAATGGATCAAATCGGTCAAATACACGTTCAGTTTGACGATGTCGCCCAGATCGCCGCCGGCCGCTTCGGCCACCGCTTTCAGATTTTCAAAAACCTGCACGATTTGTGGAGAAATTTCACTATCGACCAGCGTCATCTTGTCGGGCAGCAATGGAATCTGTCCGGAAAGGAAAACCAGCCGATCCACCCGGATCGCCTGGGAGTAGGTGCCGATGGCCTCGGGCGCGTTAACGGTCTGAATGATCTCTTTTATCATTGAAAGTCCTGGTAGGATGAAGCTGCATGAGAAGGTTCTTCTAGAAAGCGGTCTGCAAAACCGTATCTAGGCTCTGACCCGCGTGATTTTCAAGACGATCGGCAATTCCTTCAGCCGGCGCATGACCTTGGCCAAATGAACGCGGTCCTTTACGGTAAACGTGATCAGGTCGACGCAGACCCGGTCGTCCTGGTCGACGACGTTCACGTTTTCGATATTGGAATTCATTTCGGAGATGACCGAGGCGATGGTGGCCAAAGCGCCTCGCTGATTGAGAATTTCCAGCCGCAGTTCACTCGGAAATTCGCCGTTGATTTCCTGGCTCCATTCCACGTCCAGCCAACTGCTTTGCTTTTTCCTGACGTCATTGCTGTTGTGGCACTCATGATGGTGCACGACAATGCCTTTGCCCGGAAAGAAAAAACCGATGATCGAATCGCCCGGTATCGGTCGGCAACATTTGGCCAGGGTGATGATCATGCCTTCGGTGCCTTTGATGATCAAGGGGGTCTTTTTGGCCTGGTCGGAGTCTTCCAGCTTGATGGCGGCCAGCACGTCGTCCTGGGCGAGACGCTTGGCGACCAGAAACGGCATCTTGTTGCCCATGCCGATGTCTTCGAGCAGATCGTTCAGGCTCTGCAGGCCGCTCGCTTTAAGCAGGGCCTGTATCCGTTCCGGTTCAATCGAGTCGAGCTCCAGATTCATCGCCTGAAGTTCCTTTTCCAGTAAACGGCGGCCCAGGCTGATCGCTTCTTTTTGCTTGAAATTCTTGAGATAGCTGCGAATGCTGGAGCGTGCCTTGGCGGTGATGACGTAATTCAGCCAGAGCGGGTTGGGGCGGGCCCAGGAGGCGGTGATGATTTCCACGGTAACGCCGTTCTCCAGCGTGGTCTGCAAGGGTACCAACTGCTTGTCGATCCGGGCGGAAACGCAGGCATTGCCGATGTCGGTGTGTACCGCGTAAGCGAAATCGATGGTGGTCGAACCTCGGGGTATTTTGACGATTTCGCCCTTGGGCGTGAAGACGAACACTTCCTGAGGAAAGAGATCCACTTTCAAATTGTCGATGAATTCCAGCGAATCGCCAGCCGACTTCTGAATTTCCAGCAGATCCCGAAGCCATTCGTTGGCGCGGGCCTGGAATTTTTCCGATGATTTATCGTCGTCGGATTTATAAAGCCAGTGTGCGGCAATGCCCGATTCCGCCATGCGGTGCATTTCATGAGTGCGGATCTGGATTTCGATGGGCACGCCGTAAGGTCCCATCAGGATCGTATGAAGCGACTGATAGCCGTTGGCTTTGGGCAGGGCGATGTAATCCTTGAAGCGGCCCGGTATCGGTTTGTACAGGTTGTGAACAATGCCCAGGGCCCGGTAGCAGGTATCGACGTTGTCGCAATAAATCCGGAAGGCGTAGACGTCGAAAATATCGATCAGGGAAATCTTTTTGTGCAGCATTTTCTGGTAAATGCTGTAGAGGTTTTTTTCTCTGCCGGCGACGTCGCAGTCCAGTCCGGCCTGTTCGATGCGCCGTTTGATCGCGCTTTCGATGGTTTCGACAATTTTCAGGCGATTGCCCCGCGCTTTCTTGACGGCGTTCTTCAAGATGGCGTGGCGCCTCGGATACATCGCTTCAAAGCTTAACGATTCGAGTTTTTGCCGGATGTTGTTCATGCCCAGACGGTTGGCGATCGGGGCGTAAATATCCAGCGTCTCGCGGGCAATGCGGCGTTTTTTGCCTGCCGGCATCACGCCCAGGGTCTGCATGTTGTGCAGGCGGTCGGCCAATTTGACCATGATGACCCTCAAATCCTTGGCCATCGCCAAAAACATCTTGCGGACGTTCTCGGCCTGGGCTTCGGCATGCGATTTGCTGTCGATCTTGGTTAATTTGGTGACTCCGTCGACCAGTTCGGCCACGTCCGGGTTGAACCGCTGCGCCAGTTCCTGTTTGGTAACCGGCGTATCTTCCAGAACATCGTGCAGGATCGCCGCCATAATGCAGTTAACGTCCATCCGAAGCTCGGCCAGGCTGATGGCGACGGCAACGGGATGGCAAATATAGGCTTCACCGCTTCGGCGGAATTGACCGGCGTGCGCGGCGGCGCCGAATTCATATGCCCGATAGCATTCGTCGACCTGTTCGGAGTCCAGATAGCCGGACAAGACCGTGCACAAACGCCTGATCAGTTTGTCCTGAGGACGTTCAAGCTCGATAGTGTCGGCTAATTCCAGCATAAGTCGGATTTTAGAACATGGGCGGCGGCTCGTGCGATTCGACGTTACGATGCAGCAGGTTAATGTTGCCGGCCGTCACATGGCCTGCTGCAATTTCTCGTAAAGCGACCACGGTGTCTTTGTCCTTGCCGCGCGGCACGAATTCGGCCGCGCCGTGACTCAACTGGCGTGCTCTGGCGCCCGCCAATAAAACCAGCTTGAACCGGTTTTCCACTTTTTCCAAGCAATCTTCGATAGTAACTCTGGCCATGAGTGATTCCAGTACCTTAACGTATAAAAATTTAAAAATAATCAGACCGTTTGACCGGTCTTGGGAGAATAACGTTGCATTCTCCGGCAATAAAGGAAAGTATATACTTATACCATTAAGTTCGGGATTTTAAAATAGCCACGGCCGGGAGCTCCTTGCCTTCGAGAAATTCTAGAAAGGCGCCACCGCCGGTCGAAGTGTAGGAGACCTGGTCGTTGATACCGTATTTGTCGATCGCAGCGAGAGTGTCGCCGCCGCCGGCAATCGAAAACGCCGTGCTTTCGGCAATCGCGTTCGCCAGGGATTGAGTGCCGTTGCCGAACTGATCTATTTCAAAGACGCCGACCGGGCCGTTCCAGACGATGGTTTTCGCGGATTTCAGGATGTCGGCGTATTGCCTGGCCGTTTCGGGTCCGATGTCCAGAATGAGATCGTCTTCTTCCACGTCGGTTACTTTTTTGACGGTTGCCGTCGCGGTTTCGGAAAATTCCTTGGCGCAGACGACATCGACCGGAATGGGGATATCCGATCCCGCTGCCTTCGCCGCGGCAATCAGCTCCTTGGTCTCACCGATCAGATCCGGTTCGTAGAGCGATTTGCCGACCGGGAAACCGGAGGCGGCAATAAAAGTATTGGCAATGCCGCCGCCGACGATGAGCTGGTCGACTTTTTCCGACAGCGATTTGAGCACCGTCAGTTTGGTCGACACCTTGGAGCCGCCGACAATGGCCACCAAGGGTTTGGCCGGCGTTTCCAGTGCTTTGCCTAGGGCGTCCAGCTCGCTGGCCAGCAGAGGCCCTGCGCAAACGACGGGCGCGAATTTGGCGACGCTGTGGGTCGAGGCTTCGGCCCGATGAGCGGTACCGAAAGCGTCCATGACGAAGACATCGCAAAGGGCGGCCATTTTTTTGCCCAGCTCGTCGCTGTTCTTTTTCTCGCCGACGTTGAAGCGCACGTTTTCGCACAGAACGACCTCGCCCGGCTGGAGGTCGACGCCGTCCAGCCAGTCTTTTTCGAGCCTGACCGGTTTGCCGAGCAGGCTCGACAGGCGCTCGGCCACAGGTTTCAGGGAAGAGGCTTCGTCGTATTGGCCTTCGGTAGGACGTCCCAGATGCGACATCACGATGACCGCCGCGCCTTTTTCCAGGGCTTTTTGAATCGTCGGCACGCTGGCCTGAATGCGAATATCGCTGGTGACTTTACCGTCTTTGACCGGGACGTTCAGATCCTGACGGATCAATACCCGTTTTCCCGATAAATCCAGATCAACCATTCTTTTAATCGACATATTATTCTCTCTTGGTTTGGGTTAAATAAGATGGGTTCATTATAAAATATTAGAGGTTGGTAAGTCTTGTTTGCTTTGACCCGTCTTCCCTCCGAATCGGGAAAGACGAAGATGCCTTGTAATCTTTGCCTTTTTGATGCGGAGTTTAACCTTGGCCTGAGACTGTTCCGTCCGGGAGAGAGGAAAGCCAGGGATCGGGCGTGGCTTAAACGAATGTCTCCATATCCCGAGGCTCATTCATCGGCTGTCCGTCTTAACTTGAGCGGGCCGTCGGAGGTAAGATGGCATAATCGGAAAAGGGATAAAGCTTCTTGGCAATACGGATTCTCACAATCGTCAGGGTGAGGTCATCATGTCCGCGCAAAATTTCAAAACCGAAAACATCACCTACCGAAAACTGATCAGCAACGGGCTGATCTATCGCATCCCCCGGTTTCAGCGCGATTACAGTTGGACCGAGGAGGAATGGGAAGATCTCTGGGCCGACATCATGGAGACGATCCGGCCCGGCGGCGAGTCCGCGCATTACATGGGTTATCTGGTGCTCCAGTCGCAGGATGAAAAAAGCTACGACGTGATCGACGGACAGCAACGATTGACCACGTTAACACTGGTGATTCTGGCCGTGCTCAAGAATCTGCACCGTTTGATTGATGAGAACGATCAGCCGGAATGCAACCGCCAGCGCATAGATCAGATCCGCCATACCTACATCGGCTATCTGGATCCGGTGACTCTGATTTCCCGAACCAAACTGACGCTCAACCGGAACAACGATCATTATTTTCAAACCTATCTGGTGCCTCTCGTCCATCTGCCTCAGCGCGGGTTTCGGGCCTCCGAGCACAGCCTGAGGAAAGCGTTCGAATGGTTCGACAGGAAAGTAGGCGATTACGTAACGGCTTCCGGACAGGATAAAGGCGTCGTTCTGGCTTCGCTGGTGGAAACCATGAGCGACCGCCTTTTTTTCACGATCATCAGCGTCACGGACGAACTGAACGCTTATCGGGTTTTCGAAACCTTGAACGCCCGAGGCGTCAGGCTGTCCTCGACCGACTTGCTGAAAAATTATCTGTTTTCGGTGCTTCACCGGAACAGCGAGCATCCGAATGAAATGAACGCGCTGGAAGACCGCTGGGAGGCGATGGTGACCCGCCTGGGGAATGAAAGTTTTCCCGATTTTCTGCGCATCCACTGGATCAGCCGCAGATCTTTCGTGCGCCAGTCGGAGCTGTTCAAGACCATCCGGGCCAACGTGTCGAAACGGGAAGACGTCTTTGAATTGCTGCGCGAAATGGACGAGGATCTGGATACTTACCTGGCGTTGACCGCGCCGGAAGCCTCGCACTGGCCGCCGGAGCTCAAAGGCTACGCGCAAAACCTGCGCATGTTCAACGTTCGCCAGCCGTTTCCTCTGATCATTGCCGCGCACCGCCGGTTCGAGGACAAGGATTTTCTGTTGATTTTGAAAAGCAGCGTGATCATTTCGCTCCGTTACAACGTGATCGGGTGCCAGCCGACTCATCAACAGGAACAGATCTATCATGCGGCTGCGCAAAAAATATCCGGCGGCGAAGTTGCCACCGCCGTCGGCGCCCTGGAAGAATTGAAAGGCATTTACCCGAACGACGACGTGTTCAGAGGCGCTTTTGCCGAGAAAATCATCCGTACTACCAATTCGCACAATTTGCGGATCGTACGCTACATTCTCTGCGCGCTGGAAAAGCAGATCAGCGGGCATGATTACGAATTCGACAGCGACAGTTTCAACGTCGAACACGTCTTGCCGCAAAACCCGGAATTCGGCTGGGAGATTTTCAGTGATGAAGAAGCCGATGCGATGATTTACCGGTTGGGCAATATGACGCTGTTGAACACCGGAACCAACAAGATCCTGGGTAATTCGGGATTTGCCGTCAAGAAAAGTGCCTTTGCCAACAGCGACTTCGAGCTGACCCGAAAGATCGCGGAAGATTATTTCGAATGGACGCCCGGCCGAATCGCCACCCGGCAAAGATGGCTGGCCAGGTTGGCCACCAGCGTCTGGCGCATCAGCCAGTTGTCCTAGCCCGGGTTCGGCTCCGCAGGATGCCTCGTGGAGCCTGCCTGGAGCCGCCTCGACAGAGCGAACCTCAGCGAAAGAACACGGCGGCGCCGATCAGCGCCGCGCTGATCAGCATGGCCCACATCGAGACTCGATGATTGTTTTCCATTTGCTGGCGCAAGAGGGCCAGTTCCCGGTTGTGGGATTCGGCATTCTGCCTCGCATAAGCGGCATTGTCCAGAGCCTTGTAGATCAGCGAAGGGATTTCCGGAAACTGTTCGGCCAATTCCGGGAATTGTTTCATCAACTTGGTCAGTTTGGCCTTGGGCCCCATGCGTTCCTGAAACCATCGCTCCAGAAAGGGCTTGGCGGTTTGCCAGAGGTCGAGCTCGGGATACAACTGGCGCCCCAGTCCTTCGATGTTGAGCAGGGTCTTCTGCAGCAGAACCAGTTGCGGCTGCACGTGCATGTCGAAACGGCGCGCGGTCTGGAACAGGCGCAGCAGCAACTGGCCGAAGGAAATGTCTTTCAGCGGCTTTTCGAAGATCGGCTCGCAAACGCTGCGGATCGCCGATTCGAACTCTTCAATGCGGGTCGTGCTCGATACCCAGCCGGACTGGACGTGCATTTCCGCCACTTTGCGGTAATCGCGGTTGAAAAACGCCAGAAAGTTTTCGGCCAGATAATGCTGGTCGGACAGCGACAACGAACCGACGATGCCGAAATCGACGGCAATGTATTTTGCGGGCAGGTCGACAAAAATATTGCCGGGATGCATGTCGGCATGAAAGAAATTGTCCCGGAAAACCTGTGTGAAAAAGATTTCCACGCCGCGTTCGGCCAGCAGTTTAAAGTCCGCGCCGCCTTCTCGAAGCTGCCGGATTTCGCCGATCGGAATGCCCTCGATTCTTTCCATGACCAGCACCTTCTGACGTGTCAGCGGCCAGTGAATTTCGGGAATGTAGATGATGTTTGAATTCTCGAAATTGCGGCGCAGTTTGGAAGCATTGGACGCCTCGCGGATCAGATCGAGTTCGTCCAACGTGGTTTTTTCGAATTCGGCCACCACTTCCAGAGGGCGCAAGAGCCGGGCATCGGCCCAAAAACGTTCGGCAAATCGGGCCAGTTCGTAAAGCAGGCCGATGTCGGAATGTATCCTTTCCTCGATGTCGGGCCTCAGCACCTTGACGATGACGCGCTCGCCGCTGTGCAGGACGGCGGTATGCACCTGTGCGACCGAGGCCGAAGCCAGCGGAACCGGATCGAACTCGGCGAAGGCTTCGGCGATCGGCATGCCCAGTTGTTGTTCGATAATGGCGCGGGCGGTATCGCTCGGAAACGGCGGCACTCGGTCCTGGAGTTTGACCAGTTCGTCGGCGATGTCGTCCGGCAGCAGGTCTTTGCGGGTGGACAAGGCCTGGCCGAATTTGACGTAAATGGGGCCCAGGTCTTCCAGGGTGCGGCGAATCCTGACACCGCGCGGATCCGACTGTTTGCTGAGCCAATAATAAGGAGAAAAAGCGGCCAGAAACCGAACAGGGCGGAACAGATGGGTTTTTAATACGATTTCATCCAGTCCGTGAAAAACCAGGACCCAATTGATATGAACCAGGCGAAATAGAAGTTTTGGGCGGATCACGTGTTACCTGTTGCTGGGGAGGAAGGCGCGATAACCGTCAGGAACCGGAAGCCGACCGCTTGGCCGCTAAAATTCTTTCCAGGCGGACCGTTTTGCTGTGCAGGCGGTCGAATGCGGTACGCAATTCATCGATCTGCTGATAAAAAATATCCGTCTCCGGGACAGCCGGCAAGTCGCGCGTTTCTTCCTGAAGAAATTCGGTCAGATTGATCCTGAATGTCTCCGCGGCATCTTTTGTCCAGTTCCGGCCGGAGCGAAAAAATCCGGTGATCTGATGAGCCAGCCCATCGCCGAGGTAAGGAGACAGTTTTCGCTCCAGGTCGATTTCCAGCTTATCAAACAGTTCCTGAAATTTTCGGCCGGTATGAATATCGCCTTCGATCTTGACTTCTCCGGAAAACACCGAACGCATCGGCCGGGAGCTGAGACCCATCAAACCCAGCGACCAGAGCGAGCCACTGATTTGAGTGTCGGGTGGAGTAGGGGAATGATCCAGTATCTGAATGGAGTCCGCGGTCGGGCAGAGGTAAACCGTTTCGCCGAAAGGCTGCACGGTCACGGCGATGACTTTGCCGGCCAAAGGCGCCAGGAAGGAGTTTTTGTTCCGGTCCAGATCAAGATAACGATTGACGGCGCTTTCCATGGCGCCGATCAGCAACGGTTTAATGAGCATGCTAGATTTTATAGGCTCGATGGACGGCCACGATGCCCTGGGTCATATTGAAAAATTCACAGCGTTCGAAGCCCGCATTTTCCATCATTTGTTTTAGTTCGATCTGTTTGGGGTGCATGCGGATCGACTCGGCCAGATAGCGGTAACTGTCTTCGTCCTTGGCGACGATCTTGCCGATTTTGGGCAGCAGCTTGAAGGAATAGAAGTCATAGACTTTTTCGGTCACCTTGTCGGTGGGATGGGAAAATTCGAGCACGATCACGCGTCCGCCCGGTTTCAGCACCCGATGCATCGATCGTAATGCCGCGTCCTTATCGGTGACGTTGCGTAGCCCGAAACCGATGCAGACGCAATCGAAAGTGTTGTCGGCAAACGGAAGGCATTCGGCATTGACCTGGGCGTAATGGATATTGCCGGCCAGGCCTTTGTCGATCAATCGGTCGCGCCCTGTGCGCAGCATTTGTGCATTGATGTCGGCCAGCACGCAATCTCCCGTTTTACCGACGCGCTGCTCGAACAGCGAAGTCAGATCGCCGGTGCCGCCTGCGAGGTCAAGTACCCGCTCGCCCTGGCGCACATTGCTCAACTGCACGGCGATCCGCTTCCAGATGCGGTGGATGCCAAGCGACATCAGATCGTTCATGATGTCGTATTTTTCGGCGACGGAATCGAAGACGCCGCGCACCAGTTTGACTTTTTCTTCGGTGGCGACTTGCTTGAAACCAAAATGGGTGGTGTTATCTTTTGTCATGGTTGGAATTAACTTGATAAGGGGGCTTGGCGTTGATAGCCGGCGGCTTCCAGGCGTTTCAGATAATCGGCCCACAAGCTTGAATATTCGGAGCCCAGTTGATACAGCAGGTCCCAGGTATAAATGCCGGTGTTGTGGCCGTCGCTGAACTGCGGGGCGATCGCATAATTACCTACCGGCTTGAGCTCGGTGATGGTAACGTTTTCTTTGCCGACCTGCAGAATTTCCTGGCCCGGCGCATGGCCCAGGGCTTCCGCCGAAGGCGTGTAGACGCGGAGATATTCGTAGGGCAGTTTAAAAACACTGCCGTCCTGAAAGCTGATTTCAAGGAGACGCGAAACCTGATGAAGTTTTATTTCGATCGGAAACGTGTTGCAGGGTTTGGTATTCAGGCGCATAAATTCGAGGCCAACGGTTAAAGACGAAGGGCGCAAGGAGAACGGCGGGTTTTCGCCTTGCGCTTTTCGGACTACAAAATGTATCGGCTCAGATCCTCGTCTTCGACAAATTCGCTCAAGTGCCGGTCGACATAGGCTGCATCGATGACCACTTCTTTTTCGATCAGATCGGGCGCATGGTAGGAAACTTCTTCCAAAAGGCGTTCGAGAATCGTATGAAGGCGCCGTGCACCGATGTTTTCGGTTTTTTCATTCACCTGCCAGCCCAGTTCGGCAATGCGCTTGATGCCGTCGGCGGAAAATGAAAGCGACACACCCTCCGTAGCCAGCAAGGCGGCGTATTGCTCGGTCAGCGATGCGTCCGGTTCGGTCAGGATGCGGACGAAATCGTCGGCGGAAAGGGCATCCAGTTCGACGCGGATCGGAAAACGTCCCTGCAATTCCGGAATCAGGTCGGAAGGTTTGGTTAAATGAAAAGCGCCCGAAGCAATGAACAGAATATGATCGGTCTTGATCGCGCCGTACTTGGTGCTGACCGTGCTGCCCTCGACCAGCGGCAGCAGGTCGCGCTGCACGCCTTCGCGGGATACTTCGCCGCCTCCGCTCATTTCGGAGCGCTTGCAGATTTTATCGATCTCGTCGAGAAAGACGATGCCGTTCTGTTCCACGGCTTCGACGGCCTTTAGTTTGATGTCTTCGTCGTTGATCAGCTTCGCTGCTTCTTCTTCATGCAATACTTTGAAAGCCTTTTTGATTTTCATTTTACGCGACCGGGTGCGGTTGGCACCCATGTTCTGAAACAGGCCCTGCAATTGGCTGGTCATTTCTTCCATGCCCGGAGGCGCCATGATTTCAACG
Organism: Methylosarcina fibrata AML-C10; assembly: GCF_000372865.1. Classification (NCBI taxonomy): domain Bacteria; kingdom Pseudomonadati; phylum Pseudomonadota; class Gammaproteobacteria; order Methylococcales; family Methylococcaceae; genus Methylosarcina; species Methylosarcina fibrata. Next base: position 1,249,086 of record NZ_KB889965.1, on the reverse strand, counting down.
CCCATCGGGGCAATCTGAACGTCGATTTCGATTTCCTTGTCGTCAAGTTCGCCTTCGCGTAACTTTTTGCGCATCTTCTGGCGGGTGGCTTCGACGGTTTCGGACAAAGTCCCCCTGTCGGCCTTCGGCAGCAGAATGTCCAGAATTTTTTCTTCCGCGGCATCGTAGGCCTTGATTTGAACCTTTTCCATTTCGTTCATCCGCATCATTTTGACTGCAGTATCGGCCAGATCGCGGATGATCGATTCCACGTCGCGGCCCACGTAGCCGACTTCGGTAAATTTGGTGGCTTCTATCTTGATGAAAGGCGCATTCGCCAGACGAGCCAGCCGACGGGCAATTTCGGTTTTGCCGACGCCGGTCGGACCGATCATCAGAATGTTTTTGGGAGTGATTTCTTCGCGCAGCGAGACATCGACCTGCTGGCGGCGCCAGCGGTTGCGCAAAGCAATCGCGACCGAACGTTTGGCATTGGATTGGCCGATAATGTGTTTATCCAGTTCGCTTACAATTTCTTTCGGGGTCATCTGTGTCATTCGTTTACTCGTTCGGTTCGGCGTCCAGTTCTTCAATGCGCAGGTTGTGGTTGGTATAAATACAAATGTCTGCGGCAATCTGTAACGATCTCTCGACAATTTCGCGGGCGCTGAGTTCGGTATTTTCCAGCAGGGCGCGGGCGGCGGCCTGGGCGAAGGCACCGCCGGAACCGATCGCCATCAGGTCGTATTCGGGTTCGATCACGTCGCCGGTGCCGGAGATGATCAGGGAAGTTCTGGCGTCGGCAATGGTCAGCAGGGCTTCCAGCCGGCGCAGCGTGCGGTCGATTCGCCAGTCTTTTGCCATTTCCACGGCGGCGCGGGTCAGATTGCCGCGATGCTTTTCCAGTTTGCCTTCAAAATGTTCGAACAACGTAAAAGCATCGGCCGTTGCTCCGGCGAAGCCGGCGATCACTTTGTCGTGATAAAGGCGGCGCACCTTGCGGGCATTGCCTTTCATCACCGTGTTACCCAACGTCACCTGACCGTCGCCGCCGATGACTACTTTGCCGCCCCGGCGTACCGAAAGAATGGTTGTACCTCTGAAATTCACCTTAAAATCCCAAATTGCAAATAGACGATCCCCATTTTACATGGTCTGCAAGCAAAGTGGGAATAAATAAAAATAGATCTCTAAGACGGAAAAAGAAGGGGAGTTTGTTAAGTGGGAATTCAGTTAATCGTGCTAATCTTTAATTTTAAGAAGAACTTGAAGGGGGTGATTGTGGATGCGTTGGATCACGTTTCGGCCACTTTGGCTTTAACTATGGGAGTGGCCTGGGCTAGCGGTATCAATTTGTACGCGACCCTGCTGACGCTCGGAGTACTTGCCAATAGCGGAAATATCGCGCTGCCGCCGGATTTGCAGATAGTCGCGAATCCGATCGTCATGACGGCTGCCGGTCTGATGTACTTCGTCGAATTTTTTGCCGACAAGACGCCCGGCGTGGATACCGGCTGGGACGCCATCCACACCTTTATCCGGATTCCGGCCGGCGCCATGCTTGCAGCCGGAGCCGTCGGCGAGCTCAATCCGGCGGTCGAAATGGCTGCAGCCATTCTAGGCGGCGGCCTGGCGGCAGGAACTCATGTTACCAAAGCGGGCACTCGGGTTTTGATCAATACTTCGCCCGAACCTTTCAGTAACTGGTTTGCCTCGATAGGGGAGGATGTTGCCGTTATCGGCGGAGTATGGGCCAGCATCCACCATCCGCTAGCGTTTTTGATTGCGTTGTCGGTATTTATTCTGCTGATGATATGGCTGTTGCCCCGGCTGTGGACGGCTGTCAAAAAGATTTTTGCCGCCTTAATTCACTTTTTTCGGCGCGAAAATTCCGGAACAGGATTAAATCCGCCACAATAGATTTTTTTGTTGACTGCCGTTTGGTAATCGAGTTTAATACACGTCTTTTTGCAGGCTTGCCCAGGTAGCTCAGTCGGTAGAGCAAAGGACTGAAAATCCTTGTGTCGACAGTTCGATTCTGTCCCTGGGCACCATTGCCGCATACATCTCTACAGTGTCTTATCAAATACTGCGTTTGCCCAGGTAGCTCAGTCGGTAGAGCAAAGGACTGAAAATCCTTGTGTCGACAGTTCGATTCTGTCCCTGGGCACCATTTTGACGCTGTCTGATCAATGAACATCATGAATTATTTTGCGGTGGTTCGGTCAGATTATTCTGGTTATATCCTCTTTATAGTAGAGCGTATGGCTTGAAGAAGGCCGCATCTGAATTGCATAGACGCTCTGGGAAAGCATTTCCTTTATTAAATTTGATTCATTTGGCTGTGCGATCGCTTTCTCCTTGTATGAGATGGATCGCCAATCCCTGAGAGGTTAAGAAGACAGGGGGTTTAAGTTTTATTTGAAAAAAAAAGCTGATATAATCCCTTTTTATGACTGGAAGCTGTCTAAGAACAGTGAGAATTTAATTAATTAGGGAGAGAAGCTATGCTTATCTTGACTCGTCGAGTAGGTGAGACTTTAATGATCGGTGATGAGGTGACTGTCACTGTTCTTGGAGTAAAAGGAAATCAGGTTAGAATCGGCGTTAACGCTCCAAAAGAAGTATCGGTTCATAGGGAAGAAATCTACGAAAGGATTAAGAAAGAACAGGCCGAATCCACCGGCTCTGAAGGTTCCGAAGAGTAATCAAGTTTTAGGAGGGATGGCCGAGAGGCTGAAGGCGCTCCCCTGCTAAGGGAGTATGGGCTTTATCTCCCATCGAGGGTTCGAATCCCTCTCTCTCCGCCAAAATGCACAGCTCATTAAATTTTATTTAGTTTTAAAAAAAGATTGACAATAACATAAAATAAATGGAAAATGAGCGGCTCAATCAGGCGCCCGTAGCTCAGCTGGATAGAGTACTCGGCTACGAACCGAGCGGTCGGGAGTTCGAATCTCTCCGGGCGCGCCATTAAACAACAAGTTATCGACATACTATTCCCCTGTAGCTCAGTCGGTAGAGCAGGTGACTGTTAATCACCGGGTCGGCGGTTCGAGCCCGTCCGGGGGAGCCAAATAAATCAAGGGCTTAGCCAGAAATGGCTAGGCCTTTTTTGTTGCCTGTAGCCAAATCGTAGCCGTTCAAATCGTCCGGAACCGCCCGGAGTCCTGAAAATTGGTCAACGTAGCTTTCCAGATGTTTACTGGAAAAATGCGCATAACGCCGAACCATTTCGACCGATTCCCATGAACCCAATTCCTGAAGCACATGCAAAGGCGTCCCCGCTTGAACGTGCCAGCTTGCCCAGGTATGGCGCAGATCATGCCAACGGAAGTTATCAATCCCGGCCCGCTTCAATGCAGAGCGCCAGGCCTTGGTATTCACTTGAGTTACGGGTTCGCCTTGATAGGTGAATACGTAAACCGGATTCTTGCCGATCTGTTCCCGAAGAATTACCACCGCGGCTTTAGACAGCGGAACCGAGATAGCCCGCCGTGCTTTAGCTTGATCTGGATGTATCCAGGCGCAACGCCGCACCAAGTCAATCTGTGACCATTGCAGGCCCGTTACATTGGCTTGACGTAGCCCGGTTTCCAACGTGAACCGCACCATTGCCTTTAGATGATCGGGTAATTCTTGAATCAATCTATCGGCTTCATCTCTTGTTATCCATCGAATGCGCCGGCTGGATTCAGGCAACAAGCGAACTTTAGGCGCTCTGTCCAGCCATTCCCATTCCATTGCTGCCTTACGCAGGATCGAACGCACCACCGCGAGCATGCGATTGACGCTACTGTTAGCAACGCCGGTTGCAAGCTTGGCATGGGTGACCCTGTCCAGACAATCCCGATTGATTTCGTCCAACATTAAACCGCTTAGGTGCGGATCGAGCCAACGCAAATTAGATAAATCATGATCGCGTGAAGCCTTATGCTTGGTTTCATCCAGCCAGCGTAAAACGGCTTGATGCCAGGTATAACGCTCTTTAACGCCGAGCCGGGTTTGTTCCCAGAGCTCAACCTTTAAACGATCATGGTATTCTTGCGCGGCTTTGCGGTCATCAGTCCCAGTGCTTTTCTGTATGCGTCTTCCGTTGACTGTGAGCTTGACCCACCAGACAGAGCTATCTTTACGTTTGTAGAGTGACATAATTTAATTTCCTTTTTCGGTTCGTCACCCTGCAATGCCTGCACCGGGTATTGTAACCGTAGCCAATTAATGAGATCAATTTCCAGGAACAGCCACCGCTTGCCAATTTTGGCCGCCGGAAGTTCGCCGGTTCGGGCTTTATTGCGGACCGTCACGACGTGCATGCAAAGCAATTCAGCCGCTTGCTCGATAGTAAGGGTTTTCATGCTTTACCCCCGTCCCGACAGGCGCGGCAGAGCTCGATAATGCGATATTCGCCGTTGGGTTGAAGGCGAAAGCTATTGATGTAATTCAGCGGGTTCGTTACCCATTGACGGCAGACAGGGCATTGATTGCGAAAGGGCTTTGTTTTCATACCGGAACCCCGTCGATAAGAACGTGAATATCAAAGTCTTCAAAGTGTTGAAATCGTTTAGGACGGCCAGGACGTAGTATCTGAGCTACCACCGCTTCGGCATCACCCCCGTTGACTTCCAACATGAGAGAAACCGCTTTACCGGCGGCTTGTTTCAGCCAGGACACCAAGCGAGCATAGTTAATATTGACGGATTTCTGTATGGTTTTGATTCTTTGCTGGATGGCTGATAGGAAAGCGAGGCATGGGTAAGCACCGGCCAAGTAATGGCCCGGATTGACGACTACATCCCAAGGAATTTCGCGGGACTTGTTCCGAAGTTCGACTTCAACGCGAACCCAGGGGCTAGACTTGTCGCCTTGTTCCCGGCCTTTTTCGTAGACTCGGCAAAGCTTGCCGTTTTCGCGAGCGCCAACGTAAAAAGTTTTACCGTCCCCGGATTCAAAATCATGATGAAGATGCCGCTTCGGCGGCCTGCCGGAATTGGTAAATCCGTCTTGTTCATACCATTCAATGGCTTTTTGAATAGAAACGGTTTGACCTTCATAGTCATCGTGAGCCAAATCGGAACGGGTAATCTTGACGCCGAAGGTTTCACCCCAGTGCTTCACCTTGTGCCAATCTTGAACCAATGCGCAACCGTGAGCGTTCAGCTCGATATGGTAAGAGCCACGTTGGCTTTCACCCCCGAAGGCCAATAATCCGTATTGGTCTAAATCGACGCGATGCTTATAGCCGTTCCAACCCCGTTGACCGGATTCTAAATATAAACGTTCAGGAAAATTAAAGACTTGAACAAGAATTTCTTTGATCCAAGGTAAAGGATCAAATTCAGATGGAGGGATAAACGTAAAAGCCAACCAATCGATAAAGGCCAGCTTAGCGTTAACTGGAGACTTTCCCCCCGTATTACTATCCGGGGGGATGACTGAGTCATGAGCGCGGACAATAGAAGCTTGATCTTGCGCCGCCTGCGAATCGACGACACTCCCGACAAAGCCCGGCTCTGGCGAGGCCGTGCTTTGTCGGCTCGTTTGCTCGTTTCGAGAATAACGAATTGTTCTATCTGACATGGGCCACCTGCAAAGATTGCAGGCAAGCCACTTGATGAATTACGAAGTAAAACATATCGGCATACCTATAAGTTAGCCGATCAATTCGCCGGAATAAAATTAGGTTGTTGTTATACGGACAAGGCCTATAAACGGCAATCCCCTTTAGCAAACAAACCAAATTAAAGAGCGGTATTCGCGGAAATTATCATTTAAACGCAACGTCGGCACCTTCATCCGGAAGGTAACGCATCCATGAACGAACTTTACGCCCGACTACAAAGGCTTTTCATAAGCCAATCCCCGCTAAGGGTCATGTTACATATTTAAACAATGATCGAAAGTTAAAAATAAAAAGCAAGCAAAGTATAAAGAAATATTGAAAAAGATCAAGACTCCTAGCGGCGAACTTACCCACAACCCGAAAGCAAGTTATCCACGAACCCGCTCGGCGCTCTGGGGCTGCCGCTTCGCTGCCCCGCGCCGGCGGATTGTGGATAACTACGGGTTATGGATAAGTACGCCTTAACCTGAAATAACGTTACAGTAACGAAAAAAGCAAAAAGCCGGGCGAACGGTAAGGGCCTCGCCTTTGTCACGATTTAAAGTAACGCCACCGAAAACGCCTTATCCGCTGGATAGTTCTAACAGGCTGATAGCATCGGCGCCTTACCGTTCGCCCGGCTAAAAAGCAGTTTATGGCTACGAAATTATTTTGTAGTACCGGCAAGATGCCCGCCAGGTAAAACACAATAAAAGTATGGTTTACCTGGCACAATATCAATGATTTGGCATGTTTTTTGATGTGGAATATATATATTTATTCTTTTATTAATATTATGTATTTTCAATAACTTATGATTGGCATAGGGTTTGTCTTATGATGTATTTTCCCTATTTTTAACGTTTTGATATCATCACTGCACGTTGCTAGCAATGATTAATTCAATGCCGTGAACTATAGCGCGTTATTAAATCGCCAAAAGTTAAATCTGGGTTTTTTTCCAACACTGCATTAACAGTATCGATGCCGAGGCCTGCCATAAAATCAGTAAAGAAACTTACATCCGTAGTATTCATGACGGATGCCAAGCGGCCCGGAAATAATTGTTTTAATCTTTGTATTGTCTTATCGTCTATTTCCACTTGCATAAATCCACCGTAGCCAAATCGTAGCCGTTATATTGTTTACACTCAGTTAAATCAAGGTTTTCTGTAGCTTTGCTTAATTGTGCAGGCAATTGCAAGGCTTTGATTTTATTAATAAGTTATTTTGTAATTGCCCCCTGTTAATCACCGGGTCGGCGGTTCGAGCCCGTCCGGGGGAGCCAAATAAATCAAAGGCTTAGCTGGAAATGGCTAGGCCTTTTTTATTTCTGAGTTACCAATAAGTCACCATTAGAAATAGAAAGCGGTAGTAATCCATGGGAAAACTACTGGTTTCTGATGTACATTCTCTCAGGCTGAGAATTATAAAATCTAGCCACTATTGTAGTGGTCAAGTTTTTTCGGACGCTGCGATAAGTTGTTTTGCGGCCATTTCACGTTCGTAGACGTTGGAGGTCGATAGTACAATGTGGAATGTAATCGTTGGCTGTTATAGAAGCCTATCACGTAGTCAGAGGTGGCCCCAAAGCTTTGAACAGATATCTCCGAAATTAAGGTGGAATCCTGCTGTTGATTACGCTGCCATTTTGACCGGTGGCAACATGCCGGTATAAGCTTGATAGGGCGTTTTCCGACCCAGGCTGGAATGTGGCCTGGCTCGATTGTACCATTCCACATAGTTCATGGCCGAGGTTCTTGCCTGAGCGACCGACTCGTAAGCATGGAGATAAACGCACTCGTATTTCACTGAGCGCCACACGCGTTCGACGAAGACATTATCTCGCCAAGCTCCCCGGCCGTCCATGCTCAGCTTGCAACCGTTTTCCAGCACCGTATCGACAAACACCTGGGCAGTCAATTGACTCCCCTGGTCCGTGTTGACGATCTCGGGTGTGCCGTACCGCCTGAATGCTTCCTGAAGCACATCCACCGCATGGCAGGCTTCCAGGGTAATCGCCAGTTTGGCCGCCAATACTTTGCGGCTGGCCCAGTCCACCACGGCCGTCAGGTAAGCAAAGCCTTTGGCCAGTCGAATATTAAGTCGTATCCAGTGCCCACACCTGATTAGAACGATGAATCGCCATGCCACGCAACAAGTAAGGATAGATTTTATGTCCAGGTTGCTGCTTACTGGTGTTGGGCTTGCAATACAGCGCCGCCATACCCATCCGCTGCATCAGGGTTTTGACATGCTTGCGACCGACCGCGATGCCTTGGTCATGCAATTGATCGCGCAACATTCTCGCCCCCATGAACGGGTGTTTCAAATGCAGTTCATCCAGCCGCCGCATCAGGTCCAAATCACGCTCCGAGACGGATTTGGGCAAATAATAGACGCTACCCCGGCTCATATTGAGCAAGTCGGCCTGACGGCTGATTGACAGTTTCGAGTCACGGTCTATCATCGCTTTGCGCTCAGCAATCCCGCCTTGCTGAGCGCGCCTTCTAAAAAATCATTCTCCAGCGTCAACTGGCCGATCTTGGCATGCAACGCCTGCAGATCGACAGCGGGCGACGCCGTTTCAGGGGATTTGCCAAAGACCTCGGCCGCCCGCTCCGTCAGTTGTCGCTTCCAGTCGGTAATCTGGTTTGGGTGAACTTCGAATTCCTGAGCCAGCTGCGCCAGGGTTTTATCACCCGCCAGCGCCGCCATGGCCACTTTGGCCTTGAAAGCCGGTGAGTGTTTTCTTCTCGTTTTGAGTGACATCTTCTGCTCCGATTTAACGTCCTTCTGGACATTCTACAGTAGCAGGTCTTCCACTTAACAGGCTGTTCAATTTTTCGGCTCCACCTCTCCCTCCAGGGCTTCCACTCGTTTGGTCAGTTCATCCACTTCGATGATTTTCGATTGTGCCGCCAGTGCCGTGATTAACTGGCTGCCGATGTCTGGCGGAATCTGGCCGACCAGAGTCGCCCGGATAATCTCACCTCCCTGTTCGGTCAGCGAGCTGTTGACCGGCAGACTGATGTGCATCGCTTGGGGCTTCAATGGCGGACATACCCGGTCGAGTAAGACCTTGGCCGCGGCCACGTCTCCGGCCTTGGCCTGCTCGACCAATTGCGCCAGAATCTCCGGCATGGCGTCGGCAATGGCCTTTCGAAGTTTCGTCGCCGGCGTTTTGTCTTTGGGTCGGCCGTTCGGGTTCCCCGTCTGGCCGGGCTTGAATAAGTGGTCTTTGCTCACTGTTTACAATCTGTTTGTTTCAGATAATTATAAATCCTGAGTTTATAAATTAACCGACATTCAATCCCTGAATGGAAGCGCGTCGTCATAATCAGGATAACCGCGGCTTGGTGGCTCCGGGTTGCTCTGCCTGCTCTCGCCGCTGCCCCGCCGTTTCTTCACGTCGTACGCCGACAGTGCCGCCGATACTGTAACGCTCAGACCGCGCTTAATTTCTCCGGTCGATTTATCGGCCCATTCGGACGGCTTCAGACTGCCGGCCACGCTCAAGGCGTCGCCTTTTTGCAGTTTGGCCAGGCGCTCGGCCACTTCGCCGAAAGCAATACCTGAAACCAGAGTGTATTCACCGTCGTTCGTGGGAACCGATAACAGGAAATTGCAGTAAGGCTTGCCGGATGAGCCGGTTTTCAATGCAGGATCGCGTAACAGCTTACCGGTAATGAGTGCGTCAATCATGGGTTATTCCTTGAATTGTTGAGGGGGCGTCGGCTCGAAAGTCTTCACAGCGCCTCGGGATGTCGTCGACCGGCCGGAACCGGTGCCGGATGCAGTAGCCTCGGCTGTTCAGGTTCCGGCACTCCCGGCAATGGTGGCGGTCATCCGGCGGCGGCACTTCTTCAGCCCGCTTCAGGTAATAGGCCAGGGCGTCCGGGTTGCCGGCGCAATAGTCGAGCACGTCGTCGATGAGGGCTTGGTCCGTCTCGCCGATGAAGTGCAGCCAGGCCAGGATGGCGGTTTTGTCCTTGGAGTTTAGCCGTGGGCGCCGGTCGTCATTGGCCGCCAGCGCCTCAATGATTTCGGCCTTATGAACCTTCAAGAACTCCAATTGCTGCGGGGTCAGTGCGTCGAATGGTCGAATGCCGATATTGCCGTTATCTTTCAGCCAGAGTTCAAACCCCGCGCTTCTGATTTTTGCCAAGGCGTTCATATTTCCCCCTCATTAAAGCCACTGAGCCTAGGGGGATAATGTTTTTCCGGGAGTAAAATCTTAGAAACGACATTGCCAACGTTGCCAACGTTGCCAGCTTTCAGGATCTTTACAGGCAACCCCCGTTCATCGCCGATCCGCTGCACCTGATTCCCTGATTCTATTTCTATCCCAATCGACGCCAGCGCCGGGGACTGTCGTTTAAGCACATCCCCCAGGCCGCGCGGGGACCGTGGCCAGCCATCGGTATCATGGCGATGGACCGCCAGCGTCTCCAACAATTTCTTCATGGTTCCATGAAAAACAATCTCAGACTGACCTTGATGTACGTCCACCAATTCCCGGACCGCCACAGCCACCGGGCTGGATTCCATCGCACGCGCTACCGATTCCTGCCGATTGGCCCGGAACAACGCTTCGAACGATCCCGATGGATGCCCTTGTGCTTGCATCATGGCCTCACCAAGCCGGGTAAAGTCGGCCATCCGGGGCGGCTTGGTCAGTTTCACCTTCGGCAGTTGCGCCAGCGTCTTCACCAGCAAATCCAATAACGCGCCGAAAATGCGCGGCATCGCTCCCTCAAACGCTGCGTTGATTTCGGATTCCTCGCGGTAATCGATGGGTTTCAGCTCGACATTGATAACGCGGTCGGTCAGGTCTTGCGCCGTGACGACGACGGGAATCGAGTTGATAATGACCGGACGCTTGACCTCGATAATCGTTTCCTCGGCGTTGGTGTACAGCGTCCTTGACGCAAAACCGCCGCCGGTCGCCAGGGTACAGAGCGCGTCTTGCTGCTGCGGGGTGAGCCGTGAAATGTTCTCAAACGACACGATCCAATTGACGCCCGCGCTGATGTAGATGTCTTCGGTGGTCTTGGGTGCCGCCCGTAGGTTGACCTTGTTCGGGTCGATCAATTGCCGGATTCGATTATGCGTTGACGACTTCGCAGAACCTTGCGGACCGTTCGGCGCCAGGACGGGGAACGGCGTCTCCGGCCGGAACGCTTCCAATATCCAAGCGAGCACGAGTGGTCTGTCGTGCTCTTGAATATTGCAATACTCCCATAGCTCTTCAATGTCGCCGCCAGGATGCGGAATCGGCAAAGCCTGCATGGATGCGACGGAATCAGGCCCATCAAAATCATTCGGTGGCCGGGTAGCGGTATCGATGCCGTCGAGCCTGATGCCGTGGGGCTTCTCTTTTTTGATCCGGCACCGGACACGCGCCCATTCCTCTGCGGAATTTTCCCGGACATAGCGCACCGCCTCATTAAAAGCTGGTGTCGCCAATGCACCGGGGTCTTCCCCGCTTTCAGTGAGGGCTTTATTAATAATCGCTAACGCGTCTTGCATGGCTTCATCGGCGGCTGAAATGGCGTTTTCCAGGTCAGGCCCTAAAAAGTCGTCGGTTTCCTGTGTGGCAACATTGGCAACGTGGTTTGGTTGATTTTCGTCGGGAAAAACATTTTTATCGGTTTCGTGAGTGCTCATTGGCTTCCCTCCGATGGCGCCGCCTTCCAGGTGTTGACGGCGTCGTTAAAGTCCTGCCCAATTATTGGCGGGATGAGATACTTCCCACCACAAGCCAGCGCCGCCGCCCGTGCCGCTTTTTGTCCGGTGCCGGATTCGTCATTGTCACCGCATACGATCAATTCATGATTGGGATAGAGCGCCCTAATCCGTCTGGCGACTGGCTCCAGGTTGCCGGCATTGAAGGCCACGATAACCGGCTGCCGGAACCACTCGTGCAGACTGGCCCCGGTGGCGAAGCCTTCGGCTATCAGGATGCGGCCCGGTTCGTTCACGGTCACTTCCGCCATGCCGATGCCCATGAAACAGCCTTTGATCTCGCCGCCAGGAAGGAACCGCTTGCCGCCGTCGGCGTCGATGAATTGCAGAGATGTTAAACCGGATTCGCCAAGAATCGGAATGACCAGAGACGACCGGCCTTTGTATTCGCTCAACCTTATGCCGTGTGGCTGGATGCGCTTGTTCACCAGGTAAGGATGGTCTTCGGATTGGTGAATCGGCTTCGACCGTCTCCAGATGTAGCGGGCTTTGTCGGCGGCGGTGCGGTGCGCTTGCTGACGTTCCTGTTCGCGCTTCTGCCGTTCGGCGGCAATGGCGGCCCGGTCGGCATCGGATAATCGTGCCCGTTTGCCGTCGGCACTCCAGGTCATCGAAGCACCGGTGGTGAAGTCCAGCGCCCAGCCGGCCGGGTGGCCGTTCAGGTGGAGAATATAAGCGCCGTTCTTCGTTCCGGCCTTGTGGCCGTCCAAACGGCAGCGATGTAAGGCGCCGTCGGCAATGATGGGGCCCGTCAGGTGGATGCCGGACGAATGCGCGGCTTCTCTGAACTGTTGTTCGATGGCGGATGTGGTAAAATGGTGTTGCTCTGAATTTTTGTAAGCCGCTGGGAGTTGCCCGACTCCGGCGGCTTTTTTGTGTGCGGTCATTCGATCAGGCCTCCGTGCCGAACGACTCAAGCAAAGTGCGGATGTCTTCAACTTTCCATGCCGTTGTTCTCTCGCCCAGCTTTACGGGCTTTGGGTATTTGCCGGTTTTGACGCCATTAAGAAAAGTCGTCCGCCCGATGGGCAGAACTCCGGGAATGCCGCGCTTACGGTCGCCGATGATTTGGGGAAGGCGAACGAAGCCGGTAGAAGGAAGGTTTACTATTGAGCCCATGCAAAAACCTCAGAAGGTTGTTATTGAATTGCATGGTACTTTAAGCTACTGTTTTCTTTGGGGTAAATATCCCGAATCTCCTTAATTTTTGCGTCTCGATCATTCGGGGGATTAGGGAGAATAACCGCTCCTGTGATGGTCTCGTTTTATCTCTTTCGCGAAGCGCAGCCCATATATCAGCTCTCTCCATATTGTCCAGGTCGGGGGATTCTTCTTTTTCCACTCAAGAAAATCGGCGTTTCTGAGTTCGTTTATTGGTGTTTTTCCTGAAGGCGGGACAATCCCGAAAACACTTTCAGCATCCGTGCGTAGAATGCCTATTTGGTCGGCTCTGTAGTTTCCTCCCCAAGCCATCGGCATTATGTCAGATTCCCACCAGTTCGATTTATGGACGCTTTCGACCATCCATGCCCCATTGCTTTTATTCAGCCAAGGATGGCTCGTCTCTGTCCAGGCATAGACTTTAATCGGCTTTTCGGCGCCGATAAGTGTTGAGTCGCTGATTCTGTTGGTTACAAAACTTGAAGCTTCAGAGAGTTCTAAATCATTTTTTTTAGCGAATAAACGAGACAGCGTGACCAAATCAATAAGGTCTCGTTTCCATACTGTTGTTTCCATAGCGCCCCTTTTGCGCTGCCCTTGAATGGGTTGCCGCGCCAGCCGGACAAGGGTTATCCGGTTTTCGCTCCGTCGAGCTATGCGCGGCAAAACTGAAGTTTTCTGTAGTTAGCCAGTCCGCTTAAACTGAAGCACATCCGCCCCATTCTTCAATCCGTCCAGGTAGTCGGCCCAGGCTTGCATCATGCGCCGCCTCTCATCCAGGTATTGCGCCCGATTGTACGCTGCTCGCACCTGATCCTTTGGCATGTGGCACAATTGCCGTTCGATTGCGTCCGGGCTCCAGCCTTGCTCATTAAGGAGCGTTGACGCCATGCCCCGGAATCCGTGCGCTGTCATGGTGTCGCTGTTATATCCCATCGTCAGCAAGGCCGTTCTGATCGTGTTTTCGGACATGGGCCGATGATCCCCTCGGCTTGATGGGAAAACGTAACGGCCCGATCCGGTCAGCGGCTTGACGGCTTCCAAAATGGCGACTGCCTGAGTCGATAACGGGACAAGATGCAAGGCGCTGGTTTTAGTCACAAAGGGCCGCCATTCACGCGCTGCTAGGTCAACGTCTTTCCATTCCATTTGTCGAATCTCGCCGGGACGTTGAAACAGCAACGGCGATATTTTCAAAGCGCATTGAACAACAAGAGTCCCCAGATAGCCGTCAATGCAACGCATCAATTGCCCAACTTCCTTTGGGTCGGTCAAGGCGGCCCGGTGCTCCACCTTTTTTGCCGGTATCTGTTTGGTGACCGCTTGCGCCGGGTCGTAATCGATAAAGCCGTGAGCAATCGCATAGGCATAGGCCGCGCTTATCTCGCTTCGGATGCGGTGAGCGGTTTCCAGTTTGCCGGCCTCGATCAGAGGTTTGACGATCTCGAAAACGTGCGGCGATTTCACCTCATTGATTCCCATGCGGCCTATTGCCGGAAATACGTATTTCTCAAAATGGCCGATTTTCTTTTGATGGGTGTTGCCTATAACCGTATGTTCGACGGATGCCAGCCAATCACGGGTGATATATTCAAAACTGTTCAGGATCGGGAGGCCGGAATCAAGGCGCTTTTGGTTTTCGGCTTCGGCTTGTTTTGCGGCTTTGGCTTCCTTGCGGATGTCGCTCGGGTCTGTTCCATTAGCGACTTTGGCGTGGGCTTCTTCGGCTTTGCGCCGGGCATCGGCTAAGCCGGTAGCAGGGTAAACGCCAAGTGATAGCGTTTTCCTTTTGCCGTCGATTGAATAATCAAGCCGCCACCATTTAGCGCCATTGGGCTTAATGAGCAAATAAAGACCGTTGCCGTCATTCAGCCGTTTATCCTTGTCGCCCGGTTTGGCGTTGCTCACGGTTGCGGGTTTCAGTAATTCTTTCGCCATTTGCAGTAACCTCGAGTGCAGTAACTTTTAAGGGAACCTGGAAATTACTGTAAATCTTACTGCTCATATTGTCGAATGTTACTGTATTTTGTGGTACTTCATTGGACATAAAAAAACCCGCGAAGCTTGGAAACTTGCGGGTTTTTGAATCTTGTGGAACGTCTTGAAACCATTATTTGGTGCCGAGGAAAGGACTTGAACCTTCACGAGCTTTCGCCCACTAACACCTGAAGCTAGCGTGTCTACCAATTTCACCACCTCGGCAGAGGTTTGCTGTATCAGCAAAGTGAGCGCGCATTTTATGCAGTTGTTTATGGTTTGTCAACGCTGTCTCGATTATTTCTTAAAAAATTTTATTTTTGTGCGGGATCCTGAAACAGTCGGTCCAAAATCCGAATGGCAAAATGAATGAGTTTCTTGTTTTAATTCTATTCGATGGACAAAGCCTGTATCATATGTTAACAATCCATGGAAATTTAAGAGCCTGCAACATAAGAACGTGAAGAGGATGGCCGGGTGCATCCTTCTTCGGATCGAGTTGGTTCTTCAGTCATTTTCATCCTTTCCTTTTACATCCGTTATCTTGAGTATCGCAATATTGATATGGCTGCCAAGTCGAAAAAAAGCATTGACTTCAATACCACCGTGGATCCTTATGCGCAGCGTGAGGCTGCCAAGTATGAAAATCCCATACCCAGCCGTGAGCTCATACTCCAGTTGATCGAACACGTGGGGAAACCTTTAAATCGTTCGGAAATTGCGGAGGCGTTTGCGCTCAAGGATGAAGACCAGTTGGAGGCCTTGCGGCGCCGGTTAAGAGCGATGGAGCGGGACGGCCAATTGCTGTTCAACCGCGGCCAGACTTACTGTCTGGTGAATAACAAAGACCTGATTGTCGGCCGCATTCTCGGTCATCCCGACGGTTTCGGCTTCATCAAGCCCGACGACGGCTCGGACGATCTGTTTTTATCGCCGCGCGAGATGAATTCCTTGCTGCATAACGACAGGGCCATCGTCCGGGTGGCGGGAATCGATAAAAAAGGCCGCAGGGAAGGCGCGCTGGTTGAAGTCCTGGAAAGAAACACGCACCAGGTGGTGGGCCGGTTGTATACGGAAGACAGCTTTACCTACGTGGTGCCCGACAATAAATACATCGCTCAAACCATCCTGATTCAAAGGGACGGAGTAGGTGAGGCGAAACACGGGCAGATCGTCGTTGCCGAAATTGTCGAGCAGCCGACCAAGCTGAGGCAGCCGATCGGCCGCATCATTGAAGTGCTGGGCGATCATTTGGCGCCCGGCATGGAGATCGAAATGGCGATTCGCTCTTATGAGTTGCCGCATCAATGGCCCGACGATCTGCTGGAAGAAATCAAAAGCTTTTCCGAAGAAGTGCCCGAAGCGGCCAAGGCCGACCGGGTCGATTTGCGCGATATTCCGCTGGTTACGATCGACGGCGAGGATGCACGCGATTTCGATGACGCCGTTTACTGTAAAAGAACGCCCAAAGGCTGGAAGTTGCTGGTCGCCATTGCCGATGTATCTCATTACGTGCAAGCCGATACCGCGCTCGACCGCGAAGCGAAAAACCGCAGCACGTCGGTATATTTCCCCGAGCACGTCATTCCGATGCTGCCGGAAATCCTGTCGAACGGCTTGTGTTCGTTGAATCCCCAGGTGGACCGTTTATGCATGGTCTGCGAATTGACCATTGATGCGAGCGGCAAAGTGCTTCGGTCGCGTTTTTTTGAAGCGGTGATGCGCTCGCATGCCCGTCTGACGTATACCGAAGTGGCCAAAATGCTCGTCGAAGGGGACAAGGCTTTGGCCAAAAAATACAAAGCCCTGTTGCCGCACCTGCAGGAACTCTATGCGCTGTACAAGGTGATGCGCGCCTCCCGGGAGCAGCGCGGCGCCATGGATTTCGATACGCTGGAAACGCGCATCATTTTCGGCAAGGACCGCAAGATCGAAAAAATCGTGCCGGTAATTCGCAACGATGCTCATAAATTGATCGAAGAATTCATGATTACCGCCAACATGGCGGCTGCCCGGTATCTGAACGGCAAAAAGATACCCAAGCTGCTGCGGATCCATGAAGGACCCAGTCCGGATAAGCTGCTCAGTTTGAGAAGCTTTCTGGGCGAGCTCGGCTTGAAACTGGGCGGCGGAGCCAATCCCACGCCGATGGATTACATGCATCTGTCCAACGCCGTCAAGGACCGGCCGGACGTCCATCTGATTCAAACCGTATTGTTGCGCTCGATGTCGCAGGCCGTCTACAGTCCGGAACTGAAAGGCCACTTCGGGCTGGCGCTGAACGAATATGCCCATTTTACCTCGCCGATCCGCCGCTATCCCGATTTGCTGGTGCATCGCGGAATCCGCCATGCCTTACAGGGTAAAAAGGCGGAAAGCTTCATCTATGGCATCCCCGACATGGTTCTGTTGGGCGAGCATTGTTCGGCCAACGAGCGCCGGGCCGATGACGCCACGCGGGACGTAGTGAGCTGGCTCAAATGCGAATACATGATGGACAAGATAGGCGAAGAGTTTGCCGGCCTGATCTCGGCGGTGACGTCGTTCGGCTTTTTTGTCGAACTCGACGAGATCTATGTGGAAGGACTGGTGCACATCAGCTCTCTGGGTCAGGATTATTTCCATTTCGACCCGATCAGCCACCAGTTGAGAGGCGAACGAACCAATGCCAAATTCCGCCTGGGCGACAGTGTCAACGTCCAGGTTGTCCGCGTCGATCTCGATGAACGAAAAATCGATTTCGAATTGATCAAAAAACGCAGCCCCGTGAAAAAAACGGCCGGCCGCGGCAAGTTCAGAAAAAGGCGGCGCAAACAGGGATAAAACAGTCCACGTCTCTTCGATTGCCGTCAAGTTAAGGAATTCGTAGGCCGGATAAGCTTGTCCCAAGCCTTCGCCCATGTTCAGGAGAGCCCTGCGGGAGGACGTAACGTA
Organism: Methylosarcina fibrata AML-C10; assembly: GCF_000372865.1. Classification (NCBI taxonomy): domain Bacteria; kingdom Pseudomonadati; phylum Pseudomonadota; class Gammaproteobacteria; order Methylococcales; family Methylococcaceae; genus Methylosarcina; species Methylosarcina fibrata. The sequence goes on along the minus strand of NZ_KB889965.1, from coordinate 1,231,685 downwards.
TCCGAAGGCAGTGGAGGTGCGATCTCCTTATCCACAAGTTGATTCCCTCTTGATCAAATGGCATTGCACATCCCCTCAGGGAAACCCGGCAGATACGTCCGCAAGCTGAAGCATTTTCGAATTGCAGATGCGGTGATCGGATAGGACGGATCAATTTGCTCCTGCACGAGATGGAAAAACGCTCTAACGGCTTTTTTCCGCTTTTCCGCAGCCGGGACGGAAAGTCTGGACAGAAGCGGACGCCGCTTTCGGGCGATGGGGCTGGGAAAAAAATCCGCCAAATTCCGGATGATTCGCCGCATAGCCACTATAATTGAAAGCCATGATCCCATTGATTTTTTTATCCGCTAGTTTCGACATCCGGTAACAGCTTGTTTAACTGAATTATGTTGATGCGCTTTTTTTCCACGTTTTTCATTTTGTTTTGTTTTATGGGTTTGCTCCCGATCCAGCCGGCAAACGCCAAAATGTATCGTTGGGTGGATGAAAACGGCAAAACTCACTTATCCGATCAAGTCCCGCCCGATCATGCTCAATATCGGCGCGAATCGCTCAGCAAAAAGGGCAGGGTGATTGAAGTCACCGAAAAAGCTAAAACCGTCGAAGAGCTTGAAATGGAAGCTCGCCTGGAGAAATTGAAGAAAGCTCAGGAAAAAATCATCGCCAGGCAAAAATCCCACGATAAGGCATTACTCAGCACGTACCGCAGCGTTGCGGACATGCAATCGGCACTCAAGAACAAAATGCTGGCGCTGGATTCGGAGTTTAAGGTATTGCAGGCCAATTTAAATCAACATCAAAGCCAACTGGAAAGATTGCTGAAACGCGCTGCGATCCACGAACGAAACGGCGAAAAAACTCCGCAATTGCTGTTGGATGAGGTTAAAGCCGCCAAGGCGCAAATTCTGACTATTCAGGAAGATATCGATAAACAGATCAACAAAAAGAAAACTGAAAAAGCCGAGTTCGAATCCGACATTGAACGCTATCAATACCTGACCCGATCCGGTCCCGAGGAAGCCCAAAAGCTGAGTGACCAGTCGACTGAAAAATTGGCGGCCGACGCCCTGGGCTTGTACCAGTGTCAGAATGAAGCCGACTGTGCCGAGGCCTGGCAAATGAGCCGTCAGTTTGTCCGGGAATATTCGACGACCAAAACCGAAATCGATAACGAGAACTTGATCATGACCCGGGAACCGGAAAAAGACGATGATTTAAGCTTGTCGATATCCCGAATCGTTTCCGCAAAAAGCCAGCAGATCTTTCTCGACATTCGTTGCCGGCAATCGACTCTCGGAGCGGAATTGTGCGGCAGTCAGAAAGTGGCCAACATAAGATCCGCTTTCCGGCCTTTTATTGCATCCAGACTGAAAGAGGATCCGAAATTGAATCCCCGCCAGTTAACGGCTGAGCAATAAAGTGCCGACGCCCTGATCGGTGAACAATTCCAGCAGGACGGCGTGTTCCACCCGACCATCGATGATGTGCACCTTATTGACTCCGCCTTTCAGAGCATCGGTGGCACACCGGGTTTTCGGAATCATGCCGCCGTAAATGGTGCCGTCGGCGATCAGGTCGTCGATCTTTTTCAGCGTCAGGCCCGTCAAAAGCCGGCCTTCCTTGTCGAGAATGCCGGCGATGTTGGTCAGCAAAATCAATTTCTCGGCTTTCAACACTTCGGCCACCTTGCCGGCCACCAGATCGGCATTGATGTTATAGGAATGGCCGTCCTCGCCGACGCCGATGGGCGCAATCACCGGAATGAAATCGCTGCGCCCGAGCATGTCGACCACCGCAGGATCGATGCTGCTGACTTCGCCGACATGGCCAAGGTCGATGATTTCCGGAACATTCGCCTCGGGCGAGGTTTTTTGCAAATGAATTTTCTTGGCACGGATGAAGTCGCCGTCTTTTCCGGTCAATCCCACCGCCTTGCCGCCGTGCATATTGATCAAATTGACGATTTCCTTGTTGACCAGGCCGCCCAGCACCATTTCCACCACGTCCATCGTTTCGCTGTCGGTAATGCGCATGCCGTCGACAAAACCGGTCGATTTGCCCAGGCGTTCCAGAAGCCGGCCGATTTGCGGGCCGCCGCCGTGGACGACGATCGGATTGATGCCGACAAGTTTCATCAGGACGACGTCCCGGGCGAAGCTGTGTTTCAACTGCTCGTCGACCATGGCGTTGCCGCCGAATTTCACGACGACCGTTTTGCCTTTGAAACGCTGGATATAGGGCAACGCTTCAATCAATACATCGGCAATTTCGTGAGCTTTGCGTTGTTGCATCATATGGGGTTTTCCGTATTAAAAAGGTAGGATTAGATTCGGTTTTACGGCGGCTATTTGCTGCCTTACCTGGTCTTGAATGGTTTTTAAGGCGTCCTGGGTGTCGGCTTCGAAACGGAAAACCAGCGAAGGAGTGGTATTGGAAGCCCGCACCAGTCCCCAACCGTTCGGAAAATCCACGCGCAGGCCGTCGATCGTCGTGATTTTGCCGCCGGCAAAATTCGCCTTCGAAACGAGATCCTCGATAAATTTAAATTGTTCGCCTTCGTTCATGTTCACGTTAAGTTCCGGAGTATTGACGCTGTCGGGCAACTGGCCGAAGACTTCGGCACTGGTGCGCGTGTCGGCGGAAAGAATTTCAATCAGCCGGGCGGCGGCGTATAGGGCGTCGTCAAAACCGAACCAACGGTCGTTAAAGAAAATATGGCCGCTCATTTCTCCTGCCAGCTTCGCTCCGGTGGCTTTAAGCTTGGCTTTCATGAAGGAATGGCCGGTTTTCCACATCAGCGGACGGCCGCCGTATTTGGTAATTTCACTGTCGAGATGACGACTGCATTTCACGTCGTAGATGATCTCCGCGCCAGGTTTGCGCGCCAGCACGTCCTTTGCGAACAGCATCATTTGCCGGTCCGGCCAGATAATTTTACCATTCGAATCGACGACTCCCAAGCGGTCGCCGTCCCCGTCGAAGGCGAGGCCCAGATCCGCCTGATAATGGCGGACCGAGGCTATTAATTCCTTCAGGTTTTCAGGCTTGCTGGGGTCGGGATGATGATTGGGGAAGGAGCCGTCCACGTCGCAAAATAATTCGATGACTTCGCAGCCGAGGGTTCGGAGCAGCAGCGGTCCCAATTCTCCGGCCACGCCGTTGCCGCAATCGAGGACTACCCGCATGGGCCGTCCCAAATGCACGTCCTCGGATATCGAGCCTATGTATTCATTGGCAAACTTCTCATTCCGTTCAATCGTGCCCGGGATATCGACGGTATAGGCCTGATTGTCGATGCACGCCTTCAGTCGTTGAATTCTGTCGCCCGCCAGGGTTTCGCCCTTGATGACCATTTTCAAGCCGTTGTATTGGGCCGGATTATGGCTGCCCGTGACCATCGCGCCGGAACGCCCTTCGATGTGATGCGCGACAAAATAAAGTACGGGCGTCGGCACCATGCCGACGTCCAGTACATTGCAGCCGGTCGAAACAATGCCTTGCATCAACGATTGGGAGAGTTCCCGGCTCGACGTCCGTCCGTCCCGGCCGACGACCAGGGTTTTACAGCCTTGAGCCGTAGCTTCGGTGCCCAATGCACGGCCGATATCGTACACGACTCCGTGCGTCAGCGAACTGCCGACAATGCCCCGGATATCGTAGGCCCGGAAGATGGCGGCCGTCTCGTCCGTTTCGGGAAGATGCGCCGGTGGCGCAAGCGGGTTCTGCCGGTTGCCGGCGGCGGTTGCTTTTTCTTTAGGTTTCTCTTCGGATACGGCAAGCGTGTCGAGTTCCAGGCTGAAATCTTCCCAGAACTCATCATTCATCAAATTATCCTCTTCGACAGAGTTAATCCGGGACGAATCCTCATTGTTATGAAGGCGTTTGTATCGGGCCAGGCTGGAAACGACGACGTTGAACTCTTTCAGCTTGACCGGATAGCTGCCGAGCGGTTTGTTTTTCATCATGTCCGTAAAGGCCGTCATGACGATGCTCAAATCGTTCATGAGCATTTCGGACAGTTTCCGGTAGATAAAAAATGAAAGACCGGCAAAGACGATGGCGGGTATCACGATGAAGCCGGCGATAAAAGTCGAATCGGCGAAGCTGCCCTTGGCTGCGCTGTAATTGAGTTCCCAGGCGGTTCCGGCGATTTTATAGCTAGTCTCTGTTCCTTCATCCCAGTTTTTTTTGGCGCCGGCCGTTGCGAGCAGCAGTTTATCTTGTCTTAATTCAAATGCGCCGCCGTTGCCGGGTATCCGTTTCAGAAATTTGCCGATGAAATCGTAATTCATGCTGACCAGAATGACGCCAATCACCTCGTTGTCCTTATTGATTTTACGGGCAATGGCCAAATGCCGGTCCGCAGCCGAAGTTCCATGGATGGCCGCCGGCGGTTCGGCGATTACCGCGTCCCTAACCATATCGAGATCGGCCAGGCTCATTCTGGGTTCACCGGTCTGATCGAGTTCGGTTACTCCGGGCAATAACAGCCTTATTTTTTGCACATCGGGATAATGGCGTTCCAGTTTGGCGCTGACTGCCGCAATCGAGACGGGATTGTTGCCGGAAATCGCGGCCACAACCTCCGGATCCTGTGCCATTTTATCGACAATGGCATTTAAGGTGTCTATTTTGGCTCCGATACTCAAGCCGGCGCCGCCGACCAAGGCATCGGCCTTTGTTTGTCGCGATTCGGCCAATTCGGAATCGGTAATCCAGTATATTCCGGCGCCTGCAAGCAGAATCATCGCGATGGCGATTGCCGACAATAGAGAAAACATACGACTCATCGATTAACACCTTATCATAGTCAGGGAGACGGATTCATGGGCAGTCGGCCGAGGTCGCCGGCGTGCCGCGTCGATCAAGTTACATGGAAAAGCCTGGGGCCGAAACAAGGCAGGGTTCGGAGCGGGCTAAAATGAAAAGGGGCCTTTATGAATAGCTCTATATATAGTAATAGTGGGGCCGCTCGCTCGAATAAAGTTTAGTAGGAATGAAAAATCGTTCAAGAACGGACAAAGAGATTAATGCTTGCCGGTAGAACCGAAACCGCCGTCACCTCTTTCGGTGATTGTCGTGAAATCGGCAACGAGTTTGAACGCCACTTGCACCACCGGCATGAATAATAATTGAGCTATCCGCTCCCCCGGCTGAACGGTGTAATCCTCGCTGCCGTCGTTATGCAAAATGACGCCGATCTCGCCGTGGTAATCGGCATCGATGATACCCAGGCCTTGCCCGACCCGGATTTGATGATTCAGGCACAGGCCGCTTCTGCTGGCCACAACGGCGACCAAGCCGGGGTCCTGGATGTTGATCGACAATCCGGTACCGATCAGTTTATTTTTTCCGGCCCCGATGACCTGCGGGGCATCGAGGCAGGCGATTAGATCAAGGCCTGCGGAGCCTTCGGTTTTATAGGCGGGAACACCGTATTTTTCCAGTAACGGATTGACGATTCTGGCTTCGATTAATCTTTTCATTCGATGGCTTATCCAATGGGCTCGGCGGAGGCGGAGCGTGCGCTGTAAAAAGTGGATTTAAATCCCGTCCGTTGGGCATTGTGTCTGTTCTTTCAGAGAGCATTTGTCCCGGCAAGTTGTTGATTCAGTCTGCGCAGGATCGGATATTGCCGTTGTTGATGCTTCTCAAAAATGCGCGAAGGGACGGACGGCTGCGGTTCAGTCCCGCCGAGATATTTTAACATTCCGAAGCGCTCCAATCATACCCTCGCCGGGACAAACGCAAAATACGCCGTATGGCAGCGGAAACGGAAGTTACCGAATGGTTTAGCGGCTACGGCCGAATAATTTATCGAAGACGACAAAGCCGAGAAGGATGAATCCCACCATGACGACCGATTCGAAAGAATACAGGCCCAGTCCGGTCACCGCCGGGCCCGGGCAGTAGCCGCTCATGCCCCAGCCGATGCCGAACAGAGCCGCGCCCAGAACAAGCATGGCGTCGATCGATATTTTCGAAGACAGTTGAAAGCTTTCGGCAAGCATCGGCCCCGGCCGTTTGAGAATGGCCCGGAACGAAAGCATGGCGACGGGCAGGGCGCCCAGCATGACGAATAGAAGACTGGGATCCCAGCGACCGGCGACGTCCAGAAAATTCAACACTTTTTCCGGATTGATCATATGGGACAACGACAAGCCGACCCCGAACAGGAGGCCGCAGAAAAATGCAGTTATATTCGTTTTCATCATGAGGTCAGATGCAATAAGTGGCGGATGACGTAGACGGTTACCATGCCGGAGCCGATAAAGGTCAACGTGGCGGCCATCGAGCGAACCGACAGTCTGGCCAGGCCGCAAATGCCGTGACCGCTGATGCAGCCGTTGGCCATGCGCGCGCCGAAGCCGACCAGAAAACCGCCGGCGGCCAGCAACCCCAAAGGATAACCGAGTCTGGGGCTGTTAAAGCCCGGTACGAGCCAATGGAACAGTACGGCGCCGAGCGCCAGTCCCGCCAGAAAAAAGAGCCGCCAGGCCCTGTCTTTTTTAGGTGCATAGAGAACGCCGTTCAAAATGCCGCTGATGCCGGCAATTCGGCCGTTGAGCAGGAACAGCAGCGAAGCGCTGAGACCGATGAGCGCTCCGCCCGCCATCGCCGAAATCGGAGTAAAGTTTTCCAAAAGATGATCTCCCGAATGAAAAAAGGACAAGATCAACCCCTCAATGAAGACGGGTTGAACTTGAAAGTAGTATATTATAAAATTCTACTACAAAGACGGAAAATAACTCAAAGAGTTTCGTAAATCGAATCCGGAACATGGCCGGAGCCAAGCAAAAAACTGACGGGTCTTCAGGAGTGGCAGGGCATGAGATTATGAAATATTATTTTTTCCGGGTAGCCTGCGTTTTTCAATACTTATTTTTGTAGGAGAAGGAGAATATTTATTCTGACCGAGCCCTTTTCACGGAGCGGTACTCTCAATGCCGTTTTTCTCCGGATAGCCTACCGGTTTGCATAGGTCACTGCGTAACCTCAGGGCTTAATCTACACTTGAAAGCAGGAGCGTGCTCAGGACTCTGATTGTCGATGGAAATAAAGCAGTGGCTGGAACGCCCGTGGCACGCTGGTTTGAGCGTGACGGCGTCCGGCAGGCGGAGGAGTTCGGCCAAAATAGGCCGGCTTGCCGGAACGAGGCCGCTTTGGGTTGGAGCGCTGTTGCGGCTCTGTTTCCTGAAAAGCACTCCCGTCATCGGGAAACATACCGTCTTTGTCAGCGGTCAAAGGGTTTGTCGAAAGGAATGCGGATTTTCAAGAAGATTCCTCGCCTCGCCGCGGCACGGTGCGATACAGACCGCCATTCCGACGGCCGGCCGGACGAAAATGCAATTTGCCGATCCTGTCTGCCTTAAGCTGAAATTTTCAGAAAGATGCTTATGATATGCCGGAGTTCGACAGATAAAAATTTTTTCAAGCCGCTATAGCGATCGCCATGGATCAGATCAAAGAAATTCCCGCCGCCAAGATTATTATTGTCAAATTACAGCCTGCGGAGGAAGGCCATGCTTTTATTCCGAGAGTCAGATATGTCAATAGTTCGGCCGCCGATTTTTTGGGATACAGCGTTCAGGAGCTGTTGCAGAAAAATCTTAATTTTATTTTTCCGGAAGGAAAACAGCGGGAGGCGTGGCAAAGCGCCCTGTCTCAGTTAAACGACGCGGCGGCCGGTAAAAGTTTTAAAGGGGAGATTGAAACCCGTGAGCGAGCCAGAATTCCGGTTTTCGTGTCGTTGAGGATTTTGTCCAAACAGAATAAGGCGCCGGATGCGGTTCTGGTCCTGCTTCAGGATTTAAGCCGATCCGTTAAAAAAATGCCGGCGGCAGCCTCCCCTTCCGGGAAAGGCAGCGAACTCGACCCCTATCAGTGCCTTGAAGTTGAACACGCTTTGGTCGAAAGCGAGGAACGGTTCCGGCAAATGGCGGACATGGCCGGGGAATGGCTTTGGGAGCAAGATCCCGACGGTTACTACATCTACAGCAGCACCGCAGTCAACCAGATTCTGGGCTTTACGGTGAATCAGGTCATCGGCCGCCACTATACGGAATTTCTGACCGATCAGGACAAGGAAAATCAACGGTCCTACGCCTCCATCCATCATCCTTTTTACGGCCTGACCAATCATTACCGGCACAGGGACGGACATCTGGTCATTACCGAGTCGACCGGGCTGCCGATCATCAACGCGGCCGGAAAATTGCTTAAATGGCGGGGCGTCGACCGGGACATCACGGCCCGGAAGCAGTTTCAGGATGCTTTGATTGAAAGTGAAAAACGCATACGGCTGATCATTGAAAGCTCCCTGAGCGCGATCGTCATCATGGATTCCTACGGCATCATTACCGACTGGAACCCGCAGGCGGAGAAAATATTCGGCTGGACCCGGCTGGAAGCGGTGGGTCAGCCTCTCGATCAACTGATCATTCCTCAGCGGCTGCGCCGTGCCCATCGAGAGGGTTTGCAGCGCTTTCTGCGCACGGGCGCCGGCCCGATGCTGAACCGGTTGATCGAACTGACCGCCTTGCGCCGGGATCAGACCGAGTTTCCCGTGGAAGTCAGCATTTCACCGATGAAAGAGGGCAACGCTTACAGCTTTAGCGCATTCATCCACGACATCAGCTCCCGCAAAGCGGCGGAACACCAGATTCGCGACGCCCAGGTCAAATTGGCGGTAGCCCGGAATGAAATCAACATCGCCCGGACCATTCAAACTTCGTTGTCTCCCTCGGTGCCGATCGCTACCGAACAGTTCGAAGTGCACGGCTTCTGTTTGCCGGCCGACCAGGTCGGCGGGGATTATTTTGATTATTTTTTCGTCAACGAAAACCGGCTGGAAATGATCGTGGCCGATGTGTCGGGGCATTCCCTGGGGCCGGCCTTGTTCATGGTGGAGACGCGAAGCGCCATCCGGGCGCTGGCCAACGGGAAGGGGACGCCGTCGGAAAAAATGACCATGCTCAATCAATTTCTATTCGAAGATCTGGACAAGTCGGATTTTTTCATCACTCTTTTTTACATGCAATACGATATCGGCACGCGCCGGCTATGTTTTGCCAGCGCAGGGCATCCGCCGCCGCTGCTGTTTCAGCCCGCTCACAATACCTGCACCGCATTGGATGCGGGAGGCCTGATCCTCGGAGTCAACAAAAACGTCACATTCGAAGAGAATACCCTCGCTCTTGAGCAGGGGGACATCGTTTTGCTCTATACGGACGGCTTGATCGAAGCGGAGAACGACCAGGGCGACTTTTTCGGCATCGACCGCGTTTGCGAAATTTTCAGAACCCACTCGGGACAGACGCCGAAGCAACTGATCGATACCTTACTGGAGCAACTCAAGCAATTTTGCCTGACCCAGACCTTCAAGGACGACATCACTCTGATGGTGTTCAAATGTAAATAAGGTTGAGGCGCACTGGCGATCCGGCGATTTTCCGAAAGAAAGAAAATGTTGCCGACAGACTCCAAGGAAAGGAGGACGGGAGCCGAGCAATCTTCCGGCCGTCGGAAACTTCCGATGACTTAATTATCATAGGCGGCGCCGATCCTACCTGATAAACTTAAGGACAATCTTCGACTGCCGACCATCGATCATGACAGAGCATCATTCCACCAAAGCCGTGCTTTACGCCTTCGGCGCCAACCTGGGCATTGCCGCGGCGAAAACGGGCGCGGCCATCTGGACAGGGTCGGGCTCGCTGCTGGCCGAAGCGATCCATTCCTTTGCCGATTGCGGCAATCAAGTGTTGTTGCTGATCGGCATGAAGCGCTCGAAAAAAGAACCGACGCGCAAGCATCCGATGGGCTTCGGGCGCGAATCTTACATCTGGTCGATGATGGTCGCGATCGTTCTGTTCTCGGTCGGCGGGCTGTTTTCGATCTACGAAGGCTGGCTCCGCTACAACAATCCGCATGAAGTCGAGAACGAAGGCATTGCCTTGCTCATCCTGCTGATTGCGATCGGGCTCGAGTCCTTTTCTCTGAAAGGGGCTTTGGGAGCACTGGCGGCCGAAAAAGGCGAGCGCTCGTTATGGCAATGGTTTCGGGAAACGCAATCGTCCGAACTGATGGTGGTCACCGGCGAGGACATTGCGGCACTTGCCGGGCTGGCCATCGCGCTGGTGATGCTGGGCCTGACCATGATCACCGGCAATACCGCCTACGATGCCGCGGGTTCCATGCTGATCGGCCTGCTTTTGGTTGCGGTTGCCGCCGCCGTCGGCAGGGAAGTTCATTCGTTGCTGATCGGAGAATCGGTCGAAGACGTTCGCACTCACGTCGAGCAGTATCTGCAAAGCCAGCCCTGCGTGCGGCGTGTGCTCAATCTGTGGGTGATCAATCACGGCAACGCGGTGATGCTGACCGTCAAGGCCGAACTTCCTCCCGAAATGCCCGTCGGTGACGCGGTCCGGCAAATCAACCGCATGGAAAGGGAAATCAAACAGGCTCATCCCCGGATTCGATGGATATTTTTCGAGATCGATGAAACCGATTAATGGGTTTTGTACCGTTTGAAGCAGACCGCTTCGGTTTCGATCAGGCACAAGATATTTTCATGTCGCTTTTGAACTCTGTCCGACTCTCTTTATAATATAACGCAGCCTGAAACAGCTCTTCCTCGTTGCCGTATTGATGGTGCCCGGAAAAAGCCGGTAACTTCCTTCGGGTTGAAAAACAGAAATTGGCACTCATCCCACATCATTCTTCCGAATCGAGGCGATCGGGCTGATTCGGACCGATTGAACTCTGCAATTCGCCGCTCAAGCGGCCTACGTCACACTGCACAACATGGAATTCAAACTGATCAAAACCGACGGCCATGCCCGCCGCGGCCGACTGGCTTTTGCCCGCGGCGTCGTGGAAACGCCGATTTTCATGCCGGTCGGCACTTATGGGGCGGTCAAATCGCTGACGCCGGAGGATTTAACCGGCCTGGGCGCACAGATCATTCTCGGCAACACGTTTCATCTGATGCTGAGGCCGGGCATGGAGGTGATCAGGGCTCACGGCAGCCTGCACGAATTCATGCGCTGGGACAGGCCGATCCTGACCGATTCGGGCGGCTTTCAGGTATTCAGCCTCGGTGCGCTGAGAAAAATCAGAGAAGAGGGCGTTACTTTCCAATCGCCGGTGGACGGCCGCAGGATCTTCATGGGGCCGGAAGAATCGATGCAGGTGCAGCAGGATCTGGGTTCCGACATCGTGATGATTTTCGACGAATGCACGCCTTATCCTGCGACCGAAAAACAGGCGGCGGAGTCGATGCGGCTGTCGCTGCGCTGGGCCGAGCGCAGCAAGAAGGCGCACGGCGACAATCCTTCGGCGCTGTTCGGCATCGTTCAGGGCGGCATGTACGAACATTTGCGGCGGGAATCGATCGACGGGCTGACCGCGATCGGCTTCGACGGCTACGCAATCGGCGGTCTTTCCGTCGGCGAGCCCAAGGAGGAAATGATGGCGACGCTGGATGCGCTGCACCCGAAAATGCCGGCCGACAAGCCGCGCTATCTGATGGGCGTCGGCACGCCCGAGGATCTGGTCGAGTCGGTGCGCCGCGGCATCGACCTGTTCGATTGCGTGATGCCGACGCGCAACGCTCGCAATGGCCATCTTTTCACCCGTTTCGGCGTGGTCAAGATAAGAAACAGCCAATATCAGTTCGATACCGGACCGCTCGATGAAACCTGCGGCTGCTACACCTGCCGGAATTATTCCAGAGCCTATCTCCGGCATCTGGATAAATGCGGAGAAATGCTGGGTTCAAGGCTCAACACGATCCACAACCTGTATTATTATTTGCACCTGATGCAGGGACTGCGCGATGCCATCGAACAACAGGAACTGGATGAATTTGTCAGGAGATTTTACCAACAACGAGGTAAAGTTGTTCCGACTGTGGCATAATAGTTCGATTTATCATTATTATAAGTACGAGGATGATCATGAGTTTTTTCATTTCCGACGCGATGGCAGCCGCAGCGCCGGCCGCACAACAAGCCCCCGGCATCGAAGGCATGCTGTTTCCGGTAGGCGTCTTGCTGTTCTTCTATTTTCTGTTCCTGCGCCCGCAATCCAAGCGCGCCAAAGAGAAAAAACAGATGCTCGCGACGATGACCAAGGGCACCGAAGTGGTGACCTCCGGCGGTATTCTCGGCAAGGTGGCCGATCTGGACGACAATTTCGTCAAACTGGAAGTCGGCGACAATCTCTTCATTCAGGTGCAACGCCACAGCATCGAAAACATCATGCCGAAAGGGACCTATAAAGCGATCGCCAAAAAGGCCAAAGTCTGAAATCGCACCCGGCGTCAAGATTCGTGGCCGGCCGGCGACGGCGGTTCAATCCCAGACTCGATTAAATCGATGGAATATTAGAAATGCAAAATCAATATCCTCTTTGGAAAAATATTCTAGTCATCACTGTCTTCATTATTTCGATGATTTATGCGTTGCCGAATTTGTACGGCGATGACCCTTCCGTGCAGGTCTCTTCTGCGCATTCGGCGGCGTTGGACCTGTCCCGGGCCGACAAGATCGAGTCGGCCATCAAGGCGACCGGCGTTGCGATCAAGGCGTTCGAATACAAGAACGACCGGGTGCTGGCGCGCTTCAATAGTACCGATGATCAGATCAAGGTCGCGGATTTGCTCCGGGAGCAGATGGGCGATGACTACACGGTTGCGCTTAATCTTGCGCCGGCGACCCCGGCCTGGCTCGATGCGTTGGGCGCGAAGGCAATGTATCTCGGCCTCGACTTGCGCGGCGGCGTTCACTTTCTGATGGAGGTCGACATGGACGCGGCCGTGAAGCAGGCGGAGGAACGCTATAACGACGACGTGCGCCAGGCCTTGAGAAACGGCAAAATTCGTTATCAATCGGTGGCCAAGGAGGACAACTTTATAAAAGTCAAGCTCAAGTCCGCCGACGACAAGGCCTCCGCGTTGAATCTTTTGAAAAAAGATTTTGGCGGCCTTGATATAACCGAAGCCGAACAGCAGGATCAGATCTGGCTGAAAATGTCCGAAAAGGAAATTCGGGAAATCAAGAAATTTGCGGTTTCGCAAAACATTACGACCCTGCGGAACCGGGTCAACGAATTGGGCGTTGCCGAGCCTGTGATTCAGCAGCAGGGCAACAACCGCATCGTCGTCCAGTTGCCCGGCGTTCAGGATACGGCCCGCGCCAAGGAAATCCTGGGCACGACCGCCACGCTGGAATACCGGCTGGTCGACGTCGAGCACGACGTGCAGCAGGCGGTTGCCGGCCACGTGCCTGCGACCAGCCGTCTTTACTATGAAAAGAACGGCGCTCCGATCCTGCTCGACCGCCGGATCATCGTGACCGGAGATCAGATCGTCGACGCTTCGTCGGGCATGGATCAGGACGGGCGCCCGGCGGTGTTCATTACCCTGAACGGCGCCGGCGCCAGCAAAATGGGCAAGGTCACCCAGGCCAACGTCGGCAAGCCGATGGCGGTAGTCTTTATCGAATACAAGGTCGAAAGTAAAACGGTCAACGGCGAGAAAATCCGGACCAAAAAGAAGGTGGAAAAAGTCATCAGCGTCGCCACCATTCAGGGCGTTTTCAGCAAGCGCTTTCAGACCACCGGCCTGGACAGCCCGCAGGAAGCGCGCAATCTGTCGCTGCTGCTCAGAGCGGGATCGCTGGCGGCGCCGGTCGATATCGTTGAAGAGCGCACTGTCGGTCCCAGTCTGGGTCAGGAAAATATCAGCAAGGGCATCAATTCCAATGTCTACGGTTTCATAGCGATCGCTCTGTTCATGATTGCCTATTACCGGTTGTTCGGAATTTTTTCAGTCGTCGCGTTGGGCGTGAACGTGTTGCTGCTGGTTTCGGTGCTGTCTTTGCTGCAAGCCACGCTAACGTTGCCGGGCATGGCGGGCATTGCACTGACCGTGGGCATGGCGATCGACGCCAACGTGCTGATCAACGAGCGAATTCGCGAGGAGCTTAGAATCGGCATGACTCCCCATGCCGCCATTTATGCCGGTTATGAGCGAGCGTTTGCGACCATTTTAGATTCCAATATTACCACCTTGATTGCCGGCATCGCGTTGTTCATGCTGGGCTCGGGCCCCATCCGCGGGTTTGCGCTGGTGCTGTGCATCGGCATTTTAACCTCCATGTTCAGTGCGGTTCTGGTATCGAGAGCGTTGGTCAACGGTATCTACGGTTGGCGGCGTAAGTTGGATAAATTGGCTATCTAATAGGTGCGATTCAATGGAATTTTTTAAAATTAAACGCGATATCCCGTTTATGCGTTATGGTCGGGTCACTACGACCATTTCGCTGGTGACTTTTATCTTGGCGATACTGGCACTAAGCTTTAAAGGGCTTAATTTGGGATTGGACTTTACCGGCGGCATCCAAATTGAAGTCGGTTACAATCAGCCGGCCAACCTCGAAACGATTCGAAAAATTCTGGAAGATCAGAAGCTGACCGAATTTTCGGTGCAAAATATCGGCAGCGTGAAAGAGGTGCTGATCCGTTTGCCAATGAAGCCCGAAACCAACAACGTCAAGTTGAGTGAGATGGTATTGGCAAAATTGAAAGAGCAAGACCCTGGCATCGTGTTACGCAGCGTCGATTTTGTCGGACCTCAAGTCGGCCAGGAATTGTTCGAAAGTGGTGGATTGGCGCTAATGTTAGTCGTAGCGGGCATTATGGCTTATTTAGCCGTCCGCTTCGAGTGGCGTTTCGCGTTGGCCGCTATCATCGCCAACATGCACGACATCGTGATTATTCTCGGCATGTTTGCGTTTTTTCAATGGGAATTCACGTTGCCGGTGTTGGCGGGGGTATTGGCGATATTGGGTTATTCGGTCAACGAATCGGTCGTGGTATTCGACCGGGTACGGGAAAATTTCCATAAGATGCGCAATGCGAGCGTTCCCGACATGATCGATAACGCCATCACGACAACGATGTCGCGCACGGTGATTACGCACTTGATGACGCAACTGATGGTGTTGGCGATGTTTTTTTTCGGTGGCGAAGCGCTGCATAATTTTGCGTTGGCACTGACCATAGGCATCATATTCGGCATTTACTCGTCCGTTCTCGTTGCAAGTCCTATCTTGCTGTGGCTGGGTGTGTCGAGGAAAGATCTGATGGCACCGGTCAAAGAGGGTGCGGAGATCGACAATCGTCCTTAATCAACCGCTTCTTCGAGACAATATCGTTTGCTGTCTTCGAAATAGGGGACAGATCGGATATAATGGCCGATTAACTTAATTTATAATCTGGAGTTTCAAAAGCAATGGCGATAGAACGCACTTTCTCAATCATTAAACCGGATGCCGTAGCCAGGAACGTGATCGGCGAAATTTACAGCCGTTTCGAGAAGAACGGCCTGAAAATCGTCGCCGCGAAAATGGTTCATCTGACCCAGGCTCAGGCTGAAGGATTTTATGCGGTGCACAAAGAGCGTCCTTTCTTCAGGGATCTGGTTTCCTTCATGATTTCGGGTCCGGTGATGATGCAGGTTTTGGAAGGCGAAAATGCGATTCTGAAAAATCGCGACATCATGGGCGCCACCAACCCGAAGGATGCAGCGCCCGGCACCATCCGCGCCGATTTCGCCAACAGCATCGACGAAAACGCCGTGCACGGCTCGGATGCGGCGGAAACGGCCAAAGAAGAAATCGCTTTCTTTTTCTCGGATAATGAACTCTGCCCCCGCACCCGATAAAACTCAATCCGTCAACCTGCTCGACTTCGACAGAAAGGGCCTGGAGGCTTTTTTTGCCGTTCTGGGGGAAAAGCCGTTTCGGGCGACTCAGTTGATGAAGTGGATCTATCAGGAAGGCGTCGACGATTTCGACCGGATGACCAACCTGAGCAAACCGCTGCGCTCCTATCTGGCCGAGCATGGCCACATCGCCACCCCGGAAGTCGTCGTCGAGCAAATCGCTTCCGACGGCACCCGGAAATGGGCGATGCAGACCCACTGCGGCAACCGCGTCGAAACGGTGTTCATTCCCGAAGAAGGGCGGGGCACGCTGTGCGTGTCCTCGCAGATCGGCTGCGCGCTGGCCTGCTCGTTTTGCTCGACCGCACAACAGGGCTTCAACCGCAATCTCGGCACCTCGGAAATCATCGGCCAGTTGCTGGTGGCGCAAAGACGCCTCGGCCCGGATAAAAAGATCACCAATGTGGTCATGATGGGCATGGGCGAGCCGCTGCTCAATTTCGACAACGTCGTCGCGGCGATGCATCTGATGATGGACGATTTCGCGTTCGGCCTGTCCAAGCGCCGGGTGACCATCAGCACCTCGGGCGTGGTGCCGGCCATGTACCGGTTGACTCAGGTTTGCGACGTCAGTCTGGCGGTGTCGCTGCATGCGGTGACCGACGAACTTCGGGATCAACTGGTGCCGATCAATAAAAAATATCCGTTGAAGGAATTAATGGAGGCCTGCCGGGACAACGCCAAACTGGCTCCGAGGCGCACGATCACTTTCGAATACGTCATGCTCGACGGCGTCAACGATTCGATGGAAGACGCCCGCGGCCTGATCAAATTATTGAAAACGGTGCCGTCCAAGCTGAATCTGATACCGTTCAATCCGTTTCCGGGCTCGCCCTACCGGTGTTCGAGCAATCATACGATTCACCGCTTCAAAACCTTATTGAACGAGGCGGGGATCGTCACCACGGTCAGAAAGACCAGGGGCGACGACATCGATGCGGCCTGCGGGCAACTGGTCGGCAAGGTCGACGATAAAAGCCGTCGGCATCTTAAACTGAAAGCAATGGGGTTCGACAGTGCGGCCTGATCTATTTCCTCGATTCATACTTCCGGCGCTGATGATTGCCGTGCTGACCGCTTGCGCTTCATTGGGCGAAACCGGCGCCAAAAAAAAGGAAAAGGCGGATACCTACTTGCAGTTGGGCGTACGCTACATGAATCTGAACAAGCTGGATATTGCGAAAGAGAATCTGGAAAAGGCGGTCGACTACGATTCGGGCAATGCCGAGGCGCACAATTCCCTGGCGTTCTTGTATGAAAAAATGAAGCAGTACGACGACGCCGAAAACGAATACGAAACTGCGCTGAACTTGAATCCGGACGACGTCAGAGTGCAGAATAACTTCGGCCGCTTTTTATGCGACCGCGGCGAGACCGACAAAGGCTTGGCCCTGTTGGCCCAGGCGGGTTCCGATCCGTTAAACGAACGGCCGTGGATTGCCCTGACCAATGCCGGCCGCTGCCTCTTGAACAAAGGCGACAGAGCAAAGGCCGAACCGTATTTGCGGCAGGCCCTGGAGTCGAGCAAAGCCTATGCGCCGGCTCTGGCGGGCATGCAAAAGATCAGTTATCAAAAAGGCGATCTGTGGGCCGCCAAAGGCTTCCTGGAACGCTATTTGAGCGTTGCCTCCCATACGCCGGAAACCTTGTTCGTCGCTTTTCAAACGGAGCGCGCCCTGGGCAATACCGACCGGGCGAAAGAATATCGAAACCTGTTACTGGAAAAATTTCCCCTTTCGAACGAAGCAAACAAGATCCGGTCCATTTCCGAGTAACCGCCCGTCCAACGCATGGCAAACAATATACAAGCAATCCGAGGAATGCACGACGTGCTTCCAGACCAGACGCCGCTTTGGCAGCATGCCGAGCAAATCATCCGGGAAGTGCTCGCAGGCTATGGGTATCGCGAGATTCGTCTGCCGATCGTGGAAAAAACCGAACTTTTCAAACGTTCGATCGGTGAAGTCACCGACATCGTTGAAAAGGAAATGTATACCTTCGACGACCGCAACGGCGATTCGTTGACCCTGCGCCCCGAAGGCACCGCAGGCTGCCTTAGGGCCTGTCTCGAACACGGACTGATCCATAATCAAGTGCAAAGATTATGGTATTACGGCCCGATGTATCGCCACGAACGTCCGCAAAAAGGGCGCTACCGGCAGTTCTATCAACTGGGCGTTGAAACTTACGGTCTGGCCGGCCCCGATATCGATGCGGAACTGATTTTAATCATGCATCGGCTGTGGAACCGGCTCGGCGTGCGGAGCAAAGTCAAATTGCAACTGAATTCGCTGGGCACTTTGCAGGAAAGGGCCGTGTACCGGGACAGCCTGGTGGATTATTTCCGCCGGCACCTGGAACAACTGGACGTCGACAGCCTGCGCCGTCTGGACGCCAATCCGTTGCGGATCCTCGACACCAAAAACCCGGCAATGAAGGCCGTGGTGGAGGCCGCTCCGGTCTTGATGGATTATCTGGGAGAGGACAGCCTGGGTCATTTTGACGCCTTGCGGTCGATTCTCGACGATCTGGGCATCGAGTACGAAATCAATTACCGCCTGGTCCGCGGACTGGATTATTACGGCAAGACCGTTTTCGAATGGGTGACCGACGAACTGGGTTCCCAGGGCACCGTATGCGCCGGCGGCCGCTACGACGGCCTGATCGAACAATTGGGCGGAAGAGCCAGTCATGCGGTGGGGTTTGCGATGGGCATGGAACGTTTGCTGGCGCTGATGGAAACGCTCGATCAGATTTCGGTAGCCGGGGACGTGGACGTTTACCTGATTCGGGTCGGCGAAAAAGCCGAGCGGGAAGGATTGCGGTTGGCCGAAACGTTCAGGAATGAAATTCCTTCGTTAAAACTTCAGCTTCATTGCGGCGGCGGCAATTTCAAAAGCCAGTTTAAAAAAGCCGACAAGTCGGGCGCCGAATTCGCCGTCATTCTGGGAGAGGATGAGGTTGCGGAAGGCAAGGTCGGGCTTAAATCCTTACGCGGGGAAAACGACTCGACCGGTCTCCAGCAAACGTTATCCCGAGATGAAGCGATTGCCTTTTTAACCGGCCGTTTCGGAAAATCCAGTTAACCGTTCACACATTCAATCGAGGACAACAGTGGCTATTTACGATACAGAAGAAGAACAGCTTGAAGCATTGAAAAGATGGTGGAAAGAGAACGGTCCGGCATCGATTATCGGAGTGGCGTTGGGCATCGCTCTGATCGTGGGCTGGAACTTTTGGCAGACTCACCGGCAGGAAAAAGCCGAACAGGCCTCGAATCTTTACACCCAGTACCTGAAAGCCGTTGCGGAAAACAAAAAAGAGTCGGCCGAAAAGCTCGGCCAGCGTCTGCAGCAAGAGTTCAAGAATAGCGAATACGCCCATTTCGGCGGGCTGATGCAGGCCAAACTGAAAGCCGAGCAGGGCGATCTGGCGGGAGCCAAGGAAATCCTGAAGACGGTAGCCGCCCATTCGGACAAGGAACTGAGCAATGTAGCGAAATTGAGGCTGGTTCGGGTCATGATGGCGAGCGGCGAGTTCGAACAGGGCCTGCAGTTGATCAGCGAAATCGATCCGGCGACCGAAGCCGGTTTTGCCGGCAGTTACGACGAACTGACCGGCGATTTGCTGGTGGCCCTCGACCGGACCGACGAAGCGCGCACCTCCTACGAAAAGGCTTTAAGAAGCGGTCATCAGTCTCCGCTGTTAAAACTTAAAATCGAGGATCTGACCGCTCCGGAAAGAGTGCAGACTCAAAAATAATGCATTGGATCATTTTATTGGCGGCCTTGAGTCTGGCCGGATGTTCCGCGGCTGAGTCGATCGGCGAAGGACTCTCGGGCATAACCGATTTTTTTCTGGGCGGCGCCGATAATTCGGAACCGCCCAAACCGCTTGCCGAATACACCCCGGAAATCCAGTTGGAAGTGCTCTGGAAGGAAACGGTCGGAGTCGGATCCGAAGAGCAGTCTTTAAAATTGGTGCCGGCCGTGGGCGGCGGCAAGGTGTTTGCTGCGGACCGGGAAGGTTTGGTGGAAGCCAGGAATTTATCGGACGGAGACTTGCTCTGGGAAGCCGAGACCGAATTTCATTTTTCCGGTGGGCCGGGGCTTGGCGCCGGTACGGTTATTTTGGGAACGACCGATGCGGAAGTGGTCGCTCTCAATAGCGAAAACGGCGACATTCTCTGGAAAGCGCTCGTGACCAGCGAAGTGCTTTCGGTTCCGGTCGTCTCTTCCGGGACCGTGATCGTGCGTACGACCGACGGTTCGATCGTCGCCTTGAACGAGAAAACCGGAAAGAGGCTCTGGAATTACGTCCGCAGCGTGCCCGCGCTGAGTATTCGCGGTACCGGTTCGCCTATCGTCGTGGAAGACAATGTAATCAGCGGCGAAGACAGCGGCAAGCTGATGGCGTTACGCTTGGACGACGGCAAATTTTCGTGGGAAACCAGCATTGCTCTGCCGAAAGGAAGGTCCGAAATCGAACGTCTGGTCGACCTGGACGCCGATCCCATCGAGAGCGGCGGCGTGATTTATGTCGCCAGCTATCACGGCGGCATCGGCGCCGTTTCGGAACTGGACGGCGACGTCTTGTGGCGCAAGGAAGACATATCCTCCAGCTCCGGCATCAGCAGCGACGGCGATTATCTCTACTTGGTCGATACCGAAAGTCACGTCATGCAATTGGATCACCGGACCGGCTCGCCGCTGTGGAAACAGAAGGATCTGCAGAATCGAAGACTGACGGCGCCCGCCGCCTATCACAGCTATGTCGTGACCGGAGACCTTGAAGGTTACGTGCATTGGTTGTCGACCACCGACGGCAGGCAACTGGCCCGCGTCAAGATTACCGACGGCCCCATCGACGCGAGACCGGTGGTGGCGGACGATACCGTGGTCGTCTATGCGAAGGACGGCGCTCTGGCTGCTGTAAAAGCTCGATAAGACCTGATTCGGAGAGGCGATTCCGAATCCTCAAGAAAATCTTTACGCGAGGCGCTGCCGTTACAGTAAAGACCGATTGCCGCAGCCCGTGCTGCGGTCTTTGCATGGCGTTGCCCCCTCTCACCTCATGGATTAAAGTCCGATACTATGTTACCCGTTATAGCCCTGGTCGGCCGGCCCAACGTCGGCAAGTCGACTTTATTCAATTACTTGACCAAAAGCCGGGAAGCCTTGGTGGCGGATTATCCGGGCCTGACCAGAGACCGGCAGTACGGCCGCATCAAGCACGGCAAGCGGGCTTGTCTCGTGGTCGATACCGGCGGCATCGCCGACGATGCCGAGGGCATCGACAGCATTGCCGGAAAACAGGTCCGGATCGCCTTGGAAGAAGCCGACGTCGTGTTCTTTCTGGTCGATGCGCGCGCCGGCTTGAGCGCTTCCGACAAGATCATCGCCGACAATTTAAGGAAATTGAACAAGCCGGTCATTCTTGTCGTCAACAAGACTGACGGCATCGATTCGAACGTGGCGGCCGCCGATTTTTACTCCCTGGCGTTAGGCGAGCCGGTACTTATTTCCGCGACCCACGGCCGGGGCGTCCCTCAATTATTGGCCAGTATCGACCGGTTGCTGCCGAACGAGGAGGAAATCGTCGAAGAGACTGCGAAAGGCATCGGCATCGCGGTGGTCGGCCGGCCCAACGTCGGCAAATCGACCCTGGTCAATCGCCTGCTGGGCGAGGAACGGGTGGTGGTCTACGATCAGCCGGGCACGACCCGCGACAGCATTTACATTCCTTTCGAGCGCCAGGGCAAACTGTTTACCCTGATCGATACGGCCGGCATGCGCCGGCGGAGCAAGATTTCGGAATCGATCGAGAAATTCAGCGTGGTCAAGAGCTTGCAGGCGATTGAAAAATCGAACGTGGTCATTTACTTGATCGACGCCAGCGAAGGCGTCACCGATCAGGACGCCCATCTGTTGGGTCTGGTGCTGGAGGCGGGCAGGGCGCTGATTATCGGGCTGAACAAATGGGACGGCCTGAGTCCGGAACAAAAAGAAACCGTCCGGCGGCAGCTTGATCTCAAGTTGTCGTTTCTGGATTTTGCCGAAAAACATCCTATTTCCGCGCTGCACGGCAGCGGCGTCGGCAAGCTGTTCGACGTGATCCATGCCTTGTACGCTTCGGCCATGCTCGACATGTCCACGCCGATGCTGACCCGGATTCTGAAAGAGGCGACCGAGGCTCATCAGCCGCCCATGGTGGACAACCGTCGCATCAAGCTGAAGTATGCCCATCAGGGCGGGCGCAATCCGCCGACGGTGGTGATTCACGGCGTGCAGACCGATGCCTTGCCGAATTCCTACAAGCGCTATTTGATGAATTATTTTCGTGCTCAACTGGATTTGAAAGGCACTCCGGTCCGGCTCGAATTCAAGTCGCCGGAAAATCCATTCCACGGCAGAAAAAACCCGCTGACGGAGCGTCAGCAACAAAAACGCCAACGATTGATCCGGCATTCCAAGAAAAAATAGCCGGTTTTTGCGGGCGCAGCGAGCCGGGCCGACCGTCCCGGAAAAAATCGCCCGGCTTGCCGGAGACTATTGAGATGACGTCGCCAATGGGTATAGAATCGCTGCTTCCCCATCCATAACGATCCGACAGAGGAGACACCGCCATGGCCACCATCGCATTTCAAGGAAAGCCCCTTCATACTTCCGGCGAATTGCCAGCAGTAGACAGCCGGGCTCCCGATTTCAAACTGGTGAACGGCAAGCTGGCCGACGTGACTTTAGCCACTTATGCCGGCAAGCGAAAAATCCTGAATATCGTGCCCAGCCTGGATACTCCGGTCTGCGCCGCTTCCGCCCGCAAATTCAACGAAAAGGCGAATAAACTGGAGAATACCGTCGTTTTGGTGATTTCCGCCGATTTACCCTTCGCGCAAAGCCGGTTTTGCGAGACGGAAGGCTTAAGCAACGTGATTCCCTTGTCCACGTTCCGGTCCGGTTTTGCCGACGATTACGGCGTCAGGCTGACCGATTCGATTCTGGCCGGTTTGACGGCCCGGGCGGTGATCGTCGTCGACGAGAATGACAAGATTTCCTATACCCAATTGGTCAACGAGCTGACTCACGAGCCCGACTACGACAGCGTCCTGGCGGCATTGTCCTGACCCGTTTCTTTGACGTATGGGTAAAGGATGCGCGCGCGTACCGGCCCGGTAGACGGAAATTATTTCAGGAATTATACCCATCCGGTTTTTTAAGTTAAAATGAGTCACTTGTTTTCGAGTAGGCAAGGTTCAGCCGTCCTCTCGCCGTTCCGAAGCAGGCTGAATGTTTGTCGATGGACCGCGCATAAAATAAAAAACACCAATAAATGAGAATGAAGCGGCGGATGAAAATCCGCTGAAAAGGTGCGAGCCCATTGAAGGCAGCCTATCCGGAAACGGGCGCTGCCGTCGTATCGGTGACGGTTCCGGCCTTGATATCTGATTTATCTATTGGAAACTGATTAAACGTACAACCAAGAACCTACATTTCCAATCAAGAGAAGAACTATGTCTAAATTCCCGATAGATCTTGGCGCTTATCAGCGCGTATCCCTCAATCCCGGCAGCACCACCCTGACCGCAGAGCAAAAAGCCGCTCTTAAAGCCAACATTCAGCTTTGCCGGGACGCCATCGTTTTCTTTACTGCGACCGGAGCGGCCAGAGGCGTGGGCGGTCATACCGGCGGCCCGTACGACACCGTACCGGAAGTGATGATCATGGATGCGTTGTTTCACAGCTCCGATAAATTCGTGCCGGTCTTCTTCGACGAAGCCGGCCACCGCGTCGCCACGCAATATCTGATGTCGGTGTTGAACGGCGACATGCCGGCCGAAAAACTGATGCTGTACCGCGAAGCGCATTCGCACCTGCCGGGCCATCCCGAGCTGGGCTTTACGCCCGGCGTCAAATTCAGCTCTGGCCGTCTCGGCCACATGTGGCCGTACGTGAACGGCGTGGCGATGGCGAATCCCGGAAAAACCGTTTTCTGCCTGGGCTCCGACGGCTCGCAGCAGGAAGGCGACGACGCCGAAGCGGCGCGCCTGTCCGTGGCGCAAGGATTGAACGTCAAATTGCTGATCGACGACAACGACGTCACGATCGCCGGCCATCCGTCGCATTACCTGAAGGGCTGCTCGACTGCACAAACCCTGCGCGGCCACGGCGTGACGGTATTGGAAGGCGACGGCGAAGACCTCGACGGCCTGTATGCGCGAATCATCCAGGCAATCAACACCGACGGCCCGGTCGCGGTGATCAATCACCGGAAAATGTGTCCCGGCATTCCGGGCATCGAAGGCTCGAACCACGGCCACGACGTGATTTCGGTCAAACACGCGATCGAATATCTCGAGGCGCGCGGCTATACGGAAGCGATCGAACTGTTGAAAAGCGCCACGCCGGCCAAGCAGAACTATACCTTCAAGGGCTCCAGCGACAAATGGGACGCGAACCGCAACGTGTTCGGCGACGCGGCGGTGGCGGTGCTGAACAAGATGAGCAAGGAAGAGCGCATCGAAAAAGTCCGCGTCATCGACAGCGACCTCGAAGGCTCCTGCGGCCTGAAAAAAATCCACGACGCGCATCCCGAGGTGTTCATCGCCTCCGGCATCATGGAGCGCGGTAACTTCTCCGCGGCGGCCGGCTTTGGCATGGAAAAGGGCAAGCAGGGCATTTTCGGCACGTTCAGCGCATTTTTGGAAATGAACATTTCCGAAATCACGATGGCGCGCCTGAACCACTCGAACGTGCTCAGCCATTACTCGCATTCCGGCATCGACGACATGGCCGACAACACCTGCCATTTCGGTCTGAACAACATGTTTGCCGACAACGGTCTGGACGATGCGTATCCGACCAACCTGTACTTCCCGGCCGACCCGAACCAGATGCGCGCCTGCGTCGAGACCGTGTTTCACAACCCGGGCCTGCGTTTCATCTTCTCGACCCGTTCGAAAGTGCCCTTGATTCTGGACGAGAAAGGCAACGAGCGTTTCGGCGGCGATTACAAATTCGTTTCCGGCAAGGACGAAGTGATCCGCGAAGGCACCCAGGGCTACGTCGTCGCTTTCGGCGAAGCCTTGTACCGCGCGCTGGATGCGGTCGAGCGCCTGAAGGAAGAAGGCATCGACGTCGGCCTGATCAACAAGCCGACCCTGAACGCGATCGACGAAGACATGCTGGCCAAGGTCGGCAAGTCGCCGCTGGTACTGGTCGTCGAATCGTTCAACCGCAAGACCGGTCTGGGCAGCCGCTACGGCACCTGGCTGCTGGAGCGCGGCTTCACGCCGAAGTTCGCGCACATCGGCACCCACAAGGAAGGCTGCGGCGGTTTGTGGGAGCAATTCCCGCATCAAGGCCTCGACCCGGTCGGCATCATGGCCAAAGTCAAATCCATGATGTAAGGTCGCGCTAAAAAACCAACAAAAAGGGCACGTCACGTGCCCTTTTTTATTAACCGATACAGGGCCATTTTAACTTGATGAACCATTCTATTGTCTATGCGCTCGATTTCGACGGAGTCCTCTGCGACAGCGCCGTGGAAACCGCCGTCACCGGCTGGAAATGCGCCGGCCGGATCTGGCGCGACGTGCCCGAAGCCGTACCGCCCGAGATGATCGATGCTTTTCGCCGAGTCAGGCCGATCATCGAAACCGGCTATGAAGCCATCCTGGCGATGCGTCTGCTTTACCTTGGCGACTCTGTCGAAGACGTTTACACCGATTTTGCCGAAAAAAGCCGGAATCTGATGGAACAGGCCGGAGTCACGTCCGGCGATCTGAAAAAATTGTTCGGAGAAACCCGGGACCTCTGGATTGAAGCCGATCTGAGCGACTGGATCCGCATGAATCCGCTGTTCGAAGGCATTCCCGAGAAATTGCGAGCTCTGGATAAGCAAGCAAACTGGTACATCGTGACGACCAAACAGGAACGCTTCGTCAGCCACATTTTAAGGGCAAACCGGATCGAGCTGGCGAAAGAAAAAATCTACGGCCTGGATCGCAACATGAGCAAGCCGGAAATTCTGAAGTCTTTGATGAAAGACCATCCCGGCCAGCGGCTTTGCTTCGTCGAAGACCGTCTGCCGGCGTTGCTGGCCGTGCGGAAAGACGATGCGCTGAGCGATGTGGCGCTCGTGTTTGCGTTGTGGGGTTATAATACTCAAGAAGATAAAGCGCAGGCCGCTCAAGAAGCGGTTCTTGGGCAACAACTGGCCGATTTTTTGATGTTATAGAGCGTTTCCGTTTGCGCAAGGGGCGAAGTCATTCGCCCGGATGGGGCCCGGACGCAAATGAATTTACCATACACGCTAAACTGCACCGGTTATTCGTTTTTCCCGTCCGGCCACGGCATCAGGGCAGGCATCGGCTCGGGATCCGGCCGCCATTACAATTTCCTGCCCGGGCTTTCCATGCAAAAAGACGTAGTCGCCGTGATTAACGAACAGCCGTTTTCCTGGTATCAATGGCTGATTCTGGTTTTGTGCTTTTTAATCGTCGTAGTCGATGGCTTCGATACCGCGGTGATGGGGTATCTCGTCCCCGCCCTTATTCAGGAATGGTCGGTTAAAAGGTCCGACCTGGGGCCGATTTTAAGCGCGGCCTTGTTCGGCCTCGCGGCCGGAGCGCTCTTTGCAGGACCTCTGGCCGACCGTTTCGGTCGAAAGACCGTCCTGCTCCTGTCGGTATTGTTTTTCGGCGGCTGGAGCCTGGTCACGGCGTTTGCGTACGATCTTCAAACGATGGTGATTCTGCGTTTTCTGACAGGCCTCGGCCTCGGCGCCGCCATGCCCAACGCCATCACCCTGATGTCCGAGTTCGCGCCCGAGCGGCGGCGCTCCTTCATCGTCAATACGATGTTCTGCGGTTTTCCGTTGGGCGCATCCTTGGGCGGATTTGTCTCTTCCTGGCTGATTCCTCAGTTCGGTTGGCGCAGCGTTTTGCTGGCTGGCGGGTTGACGCCGTTGATTTTAAGCCTGTTTCTTGCGGCCGCACTGCCGGAATCGGCCCGTTATCTGGTCGCGATGAATAAACCAACGGCGAAAATCCGTCGGGTGCTCTCCAGGATCACCCGGCAAAATCTCGATCAGGTGACTCGTTTCACGATGAGCGAAGAGCGCACGGATTCCGTAAAATCGCCCTTTACCCTGGTGCTGTCGAGATCGTATTGGGTTGGAACGCTGATGCTGTGGCTGACTTATTTCATGGGCCTTCTGATTTTTTATTTCTTGATGAGCTGGCTGCCGACATTATTGAAAGACATCCGCATGCCGTTGTCTCAGGCCGCTTTGCTGACGGCCTTGTTTCCGCTCGGAGGCGGGGCGGGCACGATCGTCTCGGGCTGGTTGATGGACCGATGGAATCCGCACAAGATTATCGCCGTCGGCTATACGCTGACCGCGGTGTTTTTTTATGCGGTAGGACAGGGCACGGCCGATCTTGCACTGTTCAGCGTCCTGCTGTTTTTGGCCGGCACCACGATGACCGGAGCGCAGACCTCGATGGCGTCCCTGGCTGCCGGATTTTATCCGACCACGGCCCGGGCGACGGGGGTGGCCTGGATGCTCGGCGTCGGCCGCGTCGGCGGTATTTGCGGCGCCTTTGCCGGCGCTTTTCTGGCTCCATATCAACTGGCCCTGGCGCAAACCTTCACGTTGCTGGCCGTGCCCGCGTTCATCGCCGCGGCGGCCTTGTTGGGCAAACATTCTTTGGAAGCCGCCGGGAGATAACCGAAAACGATCGATATCGGGTACGGCTTTTTCGGCCTTTCGAAAAAGCTCCGGTCTTAGAGTTTCGCTTCAACCTGCAGGCCTGTCCTTCCTAAAGGATCGGTTTCTTGAATTTGACGACCTTGTTCAATGGACTGAGGTTGATTTCGTCGATGCTGATCCGGTTGCGTGAATTGAGCACGTACGATACCGCTTCGGCGACGTCGCCCGGCAAGATGAAATTGGTTTCGTCGTCGCCCGGTTCGAACGAGAGCTGTTCGAAAAACTCGGTTTTGACCATGCCGGGATTGATCAGGCAGACGCGCACGCCGCTTTTGGCCGATTCCTCCCTGAGCGCCTGGGTAAAGCCGCGCAGGGCAAATTTGCCGGCGCAATAGATCGAGCCTTTGCGGGCGCCTTTCAGGGCCGCTTCCGAGCCGATATAAATCAAATCGCTCGAATTCTTTTGCTTCAGCATCGGCAGGACCGCGCGGGTCAAAAAAACCTGGCTGGTGAAATTGACCGTCATCAGATAGTCGATCTGTGCGTACGAAAATTCTTCCAGCGAGCCGAATTGACCCAGTCCTGCCGAAAACACCACCGAATCGAGCTCGGGAAACCGCTTCAAGATCTGTTGCATCTCGGCAGGCAGTTCGGGTAAACGGCTTAAATCCATCCGTACCGGCGTGAAGCCGTCCCGTTCTCCGGCAAATTTGCCTGGGTCGCGGGAGACGCCGATGACCCGGTGCCCCTGCAACAACAAGTTTCGGGCAATGGCCCGGCCGATGCCGGAGCTGGCTCCGGTGACCAGCACCGTACGTTTCAGACTCTGCATGGAAAAAAAATAGCCGAAGGAATATGGTTGAGCAGCCGACTGGAGCAGAATTCGATCATCTCCTGCTCCAGTTCCTGCCGGTAAGTCATCATGCCGCCTGCGGCATTTAAGGGCCCGGCGAATAATTTCGCGTCCGGATACAGTTTGTGCATCTTTTTAAAGTAGGACTCAGGTAGGCGGAACGTACCCAGACTGACCGAATGCAGTTTTTTCGGGTCGACGATGGAAAAAACCTGCTCGAATAATTGCCGGTATTGGTCTTGATAATCCGACTGATAGATCAAAGGGTCGAAGCGGAGCCCCAAAAGCCAGCCTTGTTCCTGCAGCCGGGCCATCGCCTGCAGCCGCCGATGCAGCGGCGGCGCCTTCTCTTCGACTTTGGCGGCGACGTCCTCGGGGTTGAGGCTGAAGGCGACGATGCAGCGGGGCAGGGGCGGGCGGTTCAGTAAATTACGGATTTGGGTGCTTTTGGTGCGCAGTTCCAGCCAAGCATTGGGAAGCCGGTCGAAAAACGGCAGAAAGTGTCCGGCAAAGCCGGTGACAGGCTCCAGGGCCAGGCTGTCGCAATCGTAGCCGGAAAAAAAATGGATGTCCTCATCCTGGAAATCGGCGCATAACTCACGGATGGACTGCTGGAAATCTTCGTAGTTGACGAATAGCACATAGTGGGCGGATTGGTACATGCCCTGCAAAAAGCAGTACCGGCAGTCGTATAAACAGTTGAGCATGTGCGAAAAATAATAATTTCTGCGCGCACCGATGCCGTAGCCCGAAGGGGCTTCCAGTATGAAGTTTTTATGCTTTTCAGCCAGGATGAGCGCGGGCCGGCGTTTTTGCAGCCTGAAGTTCTGGGCTTTCGGATTAAATACTTCGCCGTAGCGCCTGCAGATGATTTGTCTGGCTTTCGGAAAACGCCGGAGCAGCCCGGCCACTCTCGGATGCTGCCGGACATTTTCTTCTATGTAAAGGGTTTCAATCATCTGGGAGAGAACGGTACTTGCGATATTCGAGTCATTTTATCCGAAAAGTCTTGTGATTTATCACCTGAACCTTATATAGGGTAAAATACTTTCAATCGAACAAGACAAGGTAACAATGAAGACGCATAAAATTGGTTTTATCGGCGGGGGCAACATGGCATCCAGTCTGATCAGCGGGCTGATCGCCAGCGGTCACGCTTCCCGGAACATATGGGTGTCCGACATCAATCCGGACACCTTGAAATCTCTGGAGGATAAGCTGAAAGTCAACGTTTCGGCCAGCAACGAAGCCGTTGTCAACGAGGCGGAAGTGATCGTGCTGGCGGTCAAGCCGCAGATCATGGGCGACGTTGCGCAGCAGATAGCGGACTTGATCCGGCAGAAAAAAACGCTGGTGGTCTCGATCGCGGCCGGCATCACTCAGCGCAGCCTGAGCCGCTGGCTGGGCGCGGAAACGGCGGTCGTTCGCTGCATGCCCAATACGCCGGCGCTGGTGTTAACGGGCGCAACGGCGCTGCACGCCAATAGTCAAGTATCGGCCGAGCAGCGCAACCTGGCGGAGACGATCCTGCGTTCGGTAGGCATCGCTCTCTGGGTGCAGGATGAAAGCCAACTGGATGCGGTGACCGCGGTCTCCGGCAGCGGTCCGGCTTATTTCTTCTTGCTGATGGAAGTCATGGAAAAAACGGCCGTGGAATTGGGTCTGAACGAGGAAACGGCGCGCCTGCTGGTCCAGCAAACGGCCCTCGGCGCGGCCAAGATTGCGCTGGAGTCGGCCGAATCGCCGGAACAACTGCGCAAGAGGGTCACGTCTCCGGGAGGTACCACTCAGCGGGCTATCGAAACATTCCAGCAAGGAGGGTTTAGCGAACTGGTTAATAAGGCCCTGCATGCCGCCAGAGACCGGTCCATAGAAATGTCCAAACAAGCGGAGCCCAACTGATGGATGCCACCTATTTAACCAATCCCATTATTTTGATTATAGAGTCCTTGTCCTCGCTGTACATTCTCGCAGTGATGCTGAGGTTTTTGCTGCAATGGTGCGGAGCGGACTTTTACAATCCGATTTCTCAATTTCTGGTCAAATTGACGCAGCCGCCGTTGCGGCTGTTACGGCGTTACATTCCACCGGTCGGGAAAATCGACACGTCTTCCCTGGTGCTGATGCTTTCCCTGCAGATGCTGGCCGATTTTGCCATCTGGATGCTCAGAGGCATCTCGATCAGCATCGGTGCGCTGACTCTCCTGGGTATCATGGAGCTGATCAATTTATTGTTCAACGTCCTGATTTTCTCCATTTTCGCGCGGGCGTTGCTGAGCTGGTTGAATCCGGGCGCATTCGATGCGGCTTCTTCGATCTTGTACAGCCTGACCGAACCGGTGCTCCGAGTAGCGCGAAAGTTTATTCCCGATTTGGGTGGGATCGACTTATCGCCTTTGGCGGTGCTGTTGTTTTTGCAACTGGCCAAAATGATCATTTTGCCGCCGCTGAGTCAATTGGCCAGCTTGATCGCATGATTTACGAGCGTCCGAAGAAAGGGCTCTTCCGGTCGGGCGCCGGGCCATCCCCTTATTTTCATAAACCTTTAGCACGCTCTGTCATTTTTACTTAATTTCAGCTAAAAGTTCATTCCCTGCCGTTTTTTAATCTAAACTATGGGACTTGTTAAATGATCAAATTGGCAAACTATGAGACAATCCGGTATTTTTAGCCTGATTTTATACTTTATCGGGTTTCAGATGGGAACCGTTGGAATATAAAATCCCCCGGTATTTGACGAACTTGGGTTCCGTCTCTGCTTGACAATGAACTCTTAGCTTTTTTGGAATTCTACTTAACCGTCATAAAGAAGTTTTCATCGCCATGGAAGCAAAAGGCACGGGAGGTGCCGATTCGTCCGGAGGCGTCGCACCATAGGGTTCGGCGCCATCCGATAGAAATTTTGCGGTAAGGAATTTTGAAAGACAGATTTTTTATATATTGCTCTCTTGAGAAAATTTTGTAATGAAAATTCGTATTCTGTTTGCTTTTTGCATGGCGTCATCGCTTTTATGGGGAGAGGCGAAGGCTACTACTTACGAATTGCCGGGAAACGGCGATAGCGTAATCACTCAGTATCCGGACAATGTTCCGCTGACAAAAGCCGATCAGGAT
Organism: Methylosarcina fibrata AML-C10; assembly: GCF_000372865.1. NCBI lineage: Bacteria > Pseudomonadati > Pseudomonadota > Gammaproteobacteria > Methylococcales > Methylococcaceae > Methylosarcina > Methylosarcina fibrata. Next base: position 1,200,216 of record NZ_KB889965.1, on the reverse strand, counting down.
GAGACTTTGCTGGACGTGGCCTTGCGGTTCTCTTTGGGGCAGATGGAAATCGTCCGTCTGAATAAAAAACTCGACCGTTGGCAAATCAAGAAGGGCGAAATCGTGCGTTTGCCCAACCGGCGGGTGCTTCCCGACACTCCGCACAACGGAATCACGCTGAATTTGTCCGAATACCGGATGTATTATTATCCTCCGGCCAAACGAGGCGAGACGCCGGTGGTCATGTCGTTCGCTCACGGTATCGGCCGGCAGGACTGGAAAACGCCGCTGGGTAAAACCACGGTCGTGAAAAAAGTCAAGGATCCGGTATGGCATCCCCCCGAGTCGATCCGGCGCGAGCATGCCGCCAATGGAGACCCTCTCCCGGAGATTGTTCCGCCTGGCCCCCACAATCCGCTGGGTGCTTATGCCCTCTATTTAAACCTTCCTGGCGAATACCGGATACATGGTACCGACATCGATAAAATCTACGGTATCGGCATGCAGATCACGCACGGCTGCGTGCGGATGTATCCACAGGATATCGAAGCCTTGTACAATTCCGTACCGCTGGGGACGCCGGTCTATATCGTCAAACAGCCGATCAAGGTGGGCTGGCTGGATAATACGCTTTATATCGAAGCCCATCCCGATCTGGAAGGCGAAGAGATGGGTCAGGAGCAGCGCTACGCCGTGGCTCTGGGGCTGATTCAAAAAGCGACCGGAGAGGAAATGCCCGATTTCGACCAGAAAGCGCTCAACGAAGCCTTAACCAGACTGGATGGCGATCCAGTCGCCATTTACGAACGGCTGCCGCCTCTCGAGCAGGCGCCGCAAGAAGTGATGAATCAGGCTTCGCCGGCCGGTTATCATCGCGGCAGTTGAGCGCCGGCTGGAATTTTTTCGTTCGGGCGACCGTTTCCCGGCCGGGGCTTCCCGGAGCAAAATGCCTGCTTCTCATCGTCGTCGAGAAGCAGGACTGCGGTCTCCCAAGGGTATGTCGAAGACGTTGATTGCCGGACGTTTTAAAAGCGGATGACGCCGTGCGAATTTAGCAGGACGTCGGGCGTTCCGGTTTGAGTTCGCGGCTCAGGAGATTATGTACCGCCGCCAGCGGTGCAAGGCCTTCATAGAGAACCTTGTAGGTTTGTTCGGTAATGGGCATGTCGATGGCGTATTTTTTGGCCAATAGACAGGTTTCTTTCGCGGCCAGTATTCCTTCGATCTCCTGGCCGATTGCCCGAGTTGCGGAATCGATGCCTTGGCCTTGCCCCAGCGCCAGACCAAGCCGCCGGTTTCTGGATTGATTGTCCGTACAGGTCAGCACCAGATCGCCGAGCCCGGCCAGTCCCATAAAAGTTTCTTCATGTCCGCCGAGTCTTACGCCGATCCGGATCATTTCGGTCAGCCCCCGGGTGATCAGCGCGGCTCGGGTATTGGCTCCGAAGCCCAGGCCGTCGGCGATGCCCGCGGCAATGGCCAGGACGTTTTTTACCGCGCCGCCGACTTCAACGCCGATCATGTCCGAGCCGGTATAAATTCGAAAGCGTTCGCCATGGAAAATATGGGTCAATTGAGCCAGCAACGACGGATCGGAGGAGGCGAGCGTAACGGCGGTGGGTAGCCCTTGCGCCACCTCCCTGGCAAAGGTCGGTCCCGACAGAACGGCCACCGGCGTAGCCGGAGAGTACAATTCGGCCACCAGTTCATGAAGCAGGACGCCGCTGCCGGGATAAAAACCCTTGGTTGCCCAGGCTATCTTGATGCCGTCCGGAGCAAATACTTTAAATTGGCGCAATGTGTCTTTAAAGGCGTGACTGGGTACGGCAACGAGGAGGGTATCGCTGAAGGCCGCAATTTCTTTCAGACTGGAAGTTACGGACAAATTCTCCGGAAACGGTATGCCGGCCAGATACTGTTTATTTTGCCGGTCGGCAGCCAGCATCGAAATGTGTTCCGGCTGATGCCCCCACAACAGCACTTGGCTGCCGTTGTTGGCAGCCAATATTGCAAGAGCGGTCCCCCAGGATCCAGCACCCAAGATTCCGATTTTATTGTTCATCGGCGATTAATTGATGGTTTCGGAACCGGGAACTTGCGTCTGAGCTTGCGCTTGTTGCAAATGCGAAGCATATAAGGCATCGAAGTTGACCGGAGCCAGCAGCAGTTGAGGAAATCCCCCTTTACTGACCAGATCCGAAACAGCCTCTCTTGCATAAGGAAAGAGAATGTTGGGGCAGAAGCTGCCCACCATGGGGCCCAATTCCTGTTCGGTGAAATTGCTCAATGTAAAAATTCCTGCCTGGTTTACTTCCACCAAATAAGCGGTGGCATCGCCGATTTTTACCGTGATGGTAACGGTGAGAGCGACCTCGTATAAGGAATTCTCCAAATTGTCGACTTGCGTGCTAAGATTGAATTCGACCGAAGGCTCCCATTTTTCGATAAAGATTTTGGGCGAGTTAGGTGTTTCGAAAGAAACGTCCTTCGTATAAATTTTCTGGATAGCAAACTGTTTTTCTGTAGTATTGGAATTATCAGCCATATTAAGTGTTAATTAAGTGATTGAGGAGAAAATACCGACCCGATGGTACGGAATAAAGGTTCCATTGCCGGACGTGGTTCCAGTCCCTGATCCTCCGCATTCTAACGTTTCGAATTGGTCCAGCGAAGATTTTATTTAATTTTATCCGTTCTTTGCGGTCGGAATGAAGAGGATGGGCGGCCGAATAACGGCAGGTCCCGGGTCTCCGAACAAGGCTAGCCCGGCGATGAGCGGAGATAAATTTCGATAAAGGTCATTTATGCGTTGGATTTGTTTTTGCTGCCTAATTTTACCGGCAATTTATAGTCTTCTTCCCAGGACTGCATGCCGCCGTTAATGACGAAAACCTGCTCGAAGCCTTCTTTGGTCAGCAATTTGGCGGCAGACAGCGAGCGGGTGCCGTTCTGACAGGCGACAAGGACCGGTTTGTGTTTGTATTCGGTTAATTTTTTAAGGCTTTCGCTCAATTTGCTGAGAGGCGCATTGATCGCGTTCTCGATGTGGCTCTGGACGAAATCGGGGGCTTCCCGGACGTCGATGATCAGGGTGTCGCTGTCGTTCATTTTTGCCACTGCCAGCATCGGTGAAATGGTGCTGAATTTTTTGAAAGCCGAATCGAACAGCTCCTGTATCAAAAGATACGTTACGACGGCCAGGGCAAGAGAATAGATATAGTGATTTAAAACGAATTCAAAAAAGCGTTCCATGGAAAATCAAGAGAGTTGAAGTGGTAAAGAGAGCGGGCCTTAATGTTTGGTGCAGAAGACATCGCGCATCATTTGAATCAATTGCAGCATTCGATTGTCGTCTATAAAGTAGAAAACGCGGTTGGCTTCCTTTTTCGATCCGAGAATGTTTTTTTCTCTTAAAATGGCCAGATGCTGGGAAATATTGCTTTGACTGGTGCCCACCTGTTCGACGATGTCCTGCACGCTGAAAGATTCGTTGCCTAGGACACAGAGAATCTTTAATCGCAAAGGATGGGACATGGCCTTCAAGCAGCGCGCTGCCCTGGCTATGTCGGTATCATCATATAAAATGGGCTTATCAATGGAATTCATAGGTCTAGTCAATAGGGCTGGTTTTTTAAGACTAACTTCAAAAATAAGGTATCCAAAAAGAATTATTTATACACAACTCACGAACTTGTATTGATATAATATTCGTCTGAATAGAATATTTGGCTGCTTGCTCCCTCTGCCTGAAACAGAGAAACTGACCAAATGATACATTAGTTTCGCTATTATAGGTAATTGGAAAGAATAAATTGATAAATTTCGTGTCTTAAAAGCGACGCGAATCACTTTTTGCATGTCTGGAGAAAAATTAAACATGTTGAAGCGGCCAAAGCCGTTTGTGTTGCCGATTCTGGATGGATTCGGTTACCCGGTTGAGAGAGAATGTCACGCCATGACCGTGCAGCGGCGCATCTTCGATGCATTACGGACGTCCGATCATGATCGTATCGGGCAGATGCCCGACAAAGAAACCGGTCGACCGTATACGGCTCGCGCCACCCACCAGGTTTCTCCGGTCCATGTCTGCGGCGACAGACCGTTGGTTTCGGGAGCAAGTTTGTCCGGCTTCGCTTCCACGATGCCGGAGATTTCAGGCGTCGACCAATCCGTCGAAATGACGGGAACATCGCTGCACGCACCTGTTTAATCCGTGAATGAGAAAAAAGATCGTTATTTCTGTCTGCCTGTTGTTGTGGATCACCGATGGCAACGCGGAATTTTCCTCTCAGAATGAGGAATTAAACCAGGTAAGATCGGATATCGATGCGGTCAAGAAAAAAATGCAGCAAATTACGCTGCAGGAAAATAAATTGAATGATCAATTGGCCGATATTGAATATCACTATGGAGAAACGGCCGCCTTATTAAGAGATATCAAAAAAAAGGTGGAACAGAAACATAAAAAATTGAACTCGATTCAACAGGACAAGGAAAGCTATCGCAATCAAATAACCAGATTGAGCAAGGAATTGTCCGGACACGTCAAAGCGGCTTACGCGATAGGACAGCAGGAAAAACTGAAGTTGATCCTGAATCAGGAGAATCCGGCCTTGTCCGGCCGCATGATGGCCTACCACGGATATTGGAACAAGATTCGGCTGCAAAGGTTGGCCGAAATAAAAGAATCGGTCAAGCGGCTGAATCAATTAACCGAGGAACAGGAAAAGGAGACGGAGTTGCTGGAGAGCGATCTGGAGCAAAAAAAGCAGGAACAGAACGCTCTGGATGAATTCAGAGTGCAAAGAAGCCGCTTGCTGGATCGGTTAGCCGATGATTTCTCCTCGCAGGAACAGCAATTAAACCAGTTGATTGAAAGCGAGAATAAACTCGAGGATCTGATCGGCAATTTGCAGGCCGAGGAAGACAAGGTGCCTGAAACGAGCTGGACCGAAGTGCTGACGGATCCTTTCGATAACCGGGAAGCTTCTTCCGACGGCGGAGAATTGTCGACTGAAGAGGAATTACCCGTGGCGGAGGTGGCGTTTTCCAGTCTGAAAGGCAAACTGCCCTGGCCGGTCAAAGGCAGGATCACGACGAGCACCGGTAGCGGCCAGTTGGAGTCGATGCGGGACGGGGTTTTGATCGATGCCGGAGAGGGCGCCGAAATTCGTGCCGTAACCGCCGGCAAAGTGGTGTATTCCGAATGGTTACGGGGTTACGGTCTGTTGATGATTATCGATCACGGCAATGGTTATATGACGCTGTATGCTTTTAATCAAAGCCTCTACAAGAAAGTCGGTGATCGGGTTCGGACGGGGGATGTCATCGCTTCGGTCGGGCAGAGCGGAGGGCGCAGCCGTTCCGGATTGTATTTCGGCATTCGGCAAAACGGCAAACCCGTGGATCCTGTGCAATGGTGTTCGAAATTAAGCCGTGATCAGACGGGCTGAACGTTTGATAATAATGTTTTAGGAAATCGAATATTTTGGGGTGTTAAGACACATGCTGAGAAAGAAGAATATTTTTATTTTGTCCCTAGGGATAATGCTGGGTGTATTTATCGGCACCTGTAGCAGTGTCTTTGCCGATCTCGATAAGGGAGAACCCGCTAATGAAACGGAAGTCATTCCGTTTGAAGAATTGAGGACCTTTACGGAAATTTTCGGCCGAATCAAGCGCGATTATGTCGAACCCGTATCCGATAAAAAATTGCTGGAAGATGCCGTGCGCGGAATGCTGAGCGGTCTTGATCCTCATTCAGCCTATCTGGTGCCGGAAGAATATCAGGAATTGAAAGAAGGCACTACCGGCCAGTTCGGCGGCCTTGGGATCGAAGTCACGATGGAAAACGGCTTCATTAAAGTCGTATCGCCGATTGACGATACGCCTGCGCAGCGCGCCGGAATCAAGGCGGGCGATCTCATCATCAGGCTGGACGACCAACCCGTCAAAGGCATGAGTCTGGTGGACGCCGTCAAAAAGATGCGCGGCGAGCCCGGCAGCGCGATCCTGTTGACCGTCGTGCGGGAAGGGGAGGAAACGCCTTTGAAATTCACGTTGACCCGTGCCGTTATTAAAATCAAAAGCGTCAAAAGCCGGGTTCTGGAGAAAAACTACGGTTATGTCCGCATCAGCAGTTTTCAATCGGGGACAGGGGAGAGCCTTTTGGAAGCCATTTCCAGCCTGAAGAAAGAAAATGGCGGCAATCTGAAAGGTCTGGTGCTCGATTTGAGAAATAATCCGGGGGGGGTCCTGAACGCCGCCGTGGAAGTCAGCGACGCCTTTTTGAAAAGCGGTCTGATTGTCTATACCGAAGGACGTATAGAAAACTCGGAAATGCGGTTCAATGCCTCGCCGGACGATGTCATTGAAGGCGCCGCCATGGTGGTATTGATCAATGCCGGTTCCGCCTCGGCTTCCGAAATTGTCGCCGGCGCCTTGCAGGACCAGAAGCGGGCCGTGATCATGGGCGAGAAATCGTTCGGTAAAGGGTCTGTGCAGACGATATTGCCTACCAGCAACGGCGCCGCCGTCAAGCTGACGACTGCACGTTATTACACGCCTTCCGGACGCTCGATCCAGGCAGAAGGCATCGAGCCGGACATCGCTCTCGCGCCGATCAAACTGGAATCGCTGGAAAAATCCGAATTTGCTCCGGTCAAGGAAGCCGATTTGTCGCACCATTTAGGAAACGGCAAAGAGAAAAAGGATGGCGCCACCAAGAAAATGGATACGCAGGAAAGCGAGGAAATTCTGGAGCTGAAAGATTATCCCGTCTACGAGGCGCTGACCCTGCTCAAAGGCATCAGCATCATGCGTAAATAAGGAGACGGGTTTCTCCTTCTGGATTCGAACTGTCGTCAACTACGGCCGGGAAACCAGGGAAGTCCGCTTCCCTGGCCATGCCGAAGGCGTCGCAGTCCGGCCGGTTGCTAAAATAAGGCCGACTCAAAGGCCGCTGGCAGGCCCCGGCCACTCATCGGGAAGCTGAAGCGGGCGGGCGATGAGGAATAAAAGTTTCGGTCAATTGACCGAGCTTTGATATTTGACGGTAAAATCGTTTAAATAAGAAAGCACTTTTTTCAACTGTTCGGATTTCTCCGGGGCAAACGCATTGACTCCGACTCGGGACAAATAGAAAGCCTGATCCGGCAGGTAATGACCGACTGCCCTGATTTCACCTGAATAACGGTAGCGGCTTCTGAGCAGCCAGGCCTGAGAAAAAAGGCGTCCGTCGGCAAACTCCGGAAAATACAACTCGATCAACTGAAGGTTGCCTAGATCGCCCGCCAGGTCGGACAGCGGGTCGCCCGGACTTATTCTGACGCCGATCTTGCCGTCACGATTTAAAAGCTGCCGCTTCTCCTGTTGCCATCGCGCTAAAGAGACCGTGATATTGCCGGGGCTCGGCTCGTCGCCGTCGGCAATATAACGCCAGTTGTCTTCGATCATTTTTTTATCTTTAACTATCTGCATAGACTTGGTCTTTAAAAGGGGTAATACCGACTCGTTGCACCATCTCCAGAAACGATTCATCTTCAAGGCGCTGCTTGACGTACACGTCCAGGATCGTGGTGATGGCCTTGGTCACTTGATCTTTGGCAACCGCAGGACCGAGACGCTCGCCGATCGCGGCTTCGTTTTCCGATGAGCCGCCCAGAGTAATCTGATACCACTCGCTGCCTTTTTTATCGACGCCCAGTATGCCGATGTGGCCGACACTCTGATGAGCGCAGCCGTTCATGCAGCCCGACATATTGATTTTTACGTCGCCGATGTCATGGACATAGTCGATGTTGTCGAGAGCTTCATTGATTTCCTGAGCGATGCCGATCGAGCCGGCGTTGGCCAGAGAGCAAAAATCCAGTCCGGGGCAGCAGATGATGTCCGTCACGGTGCCGATATTCGGCGTGGCCAGTTTCAATTGGACGAGTTGCTGCCAGAGCGGAAAAAGATCGGCGATTTTCACATCGGCCAATATCAGATTCTGCCGATGAGTGCTGCGAACCTGACCGAAACTGTATTGGTCCGCCAGATCGGCGACAGCATCCAGTTGCGTATCGGTCATGTCGCCGGGTGGAGAATCCGGAGCTTTCAAGGAAATAAAAACTGCGCGGTAGCCCGGCACCCTGTGGTCGGCGGTGTTGTACCTGACCCAGGTGGCAAACGTCGGATCATTCGCCCGACGAGATGCAAAACTGCCGTCATGGGCCGCTTCCGGGTGGTAGGCGGGGGGCAAAAAATGCGCTTTCATCGCGGCAATTCTTTCTTCTCCAAGCTCCAGTTGATCCCTGATGAGCAGCCATTCCTGCTCGACCATGTCGGTAAACTTTTCAACTCCGGTTTCCTTGACTAGAATTTTGATGCGCGCCTTATACTTGTTGTCCCTGCGTCCGAACAGATTGTATATTCGCAGTATCGCTTCCAGATAGGATAAAAGATGCTTCTTTTCGAGAAAGGGCCGAATGGCCTGTCCGATCATCGGGGTTCGTCCAAGGCCCCCGCCCACGAAGACTTTAAAGCCGATCTCTCCGCTCTCGTTCCTGACCAGATTCAAGCCGATGTCGTGCAACTGGGTCGCCGCCCGGTCGTGAACGGCGCCGCTGACGGCAATTTTGAATTTTCGCGGTAAATAATCGAATTCAGGATGCAGAGTGGTCCATTGGCGAATAATCTCGCAATAAGGCCGCGGGTCCTCTACCTCGTCGACGCAGACGCCGGCGAGATGATCCGACGTGGTGTTTCTCATGCAGTTGCCGCTGGTTTGAATGGAGTGCATCTGCACGCTGGCCAGTTCGGCCAGAATGTCCGGGACTTCTTCCAGTTTCGGCCAGTTGAACTGAACGTTTTGGCGCGTGGTGAAATGACAATAACTTTTGTCGTATCGGCGGGCAATGTGGGCCAGTTTGCGCAGTTGCCTGGAATTGAGCAGTCCGTAGGGCACGGCTATTCTCAGCATCGGCGCGTGAGTCTGGATATATAGACCGTTTCTGAGGCGCAGCGCGCGGAACTGATCCTCGGAGAGCTCGCCTTTTAAAAACTGTTCCGTTTGCCTTCGATATTGCGCGGCTCGCTCGTCAACAAGCGTTTGGTCTTGATCGTTATACTGGTACATAAATGAGCCCTAAGGTGCATTTCAGGGGATTAAACAAGACTTCTAATCATATACTGTGAGTCATAAAATGACAAAATTTATTATATGGTGTTAAGATAATCAGTTTGAGTTTGACGTATCTATTTCATTAATCTAGGACACACGGGGAGGAATTTAGGTGAGGTTTTTAATCCTTTTATTAGGTACATTGCTGGCGCCGGCTATGGCGATGGCGGGCGGTTTTGAAAATCTGGGTTTGACCGGTACGGAACGCGGCATTTATACCGTATTGATTTTCATTATTGCCTATGGATTTGTCATGGCTGAGGAATTTACTCATCTGCGAAAATCCAAACCGGTCATACTGGCGGCAGGCATTATTTGGGCCCATGCCGCCATCCTGGCCACGGAAGCCGGTGTTTCCACCGAACAACTGCACGAGGCTTTCGAATACAATCTGAAAGAATACGCCGAACTGATGCTGTTTTTGCTGGTCGCCATGACCTATATCAATGCCATGGCGGAGCGGAACGTGTTCGAGGCGCTCAGATCCTGGCTGGTCAGAAGACAGTTCGGTTATCGTAAATTATTCTTGATTACCGGCATCATCACTTTTTTTCTTTCCGCAGTTGCCGATAACCTGACGGCGGCGCTTCTGGTCGGCGCGGTAGTCATGGCGGTCGGCACGGACAATGCTAAATTCGTCAGTATCGGCTTTGTCAATCTGGTGATTGCGGCGAATGCCGGCGGTGCCTTTTGCCCTTTCGGCGATATCACCACGTTAATGGTTTGGCAGGCAGGTTATGCCGAATTCTTCGATTTCTTCAAATTATTCATTCCGTCCGCCGTGAACTACGGTGTGCCGGCCGCCATCATGTACTTTGCCGTGCCGGATGAGCAGCCCCAAGCTTCAACTGAAGAGGCGGTCAGGCTGAAGCCGGGCGCCATCCAGGTTTGCGGGATGTTCCTGCTGACAATCGCTACTGCCGTCAGCTTTAAACAGATGTTGCATTTGCCTCCTTTCATGGGAATGATGGTGGGTTTGTCCGCTCTGATGCTGTACGGATATCGCCTGAAAACCAAGTATACGATTGAAGGGGATGATGCCTTTGATATCTTCGATAAAGTTCGCCATGCCGAGTGGGATACTCTGCTGTTTTTCTTCGGTGTGGTATTCGGGGTTGGCGGCTTGGGTTACATCGGTTATCTCGAACTTTTGTCGGAAGGCATGTACGAAGGTCTGGGCCAAACGACGGCGAATATTCTGGTCGGTCTGATCTCGGCCGTTGTCGACAATATCCCGGTTATGTTTGCCGTCCTGAACATGAAACTGGACATGAGTCTCTATCAATGGCTATTGGTGACCTTGACTGCGGGCGTCGGCGGTTCGCTGTTGTCCGTCGGATCGGCTGCCGGCGTGGCATTAATGGGACAATCCAATCACAAATACACGTTTTTCAGCCATTTGAAATGGTCGCCTGCCATTGCCGCCGGTTATGCCGGCAGCATTGTCGTCCATTACATGCTTAACGGTTGATACCCACTCTTTTGCGCCGCCTTCGAGGCGGCGCATTCGTTCAGGCCGAGCCGATGACATCTGAAAAAAGTTGGCGTTCCGCCTTCTCCGTTTATACTCAGCCGCACGTGCTGAGCATGATCTTTCTAGGCTTTTCCGCCGGCCTGCCGTTTTTACTGGTTTTTTCAACGCTGTCGGCCTGGTTGAGGGACGAAGGAATCGACCGCTCTCTGATCGGTTTTTTTAGTTGGGTCGGAGTCACTTATTCGATCAAGGTGTTCTGGGCACCGGTGATCGATCGTCTGTCTCTTCCTTTTTTTTGCAGAATATTGGGCAAAAGACGAAGCTGGATGCTGCTGGCGCAAATCGGGATCATGGCCGGTCTGATCGGAATGGCGGGTGTCGACGTCCATTCCCAGTTACGGCTCTGCGCTCTTTTTGCCGTTTGGGTGGCGTTTTGTTCGGCGACTCAGGATATCGTTATCGATGCCTACCGGATCGAAAGGGCCGATGCCGAATACCAGGGGGCCATGGCCGCAACCTATGTGTTAGGGTATCGGATAGCGTTGCTGCTGGCCGGCGCGGGAGCTTTTTATATAGCCGATTTTTTTAACTGGAGATCGGCTTATTGGGTGATGGCGGCCGCCATGTCGATCGGCGTGCTGGCGACATTGTGCATCCGGGAACCCGAGCACAAGCCGGTCAACGGAGCTATTCGAATTGAAAAGGAGCTTGAAAATGCGCTCGGTGTTGCCGAGGCGAAAAATTTCCGTCAGCGCCTGCTGGCGGGTTTTTCCGATGCGGTTTTAAGCCCTTTTGTCGAGTTTTTCAGACGAAACGGCCGGACCGGACTTTTGATACTCATGCTGATCGCGGTTTACAAAATGAGCGATATCACTCTCGGCGTCATGTCCAATCCGTTTTATTTGGATTTGGGATTCAACAAGAAAGACATTGCCGACATCAGCAAGATTTTCGGTTTTTTCATGACCATTGCCGGAGCCTCGCTGGGCGGACTGTTGGTGGTCCGCTACGGCATCATGAAGTCTTTGTTGTTGGGTTCGGTCATGGTGGTTGTCACCAATCTGCTGTTTGCCACGCTGGCGCTGACCGAGCCCAGCAAATTGTTGCTGGCCGGCGTCATCAGTGCCGACAATTTAAGCGGAGGGTTGGCAACCTCGGTTTTCATCGCCTACCTCTCAAGTCTGACCAGTACTGCCTATACGGCAACTCAGTACGCTCTGTTCAGTTCCCTGATGACGTTGCCGGCGCAGTTTTTGGGAGGCTTTTCCGGAGTGATCGTCGACAGGTTCGGCTATTACGCTTTTTTTCTTTATGCCTCGGCCGTCGGGCTGCCGGCGATTTTATTGGTCCTGTTGTTGATGTACCGGGAAAAAATGATGAGAACGGTGCCGTCCGGCCCTTAGCCTGAAAGTCTTTGACGGATACGGCACGTCGATAAATACCTGTTGCCAAGTGTTAATATAAGACGTATCATACGAAGTTTTTTAGAATTAACCCATTCGGGTCACGTGGAAGCGATATGAAACCAGAAATTCATCCAGCATATAAACAAATAACAGTCACTTGTGGCTGTGGCAATACTTTTGTAACCGGTTCCGTACTGTCGAAGGACCTGCTTGTCGAAGTATGTTCTTCCTGTCATCCGTTTTACACCGGCAAGCAGCGTGTAGTGGATACCGCCGGACGGGTCGATAAATTCCGTAGAAAATACGGTAAATAAGGCTCCCTTGCCTCCGTTTTCCTTTAGCAAGGAAATCTCGTCAAGCGGGAAGACGGCGGCAGATGATTGACCGGTTTTTTAATAACTGCCGCTCCCATAAAACTCGTCTATGAATGCAAGGATGCGTTCCGTTCGGCAAGGGCATCCGGTAAACGGCAATCGTCCGGCTGTGCGGTTCAAGCGGACGATCCATGAGGCAGTCCATCCTGTAAATAAGGAGTTTCCTGCCGGGATGTTTCCCGATTCTTCAGGGCTCTTTTTAAAATAGGGCTTCCACCGGTTTGTCGATGACGCCCTTGCCATTAGGGCTCGACTTATTCCCGTCATAATCTTCGCCTGACTCGCCGCCCGAAGGTCCCAAATTCGTAGGCGCCCGCCCGCTCTGAAAATATTCCAGCATTCCGTATTTGCTCCCCGCAGGTTCCAGAAAACCGGTGGCCGGATTGATAAAGGCCTGCACGATGCCTTCCGGCACGACCATTGGCGTTTCCGGAAGATTTTGCAAGGCGGTCTTCATGAACTCCACCCACATCGGCAAGGCCGTTTTTCCCCCGGTTTCCCGCTCGCCGAGCGAATCAAAATTGTCGAATCCCACCCAGGCCGTCGCGGCAATGTCCGGCGTATAACCGTTAAACCAGGCATCCCTGAAGTCGTTGGTGGTGCCGGTCTTGCCGGCAAGATCCGTTCGGCTCAAAATTTTGGCATCGGTTGCCGTACCGTGCTGCACGACATCCCTTAACAAACTGTTCATCAGGAAATGAATGGGAGGCGCCAGGATTCTGGGCGCGAGCCCGTCCCCGTCGGCACGGCTATCGCAATGAGAGCAGGCAGCGGGAGGAGCGGCCTGAAAGACAATCTCCCCTTCTTTGGTCTCGACCCGTTCAATAAGATAGGGATTAACCAGAAAGCCGCCGTTGGCAAAAACCGCATACATTTGCGCCATTTGCAGAGGAGAGGCGTAGCCGCTGCCCAGGGCAAGAGACAGGCTGCGAGGGAGTTGCCGCGGAGAAAAGCCGAAACGCTTCGCTGTAGAGATTGCTTTTTCAAGACCGATCGTTTCCAGCAAGCGGACGGAAATCACATTGCTTGAATGTATCAAAGCCTTTCTGAGGCTGGTGGGCCCTACGAAATTTCTGCTGTAATTTTCCGGACGCCATTCGATTTCCTGATGCGGATCATCGATGACGATGGGTTCGTCATTGATTATGGTTGCCGGTGTAAAGCCTTCTTCCAGTGCCGCCGTGTAGATGATCGGCTTAAATCCCGACCCCGGCTGCCTTTTTGACTGGACCGCCCGATTAAATTTGTTCCGGAAAAAATCAAATCCGCCGGTCAAAGCCAGAATCGCTCCAGTGTCCGCTTTTAGAGCCACGAAAGCGCCTTCTACTCTGGGAACCTGGGTTATAGCCCAGGTTTTGTCGGGCAATTGCCGAACGCGGATGATGTTGTTGACGGAAACTACTTCATCCTTACCCGTGAGGCGAGTGTTGCGCGCCCATTGAGCATTTTCCTCCGGAATGTCGATCAAGGCATTATTTTGCAGCCTGGCGGTGATCGCTTTCTTTGTAGTCCGGATTATGACGGCAGGAAAAGTATCTCCGATGACGGGAAGATCGTCGAAGCTGGAAGTCTGCATGAGAGTGGAAGGCGCCGCGCGGTAGCCGTGCCGTTCGTCATAGCGGTGCAGGGCATCAGCCAGGGCCTGATTGGCGGCCGTTTGCAGAGGTGAGGTTATCGTCGTATAGACATTGAATCCGGAAGTATAAGCCTTTTCGCCATAGCGGCTGACCATTTCCTGTCTCGTCATTTCCGCTACATACGGGGCGTCGAGTTCAACCGGCCGGTAATGCAATTTGGCGGTCGAAGGCTGCTTTAGCGCGTTCTCAAAGTCTTGGTCGCTAATGAAACCGAGCTCCCGCATCCGGCGCAGCACATAGTTGCGCCTTTGCATGGCCCGCGCTTCGTTGGCGATAGGATTATAAGCCGACGGCGCTTTCGGCAGGCCGGCGATCATCGCAAATTCGGCCAACGACAGCGACTGCAACGGCCTGCCGTAATAAGTTTCGGCAGCGGCACTGACGCCATAGGAGCGTTGACCCAGATAGATTTGGTTCAAATAAAGCTCCAGAATTTTGTCTTTTGAATATTCCCGCTCAACCCGCAACGCCAGAATGATTTCCTTTAATTTGCGAAGATACGTTTTTTCCTTGCCGATCAGAAAATTACGCGTCAACTGCATGGTGATCGTGCTGCCGCCCTGCTTTTTTTCCCCGGTAAGCGCCAATTGCAATCCGGCTCGAAGCAATCCTTTATAGTCCACCCCCCGATGTTCGAAAAAATGCTCGTCCTCGGCGGCGACGAACGCCTTGATCAGTAACTTGGGAATTTGGTCGACGCCTATCGGCGCACGGTTTTGTTCTCCGAACTGGCCGATCAAGCGTTTGTCGCTCGAATAAATCTTTAGCGGCGTTTCATAGTGAACGTGCTGAAGCGTTTTGATATCGGGAAGAGTTTCCAGAAGTCGGTTGTAAAAAAAATAACCGAACGCGGTCAGGCAGAGCAGACCCGATAGGGCGGTAAAGAAAAACCATTTCAGCAGAATTTTGAATAACGATCGCTTGGGCACAGGCCTAATCTAAAGCAGTGAAATATAAAACGTGAAAATATTAACAATTTTGCAAGTACTTTAATTCGACAGCGCCGGATCAAATTAAACTTGAGGCAGTATAGAGCACTTTTTTACCCCAAGTTAATTGCTGAATTTTTCGAATCAAAATAAAAAACACAACTATACTTTTTGCAATTCATGTAAGGAATGATGGCTAAGGTCAAGAAAAACAGCCATTTCAACATGTGATCGGAAATGATCAGTTTTTTCAAGGAAAATTTCATGAGCTGGTTTAATCAAAAACAGAATGCTGTTCTGGGCGTCGACATCAGTACAGCGGCTGTAAAGTTACTGGAATTAAGTCGAGTAGGGGCACGCTACCGGGTGGAAAGCTATGCCGTAGCTCCTTTACCGAAAGACGCCGTCATCGATAAACATATCGCCAACGTCAACGTCATAGCCGATGCAATCAAATCAGCCGTTAAACAATCCGGGACCAAACTGAAACAGGCGGCCGTGGCGGTTTCGGGATCCGCCGTGATGACCAAAATCATCACCATGCCGGCATCGTTAAGTGAAGACGAAATGGAAGAACAGATCATGGTGGAAGCGGACCAGTATGTACCGTATTCGCTGGATGAAGTCAATTTCGATTTTGAGGTGCAAAGGCCCAATGAAAACAATCCCGACATGGTCGACGTGTTGCTGGCCGCTTCCAGAAAGGAAAATGTCGACGACCGCGTCGAGACCTTGCTCAAGGCCGGACTAAAAGCAAAGATTGTCGATGTGGAAGCATTCGCCATGGAAAATGCCTTTTCGTTGCTGGCCGATCAGTTTACCGATGCCAGCGAAGGCCAAACAGTGGCGATAGCCGATATCGGGGCATCCATGGCCACTTTAAACGTATTGCACGGCTCGAAAACCGTTTATACGAGAGAGCAAGGATTCGGCGGAAAACAATTAACCGAAGAAATCCAGCGCCGCTACGGTTTGTCCTACGAAGAGGCAGGCCTGGCTAAAAGGCAGGGAGGACTGCCCGACAATTATGCCGTCGATGTCCTCGAACCCTTTAAGCGGGCCATGGTTCAGCAGATTGCCCGATCGTTGCAATTTTTCGTTTCGTCGAGCGCCAATAGAGGGATCGACAGCCTGATACTGGCCGGCGGCTGCGCTTCCATTCCCGGAATCGATAAGCTTGCCGAGCAAAGCTTGGGCGTACCGGCTTATATTGCCAATCCTTTTATCAACATGGCCCTGTCCAGCAAAGTAAAGCCTCAAGCTCTGAGTAACGATGCGCCGGCCATGATGATTGCATGCGGCCTTGCTTTGAGGAGTTTTGAATAATGGCGAGAATCAACTTACTTCCCTGGCGAGAAGAGCTGCGCAAACAGAAGAAACAGGATTTTCTCATGTCGATTGCCTTGTCGGTATTAGGGACAATCGGCATTCTGTTGGCCGTTCACATGTACATCGAAGGTCTGAAGGAATATCAGGAAAAAAGAAACAAGCGGCTGGAGGATGAAATCGCTTTGCTGGATAAAAAAATTACAGAGATTAAAACCATAGAAGAAAAGAAAAACAAACTGCTGGCAAAAATCAACGTCATTCAAAAATTGCAGGAAAGCCGGCCAGAGGTTGTGCATTTATTTGATGAAATCCCCAAAACCGCGCCGGAAGGCATTTTTCTGACCAAATTCATTCAGCAAGGGGCCAATCTCACCTTCGAAGGCAAAACCGAATCCAATGCGCGGGTTTCGGCTTTCATGCGAGCCATCGATGCGTCTTCATGGCTGAAATTTCCCAAGATCAACGTCATCCAGTCACAAGAAAAAACCAATTCCGAACAGTTAAGCGATTTTACCCTGATTGCGCAGCAAGGCAAGCATACTGCGGGAGGTAAACCATGAATCTTTCCGAAATCAACTGGGACATCGAAGCCTCGGGGACGTGGCCGCGGCCGGTAAAACTGGCGGTAATAGTGATTCTGTGCGTCATTGTAGCGGGGGCGGGAGTTTACTATTTTACTCTTGATCAACTGGCGGAACTTGAAAAAATCGAAAAGAAAGAACTGGAGCTAAGAAACTCGTTTGTCATTAAACAGAAGAAAGCGGTCAATCTTCCCGACTATAAAAAACAACTGGAGCAGATCGAAGCGTCGCTGGCGGAGATGATCAAGCAAATGCCGACCGAAGAAGAAGTGGCCAGCCTTCTGGTCGATATTTCTCAGACCGGACTGGCGAGCGGCCTGGAGTTCAGATTGTTCAAACCCGGCGCCCCGGTGCGCAAGGATTTCTATTCCGAGCTGCCTATCAATATTAAGGTGATCGGCCGCTACGAAGAATTAGGCTTGTTCGTCAGCGGTCTGGCTTCTCTGCCGAGAATTGTAACCATTCACGACGTCAATATCGCTCCTGAAACCACTAAAGGAAAACAGGCGCAAGCCAAAGTGAAGACGGGAGCTATGGTGATGGACGCCGTGGTGAAAACCTATAACGAAAGTCTGGCTCCGGAAGCAGCCCCCGTCAAAAAGAAAAGAGGAAATAAATAATGAGCCGGCTTCGTTTAATTAAATCTCTTCCGCACTGGACAATTGCAGGATTTACGAACGTGTTCATTGCTTTGATGTTGACGGGATGCGGAAACGATGATTTTTCGGATCTGGAAACCTTCATCAAAACCGAACAAGCAAAGCCGAAAGGTCCGATTGAACCGTTGCCTGAAATCAAAATCG
This sequence comes from Methylosarcina fibrata AML-C10, assembly GCF_000372865.1. NCBI lineage: Bacteria > Pseudomonadati > Pseudomonadota > Gammaproteobacteria > Methylococcales > Methylococcaceae > Methylosarcina > Methylosarcina fibrata. Next base: position 1,182,541 of record NZ_KB889965.1, on the reverse strand, counting down.
TGGAGCCTTTCGTTTTCAAACCGGAAGGATTGCGCGATCCGTTTGCGCCTCTGGAGCAAGCCGAACAGGCCGAAAACGGTGAGAACGTGGAAGGCACGGGTCTCAGGCCGGATACTTCCAGGCCCAAAGAGGAGTTGGAAGCTTATCCTCTGGACAGTTTGAGAATGGTCGGAACGGTTAACATGCAGGGCACTTTATGGGGATTGGTAAAAGCGAGTGACGGCACCATTTACCGCGTCCAGGTCGGCAATTATCTGGGCAAGAACTACGGCAAAATAATACGGATCGTCGGCGACAAAATTGAAATTATGGAAATGATTTCGGACAAACCCGGAAAATGGCGCGAACAGCAGCAATCATTGGCTTTGACAGAATGATTTGAGGAAAGAAAATGTGTAATAAACGAGTCGGCATCATGATGAATAACAAAGTTCCGTTTTTCTGGTTGTACCTGATGGGCAGCGTCTATCTGTCTTTATTTCCTCTTGCCTCTGTTAAAGCGGCCGATCTGGCGATTTCTTCGGTCGAAATCGCCTCCGTTGCCGGAGACAAATTGCAAATACAATTGGAAATGACAGGTCCTGCCATAGAACCCAAAGTGTTCCATACCGATAATCCGGCAAGAATCGCCATGGATTTTCCGGGGGTAAAAAGTGCCCTGGATAAAAAAACTTTCACTATCAATCAGGGCAGCGCCAGCAGCCTTTATGTCGCAGAAGCGGCGGACAGAGTGCGGGTTGTGGTCAATCTACTCGAATCCGTGCCGTTTGAAACGAAAGCATCCGGCAATAAAATCCTGCTGACTCTGAGCAGCAAAGCGGCAACTCCTCCGGTCGATTCGGCTCCGGTCGTGGACAGAAGGGTGCCCGCCCCGGCTTTTCCTGCTTCCGAATCATTATTTCGGCAATCCATTAAAGGATTGGACTTCAAGCGCGGCGAAAACGGTGAAGGGCGGATTCTGGTTTCTTTGGCCAATCCTAATACCGTCGTGAATTCCAGGGAAGAAGGCGGCATGGTCGTGATCAGTTTCTTGAACACTCGTCTGCCTGAAAATTTGACTAAACGGCTGGACGTTTCCGAGTTTGCCACGCCGGTTAAATACATCGACGCCAGCTCCACGTCAAAAGAAACGACCATCAACGTGGCTTTGCAAAACAATCTTTATGATTACTCGTTGTTTCAATCGGAAGGATTATTGACGGTCGAGTTCCGGCCTTTAACTCCTGCCGAGAAGGAAGCGATTCAGGCCCAACGTGAAAAATACACGGGTGACCGTTTGTCGTTGAATTTTCAGGACATCGATATCCGCAGCGTTATCGCGGTGCTGGCCGAATTCACCGGACAAAACGTCGTGGCCGGGGATGATGTGACCGGAAAAGTAACGATAAAGCTGGACGATGTTCCCTGGGATGAGGCGCTGGACTTTATCATGATGACCAAGGGACTGGAAAAATACGAGACCGGCAACGTCACTTTGGTGGCGCCTGTCGGAAAAATCAAGGAATACAAGGAAAAACAAAGGGAAACCCAAAATGTGGTCGAGCGCCTGGATCCTCTGCATACCGAATATCTCAAGATCAATTATGCCAGAGCGGAAAACTTCAGAAACATGCTCAGAGGATTCGATTCCGGCGCCATCGGCCAGTGCGGGTTGTACAATAAAAACCGCGGATCGTCGGCATCGTCCCAGGCCAGCACGCAAAGCCTCAACCAGAGAACGATACAGCCCGGTATGGGAGGTGCTCAAGGCGGGGCTTATGGCAGCGCCATGGGCATGGGCGGAGCTGGCGGTGTCGGCGGCGCCGCTGCGGCGAAACAAATGGCCGAAGATTCCTTTATGCTGCTGTCGCCGCGCGGTACCGCCGTGGTCGATGCAAGGACCAATACGCTCATCGTCCGCGAAACGCCCAAGCGCCTTGAAGAAATCAAAAAGTTGATTCGCAAGTTGGACGTGCCGGTCAAGCAGGTCATGATCGAGTCGAGAATCGTCATCGCTTCCACCAATTATGCCAGGACCTTGGGCGTCAGATTCGGCGTGGCGAAAGTGGCCACCATGAGTTCGGGCAAACAATTTGGCGTGGGCGGACCCGATCCGGCTTCCGACCCCGGCAACGGCGATCTTTCGGTAACCGATACCCTGGTGGATCTGGCCGCGTCCAATCCCTACGGCGCTCTGGGCATGACGCTGGCGAGAGGCGCCGATTATGTCCTGAATCTCGAACTGTCCGCTTTACAGGATGAAGACAAGGCCCAACTGCTTTCCAACCCGAGAGTGATGACTACGGACCGTTGTCAGGCGACCATCAGTCAGGGTACTTCAATCCCTTACCAGTCCAGCAGCAACAATACGGGTACCAATACCCAGTTTATCGATGCCCTGCTGACGTTGGACGTGACTCCGCAGATCACGCCCAGCGGCAGCATCAACATGGACCTGGAACTTACCAGGGATGACGTGGGGCAATTGGTAGTCAATGGGCAGCCTGGAATCGACACGAACAACGTTAAAACCAACGTGCTGGTCAACGACGGAGAAACTGTGGTGCTGGGCGGAATATACAAAGGCACCGTGTTCGATACCGTCAATAAAGTTCCTTTCTTTGCCGATCTTCCGGGGATCGGGTTTCTCTTTAAAAGAACGATTAAACAGGACGATAAACAGGAATTGCTGGTATTCGTTACCCCGAAAATCGTCAAGGAAAATTTAACTACCAATTGATCGCTTCAACTTGGAACGAAAAGGGGGCATAATGCCCCCTTTTTAATGCCTACAATTTGACATTGAACAATGCATGAAGCACTCGGAGAACATTTATCTTATCGGCCTGATGGGAGCCGGGAAAACGACGATAGGAAAACAATTGGCCAAATCGCTCAAATGGCCTTTTTACGATAGCGATAAAGCCATTGAAGAGAGCACCGGCGTCGACATTCCCACCATTTTCGAATTTGAAGGCGAAGCCGGCTTCAGAGAAAGAGAACAAAAAATGATTCGCCAGTTGACCCAAATGCGCGGCATCGTCCTGGCTACCGGCGGCGGCGCCATTTTGCTCGAGGAAAATCGCAGATTATTACATGAAAACGGATTTGTCGTTTATCTGCAATGTTCGATAGCAAGAATTCTGGAAAGGACGCGCCGGGACACACAGCGGCCGCTGCTGAAAACCGATAATCCGAAAGAACGCCTGGAAAGTTTGTTCAAAGAGCGCGAACCTCTTTATTTATCCTGCGCGGACTTTAAAATAGATACCGGCGTCATGCCGAGCAAGGCGGTCGTCAATCGCATTCTGGAACAATTTAAAGCAAGAAATCACTGATAAAATGAAAATACTGCAAGTAGAGTTAGGTGATCGGAGCTACCCGATTTATATCGGTTCCAAATTATTGGCGCAACCCGATCTGTACCGGCGCCATATCAGATCCAGACAAGTTCTGGTGGTGACCAACGAGACGGTCGCCCCCTTGTATCTAAATGCCGTTCTGGCGAATTTACAGGATTATACGGTCGAAACCGTGATCCTGCCGGATGGAGAACAGTTTAAAACGCTGGAGTTTATCAGCCGCATTTTTGATAAATTGCTGTCCTGTAAATTTAGCCGAAACGCCACTTTGATCGCCTTGGGCGGAGGCGTGATCGGCGACATGGGCGGGTTTGCCGCTGCCTGTTATCAACGAGGCATTCCTTTCATTCAAATTCCGACGACCTTGCTGGCGCAGGTGGATTCCTCGGTCGGCGGTAAAACCGGAGTGAATCATCCTTTAGGGAAAAACATGATCGGCGCGTTTTATCAGCCCCAATGCGTCATTGCCGATGCCGACGTACTGGATTCGCTTGACGACCGTCAACTATCGGCCGGACTGGCGGAAGTCATAAAATACGGATTGATCCGGGACGAGGCCTTTTTCGACTGGCTGGAGCAGAACGTCGGCGCCTTGCTGGCAAGAGACAAGGAAGCTTTGGCTTTCGCCATCGAACGCTCCTGCCGGAACAAAGCCGAAATTGTCGCTGAGGACGAGACCGAGTCGGGCGTCCGGGCAACCCTGAATTTAGGCCATACTTTCGGCCACGCGATAGAAACCGGCACCGGTTACGGCGCCTATCTGCACGGCGAGGCCGTGGCCATCGGAATGTGTCAGGCCGCCGATCTGTCCAGAAGAAAAGGCTGGCTGAATGACGAGAATGTAGAACGAATCGTTCGATTGATCCTGGCTGCGCGATTGCCGGTCAAACCGCCGGAATCGTTAAGCCCCGGGCAATTCCTTGAATTGATGGCCGTGGACAAAAAGAATCTGGACGGCAACATCCGGCTGATTCTGCTGGAGAAGATCGGTCTAGCGACGTTGCCGATCTATGTCGATCCAAACCTGTTGGAAATGACTCTCGGCATCTATGGCAGAAATTGATACCTCCGCTCGGGTTCAGTCGTCATGGAATAACCAGGTCGGGGCGCCGGCTCAATTTTTGCTGACTCCGGAGCGCGCGCAGGTACTGGATCTATTGATTCACCTGATCTCCAACTCGGCCGATTCCATTTTGCTTTGCGGTCCGGAAGGCGTCGGCAAAAGTAAGCTTTTGCAGATACTCCAAGAGCATGAAATTGCTGGTTGTTCGTTTTGTCTGGTCGAGGGCGCTCCGGAACTGAGCCTGGACGAGATACGACAACATCTGGACAAATCGTTCATTCCGGAACCGCGCGGAAAACTCACAGGAAACATACCAAGCGCTGCCGAAAGGAGCGTTCCGCGTCAAAAAAAAGTTTTAATCATCGACGAGGCCGGAGCTCTGGCCCCCGGGTTGATCACGGTAGTTCTTCATTACGCCGAAAAAAACCCTCAAATAAGAGTGATCCTGGCCTTGACTCACGATCAACTGCATCTGAAATATCGATCGGATCAACGGATTGAAGAGTGCCACATCGTCGAACTGCCGCCATTGACTGAAAAGCAATGCGGCGAATTTTTGCTGCATCTGTCGGCCAAAAGGGCGTTCGGAATAGCCGCGGAAACCTTAACCGATAGCCGGATTTCGCTTATCTTTCGGCAGACGCACGGCATACCCGCCCGGATTATCGCCGGATATTCGGCTCCGCCTCCGCGTAAGCGAACCGATCATTCTTCCGCCATACTGATAACGTCGGTCGCCGTCCTTGTCGTAGTCGCCCTGGCGGTCCAATGGTTTTCATCCAGACAGGCTGTTCCGGATGCGGCACAGCCGAGTCCGGAAGCCGCTTTGCCGAAGAATTCCAAGGCAACCTCTCCCGCCGTTGATTTCAAACTTCCTTATCTGACCTTTCCGAAGCTGGAGCCTGCGGGTACGCAGCCGAACAGTGCTTTACAATTCGGTAGCAGCAAAGCGAATCAGGCAAACGGTGCGGCTTTGCCGGATGTGCCTCCCAAACCCGCCGCCACGCCCAAAGATGAGGTTGCACCGGACTCAAATACGCATTTAAAACCGGAGGCGGCGAGTCAACCCGCTCCTGAAAATTCCGAGATGACTGAAGCATCGATGCCGCCGGCCCAGGAATTAAAACCCGCTGAATCACAACCTGTCCAGGAAGCCGTTCCTGCCGAAGCCGGCGAGGACGATTCGTCAGCCGATAAGGATGCTTCCGATTGGCTTTCATCCCAACCGCAGGATCGCTACACGTTGCAGTTGATGGTCCTGTCCAGGCGGCAATCGATTCTGGACGTAATGAAAAAATATCCTTCTCTACAGCGGAATTTCAGATACGTCAGGAGAATGATTCAGAACAAGGAGAAATTCGTATTGCTGTACGGCTCGTTTACAGATGCCGAATCGGCGAATAAAGCCAGGAAAACATTACCGGCCGAATTTCAAAAAGCCATGACAAGAAAAATGGGCGCGATTCGGAAAGAATTCGGCCTCCTGTCCGGCACAGATAGCCTACCCAAGTCTCGATAGCCGAAATGGAAAATTCCGCAACACACGCGCCTGTTCAAAACCGGGTCTCGAAACCTTATCAATGCAGAAATCGTATCGCTCATGACACCATTAAAAAATGACCGCCTTCTCAAAGCCTTGTTAAAACAGCCGGTGGATCGAACGCCGGTGTGGATGATGCGGCAGGCCGGCAGATATTTGCCCGAATACCGTAAAGTCCGGGAAGAAGCCGGCAGTTTCCTAAATTTGTGCACCACTCCGGAACTGGCTTGCGAAGTGACTTTGCAGCCTCTGAGGCGCTTCGATTTCGATGCCGCCATCCTGTTTTCCGATATTTTGACCATTCCCGATGCCATGGGCCTCGGGCTGCATTTTACCGAAGGGGAAGGGCCCAAATTCAGCCGTCCGGTAAGAACCGCGTCCGATATCGAACGCTTGCCGATTCCCGACCCTGAAACCGAATTGCGCTACGTCATCGATGCCGTTCGGCTGATCAGGCAGGAATTGCACGGCAGCGTGCCGCTGATCGGTTTCTCCGGAAGCCCGTGGACTCTCGCGACGTACATGGTCGAAGGCGGCAGCAGCAAGAATTTCCAAAAGATAAAAGCGCTCATGTACGAGCAACCGAAACTCATGCACGCCATGCTCGAGAAATTGGCGGCCTCTGTTTCGGCTTATTTGAACGCCCAGATCGCCGCCGGCGCCCAGGCGGTGATGCTGTTCGATACCTGGGGCGGGATGTTGACGACCGAGGATTATCTCGAATTTTCTCTCCGTTACGCCGCTCAGGTCCGCTCGCAGTTGATTACGGAAGCCGACGGGCACAGGATTCCGACCGTCCTGTTCACCAAAGGGGGCGGGCAGTGGCTGGAAGCCATGGCCGAAACAGGCTATGATGCCCTGGGTCTGGACTGGCAGACCGACCTGCGGCAAGCCCGCGCCCGAGTAGGGCATCGCGTCGCCTTCCAGGGAAATATGGATCCCGTGGCGCTGTATGCACGCCCGGACATCATTGTTGAAAAAGTAAAAGCCATTCTGGAAAGATACGGTTCAGGATCCGGCCACGTGTTTAATTTAGGTCACGGTATCCTGCCCGACGTGAATCCCGATCATGTCAAGGCAATGGTGGATGCCGTTCACGACTACAGCCCCGTCTATCATCCTTCCTGATCGGCCGGCAAACGGCAGTCGATCATCGGTAATCGGGACGGAACCCTATCGCTGTAGGCGTGTCTGTTCCATGTTATGTTGGAAGAGGAAACGCACCGATTGAGGGCGGTTTTAGATCGGCTCAACCGCCTTTCCGGGCTTGCTCTTCGCATACCTTGAAAAAACAACTAATTTCGATTCATTCAAAAATGAGACCGCTTTATGAATAGCTTAAAACTATTGATTCTTACTGGATTGCTGATGCTGAGTTTCGGACTGAAAGCGGAAAGCGCCGCCTCGGAAAAAGCCGTGGACGTCACCGTGTATAGAAGCCCGACTTGCGGTTGCTGCGGAAAGTGGATCGATCATCTCAAACAACATCATTTCAATGTAAAAGATATTGTTACCGACGACATGGAGTCGATAAAAAATAAATACGGCGTACCGAAAGAAATGGCTTCCTGCCACACGGCCATCGTGGACGGCTATGTGATCGAAGGGCACGTCCCCGCCGATGACATTGACACGCTATTGAAATCCAAACCCAAAGTCACGGGACTGGCCGTTCCGAGCATGGTTACCGGCAGCCCCGGCATGGAAATGGGCGGCAGACAGGATCCTTACGACGTCATGAGTTTCGACAAAGAAAACCACTTCCGGGTTTTTAACAGTTATCCCGGCAAATGATATGAAATACGGCCCGACCGAAAATCATTCTTTTCGGTTGTGCCAATGGTTTTACCAGTATTTAATTCGCCGCCTCGCATCACTCTCGTATGCGTGGCGCCTGTTGCGGCTAGGGCGTATCTAAAGGCATTCATTCACTCATGGCGCATGCCCGGCTGGATGAATGCGTTCCCGTGCAGAGCATGGGGCAATGTCGTTAAGCAAGGCCAAGACCTCATTCCCCAGACAACAAGCGGATTCGAGCCAGGAAACAGGATAGGGCTAAAGAAAAAGGCGGCTTATCTTGGTTGTTTGACCTATAAGACTTAAGAGCCTCATCCCAAACCGTCCGGAGAAACCTGACAAGCGCAAGTTTTTAGCCAAGGCAATTCATTTCGTTAAAAACGAAAACCCGGAATTTCGGCAAACAGCTCACCGGTTTTTTCATACTCCTGAATCGAAAAAAACCAATTAACACGGTTCTTTAGCAAATTATCACGATTTTGTGGGTTTCTTCACAAACCGCATTAACTAACTATACTAATATCTCAATCACGAGGTGGTAAACCGATCCCTGAAAAGGGGCATTCTCTTTGTCGTTAAATTTATTCCATGCAAAATCAGTCGGCTAAAAATTCCGGATTTACTCTGATCGAACTGATCGTTACCGTCAGTCTTGCCGGCATACTGATGGCCGTGGCAATCCCCAGCTTTATCGAAGCCATCAAAAGCAACCGGTTGACCACGCAGGCCAATGAATTCATGGCCGCACTCAATCTGGCCCGTAGCGAGGCGATCAAGCGGGGCGTTCAGGTGACCGTCCAGCGGAAAGGATCGACCAGCGGAGCTTGGGAAGATGGATGGGATGTGTTCGTCGATAGCGATGCCAACGAGACCTTCAGCGACGACTTCGACGCCAATCCGTGCGAAACCAATGCCGACGGCTCTCCGAGCGAAGATTGCCTGCTAAAAACCTATCCGGCATTAGCCGGCTCCACGCTCCGTACAGGAAACAGTACGTATAAAAATTATGCCGCCTATGCGGCGAGCGGATTGAGTATAAACAGCTCCCAAGTGGATATCTTCACGTTATGCCAAGGCACGGACACCAGTCTATCCCGCGAAATCAAGATAAGCTCGACCGGCCGGGCCCGAGTTTCCGTAGGAACGGCTCCGTCGTGCCCATAACTTCGATCAGCTACAGATTCGCCATGAACAGAGCCTCGGGATTCACCTTAATCGAAATACTGATCGCGATGGTCATTTTATCGGTCGGCCTGTTGGGTCTGGCCGGAATGCAGACGACTGTCCTCAAAAACAACCAAAGCGCTTATCACCGGAGCCTGGCGACCCAGCTTGCCTACGATATCGCGGACCGGATCCGGGCCAACCTCGACGACGCCAACAAGTTGGCGGCCAGCACTTATACCACAATGCATCTGGAAGACGCCGGCGATCAGTCCGATTGCCTTTCGGTATCGTCCACCTGCACCACGGCCGACATGGCGGAAAACGACCTTTACGAGTGGAACCAGGCGCTTGCCGCATTGCCTTCCGGAGAAGGATCGGTAACGGTCGTTGCCGCTACCCGGACGTTTACGGTGACGATCACTTGGGACGATAACCGGGACGGCGACGATCCCAATTTCCAGATGAGTTTTCAAATATGAGCGCTGCAAAATTCAGGGAGACCGTTGCCGGAACAGGAAGCCGACTCGGAAGCTTTCCGACTTGCAGGCGTTCAATCGAACGCATCAAGAACCCAAACCGTCAAGCGGGAATGACTCTGATCGAATTGCTGATCGCCTTGCTGATCGGCGCGTTTTTATTGGGCGGCGTCCTGCAGATATTTCTCGGCACCAAGCAGTCTTACCGGATGGCCGAAGGGCTCTCCCGGATGCAGGAAAATGCCCGGTTTGCGATGGATCTGATCGGGCAGGATATTCGCATGGCGGGATTCAGAGGCTGCAACAGCCAGACGGCCATTACCAATAATCTGAATTCGCCTACAGAATTTAATAACAACTTCAATACCTCGCTGCAGGGCTTCGAAGCCACTTCGGATCCCGGCGATAGCCCGGCGGTCTGGTCTCCGTCCATGGTAACGGAAATCACCGGGCCGCTGGTGGGCGGATCGGATGTGATTACGATTCGCAGAGCCACCGACGATAGCTATCTGGTCACGGCGCATGCCAGCGGCAGCGACGATCTGACGCTGGCCAGCACCACGGGTTTGAGCACGAACGATCTGGTGGTGGCTTCCACCTGCGAAGGCAGCGATGCCTTTCAAATTACCGCCATCACCGGAACCGCCCTGGCACATAACGCGAGCCCCGGCACGCCCGGCAATGCGACCCAGCCGTTAAGCCGCAGTTATGCGGACGGACAGGTCTATCCGATTGCGACCGTCAGCTATTACGTTCGATTGAGAGATGGTCAGCCTTCTCTTTATCGTCGTATCAACTCTGAAAATGCTGATGAACTTGTCGAAGGCATCGAACAGATGCAGATTTTATATGGAGAGGATACCGATGCGACTCCGGACGGGACGCCGAATTATTATACGACGGCCGATCAGGTGACCGATATGGCCAAAGTGGTCAGTATCCGCTTGAGTCTTTTAGTGCGCACCATCGACGATAATCTGGCGTCGGAGCCCCAGGCTTATTTCTATAACAATGCATGGACAACCCCGGACGACCGCAGGCTCCGGCGGGTATTCACCACGACGATTGCCGTGCGCAACCGTCTTTTGTAAGGGAGCCGCGGCTTATGAAATTCGGCTGTGTTTTCGCGAAAAAACAATCCGGCGCGGTTCTGGCCATCAGCCTGATCATGCTGTTGCTGCTGACCTTGATCGGCACCACAGGCATGTCGGTAACGTCTTTGGAAGAAAAAATGGCCGGCAACATGCGCGACCGCAACCTGGCTTTTCAGGCTGCGGAATCGGCCCTGGTTGCCGGCGAGATAGCTGCCGCCACAGCCACGCCCATAATCACCTGTCCCGGCACGAATCCCGACGGTTATTATTTGCCGTTAGACCAGAATTGCGACGGCACCAAGGAAACCACTCCGGTTTGGGATAACTCGGCAACCTGGACCACCAACGGCAAATTCGTCAAATTCGATAATGATGATAATGCCGGCACGATCGATCTGACGGCTTTGAGCGACCATCCCCGTTACATCATCGAGTATATGGGGCCTTGCGCCGCCTCGTGCGGCAAGCGTTACCGAATTACCGCACGAGCCACGGGCGGTTCGATCAATTCGATCGTCATGGTTCAGTCGATCATTGAAACGCCGTGAACACACGCTTCAGTCATCGTTAATCGACTAACCAACCGGCTCATAACCCATGAAGACGTTATTTTAACTTTGACATATTTCGTCTTTTATACTGCGAAGCCTAAAGCCGTAAAAACTGATCACATCGTGGAGACCGTATGAAACATACCCATAGAAACTGCCAATCCGATTCCGGTTCTCCGATCCTTACTCTTACGCTGTGTTTGCTGTTCTCCAATACCCTCGCGGAAGCGGGCACGGTGGCGCAAACGCCGCTGTTTCTGACCACGACGGTAAAACCCAACGTCCTGCTGATGGTGGACAATTCCGGGTCGATGAAGGAAAACGTGACGATCACTGCCGAGGGAACGGCTTACGATCCGGCAATACATTATTTATCAACCGTCAATTGCAATACGAATGCTCTGGCGGCCACTACTCCCACTTCAAAAGTCGATTCTTCCCTCAATACCAAAACAAAGTGCGAAGCGGCCGGAGGTAACTGGAGTAAGAAGAAAAGCCAGTGCACAGTAACCGTAGCAACGCCGAAAACCTACAATGCCACGATTCCGACCGATTTTTTCGGTAACGTAACCGGCAGCGGAAGTGACAAAACAACAGGGACTCTGTGTTTTGCCGATAATTTAGCCTATACGGTTTCCGGCGTTTCCGTGCCTGCCGACGCCGATACCGATGCCGAGCGGGCCAATTATCTCAACTGGTACTACAATAACGAGCTGGTCAAAAAAGGAACCACTCAAACCCGGCTTCAAATCGCCAAAGACGCAGCGGCTTCGCTGGTTGATTCGCTCAACGATGACGTTCGCCTTGGTTTGGCTACATTCGGCGTGACTACTTCCAGCCCTGACGACACCAAAGGCGGCAAGCTGTTAGAAGTCATAGACGACCTGACCGATACTAAAAAAAGCAATATCAAAAACCGAATCAGTGCCTTGACCGCCACCAGTTGGACCCCACTGGCGGAAACTGCGGCAGACATCGGCCGTTATTTCGCGACCGGCTATACGGGCAGCCTGACCTTGCATCCGGATCAAAGCAATGAATCCTCGCAATCGGTCAGTTCCGTTTTTCCGAAAAATCTCGATGACGGCACTAACTGGACCGGCCGGACCACCATTGCAGGCGAACCTACCTATTCCACGCCGCCCATTGAATACAGTTGCCAGAAAAGCTTTTCCGTAATGATCACCGACGGTCAGCCGACTCAGGATAAAACCATCAGCACTTATCTTCAGGATTACGACGGGGATTGTATTAGCGCTTCGCCGGCGTGCGGGTCGTACGACAAAAAGCCGGGTTACACCTACGAGTCGAGCAACGGCACCGACTATTTCGACGATGTCACGCAAGCCCTCTACGAGATGGATCTGAGGCCGGACCTGACCAAAACGAACGGGTTGAAAAACAACGTCACGACCTACACGATCGGTATGGCCGACGATGCGATCAATCCCACGCTTCCCGGCGTCAATCCGCTGCTCAAGGACGCTGCCGTTCAGGGCGGCGGCAAATTCTATTTTGCCGGCAGCGCCTCGGAGCTCAGCGCCAGCCTTGTCAGCGCGTTCAACACCATTACCGAACAGTCGGCTTCGTCCTCGTCGGTGGCCACCAATTCCACGCAGTTTCAAACCGACACGCTGATTTATCAGGCGACTTTCAACAGTACCGACTGGGGCGGCCATATTCTTGCGTTCAGGTTGACGACCGAAGACACCAACGGCAATGGCGAACTGGATTCGGGAGAGGACGTCAACGGCAACGGCAAAATCGACGCCGGCGATATCGGCAGCGAGCAATGGGATTCCGCGACCGGTATTCCTCCGGCGATAGCTCGCGATATTTATACTTATAATCCTCAAGCCGCGACTTCCGGCAAAGGAATCGAGTTTCTCTGGAGTCATTTGAACAATACCCAAAAGACGGTCCTGGATTCCGCGCATGCCGCATCGTCAAGCAGTCCGGTTCTCGATTATCTGCGCGGCTCCAACGACGATACCGTGGCGAATGGCGGCGAATACCGCAATCGCACGAATTCCTTGGGAGACATAGTCAACTCCGATCCTCTGTACATATCCCAGGAAGATAAAGGCTACCGGGCTCTTCCCGGCGCGGAAGGTTCGAGTTACTCGGCCTTTATCGGCGTTTCCCGCAGGTCTATGATTTATATCGGGGCAAACGACGGCATGCTGCACGGCTTCGATGCGGGGCTGACTGCCGAAGGCGGCAAGGAGATTTTCGCTTTTGTTCCCAATGCCGCGATCTCTGCCGAGATGACTACGCTAACGAATCCCAATTATACGCATAAATACCTTGTCGACGGCTCTCCGCAAGCAGGCGATGTGTATTATGACGGAGCCTGGCATACCGTGTTGGTCGGCAGCATGGGCGCAGGCAGCACAACCGCGGTCTCGGGGCCGACGGGGATGGCTTCGGGCACAGGAGGCCGAAGTGTCTTTGCCCTGGATATCACCGACCCGGATCAGTTTGATGCGAATAAGGTGCTATGGGAATATTCCAGCCGGGAAGATGCCGATTTGGGTTATACCATGACCCAAGCCAGCGTCGTGCGCATGGCCAACGGCCAATGGGCGGCCATTGTCGCCAACGGTTATCACAGCACGACAGGCAATGCCGTCCTGTATATTTTCGACATCAAAACCGGCACCCTGATCAAGAAGATCACGGCGGCAACCGGCGGCAGCAACGGTCTTTCCAGCCCGGTAGCCATCGATACTGACGAGGACTATATCGTTGACTATATCTATGCGGGCGATCTCAACGGCAATCTATGGAAATTCGATGTGAGCAGCAATCTGGTGTCCGATTGGGGCGTCGCATACGGCGGACAGCCTTTGTTCATCGCCGAAGATAATGCAACGCCTCCCGAAAGGCAGCCGATTACCGCCAAACCGGCGGTCAGCAAGGCGAAGGGGACCGGGCAGACCTCGGGCGTCATGATCTATTTCGGAACCGGCGCATATTTTCAAACAAACGACAATGTCGTCCCGGCGAATCCCCAGATCCAGTCTTTTTACGCGATCTGGGACGTTTGCGATAAAACCAGCTCCGACGGCTGCAACGGTGTGGTTTCAGGGCGCAGTCAGCTCCAGGAGCAAGCCATTGAATTCGAAGGCAGCACGGGTACCATTACCCTTTCCGACGGAAGTACGACTTCCGGCGATATCCGTGTGACTTCTCAATGCGAAGTGAGCTATGACGGCACGGTTCCCAGCACTACAACCGCGCCGTGCACCGCCAATACTCATAGGAAAGGATGGTTTCTGGATCTAGTCCCGCCGGGAGGCGTAGGCCAAGGCGAACGTGCCGTCAGCACGCCGGTGCTGCGCAACGACCGGGTGATCTTTACCACCCTGATTCCAATCACCACCACCTGCTCTCCGGGAGGAACGAGCTGGCTGATGGAACTGGATCAGCACACCGGGTCTCGCTTGGGCGGAACGCCGTTCGATCTGAACGGAGACGGCCGAGTCAATGATGCCGATCTTGTTTCATTGGATGGTTCGCCGGTAGCCGCTTCCGGTTTGAAATCCACCGTGGGCATCATTAAAACGCCGGCGATCATATCCTGCGAAAAAGGCCTGGATTGCAAATACGCCAGCGGCAGTAACAGCGGTATGATGACGGTGAAAGAATCGGCGCCTACCGACGACAGCGGCGGCGGTGGTGGCGGAGGCGTGCTCTCGGGCAAGCGCATCTCCTGGAGACAGCTACGCTGATAAAGGAAAACAAAAAATGACATTACAAAAGATGAAAGGCTTTACTTTGATCGAGCTGATGATAGCCGTTGCCATCGTGGGCATTCTTGCCGGTATCGCCTATCCCAGCTATGTCAATCATGTGAAAAAATCCAGAAGAGCCGATGCCACCGTGGCTTTATTGGGATTGGCCAACGCCATGGAACGGCGCTACACCGAAACCAACAGCTATTGCAATGCCGCCGGAGCCGGAGGCTCCGATACCTGCGGCGATGGGGGCAACAGCGACTCCGGTTCTCCTTCGATCTATCCTGCGCAAAGTCCGATCGACGGTGCGACCAAGTATTACGATTTGACCATTGACGATGCGGACGGCAGTTCCTATACGTTGATAGCCACGCCGATCAATGCCCAAGCCGGCGACGGGTTTCTTCAATTAACCCACACCGGAGTGCGCAATTGGGATAAAAATAATGACGGTGATGTTTCGGACAGCGGCGAGGACAGTTGGGAATAGCCTTCCTGACTTCACTGGACCTCATGAAATTTATCTTCGGATAATGAAAACGCCGTATCTGTTCGACAAAAAAAGCCCGGCCCCAAGCCGGGCTTTTTTATTTATTGCCGGCCGGATTCAAATCGGCGAGCCTTTCGAATTCCTCTTTCTGACTCAGATCAACGCCGACGCTGACGATGAAACTGGTCACCGCTTCCAGGTCCATCACCGAAGGTCGGACCTTCGAACGATGCACGGCGACGGTAAATCCCGAAGTGGGATTGGGAGAGGTAGGCACGTAGACGATCAGCATGTCGCCCGCCTTGTTGGTGACATAGGCCGGCGTCCATATGCCTTCTTTCGGATACTCGATCATGACGATTTCCTTGACCATGCTCTTTTCCTTGCCGCCCAGCAGATTGGCCAGTTTCTTGCTAATCCGGTAAATCGTCCGGATCATCGGAATGCTGTTGAACAATCGCTCTATCTGATGCAGCATTTTTACCCGTTCGAACCTGGAGATGCGATAGCCGATATAAGTAATGGCAGCAAAAAAACTCGTCAATGCCATAAGAGTAAGAAAAGTGCTGTCGAAATAGTCGTAAATATAGCGATAAAAACCCCTGAGAAGAACTGCTAATAATAGTAGAACCTGAATAACGATCACTGCCGGAATGATCGCCAGTATACCGACAAGAAAATATTTCAGAATCAATTTGATTTGATTGAGCATGATGAACCCCGGACTCTGATACTCCAAAATATCTGAAAAAGACCTGTTACTTTATCCGAAACGTGTCATGCCGAGAGGAGGAATCTGCCCAATCCATCCCTTTATTGAAGCGGCATGATTTCCCCGGTTTTTTCTGATGGTCAACCGGAGCTTCCGATCGTTTAAAAACGGACCCATGTATAAAGATTGACGATCACCTCAAAAAATAGTTGCATATTTGCTCAATATTCCCGATAGCTTTTCTCTCAGCCGTACAACTCTCGGCCAAGAATAGGCAATATCTTCAGCGCTTGATATACTGCCGGTGCTACAGTTTGGCTACTATACTTTTTCTTGAGGCGAAAAGGCCCGGAGGCAAAGGCGGTAATCGGATGTATCCGTGCCGAATCACAACGGCCAGCACTACAATAATTATAAATTTTCGCTGGGGTAATTTATGAGGACGCCTTGGTTTTCAAGAAATTCATGGCTATTTTTCCTGATCGGCATTATTTTTTACGTTCCCATTCGAACGGCTAGCGCTCTGGAATATCTGCCTGCCTTGACGGTAACTCCAGCTCCGGCACCGCTGGAACAGCTCGTCAATGATCCCGAAATCCTGGAGGAAGAAGAACTTGCCGTCGCTCATGAACGCAGTATGACCGACGTTCTGCAAGGCTTTTCCGGATTGACTTCGAACAAAATCGGAGGTTTCGGACAAGTCGGATCGTTATACATACGCGGCGCCGGAGGGCAGGGGCTAATCACTCTGGACGATGTTCCATTGCTGCTGTCGATTCCCGGATTTTTCAATCTGGATACCTTGCCCGTCGAGGCCATCGGGCGGGCGGAAATCGAACGGGGACCCGGAGCCGCCTATTATCCGTTCCAGTCCCTGGGTGGAGCGCTTCGCCTTTACACTCAAGAACGCCTGGAAACTGGCGGCAGGCTTTCCGTGGAAGGCGGCAGCTTCGGCATTCTTCGGGAAACTCTGCAAGGCGGCCTTGCCGGAAACGCAGGCCGGCTGACCGCAACGCTGAGTCGGGGCGATGCCTTCGACGGCGCCCATCTGGCCAATGCCGCCGGCAATCCGGAGCGCGAGCCTTCGCATTTTACCCAGGGCATCCTGCGCTTTTCGTCCGATCTCACGGCGCGTCTGAACTGGCAGGGGTCGATGTTGTACCGGAACTCCGGCATCGGTACCGACAAATTCGGCATCGACGATCAGGGCCGGATCGCTTTACAGGACGACAGCCATAGTCATGCCAAGGAAGAAACCTGGCTGACCCAGAGCAGCCTGAATTATCGGGTATCGTCCGATTGGAATAGCCGCTTGCAACTGGGCTTTACTCAATTGGCGACGGATGTGAATACAGGCCCTTTGCAGAACACCATGTTGACCCGGCTTTTTTTAGCCAACTGGCGTAATCAACACACCCTCGTCGAAGAGACCCGGAAGAAAATTCGATGGCATGTCGTCTGGGGAGGGGAGGCCCGGCAGGAACAGGGAACCTCGTCATCTTTAGGCTTCAATCAGATGATACCCGCAAGCTTTAATCAAGAAAGGACGCTGGCCGCAGGTTTTATCGATACTCAAGGCCAGTACGGCAATCTCAGCGGAGAAGTCGGCATGCGCATGGAGCATTTCGATCGCTACGGCGACCGCCCTTTATTCAAAGCCGCAGCGGCATGGCGCATGAAGCCCGGTTTGACGTTGCGCGCTTCGGGCGGAACCGGCTACCGCCTGCCCAGTTACACAGAACTGCTGTTTTTGTTCTTCAGCAACCCCCATTTGACGCCCGAACGTTCGGCCAGCGGCAGCCTGGGTATCGAATGGCGTCCGGTAACCGGCATGCAGGTTGCCGTTAACGGTTTCTACCAGCGTTTCGACGACCTCATTACACTGGCTTATGAACCATACCGGGGTCCCATCTCCATCAATGTGGCCGACGCCGACGTCGCAGGCATGGAATGGAATGCGCAATACGCCTGGACCGATCGTCTGGAGACGGGGCTCAGCTACACGTACAGCGACAGCCGCGATTTAACCACCGACAAACGCCTGCCGTTCCGGCCGCCCCACACCACGCGGATTTGGGGAAAGCAGAAACTGGCGCAACTTCCGGTGACTTTGTGGACCGAGGCCGTCGTGCGCAGTTCGACCTGGAACGATACCGGCAACACGCTTCCAGTGGCTGATTCGGTTCAGATTAACGCCTCGATCCGTTATGCGGTCACGCGCCGAGCCGAGATCTATCTGCGCGGGGAGAATCTTACGAACACCCGCATCGCGCAGATCTACAGCACCGACATGCCCGGTATTGCGGTTTACGGCGGTTTTCAACTGGATTTTTAAACAGTCCTAGCCGGACCGACCTTATTGAGCCAAAGTCATGAAGCATACTTCGAACAGAACTTTTCTCTCGACCAAATTCGTTTCGCCTGGGGCCAACCATCCGGTTTTGCGTCCGCGCCTGTTTCAACGGCTTGACCGGCTTCGGCATAGCCGCATCCTTTGGCTGGTCGGACCTCCAGGCTCCGGCAAGACGACGCTGGCCAGCCATTATCTGGCGGAGAATGCGCTCGATCATCTCTGGTATCAGCTCGACGCCGGCGATGCCGATCTTGCCGGTTTCTTTCTCCATTGGCGGCAGGCCCTCGAACAAATAGCGCCCCGCAGCCGTCAAACCCTGCCGCTGTTGACTCCGGAGTATCTGCCGGGATTGACCGCCTTCGTCCGCCTGTACGCCGAAGCCATCGCCGAACGGCTGAAAAGGCCGGCCCTGATCGTCCTGGACAATTACGAGCAGGTTCCCGCCGAGGGGTTGCTGCACGAGGTGGTCCGGGACCTGGCCATGTCGCTTCCTGCCGACGTCGGACTGATGATTTTGAGCCGGACGCAGCCGCCGCCGGTCTTTGCGAGGCTCCGCTTGCACGGCGATCTGGCGGTCCTGCGCGGCGACGAGCTCAATCTGACCGCCGAAGAAGCCTGGGCCTTCGCGAAGGCAAGGCAATCGCACCATGCCGTCCCGTTCGAGGACGAACGAGTGGCTGAGGCGCTGAAGCAATCCCAGGGCTGGATCGCCGGCTTCATGTTTTTGCTTGCCCAGCAGCAAGAACACTTCCCTGATGCGCAGGCAGAGAGCGAAAATCGGCAGTTGCTGTTCGACTACTTCAGCAACGAGCTGTTCGGGCATTTTTCTTTGGCAGTGCGGAGCGGCTTGGCGTGCGCCGCCTTGTTGCCGGTGATGGCGCTGCCTCAGCTACAGCAATTGACCGATGAATCGGAAGTTGCGGCGGTGCTGGCCGATCTGCACCGGCGCAACTGTTTCGTGGTTCAGCGCGGGGAGGGCGAGCCGGTCTATGAATTTCACGGACTATTCCGCGCCTTTTTACTCGACCGGGCACGGGATCTGTTCGAACCGGACGCATGGCGGCGGTTGAAGCAGCGGGCAGGGGACGTGCTGGCCGAAGCGGGACAGGCCGACCGGGCCGCGATGCTCTACGGTGAAGCGGAAGCCTGGGAAGCCCTGGCCGGACTGATCCTCCGGGAAGCCCCTTCGCTGCTCGCGGCGGGGCGGAACCGGACGCTGGATCAGTGGATCGGTACCCTTCCGGCTGCGTTTGACGAGAATCCCTGGCTGCGGTTCTGGCAAGGCATGGCGAGGTCGCCGCTCAACCCGGTCGAGGCGCGAAAACTGTTCGAACGGGCTTATTTCACGTTTGACAAGCAGGACGATGCGGCCGGGCTGTATTCCTCCTGGTCCGGCCTCATGGAAAGCTATTTCAACGAATTCGACGACTTCTATCCAGTAGATCCCTGGATCGAGGAGTTCAAACGGCTGCGGCGGCGGTTTCCGGACTATCCTTCCCCCGACATCGAACGGCGCACCGCCGGCGCCTTTGGTACCGTCTGTATGCGCAGACCTCAGGATTCCTTAGTACAGGACTGGAAGGAAGGGGCTCCCGATTTGCTCGATCCGGTTAATCGTCTCGACCAGTCGATGGGGTTGGGTACTTATCTTATCGTCCATGCAGGCTGGCAAGGCGATTTTCATAAAATCCGCTTGATCAGCGATCGGCTGAATGCTTATTCGGATTCGCCTGCGCTTTCACCTCTTTGTTACATCGTTTGGCAGATTTTTGGGCAAGGATTTTTTCATCTAAGTCTTGGCGATCCGGAAGCTTTACGGGGGTGTGTCGGTAAGGCGACGGCCATGGCGGAGCGTACCGGTCTGCATTTATGGGATTTTCAGTTTTATTCCTCCCTGGTGCAATTTTTTCTGGTCAGTGGCGACGTCGCCCAAGCCGAAGCGGTCTTGGATGCCAGCCGGGGCAGTTGGCCGAAGCATAGCAATGTCTATAGCTCATTCTTGTATCTTCTGCGTTCGAATATCGCCGGACAGCGGGGCAACTGGCCCGAGGCGGCCGAACAAGGGCGCACCGCCGTTGCCATGACGGAAAAATCCGGCACGCCGTTTCCCGAAGCCTGGTGCCGCATCGTTTAGGCGCGGGCACTGTTTCGTCTGGGCCAGCCGGAGGCGGCGTGGAAACATCTGAACCAGGCCAGAACAATTGCCCGGGCCATGAACAGCAGCCTGCTCGAAAATTTCTGTCTGGTAACGGAAGCGAGCGAGGCTTTTCAAACGGGGCAGGAACCGCTCGGATTGGCCCGTCTTGCCGAGGCCCTGGCGTTGAGCCGCGCCATGGGCGGACCTTTCTACGATTTAGGCGGACCGGCCTATTTGGCTCCCTTATACCATCGCGCGCTCGAAGCCGGCATCGAGGTAGAGCTGGTGCAGTTCATGATTCGCCGCTACCGGTTTCCGCCCCCCGATCCGGCCACGGCGTCGGACCGCTGGCCGTGGCCGGTGCGCATTTATACGCTGGGGCGCTTCGAAATCCAGTGCGACGGCCAGCCGCTCCGCTCGACCCGGAAAGCGCAAAACAAACCGCTGGAGCTGATCAAGCTGCTCTGCGCTTTCGGCGGCTCCTCGGTGCATCAGAGCCGGGTGACCGACCTGCTCTGGCCGGACGCGCTGGGCGATGCCGCCGACCAGGCGCTGAACACCACGCTGCACCGCCTCCGTACGCTGTTAAAACACGACCACTCGGTTCGGCTGGAAGACCGCCGCTTGTCGCTCGATCCTCATTGGGTCTGGGTCGACGCCTTGGCGTTCGACCGCATCGCCCACGCTCCGGAACAGGGCGACAGGAAGACGCTGCAAGCCGCCCTGAACCGCTACCGCGGGCATTTTCTGGAAGGCGAAACCGCCGCCTGGGCCTTGGCCTTTCGGGAACGCCTGCGCAGCCATTTTCTGAAACTGTCGGAGCGCCTCGGCTCGCTGCTGGAACAGGAAGAAGACTGGCCGGCCGCCCTCGATTGCTACCATCGGGTCGTCGAAATCGAACCGGCGGCGGAAAGCTTTTACCGCCGGCTGATGATCTGCCAGGCTCAACTGGGCCGGCGCGCCGAAGCGCTGGCCGTCTATCAGCGCTGCCGCCGGGTGCTGCTGACCCACCTGGGCATCAGCCCGACCGCCGAAACGCAAAATCTTTATCAAAAACTGATCGACAGCGAGTAGGGTACGCACCGCGTACCTTCTCAAAACGGGCAGAGGGATCGAATTCCTGGTACGCGGTGCGTACCCTACCTTGCTGATTTCCATGAACGCCTTCGGTGGGTGTTCGTCCAGCATTGACTGAAAAAAATCTTCCAATCTGTAACCTATCTGTAAGGTTATACCCGGTAGCCTACCTCTGCGGCTGAAAGCAATCAACCTCGACCCGTAGGGTTGGCGAAAAAGCCGTAGAGAATCGACCGGCGCCAGGCAGACCAGACTTGGTGTCAGGCGTTGATAACTATTGACTAAACAGGGGGCTACCATGTTCAAAAAACATCTTTTCACCAACACACACAAACTCTTTGCAGGATTGCTTGTCGGCGCCCTAATGGCACCTTCGATAGCGTTTGCGTACTCGACGCCCACCGTTCTGGGTAAGACGGTAGGAGAATGGTCGGCCAAATGGTGGCAGTGGGCTCTTGCCATTCCGGCCTCGGTTAACCCCATGCTGGATACTACCGGGGCTTTTTGTGATGTGAATCAAACAGGTCCGGCCTGGTTCCTGGCGGGCGTTTTTACCGGCGGCACCGCCGACCGTAACTGCATTGTTCCCAAAGGGAAGTACATTTTGTTTCCGATCGTCAACTCCTTCTGGATCAATTCTGCCTGGGACGATCCGCACACCGAAACCGAGTACCGACAGTTTGCAAACGATACTCTCCCGCCGTCAATTGGAGGCGATCTCGAAGCGACTTTGGATGGACAACCGATTATTTTCAATCCCGACACACCGATCGTAAGAAGTCAATCGCCGGTGTTCACGGCCAATTTCCCGGTTGATAACGTCTTCGGCCTGGATCCGAACGGCCTGACCGGCTACCCGATCGTTTCCGACGGCTTCTGGGTAATGCTGCCGCCTCTCAATCCCGGCGAGCACGTGCTGCATTTCCGGGCGGGAGAGACTCAGGATATTACTTATCACTTAACAATTGGTAGCCGGCCGTAATTGCTTATTATCCGTTGAAAATAAAGTTGAGGAGTGATAATCATGAACACAACCATGAAATCTATTTGCGCCACTTGCAGCATGATCGCCTCTATCTCTATGCCGTTAATCGCAGGGGCAGCTAATTCCGTTTTTTCAGGTAAAGAAGCGTATGTAGCTGCTTCTGTATCCGACGGTGTCAATTACAGTATAAGAATTAGAGCTTTCGAAAATGCTTCTAAGAGCAAATCGGCCAAAGGCAGCTCAAGCGGCGCTTATATAGAGGGTTACATTTTTGATGAAGATTATTTTTATTACTTTTGGGGGGAGACAACGACTATTGAATTTAACGCAACAAAAACAGGCGGCTTCCCAGAAAAGGTTACCGCTTCTGGATCAATTCCGGGAACATGGTATCCCTTCTGTTATGATGTTATTTGCGATTACGATTCCTATGAGGATACAGTACAGTTTAGCGTAGATGCGGAAGCAGTGACGGATCAGGTGGTTAATTGGTCAGGAACGCGCAAGTCCGACTATGGGACACTCAAGCAAAATGCTCATTACAATCAAACTTTCGCTCCTGCCGTTTTTAACGATTTATCCGTCACCAGCCGATTCGACACCCTCAATACTGACACCGCCAGTTATACCTTTGGTGAGGTAGGTAAGAGCAAATCTCATAGTGTGGAAATTACCAAATAATGTTGGCTTAGAGCTTTGATTGTGGATATCGATATGTTTTGGTAATCAGTTGAAAAACAAGATTTAGGGGTGACCATTATGAAAACAACCATGAAATTCATTTTCGCCGCTTTGGGCCTGACCATCGCTGTTTTTTCTCCTTTCATCACAGTGGCGGAGACCTCTGTCTTTTCCGGCCAAGGCGCGGCTGTCTATGCTTCATCTTCGGGAGTAATAAACGAGGTTCCTTATTGGCTACATTTATCAGTTTTTGAAAACGCTTCCAAGAGCAAGTCGGTTAAGGGCGGCTCAAGCGGCGCTTATATAAACGGTTACATTTCTGACGGAGGCTATTTTTATTACTTTTGGGGTGAGACAACAGCCATTGAATTTAACGCATCGAAAGCGGGCAGCTTCCCAGAAAAGGTTACCGCTTCAGGATCGATCCCGATAACGGGATTCTATTGGGGGGAAATGTCTCCTACCACTGACTTTTCCGATACTGTTACATTTAATATTAATGCGGAAGCATTAATCGATCAGGCTTATTCTTCTTCCGGAAAGGATCACTATGACTATGGTTCATTCAAACAAAATGTTTCATGGGATGAAAAAAATGCGCCTGCGTCTTTGAGCGAGTCTTTTATCACGGGATCATTTTTCTCTAAAATTCCCTCAGACAACACTATAAGTCAGAGCAAAGGCCATACTGTGGAGATTATAAAATGAGGTTTACGTTTCTGGTCTGAAGTTGGATGGGAATTTGTCTGATAACTGTTGCAGGTGGATGGCGGAGGGAGCTATGAGGCCTTTGTGACAAAGATCGTGGGGAATTGACAATCAGTCTCAAGCGTTCCTGGCTTATAGCTGAATTAAACATTAACGGATACCCATCGCATCTCCTTGATGCGCTGGGTTTCTTTTTATCCTTCGTCCTCATTCCGATAAAAATATCCCAATCTGTAACCTATCTGTAAGGTTATGACAGGTAGTCTGCTGCCGTGGTTGAAATTCATTGTCAACCATGTGACAGGATGATCCATCAAGCCATTCGAATGGCTATGGAACAACCAGCAAATATTACATTTATTACATTGAGGTATTGACCGGCGAGTTGTCGGCAAACCTCGTTCCTAGTCGAGGAGGCCGCATGATCTCGATTCAAATAGCGATTTGGCGAATGGCCATCTTGGGCATGTTTCTGCTGTTTATCGTCGTGGTGGTTCTTCCGGCCATTACTTTGGAATTGGCCCGGTTCGCGATCGATAAAAGCGAGGGGCTCTTCAGCAGGTAGAGGCGAAGGGACCATACAAAAGTCCGATGCGGGGAGAGGACTTGCCGGGTTTGGCTTTCCGGTTCGAAGGCATGCCTTCGACTAAATGATTAAGGAACGGACATTCTGATAAAAGAACCCAAAAATAATCAATCATGGGGGAGAGCATGAGATCATTTGAATTCATTCATGTGATGGTCACCTGGCTGCTGAGCATGCTGGTTCTGCTCGGCATGCTATTGCTGGTCGGCGCCGTGGCGGCCACCGAATTTCAGTTAATCCAGTCGGTGGGCAAGCTGGATGGATCGCCCTACGGCAAGCTGCTTCAGGATGCCTCCGGCAATTTGTACGGCATGACTTATTTTGGAGGCAGTAAAAGCGTCGGCAGAATATTGATTCGCGTCGGCCGTTGATCCGGGCCGGCGTTTCCTGCTACGGACTGTTCCGCCGCGTCATCGAGGCGCGGCGGAATGGAATGGATAGAACAATGGGGAAGGTCGGGTTACAACAATAAAAGCTCAATCCGATTACGGTACAAACCCACCAGTGAATCGAGGTCAACATGAAAACTTATTTTTTTATCCGCAATTCTATTGTTGTGCTGCTGGCCTGGCTGACCTTGTTGGGTTGGTCTGTATCACACACTGCGGCGGCATCGGTTGAATTTCAATTAATCCAGTCCATGGGGAAACGGGAAGGCACCCCTTACGGAAAGCTGATTGAGGATCCGGAAGGTAATTATTATGGCACTACGTATTACGGAGGAAGCAATGGTGCCGGAACGGTCTTCAAAATTGATTCATCCGGCAATTTTAGCGTCCTGCACGAATTCGACGGAGCCGGCGGCGGGGCTAATCCCTATGCAGGCTTACTACTGGCTAGGGATGGTTATTTCTACGGCACGACTTATGCCGGTGGCGGCAGCAATGCCGGAATCGTGTTTAAGATCAACTCGTCCAAAAATTTCATCGTTATACATGAGTTCGACGGAGACGGCGGCGGCGCCAATCCCTATGCATCGCTGATTCAGGGCAGCGACGGCTATTTCTATGGCACCACTATGACCGGTGGCATAAGCGGTTTCGGAACAGTCTTTGGGCTTGACTCGGCAGGGAACTTCAGCGTACTACACGAGTTCAACGGAACTGATGGCGCATTTCCTTATGCAGAATTGGTTCAGGCAAGTGACGGCAGTTTCTATGGCACCACCGGTTCCGGAGGTATTCAAGACGATGGGACGATCTTCAAGCTTGATCCGTCAGGAGACTTTAGCATCCGCTACGAATTCGATGGGGCCACCGGAGTCGCCAACCCTAATACAGGGTTAATCCAGGGCAGCGACGGCAGTTTCTATGGTGCGACCAACGGCGGATACGGCGGCACGATTTACAAGCTCGATGCCTCCGGGGATTTTAGCATCCTCCATTCTTTTGATTATGGGATCAACTCAGCACCTTCCAGTCTAACTCAAGGACCGGACGGTCATTTTTACGGCACCACTATGACAGGTGGCATTAGTGGTTTCGGAACGGTCTTTGAGCTTGACTCGGCAGGGAACTTCAGCGTACTGCATGAGTTCGACTATGAGCGCGGCGCATGGCCTTATGGCGTAATTCAGGCGAATGACGGCAGCTTCTACGGGACTACGAATGACGGAGGCAGCAACAGTACAGGAACGGTGTTCAAGCTCGATGGGTCGGGAAATTTTACCCTTCTGCATACCTTCGATAAAGCCATGGGAAGTGGGGTCAAGCTGATCCAGGGCAGTGACGGCAATTTTTATGGAACTACTTGGGATGGAGGCATCGGTTTCGGAACGCTGTTCAAACTGGACGCGGCCGGAAATACCGATATCTTGTACGAATTTGAGGCAACCGAAGATTTGTCCTCCGCCAATCCGTCTAATTTAATCCAGGGGACGGACGCTAGTTTTTACGGAACTACAGAACGAGGCGGCAGTAACGGCTTCGGAACGATTTTTAAACTGGATCCGTCGGGGAGTTTCAGCATTCTGCATTCGTTCGATTCTACAGACGGCTCAGGTCCCACCAATCTAATTCAGGGACATGATGGCCTTTTTTACGGGACTACTGCGGGTGGTGGCGGTAACGGTGGCGGAACATTTTTCAAAATCGATCCGTCCGGGAATTTTAACGTTCTACAAGAGTTTTGGCCGAATTTGGGAGGATATATCAAATCAGGAATGTTTCAGGGAAGTGATGGTAGTAGTCAGTCAATTTAAATCAAAAGGATATATTGGGCTTGTAAGTCACTCTATAGTGGCATTGATGGTTACTGATTGAGGTCAAGCAATGCCAGCTCTTAAATACAAAGTCAATCTGACTGAAGACGAAAAGCGTGGCTTGGAAGCCATGATCAACAAAGGAAAAGCCGCGGCACGCCATCTGACACGCGCGCGAATTTTATTAAAAGCGGCAGCGGGTATTCAGGATAAAGACATTATCCAAGCTTTGGGTGTCTCGGAATCAATGGTGTTGACGACGCGCCAACGGTGTGTGGAAGAAGGCCCGGAAGCCGCCCTGAAAGAACGCCCCCGTCCAGGACGTGCCCCAAAACTGACGGAGAAGCAGGCCGCCCATATTATCGCCTTGGCTTGTAGTGAGGCGCCGACAGGGCATGATCACTGGACCTTGCGGTTGTTGGCGGACAAAGTGGTGGAATTAGCGTATGCCGACCGTTGCAGCTATGAAACCATCCGTCAGCTTTTAAAAAAACACTCTCAAACCCTGGCAGAAGCAAGAGTGGTGCATTCCCGAGGTGAGTGCTGAATTTGTCGCGGCGATGGAAGACGTGCTGGACCTTTATGAAGAACCCTACGATCCGTTGCGCCCGGTTGTGTGTTTCGACGAAAGTCCGAAGCAACTCATTGCGGAAGTCCGCCAACCTCTCCCGCCTGAGCCCGGTCAACCGGCCCGCTATGACACCGGCTATGAACGGAAAGGCGTCTGCGATTTGATGATGATCTGCGAACCTAAACGCGGTTTTCGGCAGGTGGACATCACCGCGCGGCGGACCAAAATCGAATTCGCGCACAGCATGAAGCATATCGCTGAACTTTATCCGGACGCGGCGGTGATCCGGGTGGTGCTGGACAATCTGAATACCCATAAAATGGCGTCTTTGTATGAAGCCTTTCCAGCAGAGCAAGCCCGTGAATTGGCGCGACGGCTGGAGTTCCACTACACGCCCAAGCATGGCAGTTGGCTAAACATCGCTGAGATCGAACTGGCCGTCTTGTCGAACATGTGTTTATCACAGCGGATACCGGACACAGAGAGCCTCCGGCGTGAGGTCGAAGCCAATATCCTACCGCGCAACACCAAGGCGACGCCCGTCAATTGGCGATTTACGACGCAACAGGCACGACGTAAACTGGCTCGCCTGTATCCTTGTGTTTCTTCGTGACTGACTAGTAGCTTCTATGGCATTAATACTTTCGGAGGAAATTACGTCTGGTACGGGACCGTAATCAAGCTCGATTCGTCCGGGATTATGAGCGTCCTCTACTCGTTTGGTGATGATGGCAGTTATGGTTATGCCGCCGGGCTGATCCAAGGCGGCGATAGTAATCTGTACGGTACTACATATCATGGAGGCAGTCTGGGTTTCGGAAAAGTATTCAAACTTGACCTGTCCGGGAATTTTAGCGTACTGCACAACTTTGATGGAGACAGCGGCGGTGCGAACCCTTCTTACGGCTTAATCCAGACCGACGACGGCAATTTTTACGGCACCACCTTGGGTGGCGGCAGCAATGACGCAGGGACGATATTCAAGCTCGACACTTCCGATAATTTTAGTATTGTCTACGATTTTGACGGCCAAGCTAACGGAGGCAACCCGGGCGCTGGTCTGTTTAAGGGCAATGACGGCAACATTTATGGTATTACGTCCAGCGGCGGCCAATACGGAGGAGGTACCTTCTTTCGATTAATCGACAGCCCCATCGCGCTTGAATCCAGCGCCAATCCCTCGCTGCGCGGGCAACGGGTGACCTTTACCGCAACGGTGACCGGCAACAGTCCCACAGGATCGGTCCGGTTTCTGAAAGGCACGAAAAGCCTCGGTTCCGTCCCGCTGATCGGCGGAGTGGCAAGGCTTTCGACGTCGCGCCTGAAAATCGGCAGCCACAGCATCACCGCCGTGTACAGCGGCGACGCCAATAATGCCTCGGTCACCAGTGCGCCGCTCGTGCAAGTGATCAGAGCGGCAACAAAGAAAGAACCAAGAGCCCGGCCCAGGGGAAATTGGGGACAAGGGAATCGATAAGCCGACAGGCCGGAGCACATTGAGCAAAGTTAAAGGCTAAACGACAGAAACTTTCGCTTGCTTTATAATACTTTGACATGACTTCATCCGATCTCCAGATAAGCCCGCTCGTCCAGCTCCACGCCGATATTGAAACGCGCGTGCGGGCCATTCGGGATAACCACCGCGATTGGCTATGCCGCATGGGCTGCGACGGCTGTTGCCGGCGGCTTGCCGAAGTGCCTCGGCTGACTTCGGCGGAATGGGAATGGCTGAAGGAAGGGCTGGCCGCGTTGCCTTCGGAGCTGCTTCGGGAGATCGGCCGGGACATCGCCGCTCTCGCCGGGCAGTCGGTGCGTCCCATCGTCTGCCCGCTGTTGGACCGCTCGGCGGGAAGCTGCCGGGTTTATGCCCATCGCCCGGTTGCTTGCCGCACCTATGGGTTCTACGTTCAGCGCGGGCTGGGGCTTTACTGCAAGGATATCGAGTCCCGCGTGGCCGAAGGCGCCTGGTCCGACGTGGTGTGGGGCAACCAGGACGCCGTCGACCGCCGTCTGCAAGGTCTGGGCGAGACGCACGAATTAACGGAGTGGTTTTGCCGATGGCAAAAGGACGGCAACGAGACTTAAAATCCACAGCCCCGCCGAGGACCCGCGTTTTCTTCGCTGAACGTCAGTGAAAAATCTCCGCGCAAACCGCCAGCGGCAAGAACATCGAATCCAAAGCGAAGCTCAACGGCAGATCGACCAACGGGTATTCCGGCGGTTCGATCTTGTATTTTTTGAGCGCGATCTCGTCGCCGGTCACGGCCGCCCAGTCCAGGCGGGTTCCGCTATAAACAAATAGGCGCTCGTTTAACGGAAGATCCGTATCCAGCGTTTTAAACGTAGCGCAGCCGGACAAGCCCATCAGGCAGATACCGCCGTAAATCAATTGTTTGAGCAGCAAAGATGTTAGTGAATGTGCACTTCGCGCGACTTGTAGGTATCGCTGCTGCGCAAAATATAGCGGCCCGCATCCCGGCTGATCCGGCTGCCGTCTTCATTCAACTGGATGAGCGTTCCTTCGTCTTCGATATGAAAACGCCGCGGTTTCGTTCCTCCTTTGGTTGGCGTTAATACGACGGTGCGTTTTTCGTCGTCCCAATCGTATTTGCCTCTTTCGTAAAATTCGCGAGAAGATTCTCGTGCCGGCTGGGTCACCAGGAGATAACTGTTCTTTTGTTTCAGAGACAAGGTCGTCTTAACCCCGGCGCAATCGTCGCAGGGCAGATAGCCGTAAAAAATGCCGTGAAATTCCTGGCTGCTATCGGCATGGTTTTGATGCGCCGAGTGGTCGGTTGCGGTTGGCTGCCGGCTGGATCGCGCTTTGGCGAAACCTTCCTGTGCTTCGATGTCCGTGGCCGCCATGGCGGGCGCTGCGGAAAGCAGACTGCCGAAAAGAAGCAAAGCCAGAGGGTATTTTAATGGATTATTGAATGCTCGCATGTTGATTTCCGGAAAATAACGAGGGTTTTACTAATAGACTACGGAAAGGAAAATTTACCAGATTTGGCGAAAAGGAGCTTCTAAATTTTCTGGACAAGAGATGGAATTGATCAATCATGATTGTCTTGCGGCAACGGCAACGGCAACGGTACCGGCGCTTGAACGATTATTGTTTTTTCAGCGCGACAAGATCGGCTCCGTCTTCCTTGCAGGAGCTTTCCCGTTTCGCCTGCAAGGCCATGGCCTCGATTTCGGCAATGTCGGCCGGATGGCTTTGCCGATAGTGCTCCCGAGCCTGCCGAAGGGCGGCAAGATGAGGCTCGACAGTCGTCGGAGTCAGGTTCACTCCGAAATCGCCGGGCAGAGCCCTCCCGGTCGCTTTCAGATTAAACAATCGGTCCAATACCAGATCGCCGACGGCGGGTTGGTAATGAGATGAATCAATATAGCCCAACATCCCCGCCCGGCTGCCGGCTTCAGGCAAGTCTTCGGTCGATACGCTGTGGTAGCCGCTGAAATCCCATAACGGAAACGGCGCCTGTTCGAACCGCTCGGCTTCTTCCCGATTGATCCGGACCAGTCTTCGTTTCCATTCCTCCCATCGGCTCCACAAGCCGACCGCGCCCAGGACTTCCCATTGCCGGGCGTGCGACGGGGAAATGAACAGATAGAGCTTGACGTGCCGCCGATGGGCCAGCGCGATGATCGCGCGCAGAGCCGAGAGAGGATCGCTCCGGTAACGCTTTCCCCGTTCCATGCGGTCGGCTTCGAAAGCATACCGGCACTCCGGGCTCGGCAGATAGGTGCCGCCCCACATGTAACTTTTTTCCGAAGCCAGAAAAGCCTGTCTGGAGTATTTTTTCGGTTTGTTTTCTCGTGTCTGATCCGGCCTGATCGGAGGCTTGCCGGGTCGAAAAAGGGACTTCCCGCTGGCCAGCAACGTATCGAACGAAAGCAGCAATTGCCACTTTCGGTCGGCAGCGAAATTATCCGGCGTGAAATCGTCCGGGGCGGTTAACCAGGCGTTGGAGGCAAAAAAATCCAGGCCGACGACCGCGGTCTTAAGATCGGAACGCTCCGCAACGAATTTGAAAATCAGCTCGGTCTCGGCGTTGGTCTGCGCCGGAGTCGCCAGATTGACGGCCCTTTGCCCGAGAA
This sequence comes from Methylosarcina fibrata AML-C10, assembly GCF_000372865.1. Classification (NCBI taxonomy): domain Bacteria; kingdom Pseudomonadati; phylum Pseudomonadota; class Gammaproteobacteria; order Methylococcales; family Methylococcaceae; genus Methylosarcina; species Methylosarcina fibrata. The sequence goes on along the minus strand of NZ_KB889965.1, from coordinate 1,151,171 downwards.
AGCCTTCATGCTTTGGACTCAAGCCGGCGTCGGCCCGGGACGTGCCCAGAATCAGCGCATCCATTTTTTGACGCGCGTAGCCGACCATCTTGAATATCCGGCGGTTCGTGGCCACGGCGGGTTTAGTTTCGTTGATGCCCTTGAGCAGCGGCGTACCGAAGATGCCGTAGGGGTCGGCCAGTCCGTTGACGGCCACGGCTGTTCCCAGCAGCAGACAGCAAGACAGCAGCAGGTGAAAAAGATAACGGTCCATGTTTAAAACCTGAAATACAGAAATTCGCTGACCTGGGTGAAATGAAGCAGGGTCAGGGCGAACAGAAGCCCCGCCGCCCAGGCGTGAACCGGTTTGGGCTGCCAATGCCACCATTTCGGTGCCCGGCTGCCGCGCTGTGGTTCGTGCTCCTCGTTAACCATTGCACTTTCGTCCAGAACGGGGCGGTACTGCCGGAAACAGCTCTGCACGTTCGGTAAACGGAACGCGATGATCGACGCGAGCATCACCGTCAGGATGGCCTGGCCGGAATCCAGTCCGGTCAAACTCAAGGTGCCGTCGAACCTTGCCCCTGCGTGCTTCAGCATTTGTCCGAGCGGAGACATTGCCATTTTCGCCGACACGGAAACTCCATTGAGGCCCAGCATGCCCCGAATCATCCTCATCGCGGCGTCGACGTTTTCCGCCCGGAAAAACACCCAGCCGAGGACGACCAGCAGGAAAGTCAGAACGGCGGAAGCAACGTCAAAGCTTCTGCTGTCTCTGTTCCAGTTCAGGCGCCGTTTGAGCTCAAGCCACAGATGATTCACCGTCAGATAAAAGCCGTGCAAGCCGCCCCAGATCACAAAAGTCCAGCCGGCGCCGTGCCAGAGGCCGCCCAGCAGCATCGTGATCATCAGGTTCAGATACCGTCGGCCTTCGCCCTTGCGGTTGCCGCCCAGAGGAATGTACAGATAATCGCGCAGGAAACGGGAAAGCGTCATGTGCCAGCGCCGCCAAAACTCGATGATGCTGGTCGCCCGGTAGGGCGAAGCGAAATTGACCGGCAGGCGGACATTGAACAGCAGCGAAAGGCCGATCGCCATGTCGGAATAGCCGGAAAAATCGAAATAAAGCTGGAAGGTGTAAGCCAACGCGCCGAGCCAAGCTTCGATCAGCAAGGGTTGCCCGCCCGAAGCGGCGGCGTTGAAAATGGGCGTGGCGAACTCGGCCAACGAATCGGCGATCAGCACTTTCTTGGCCAATCCCAGGATGAATATCGTCAGGCCGACCGCCACGTTTTCCCGGTCAATCCGGCCATGACCGGGCAGGGCGAACTGCGGCATCATCTCCTTGTGATGCAGTACGGGACCTGCGATCAGATGAGGAAAATAGGTGACGAACAGCGTGTAATGGACGAAATCGGTTTCCCTGACTTTGCCCTGGTACGCATCGACCAGAAAAGCGATCTGGGTGAAAGTAAAAAAGGAAATGCCCAACGGCAGGATGACTTCCGGCGCCGCCAGGTCCAGGTTGGTCCAGCCGTTCAGGTTTTCGATAAAAAAATTGAAATATTTGAAATAGCCCAGCAGCAGCAAGTTGGCTGTGACCGCCAGGATACATATCGCCTTGGTCCGGCCTCGGCCTGGACCGGTGATGGCCTGGCCGGCGGCGTAATTAAAGCCGATCGAACCCAGCAGCAGAAGCACGTAACGGGCATCCCACCAGCCGTAAAAAAAGAGGGAGGCCAGGGCCAGCCACAAGGAAGCCAGGCGTGGACTCAGCCTTCCCAGACCGTAAAAGCCGATGAAAACCATGGGCAGGAAGGCAAAGATAAAAATATGGGAATTGAACAGCATGAAGCAGGGCTACGGCATCTGACTGTATTTTTTGATCTGTTTGATAAATACATAGCCGGTGACGGATCCCCAGGACAGCATATAAACTCCGAGTATGGCGAATTCCAGTTTGTGGGTATTGATTCCTCTAAGATAGTCGGAAATGTAGTCGGCTCCTACCAGCATCAAAACGATAAGGAGTGCCGTCTTCAGCCGGATTACATGCTCGTAAAACACGCCGATGCCCAGCACCAGAAAACCCGCAAAAAACCGTATCGAATTGTGAATCATCATTTCCATGCTCCACATCGACACTTTTAAAGCCGCTTCCAGAAAATAGACCGGAATCAATCCCAATAACAGAATAAGCCCCACTAATTTCATTATTTACCTCGGGTTAGTGTTCATTGATTAATTTCAATCCGGGCGGTAAAGCTTCGCCGAAGATTTGTTTTTCTTCATTTTCGTCCAGCTCTTTATAATGTTCCACCATGTCGATCCAGGAAACGGGCGATTTGTTCAGTTTGAGCTTTTCGATAATTTGCGTGCGCGCTTGCTCGTCGATGTCGCGCGCTCGGTCGCCGCTCATGCGCGCTATGACGGTGGCGGCAAATCCGGCTTGCGGAAATTTCTTCCAGTCCGCGGTCTGGATCTGTTCCAGCCACAGGCAGGCGGTGTCGGGCGGGACGACGTTATGGCTGCTGCCGTGGAAGGGGACGCGGGCACCGATGCGGCCGACCGCCCACCAGGTCTGGCCGGATTCGCCGGCTTTCTGGAGGCGGCTTAACAGCCATTCGCCCAATTGGATTTTCTTCGCCGCCGGCAGACGCTCCAGCACCGCGGCGAGCCGGACGATGTCGTCGTAGCTCCGGTTTTTAAGCTGTTTGGCGACTGCGGGCTGCCGCGCGGCCGACGGGTTCAGGTATTTGGCGACGTCGTCGAAAATCCGTTCCTGCGCCGCTGCATCAAGCCCTCCGGCGACACGCCGCCAAAACGTCCACCATTCGCTCCAGTTCTGGATTTCATTGACGTACTGGATGCCTTGGGGATAGTTTTTCCACAATTGTTCCACGCGCCAGTCGTCCAGAGGATAGCCGAAACCCGGACGCAGACAGAATCCTGCCAGGCTTAACCAGACTCTTTCATGGTGCTCGGAACGTCTTTGATATTTGGCGCCTTCCAGCACGGCCGCAAACAGCTCCCGCAGCAGCGGCGTAGGCCATTCCTGCCGCGGGCTGCCCAGTGCCTTTTCGAGATCGGCACGCAGGCTCTTGACCGCTTTCGGGTCGATTTGCCTGGATTTGGAACCGAAAACCGAATGGATCAATTCCACGGCTTTATGAAACTGCGCGGGCAAAGCGGCGCCGGATTCCAGCCCGGGCAGGCCTTTTTTCCTGACCTGGAATTCCACGTCCCAGCGTTGGCGGCTGTCTTCGACGGCAACGCATTGTATTTTCAGCGTGCCGATTTCAGTCAGGGTGACCGATAATTGCACGACGACTTCGGCTTGTGCCCGGTCATCGCCGCCTCCCAAGGCCACGGCCAGAGGCGGCAGGGAGTGGAACTCATCGGTAATTTCTGCGACGTCGCCGGCTTTGAACGGGGCGTCTCCCGACAAGGAAACCAGATGGAACCGCACCGGCATGCCGAGGCGCAAGGCGAAGCGGCGGTCTTTGAGAATGACTTCTTCTCCTTCCTCGCTGCCTTTCGGCAAAATGCAGACGCCTTGTTTTTCGGGCAGGGCGGCGGATGCTGGCGTCTTGACGGTTCCGGTATCGATCAGCAGAAAAAAAGAGCGCGCGGAGCCGCCGCCGATCTTGAGTTTTTTCTCGCGTCGGGCCAACGCATAGCCGACCGCGCCGAAAGCCACGGCCAGTTCCGGATGATCGTTTTCCAGCAGTACCGGCGGCTGGGTTCGCCAATGAGTGAAAAGATCCTGCACGCGCCGGCTGATCGGCCGGCTTCGAAAAACGCCGCCGTTCAACAACAGCCCGTCGGGTACGGTTCCGTTCCCTGACAAGGCGTCCTGGGCCGCCGCCCGGTGCTGTTTCAGGAACGCAGCGACGTGCTTGCTGACCGCAGGTTCTGCGGCATACGGCAAGCCGAATTCGACGACGCCGCTGCGTTTTTTGTCGGGCAGCTCATCGAGTCCCGAGAGAGGAAAAAAACCGTCCAGCGCGATTTTTTTGACTTCCTCGCGTCCGAGAGGAACCGACCTCGAGCCGCCGATCAGCCGGGAACCGCCGCCGAGCAGGGTGACGGTGACTTGTTCCGGCGCGTCCTCGGCCAGAAGTTTTTCCTTGGCCATCCGGCATTGCTCGATCAGTTGCGACAATTCGGCGGCGGACAAGCGCTGCCCTTCCGGGCACAAGCGGCTTTCGGCCAGGTGGGCCAAGGCCAGATCGAGGTTGTCGCCGCCCAGCATCAAATGATCGCCGACGCCGATACGGGTCAGTTTGGGTTCGGCTTCGCTGTGCTCGACTTTAATCAGGGTCAAATCGGTGGTGCCGCCGCCCACGTCGCACACCAGCAACAGATGAACGTCGGCCAGACGTTCCCTGATGTGGCCGGCGTTCCGTCTGAGCCAGTCGTAACAGACGGCCTGCGGTTCTTCCAGCAGGCGGACCCGAGGTAATCCCGCAAGCCGGGCGGCTTCCAGGGTCAGCGACCGGGCCGCTTCATCGAATGAGGCCGGAACGGTGATCACGATGTCCTGATCCGGCAGCGGCGCTTCCGGAAAGCGGTAGCTCCATACGGTCCGGACGTGCGCCAGATAGCTGGCGCTGGCGTCGACGGGCGAAATCTTGCTCACGTCGTCTCCGCCGCCCCACGGTAAAATGTCGGCCGCATGATCGACCGAAGGATGCGAAAGCCAGCTTTTGGCGCTGGCGACCAGCCGCCCTTTGCTTTTGGCCCCCAACACACGGGCGGCTTCGCCGATGACGGCGCCGCCGGCCGCAGCAAACGCGACATCCGCATCCGACAACTCTCCCTCGGCCGCATGATAACGCACCGACGGCAACAGCGCCCTGGCGGCTACCTGACCCGGAGCCACCAGTTGCTCGATCTGAAACAGATGTATTTCGGCCTGAGGCGGGTCGATACGGGCATAAGCGACGGCGGTATGCGTCGTACCCAGGTCGATGCCGACCACATAGCGAGGTGAGGAAGAGTGCACGATGATTTTCTTCAATAAATTAGGAATAAATACGGGATCTGCGAGGAGCTGCTTTCACAAGTTTGAACGCCGCTACGGATAGCGCAGATGGAATGGACAATCTTATTATCTGGCCGGCATTAAGGCAATAGCGACCATCCGGCATGCCTCGTACAGGCGTTGAATGGAACGGCCGATTCGTTCCGGCCAGCGGCGGGAGGATTTTCTGTCGTGGATAGCAGCGAAGGAAAATTGGCGACTTAATTTTTTGTTAAGCTGCGATTCAGGTTATAATAGCCTATAAACATTACTGTTTATTTATCCCAAGCATTTGTTTTACCACAAAGGAGACCGGCAAAAATCGCTCACTCGTTTTTATCGAGTATGAGTCATCGATTTTATATAAATGATTTCAAGGCGATTTTAAATAATATGACACCAAAACTTTACATACAGACCAACGGCTGCCAGATGAACGAATACGATTCCGATAAAATGCGGGACGTACTGAACGCATCGCACGGTTTTGAGTTGATCGACGACCCGAAACAAGCCGATGTTTTGTTACTGAATACCTGTTCGATTCGCGAAAAAGCGCAGGAAAAAGTATTTTCCGCGTTGGGCAAATGGCGCTCCATCAAGGAGAAGAGGCCGCACGTGATCATCGGGGTCGGCGGCTGCGTGGCCAGCCAGGAAGGCGCCGCCCTGCAGAAGCGGGCTCCCTTTGTGGATATCGTTTTCGGTCCGCAAACATTGCACCGGTTGCCGCAGTTGCTGGATCAGGCCCGCAGCAAACAGCAGCCGGTCGTCGATATCTCCTTTCCCGAAATAGAAAAATTCGACTCGCTGCCGGAGCCCAGGGCCGAAGGTCCGAAGGCTTTCGTCTCGGTGATGGAAGGCTGCAGTAAATATTGCTCCTTCTGCGTCGTTCCCTATACCCGCGGCGAAGAGATCAGCCGCCCGCTCAACGACGTCATTGCCGAAATCGAAGCCTTGGCCGGACAAGGCGTCAGGGAAGTCAATCTGTTGGGACAAAACGTCAACGCTTACCGGGGCGAAACGGAAGATGGCGAGCTCACCGATTTTGCCATGCTGCTGCATCACGCGGCGGCCGTAGAGGGCATCGACCGCATCCGTTTCACCACTTCCCATCCGGTCGAATTTACCGACGATCTGATCGAAGCCTTCGCCGTCTTACCGCAGTTGGTCAACCATCTGCATCTGCCGGTGCAAAGCGGCAGCGACCGGATTTTAAAGTTGATGAAGCGCGGCCATACTCGCGCCGACTACATCGAAACGATACGCAAGCTGCGCGAAGTGCGGCCCGGCATCTGCCTTTCCTCCGATTTCATCATCGGTTTTCCGGGCGAAACGGAACAGGATTTCGAAGACACTCTGGCTCTGGTCGAGGAGATCGGTTTCGATTTGTCGTTCAGTTTCATTTACAGCCCGCGCCCCGGCACTCCGGCCGCTGAATTATCCGATGACGTGCCTGTCGAAATTAAAAAGCACCGGCTGGAACGCTTTCAAAACCGTATCAATGAAATGGCGGCCAACATTTCCAAAAGCATGATCGACACCGTTCAAACCGTCCTCGTGGAAGGGCCTTCCAAAAAGAATCCTTTGCAGATGCAGGGAAGAACGGAAAACAATCGCGTCGTGAATTTCATCGCTCATCCTCGTTTGGCCGGCCAGTTTGTCGATGTCCTGATTACAGAAGCTTTACCTAATTCCTTGAGAGGTCGCATTATGGATTCCAGTATCAATAAAATCGTTGCCACCGTCTGATTTGTTTCATCATGATTTCCCAGGAAATTTCTTTACTCCCCGCCGATAACGGCAGACTCTCCAATTTTTGCGGACAACTCGACACGCACTTGCGGCAAATAGAAGCGCGCCTCCAGGTCGAGATTTCAAATCGCGGCAACCAGTTCAAAGTAACGGGCGTCGACAGCTCCGTCAAAGCGGCCTGCGCGCTTATGAAAAAATTATTCGAAAGCACCGAAAGGGAACAGTTGACTTCGGAAGCTATTCATCTGGCGATGCAGGATTCTTCCATCGACGCGATCCTGTCCGCGTCCGATGCGGCCGATCAGCCGAGCGTGGCGGTCAAAACCAAGCGCGGCCTGATTCGGGGCAGGGGACGCAATCAGCAGGACTACATGAAAAAAATCGTCACGCACGACGTCAATTTCGGCATAGGGCCTGCCGGCACCGGCAAGACTTATCTGGCCGTCGCCTGCGCGATCGAAGCCTTGCAGAATGAAAAAGTCAGCAAGATCATTCTGGTGCGTCCCGCGGTCGAAGCCGGAGAAAAACTGGGCTTTTTGCCCGGCGATCTCGCGCAAAAAGTCGACCCTTATTTGCGGCCCTTGTACGATGCCCTGTACGAAATGCTGGGGTTCGAGCGGGTTGAAAAAATGATCGACCGGGGCGTTATCGAAGTCGCCCCGCTGGCTTTCATGCGCGGCAGAACCCTGAACGACGCCTTCATCATTCTCGATGAAGCCCAGAATACGACGACCGAGCAAATCAAAATGTTTCTGACCCGGGTCGGCTTCGGTTCGACCGCCGTAGTCACCGGCGATTTGACTCAAATCGACTTGCCGTCGGAAAAAATGTCCGGTTTGAAGCACGTGCTCGATGTGTTGAAGAATGTCGAGGGCATCAGTTTCACCTTTTTCGGCGTGCGCGATGTGGTCAGGCACCCTCTGGTGCAACGCATCGTTTCCGCTTACGAGGACTATGAGCAAAAAAACAAGCCGACCCAGGAATAAAATAGACCTCCAGCGGGTTTATAAATCGGCAGGGCAGCCCGACCGCAAGCAAATCAAGGCCTGGGTCGATGCGGCGCTGGCAGGATGCGGACAAGGCCATCATTGCGTTGTCCGCATCGTCGATCTGCCCGAAAGCGCGGAACTCAACCAGCAATATCGCCATAAGCAGGGACCGACCAATATTTTGAGCTTTCCGTTCGACTGGCCGGAGGGTATGAACGATTTAAACGATGACGGGCGGATTTATCTGGGCGACCTGGTCGTCTGCGCGCCGGTTGTTGAAAAGGAAGCTTTCGAACAAAACAAGGCGCTGGAGCATCACTGGGCCCATATCGTCATCCACGGCGTGTTGCATTTAATGGGCTACGACCACATCGACGAAGCGGAAGCCGAGCGAATGGAAAGTAAGGAAATTGCAATCCTGGAGACACTGCATATCAGTAATCCTTATATTGAGGTAATCAATTAATGAACGACGAGCACCCCCCCAGTAGGCGCTCCCCGCAGAAAAGATGGGTGGATAGAATCTCCCAGCTTTTGACCGGGGAGCCGCAAGACCTGGACGATCTTCTCGAAATTATCCGGGAAGCGAAAGAAAATTATTTATTGGACACCGATGCCCTTTCGATTATTGAAGGCGCATTGCAGGTATCGCAGATGCGCGTCAGGGACATCATGATTCCCCGAGTGCAAATGGTCGTGGTGCCGAAAGACGCCGAAATCGAAGCGCTGTTTCCGCTGGTTACCGAATTCGGCCATTCGCGCTACCCCGTGATCGAAGACGATCGCAGCAAGGTCGTCGGCATCCTGTTGCTCAAGGATCTGTTCGCTCACGCCGTCACCAATAAAAAAATCAAAGTGCATGAAATCATGCGTCCCGCCAACGTCGTTCCGGAAAGCAAGCGTTTGAACGTGCTGCTCAAGGAACTCAGGACCAAAGGCAACCACATGGCCATCGTCGTCGACGAATACGGTCAGGCGGCCGGACTGGTGACGATCGAGGACGTTCTGGAACAGATCGTCGGCGAGATCGAGGACGAGCACGACGATCAGGAAGACGAATCCTATATCTATCAGCGCAATGAGAACGAATACGTGATCAAGGCGCTGACGCCGATCGAAGAGTTCGACGAGTATTTCGCAACCCATCTGGCAACGGACGAATACGACACCGTCGGCGGTTTCATTGTCAATCAGCTCGAGCACATGCCGAAAAAAGGCGAAAGCCTCACCGTCGATAACATGAGATTCGAAGTGATCCGGGCCGATAACCGGCGCGTTCATCTGATCAAGCTCAAACTGCTCGATTAGCCCCACCGGCTCTTGCCGGAACCGGCTGGAGCCTTTTCGGTTCACACAGACTGCCATCGTTTGCGCAGGAGCGGGATCATTCGCTGAAAGCCCGGCCGGATTGAAACTTTGCGGAGACCCGGCAAATCGTGCACAAGGCATCGATCCTTAGGAATCTTGCGGACAAGATTCCTACACTTCGTACAATTTCCGCTTTCGCCAGAACGTCGCCCGGCTCATGCCCAGCAGATTGGCCGCCGCCGTGATCGAGCCGTGCGAACGTTCGAGCGCTTCGCGGATGGCTTCTTTTTCCTGTTCCGCCGTCAGCGCCTGCCGAATCGTGGAAACGGGAGCGCCGGGTTTGGGCTCCCTGAATTCGGGCGGGAGCTCGGTTAGGCGCAGCGTGGTGCCGCGGCCCACCGCAAAGGCGTATTCGACGACATTGTGCAGTTCCCTGATGTTGCCGGGCCACGAGTAATCGAACAAAACGCGCATGGCCTGGGGCTCGATCTTGTCGATTTGCCTCAGATTCTGGGCGTTATGCTGCCGGATGAAATGCCAGATCAACAAGCCGATGTCTTCCCGGCGCTCCCGAAGCGGAGGAATGAAAATGGGCACGACCCTCAGGCGGTACATCAGGTCTTCGCGGAAATGGCTGTTTTTTACTTCTTCGCGCAACGAACGATGGGTCGCGGCGACGATGCGAACGTCGACGTCGATCAGTTTGTCGCCGCCGACCGGAATGTAGTTTCTTTCCTGCAACACTCTGAGCAGCTTCGCCTGCAATTCGAGCGGAAGTTCGGCCACTTCGTCCAGAAACAGCGTGCCGCCGTGAGCGCGCTGGAACAGACCTTTATGATCCTTGACGGCACCGGTAAACGCACCGCGCACATGCCCGAACAGTTCGCTTTCCAGCAGATTGCTGGACAGAGCGGCGCAGTTGATCGCCAGAAAAGGAGCGTGCCTCCGGGCGCTCAGGTTGTGGATAGCTCTCGCCACCAGTTCCTTGCCCGAGCCGCTTTCTCCCCTGACCAGCACGGTCGCTTCGGTTTCGGCCGCATTGCTTATGATTTGAAACACATCCTGCATCGCCGGCGAGCGGCTGATGATGCCTTGAAAGGACTGGCCCGGTTCCGTTACCGCGGACGCAAGCGGGGAATCCGGCTTCGCTTCGAGACGCGGCAGCAACAAGCCCATACCGCCCGCAAAACTGCCCGAGCGATGATGTAACGGCCGAGCCGTTTTAATAAACTCCATCGGATTGCCTTCGGCCTGGGAAAACTGAAGCGGCTGATTGGATTCGTCTTCGCGGTCGGCAATCGCCAACTCGGGCGAACAAGGCTTGCCGAGCAGTTCGTCGCGCCGGAGGCCTGTTACGGCTTCCATGCCCCGGCTCCAGGAAAGCACCTGCTGGTTTCTGTCGACGATATAAAAAAAAGCCTCATCGAACAGGCCGATCATTTTGGCGATCACCTCGGCGTGATCGAGCCGCGCCAGCCAGACGGAAAGAAGGTCGGAATGGGATTCTGCCTGCGGGGAATGTCTCATAATGATTTCGCTGAAACTGGGTTTTGTTTCATTAAGACAATACCTGAAACAGTCGATCGGCACAACTTTTCAACGATAAACGATTGATCGGACAAAACCGGACGGGCATCGTCTGCCCATGACTTCTATGGTTAACTTGACGGGTTTCTTGTAAAATCGCGATTCCGAACGACCCATTTACCGCTTAGGCGGCGGTCATTCCCGTATTCCAGACTTGAAGATGATCGACCAGATAAACGCTTTACTGCCGCAGACTCAATGCGGAAAATGCGGCTTCAAAGGCTGCCTGCCTTACGCCGAAGCCATCGCCTCGAGAGCGGCGGACATCAATCAGTGCCCGCCCGGAGGCGAGGAGGGAATTCGGGCGCTCGCCGATTTGCTGGGCGTCCCGTCGAAACCGCTGAACGAAAAATTCGGACGCCACCAGCCGAAAAGCGTCGCCTTCATTATCGAAGAGGACTGCATCGGTTGCGTCAAATGTCTTAACGCCTGTCCGGTCGACGCCATCGTCGGCGCGCCCAAGCTGATGCATACCGTCATCGTCTCGGAATGCACCGGTTGCGAACTGTGCGTCGCGCCGTGCCCGGTCGACTGCATCGTCATGCAGGAACTGACCGAAGAACCTCGATCGCTCTTGAAATCGGCGCGATCGCAGTTGGCCAGACAACGTTACGAAATGCGGAATCGGCGCAAGGAACAAGCAAGGCTGGAAAAGCTCGAACGCGCCAAAAGGCAGAAAGAGGCGTTGGCGTTGAAGGTGAAAAGAATGTAAAACCGGTGTTGTAGGTCCGGTTAGCGCAGCGTAATCGGACTTGCCCAGGCTTCAAGACCACCCTCCCATTTGAGCTTGCCTTTGTATGTTTTTATATTTTCCTGTTTTTTTAAGATTGATCAAAGTCTTAAGCGCAAGCTCGACAGCTTCGCGCTTGGTCTTGAGACCGGTAACCTTGAGGGCGTCTTCCATAAGTTCGTCGTCAATAACGATGTTGGTCCTCATGAAGAGCAAGTTCCTGTATATAATAAATTCAAATTTCACGTCAGGCATACTCACCTTTGCATTCCGGAACAAAGCATGACGAAATCGACGACAACCTACTGGAACGCCCTGACCCCGGAAAACCGGGATCGTTGGACGCCCGTAAAGGGTTTGGAAGGCCTGGCCGAAGAATTGACCTTGAGCATTGACCCCGTTACCGGCGAATACACAAGACTGACCCGGTTCCTGCCGGGCGCCGATACGTCGCCTTTCGGCGGCAAGGCTCATGCCTACCCGGAGGAGGTATTCATCGTCAGCGGCCGTTTGTACGATCACGCGTTTGGCCGGTGGCTTAAGGCCGGCGACTATGCGAGCCGTCCTCCCGGAGAACTGCATGGCCCGTTCCGGACTGATCAGGGATGCGTCGTTCTGGAAGTGTCTTTTCCCAACCGTACCGTTGAGGACAAGGACGTCTAACCTACCTTCCATAGATTCAAGTCGGCCCGAAGAGTTTGCCGCCGGCCGATGACATGCTTTAAGGCTCAATATTTGAAGAATACTTGAAAGTTTTTGAGAGAATTTCCGGAATAATTTCACAGTCTCGTACCCTACCTTGGCTTCGGTCTGTTCGGCCGCCATCAGGAAAAAATCTTCCAATCTGTAACCTATCTGTAAGTCGACTTCGTGTATTTTACTTTCGTGGCCGAGATTCATCGTCAACAATACAACGAGGGTAAACCCTTGATCGATCCAAGCGGCAGTGAAACGACAACCGAGTATTACATCGTGCGAATTTACCGGCGGTCTCCCGGAAAAGACGGCGAGCCGGCCACGCTGGTCGGAATAATTGAAGATACCGAAGGCCACTGTGAGCCTTTTCGGAACAACGAGGATTTATTGAAAGCTTTGACCGGAAAGCTCGGGCAGAATCCTGCCCGAGGCGGCAACTCAAATGCTTGAATCGACTTTGCGGATGTTCTCGGCAGGCAAAAACACAATGCGGGGGAGAGCCGTGCACTCGACATTTTTAAAAAATAGGCAACGCCATGAAAACCGAATTCAAGAAAAGCCATTTGTCACGGGTAATAAACAATAAGGAAATGGAACCAAAAAACGAAATCGGGAACGTCCGGCAATTGAGTTCCTGCGTTGACCGGCAGCCCAAACGATTCATTTGGGCTCTTCCTCTTATACTCGGATTGTGGGTCATGGGCCTGCTCGCTCTGGCAGAAGACACGTTTCGTTATCGGTATCTGACGTTGAATGACAGTTTGCAGCAGCCCGGCTTTTTTTTAGTTTCGCAGCGCTCTTTAACGGCAGAAGCCAAAATCATGAAATCCGTAGTTGATCGACGGGGTGGCGACGGCGAGGGAAACATGGATTGCTTCGCCCGGGCTCAAAAAATCCTCTCTGGAAAGTGAGCCAAAGGTGTCGATCAAGCTGGATTTTTTTGACCGACGGCGGCAATGACGAACTGTTCCGGAAAAAATGAAAGGCAAGAAAGCTAATTTTAATCGTTAGTTAAGTTAAATTGAAATATAATGCCGTTTCTACCCGATTCGTCCGGATATGGGCGAATAGAAGATGTTGTATCCTGCTGGAATCTCTGCACCATGAAATTCGATCTTCATACCGTCCTTTGCCTCGGGAAGGATTGTATGAAGTATCCCGAATTTTGCAGTGCAATCTGTCTATTATTCAACTTCTGTTAGGAGAATTCGATGAATCGTTCAGCCATCAAAATGCTGTGTTTTATTCTGACCGTGGGCGGCGTCTGTTCCGTCAACGCGGCCACTTATCGGGCCTATATCGTCAACAACAAGGCGCCCAGTAAATTGACCGTCGTCGACGACGCAACGGGAGACATACTGGCACAACCGTCTACCGGAAATACGTCGGTGCGTGCCGTGATTTCTCCGGATAAAAAAAATGTCTTTGTGTCCAATCAGGATTCCGGAACCGTGTCGGTGATCGATTCGGTTACCAATACCGTCAAAGCGACGGTAACGGTAGGCAAGAAACCGGAGTTCATGGCCCATCACCCCAGCCAGAACAAGCTTTACGTGGATAACAAGGACTCCGGAACCGTTTCGGTCATCGACACCTCCAGTTTTAAAGTTACCAAGACCATTACCGTGAAAAGCCAGCCGCGGTTCATGGTGATTACCGGCAACAATCTGTACGTCGGCAATACCGGAGCCGGTTCGGTATCGGTCATCGACATCAGTACCGATCGGGTCGTCAAAACCATAACCGTCGGACAAGCGCCTCGCAATATCAATGCCTCGCCGGACGGTACCCGTGTGTATGTGGCGAATTACGGCTCCGGTACCTTATCGGCGATCGATACTGCCAGCAAGACGGTAGCCTGGACGGCCACCGTCGGCACGAATCCGTCATACGCGGTACCGAGTCCGGATAATAAATATGTCTATGTGACCAATACCACGGAAGGCACCGTATCGGTGGTCAATACGACGTCGAAACTGGAAGAGGCCGTTATATCGGTAGGCCCCACGCCTTGGGCCATCACGGTTTCTGCCGACGGTAAGACCGCTTATACGGCCGTCGCCAACGCCAACGCCGCGGTAGCGATCGATACCGCTACCCGGAAAGTCAAGGCCAAGATAGCCACCAACAAAGGCCCTTATTGGGTGGAACTGAGTCCCGACGGAAAGAATCTGTACGTCACCAACCCGCCGGCCGGAACCGTGTCGGTGATCGATACCGCTACATTGAAAGTAGTCGATACGGTGGTCACCAACTTAAACCCATGGGTCGTATTGGCGGCCGACATCAGCGCCGTTGTGCCATAGCTCTGACGATGGCGGGTAGCGGATTGGACTCGGCGTTACCGTCGTTCGATCCGGCTTCAGTAAGGTTAAGGAATACGACAGTTTGCCAGGGAGGGCTTCCATTACTTTAATATTTTCCGCCTTTCTCATCATCTCTTTATTGTAAAATGACCCCATTTTTCACAATAGATAGAGAGGTGCCTTTTGGCCTGGTTTTTACTATTTTCCGCAGGTCTTGCAGAAATCGTGTTCGCGGTAAGCTTGAAATACAACGAAGGCTTTACCAGGCTGTGGCCGAGCGTGGCGACGGCCGTTTCGGGTCTTTGCAGTTTCTATTTGCTGACGTTGGCAATCAAGACGTTGCCTCTGGGAACCGCTTACGCAGTCTGGACCGGCATGGGCGCGGTCGGGGTGGCCGTGGTGGGTATTTTTCTGTTTAAAGAATCGGCCGACGTCTGCCGGCTCATGTCCATTTCGCTGATCATTCTCGGAATTATCGGTCTCAAACTGACCGAGATCCATTGATGCTGCATCTGGTTTTTCAGTTTTCGGGGGATACGCCCATTCTGGAGCGGATCGATACGGGCGACGGCGTGGTTTTTCTCGACAATGCCGTACTGAGAATCCTGCAAAACGGCAGCCTGACGAACAGGCTGACGCTCTTGTTGTCGAATCACCGTTTTTATGCACTGACCGATGACTTGGCGATTCGCGGCATCACCGCGGACGAATTGATCAAGGGCATCGAAGTCATCGATTACCCGAAGTTAGTGGCTTTGACGGTTGAACATTCTTTGATTCAGACATGGTCCTGATTGTAGACGATGTGACTTTGGCCACCACCGATCAAGGATTTCTGGTCAATGCAGCCGACTGGAACGAAAAGGTGGCTGAGCGGCTTGCCGAATTAAATCACGTCGAGCTTGGGCCCGAACACTGGGAAATCATCCGCTTCATTCGCGACTATTACCGACAATTCAGGCATTTGCCGAATGCCCGGGTATTCGCCAAGGCGATCGCGAAAACGTTGGGGGAAGAGAAAGGAAACAGCCGTTATCTACATAAACTGTTTCCGGAAGGCCCTTTGAAGTACGCCTGCAAGATCGCCGGCCTGCCCAAGCCGCCGACCTGTTTGTAGCTTATTCCTGCTTTTTAAAGCGGTGAATCAGCCGTCTTTCCCTTTTGTTGGGCTTGTGGTCGGGGCCATGATAGGGGAACAATTCGCGCAACTCGCGCTGCTCGATGATCTGTTGCTGGCGTTTGACGCGGCTTTCTTCTTCCTCTTCGTAAAGAAGGGCGGCCTCGCTGGCGGGCCGGCGTTGACCTGTAAGCGCAAGCACCGTGATTTCCCAGCTTAGGCTGTCCTTGGTTATCGAGAGATGAGTTCCCGGTTTGATTTCCTTACTGGGTTTTACCCGTTGCTCGTTGACGTGAACCTTGCCTCCGGCAATGGCGTCGCCGGCCAGCTTGCGCGTTTTATAGAAACGTGCAGCCCACAGCCATTTGTCCAGACGGATGGAACCGGGGTCGGCCACGAATCAATGTTCGAGATGTTTTTTCAATCCTTTGGGTAAAGAGAACACGACTCTTTCCTCGATGCCTTTCAGTTCAGTCGTCGATTCTCCGCCCCACTCCTTTAACTGGGCGATCACTTCCTGAACCAGGACCTCGGGTGCGGACGCTCCGGCCGTCACGCCGACCACATCGATGCCGTCAAACCAACTGCGCTGCATGTCGGCGGCGGTGTCGATCAGATACGCGGGCTTGCCCAGTTGTTCGGCAATTTCCCGGAGCCGGTTGGAGTTGGAGCTGTTGGGCGATCCGACCACCAGGATGGCATCGGCCTGTTTCGCCAGTTCCTGGACGGCGTCCTGGCGGTTTTGGGTCGCATAGCAGATGTCGTCCTTTTTTTGCTCCTGAATGGCGGAAAAACGGGCTTTCAAGGCGTCCACCATGATCTTGGTGTCGGTCATGGACAAGGTGGTCTGGGTCACATAGGCCAGATTGTCCGGATTGTTCACTTTCAGATTGGCGACGTCTTCCGGAGTTTCGACCAGATAGATGCCGCCGTTCTCGGTGCATTTTTCATACTGGCCCATGGTGCCTTCCACTTCGGGGTGGCCGGCGTGGCCGATCAGAATGACTTCGCGGTCCGATTTGGCGTGCTTGGCCACCTGTAAATGCACTTTGGTCACTAAAGGGCAAGTTGCGTCGAAAACCGTCAATTGGCGCTCTTCGGCTTCTTTTTGCACCTGCTTGGACACGCCGTGCGCGCTGAAGATCAGATAAGACCCGACCGGCACGTCGGTCAACTGTTCAATGAAAATGGCACCCTTTTTTTTCAGGTTATCGACGACCGTGCGGTTGTGCACGACTTCGTGACGAACATAAATAGGCGCGCCGAACGTTTCGAGCGCCTGGTCCACAATTTCTATGGCCCGGTCAACGCCGGCACAGAATCCGCGAGGGTTAGCGAGTACGATTTGCATATCTTGACTTCTTTAGTTGGGAAATATAGGGATAGTTTAACTCAACATCGTCCCGGATACGATGATTCCGTCCGCATCGGCATATAAAAAATGATCTTTTTTGAAATTGACTCCGGCAAAAGTAACGG
This sequence comes from Methylosarcina fibrata AML-C10, assembly GCF_000372865.1. Taxonomy (NCBI): domain Bacteria; kingdom Pseudomonadati; phylum Pseudomonadota; class Gammaproteobacteria; order Methylococcales; family Methylococcaceae; genus Methylosarcina; species Methylosarcina fibrata. Next base: position 1,134,202 of record NZ_KB889965.1, on the reverse strand, counting down.
ATTGATCGCGGTCGCCGACGTTCTTGCTGTGGCATTGCAAGGGGTGTGCGTGCAGCGCCCGGATGCCGATGGGCAGTTGCGCCAGCCGCTCGGAATCCCGAATGCAGCCGTATAAAATGAGGCCGTTCCAGCCGTTGTCAACCGCAAGCGTTGCCAGTTTGATATCGACGAGGGCACATCGGTGAGAACCGCCGCCGTCGATCACCAGCACTCTGTCTTTTACTTTTTCTTCCAGAATCGAACGGATCATGAAATTGTCTTCGAACACTTTGAGCGTCGTGATTTGTCCGAAAAAACTCGTACGAGCGCCGTACTGCCTGAAAAGAGGCTCGGCAATCTGAAAGTTTTTCGAATCGGAATGGGCATCACATAAGCCGGAAGTGGTGAAAGTCATTACAAAAGGCTCCGATTGAATAAAAGAGACAAGCGAGAATAAGGTATAGTCTAATGTCCGGCTTTGGCAAATTGAACTCACTTTCCTGACAGCGGGGAGAACCGAAATGTGGCTTGTATTGTTTATTTTAGCGTTGACGTTTGTTCTGGGGATGGCCCTCGTCCTGTTAAGAACGGCGAAAATCCCGAAGCCTCCCGAGCATATCAAAGCCCAGCCTTATCAGGATAAGGAAGACGGCAGCGACTGGTAACGGCCGGCGAGAGGGACCGGCAACCAATTAAATAGAGGCATGCGTTCTTAAAGTAAAAGTCACCGGTCCGTCGTTAACCAGGGCGACCTGCATGTCGGCGCCGAATCGGCCGAATTGCACATCGGGATAAATGCTTGTTGCCCGTTGCTGCAGATAAGCGAATAATTCCCGTCCGTGTTCCGGGGGGGCGGCCGAGGTAAAACTGGGGCGGGAGCCCTTGTCCGTATCGGCTGCCAGGGTGAATTGCGGCACCAGCAACAAACCGCCGCCGATGTTCTGCAAACTCAAATTCATGCGGCCGTCGCCGTCGGGAAAAATTCGATAGGTAAGGATGCGTTCGAGCAAACGGTCGGCCTGCCTGGGTGCATCTTCCTTTTCAACAGCCACCAGCGCCATGATGCCCCGATCTATGCGGCCTATGATTTGACGGTCCACCGTGACGCTGGCCGTGTTGACCCGCTGGATGACGGTGATCATGACAATGAATTATCGTTAAGCTTGGAATGGCGCATTTCAAATAAAGGACGATGACGATATAATTCCGCGTTGCTCAAGAACGATCCGCGCATTCGATCAGCTCGAGGCCGTCGATCGGGCGATTGTAAAGATAGATCCATGCGCTGATTGACTTTCCGTTGCCGAGCCGCACTTTCCGGCGTTGCCTGAGGTATTCGTTCGGCTCCGGGAATTCCGGCCCGCATCCTTCATAGCTGTCCAGGCAGGGCCAAAGGCACACGGTATCCTGAAGCCGATAGATTTCGCCGGGAATCCGGTCTTCGGGATCGTCGGAAGGGACGGCGCCAGGGTAATAATCGACCCGATACAGCCGGCCCTGAAAGACCGCATAATCGACAAAGTCGGCATTTCCGGCCAGGAGCTGCGACATGTCGTTACCGGCGTCGCTTCTGAGGGTTCCGTAAACAAATAAATAATCGCCGCTCACTGCGAGTTTTTCGCCAAGGATCAGTTCACCGAACAATTATCTTAACATAATCCGGCTCTTTTCCGAATATCGGAACATTCTATGGAAATAGAAGGGGGATCGGATTGACGCTGTAATCCTGCAGGAGATTTATGAAGTTTTTATGGGTTTTATTGCTGTGTTTGCCCGCCCTGGTTAATGGAGATGTTTATCAGTGGCGCGACGGCAACGGCGGCAAGCATTATTCGGATCGCCGTCATGCGGACGCCGAACGGCTCGACATCAAGCCGGGCTACAGCTTTTACCGGGTAAGGACGGTTTACGACGGAGATACCCTGGTGCTCGAAGACGGTCGTAAAATCAGGTTGCTGGGCATCAACACGCCGGAAGTCCAGCATAGGAACCAACTGGCCGATGCCGGAGGCATGGAAGCCAAACTGTGGTTGACGAACAAATTGCAGGGCGCCAGAATCCGCATCGAGACCGATGTTGAACAACAGGACAAATACGGCCGAATGCTCGCCCATGTGTTTACCGAACGGAACGAGCATGTCAATCAGCTCCTGGTGGCAGCCGGCCTTGCGGCGGTCAGCATTTATCCGCCCAATCTGCTCTATGCCGACCGTCTGCTCCAGGCCCAACAAAAGGCCGAAAAAGCGAAGATCGGCATCTGGCGGGAGCAACAATATGCCGCTTTTCCGGCCGACCGGTTGCCGGAGGGAGGCCATCCCGGATGGACCCGGGTGCAAGGCCGGGTCACCGACGTTCGCGGCAGCCGGAAATTTGTTTACCTGAAGTTTACCGACCGGTTTGAAGCCCGGATTGAGCGCAAATGGCTGTCTTTGTTTACCGACTTCGGAAGTTATCCCGGCCAGATGCTTGAAGTGCGCGGCTGGCTCAATAAATACAAAAAAGGCTATTCCATGCTGATCAGACACCCGAGCGCCATCAAACGGCTGTAATAAAGTCAAAACAGGATTTTCCCCGAAACAACTGGCCATTGTTCTTGTTTAAGCCGATGGAAAAACGTGTGAAAAGCCGAAGAGGATCTTCAAAAAAAAGGGATTAACTTCCGCCCGGAGAGTCGGCATGAAGTTAATCCCGAGTCGTGACGCTTGTTTTTAAAGGGATTCTTTTGAATAGGATCCGATTGGGATTGTTATGATCGATAAACTGCTTGGGTTTTATTTCAGCAGGATGTCTTTTTTATTCTTTTCAACGGTTTTTTCACCGATTCCGGTCACATTGGCCAAATCCTCGACGCGGTTGAAAGCGCCTTTTTCGGTTCGGTATTTAACGATGGCTTCGGCCTTTTTCAAACCGATCCCCGAGAGCGAGTCCGAGATGGTTTTGGCATCGGCGTTATTGATGTTGACGGGCGCGGCAACGGCATTGAATACGCACAGAGATAACAGAATCCCTAACTTTTTCATATATAGTCTCCTTATAACACAAGTTAATTTAAGGTAAGAATAGCCTGGTTACCGCCAACCAGAATAACCTTTGCCACTCGGAAAAGATTCTAGTTGTCTATTCTGGAATTGCCAATGAGTTGACTTGAAAATGTGACGCAGATCACACCAGACAGGACAATGACAAGCAGCGGCCCGAATCCAATGCCGACAGATAAGGCAAACAGAAGTGGGCGTCAGGCGTCGACAAAAAGCGTTAAACGATACGAACCGGCGGGTGGAAATCATTGGTTTATTGCTATTAACCGTCTGATTTTATTTGGATTCCGGGCGATCTTTAGCGAACAAGGATGGGCGTTATCGTTTGACACCGGCTTGGACTCTCTCTATATTAAAACGGCATGGGAAGATAAAAGAAACAGCTCTGAAACCGATAAGGACTATCGGCCATTCCGGCAACAATCCGGTCCGACGCTTTCCGTTTTTCGGCAAACTCATCCAGAACGGAAAAATTTGCCTCCTCGATTACCCGATAAATGACCAAACTGAACCCCGAACAACAGGCGGCCGTTAAAGCCATCGATCATCCTTTATTGGTTCTGGCCGGCGCCGGCAGCGGTAAAACCCGGGTGATAACCGAAAAAATCGCGTACCTGGTCAGACAAGGCCTGCCGGCCCGCCATATCGCGGCCGTCACCTTTACCAACAAAGCCGCGCGGGAAATGAAAAGCCGGGTGGCCAGGCTCCTGGACGATCAACAAAGCCGGGGCCTACGCGTCTCCACTTTTCATGCCCTGGGTCTGGACATTCTTCGCGCCGAAGCCAAAACGCTCGGCTATAAGACGGGGCTCACCCTGTTCGACGAGCAGGACAAGCTCACCCTATTGCGCAACCTGATCAGCCACAGCACCGCAAAGCTCGACGTCGGTCAGGCCGACCATTACGCCTGGCAAATCGGTCAGTGGAAAAATGCTTTTGTCACTCCGGAACAGGCGGCTGCTCACGCCGCTCAGGAGCACCATCCGATCGCGCAGCTTTATGCCGATTACACGCGCAGCCTGAAAGCCTACAATGCCGTCGATTTCGACGACCTGATCCTGATTCCGGTGTTGATGTTTCAACAGCACGCGCCCATCCTGGAAAAGTGGCAGAATAAAATCCGCTATCTCCTGGTGGACGAATATCAGGATACCAACCTGACCCAATACCAGATGGTGCGGCTGCTGGCGGGCCGGCTGGGCCGCTTTACCGTGGTCGGCGACGACGACCAGTCGATCTACGCCTGGCGGGGCGCCCAGCCGGAAAATCTGGCGCAATTGCAGAAAGACTACCCTCGGCTGCAAGTCATCAAACTGGAACAGAATTACCGTTCGACCGGCCGGATACTGAAAGTCGCCAATCAGCTCATCGCGAACAATCCGCATGTGTTCGAAAAACGGCTGTGGAGCACGCTCGGCTACGGTGACCCGCTGCGGGTGCTCAGCCACAAGGATGAAATGATCGAAGCCCAGCAGATCGTCTCGGAAATCATCCATCACAAATTCAAAACCGGCGCCGATTACCGCGATTACGCGATTCTTTACCGGGGCAACCATCAATCACGGCTGTTCGAGCGCTGCCTCAGGGAAAACAACGTGCCTTATTTCATCAGCGGCAGCACGTCGTTTTTCGCCTACACCGAAATCAAGGACATTCTGGGCTATTTGCGCCTGCTGGTGAATCCGGACGACGACGCCGCATTCTTGCGCATCGTCAATACGCCCCGGCGCGAGATCGGCCCGACCACGCTGGAAAAACTCGGCGCTTACGCCAACGAAAGGCACATCAGCCTGTTCGCCGCCTGTTCGGAGCTGGGCCTAAAACAGAAACTCGCCGATAAAGCCGCGCTGCGCCTGGAAAAATTCCGCGATTGGGTCGTCGACACGGCCGACCGTCTGGAACGCGGCGACACTTTTGCCGTGCTCGAACAAATGATCGATCAGATCGGCTACAGGCAATGGCTCCAGGAAAACAGCAACAGCCGGGAAGCGGCCGAGCGGAAGATGAAAAACGTGTTCGAGCTGATCGACTGGCTGAAGCGCATCGTAGACCGGGAAGAGGGCAGTCAACTGTCGCTCGCCGACATCGTCGCCAAAATCATGCTCATGGACATCCTGGAACGGAACCAGGAAGAACAGGCCGGCGACCAGGTCAGTCTGATGACCTTGCACGCGGCCAAAGGGCTCGAATTTCCGCATGTGTTCCTGATCGGCATGGAAGAAAACATCCTGCCGCATCAAAACAGTCTGGAAACCGGCAACCTCGAAGAGGAACGCCGCCTGGCTTATGTCGGCATCACTCGCGCCCAGCGCAGCCTGACCTTCAGCTATTGCACCCATCGCAAGCGCTACGGCGAAATCGAGGAATGCGAACCCAGCCGGTTTTTGAGCGAACTGCCCGAGAGCGACCTGGAATGGGCCAACAAAAAACAGCTCGATCCGGAAACGCTCAAAGAGCGCGGACGAGCCAGCCTCGCACATTTAAAAACAATGTTGTCGTAATTGTTTTAAGTTTTGGTTATAATGCTTTGTTCAAAGCGCCCGTAGCTCAGCTGGATAGAGCGCAGCCCTCCGGAGGCTGAGGTCAGAGGTTCGAATCCTCTCGGGCGCGCCATTCAAATTAATGAAAATAACGGATTATTTTTTACTCAAAACTTGATTACCTAGCAAATTAGAATGATCACGGGTCCTATTCAACAAATACCGCATATTTGTTGTTGATAGACCCTGTCCGCAAGCCCCTGAATCATCTCATACTGTACCTATTATTAGTTCGATCCAACAGTGAGAAATGGCAGAGAGCCTATAAAAAAGGGCCTGCCATTTGGCCACATAGAACGGCCGTTGTTACGGCATCGTCGCTGGAATCGCGGCTTTCAGAAAAACGTTTTTAAAATCATTCATAGTGTAGAAACACCAGAGAGCCGCTTCCAAACAACCGATCATATAACCAGTGCCACGATCGCGTCTTCGCTCTTCGTCCGGTAATCTCCCGGAGCAATCCTGAATCTTGCGGGCGCCATCAAAAGAGACGCCGTCGGTACATAAAATACCGGTTTGATTGCTGCATAGATCAGTCAAAATTCAACGTTTCGCGACGCAAATTAATCAAAAGTTCTCAACTTGCTGGACACTTCACTTCTGAGATGGACTACCAATAGTCCATTACGGACCTTTATATCGACGCCATCCCTTTTTTGTGAATATGCCCATAACTCCGCACGCTAATAGCTTATAATACCTGATGCAACTTCTTAGGCTGAAAACTAAATCTACAAGAATAACTAAATGAAAAATGTCTTCGAATTTCGCGATGAGCTTATCGCCGATTACAGCGCTTTCTCTCGAAGCTTTACCAGCATTTCAGCCCCTGACATCGCCCAAGAGGTAGGGCGTCAGTACGATGCTGGTCGCTACTGGCCTGAGCCGCTCATTCAGATTAATGCTAATTACCAACGTAAGGCGACTGTACAACAACTGGTCGAACAGGGTATCCTTTATAAAAAATGCGCTGAAATTTTCCAAGTCAACAAATTGGAAAATAATCCCCAGCCGCTGCATCTTTATACCCACCAAATTGAAGCCATAGCTAAGGCGCAATCCAATCAAAGTTATGTGGTTACCACGGGGACAGGATCGGGTAAATCGTTGACTTTTTTTATACCGATCATCGACCGGATTCTTAAATCGAAACAGATTGAAAGCACCGCAAGAACGCGAGCTATCGTGATTTACCCGATGAACGCGCTGGCGAACAGTCAATTGGAAGAACTCAACAAGTTTCTGTACGGATTTGAGGCGGATAAGCGGCCGTTTACCGTTGCTCGCTACACCGGCCAGGAATCGACTGCGGAACGAGAAGCCATCGCCGACAACCCACCGGATATTCTGTTGACCAACTTCATGATGTTGGAGTTGATCCTGACACGCTACGAGGATACTGACCGTCGCGTTGTCGAACACTGCAAAGGACTGAATTTTCTGATTCTCGACGAACTGCACACTTATCGAGGTCGCCAGGGCGCCGACGTTGCTTTACTGGTCCGTCGATTGCGCGAGCGATTACATGCCGAGCAGATGATTTGCATCGGCACCTCCGCAACGATGTCCAGTACGGGCAGCGTTAACGATCAAATGAAAACGGTAGCCGAAGTCTCCAGTAAATTATTTGGAACCCCTATTTCCGCGAATGACATCATTCGGGAAACCCTGGAACGCGTCACCGATCCGTCCAAAGACGTTGCATCCATTCGCGCGCAACTCTCCGCATGTCTTCACCAGGAGAGCTTCAAGTGGCCAACTTTTGAAGCGTTTCGTCAGGATCCGCTCGCTATCTGGGTCGAGTTGAATTTGGGTATCGAATTGCCGGCTGAAGGCGAACCCCACCGAGCCAAGCCGCTCAGTTTGACGGAAGCATCAGCGCGATTAGCCCAAGATGCCGACTGTTCAGAAACTGTCGCCAAAGCCGGATTGCAGAAATTCCTGATCGCTGTTCAACATGAAGTTACGATCCCGCAAGGTCGCTCACCTTTTGCATTCAAACTCCATCAATTCATCAGCGGACCAGGAAAAGTTCACGCCACTTTAGAAGCTCAAGGACAAAGACAAATCACCCTCGATGCTCAACGTTTCGCACCGGGCCGGCAAACCGAATCAGTGCTCTTGTACCCAACCCATTTCTGTCGAGATTGCGGCCAGGAATATCATCCTGTCTGGCGGGAGGAGCAAGGCAGCGTCTGCTATAGACCTCGGGAGATCGACGACATCAGCGCCGATGACGGTGAGGACGTAAAATTCGGTTTTTTGTGCCCATCACACCCTGATCTGCAGTATCAGGGCGGCCTGGAGGATCTGCCGGAAATCTGGCTCGATTTCACGAAAGCAGAGCCCAAAATAAAAAGTGCCTATAAAAAAACTGTGCCTATTGCGACCCGGGTCGACCCACAAGGGTATGAAGGCCGGGGCAAACATTATTGGTTTATCCCGGGCAAATTTCGCTTTTGCCTGAGCTGTGGTTTTGTCCATGAGGCGCATGGTAAAGACATTAACCGTCTGGCCAGTCTATCAGGAGAAGGCCGCTCATCGGCCACTACGATGTTGACGCTCAGCGCTCTACGTCAGTTGTTCTCAGAAATAGAGATTCCGGAAGGCGTGCCAGACCCGCGGAAACTACTTGGGTTTACCGATAATCGTCAGGATGCGGCTCTGCAGTCCGGACACTTCAATGACTTTGTATTTCTACTGACGCTCAGGGCCGGCCTGATCGCCGCCTTACAGAACAATGCTGGCTTACTCACTGAAGAGCATTTAGCCGATGAAGTTTTCAAGGCTCTCGGCTTCGATCGGATCAATGCCGTGACCCTGGCAGAATATCTCCGAACCCCTAAATTAATGGGACTGGCTCGGCAAGAAGCCCAACGCACGCTGCGTTTCATCTTGGGTTATCGCTTGTTTAGAGATTTGCGGCGCGGATGGCGTTTCAACAATCCGAATCTCGATCAGCTCAATCTTCTGACAATTCAATATCGTGGCTTAGAAGAGTTTTGCGCCGACGATTCCGTTTTCGGCGAACCGGGAACCGTATTGCGAAATCTGGATCCAGCCACGCGAGCGGATTTCTGCCAGTTGGTGTTCGATGAAATGCGCCGTGCACTCTGCCTCGAAAGCCGTTATTTGAATGCCGTCGAGCAAGACAAGGCCAAAACGACAGCCCATCAATACCTTAACGAACGCTGGGCATTTGCGCCAGAGGAGTCGCTGGCCACCTCAAAATACCTGATTCTCGGCAAACGCCCCGAATACAAAGGCAAACCGCGTACCGATTTGATCAGTGCCGGTCCACGCTCCCGTATTGCCAAACAGATCAAGCGTGCCGAATTCTGGAAAAGCTCGCCATTCGCAAATCTTATATCCGCGTGGAAAGAGCAGGAGTTCGTCAATGTGCTTGAGCTCTTGTTACACGCGGCTGCTAACTACGGTTACGTCCATAAGCACACGATCGATAATTCCATCTTGGGTTGGCGCTTGAATGCGGCCGCCATGGATTGGAGAATTCCACAAAAGAAAGAAACAGATAACTCAACCAAAGCCAATACCTTTTTCCGCCAGCTCTACTTGGTGATGGCGGAAATGATCAAATTACCCACGCACCCCTTGTTTGATTTTGAAGCGCACGAGCATACCGCTCAGGTCGATGCCGCCCGCCGGCAATTGCTGGAGCAGCGCTTCCGCTTTACCGACAAGGATCGGCAGGATTGGGCCGATAATCCTGCCCATGAAGCCCCGCTAGAGCGGCTGCCGGTGATGTTCTGCTCACCCACGATGGAATTGGGCGTCGACATTTCCGCGCTGAATACCGTCTATCTGCGCAATGTGCCACCCACACCGGCCAATTACGCGCAACGGAGCGGCCGCGCCGGTCGCTCCGGTCAGCAAGCCTTGGTGGTGACCTACTGCGCCGCACAAAGCCCGCATGACCAATGGTTTTTTCATCATGCCGATAAGATGGTGCATGGCATCGTTAAACCACCCACATTGGATCTGGCGAACCGCGATCTAGTCGAAAGCCATCTGCATGCCGTCTGGCTGGCATGCTGCGAAGTGGAGCTTGATAGCAGCATTGCGCCCTTGGTTGAATTAGGGCAAGACGACAAGCCGATCAAACCCAATCTGCTGGATCGACTCAGTAACCCCGAAGTTTTGGCGACAGCAAGCCAGGCTGCTCAGCGGGTAATCGACCAATTGCAGAACGAGATCAACGATTCAGGCTGGTACCATACCAATTATGTGAATCAGGTCATCAACGACTCACCGAAAGCTTTCGCCGCGGCTCTCGATCGTTGGCGGACTCTGTTTGAAGCCACCCGTAAACAAATGGATATGGCTGACAGCATTGTCAAAAGTCATACCGCTTCCAATACCGAGCGGGATAATGCCCGTCGCCGTTATGGCGATGCCGCACGGCAATATTCCGTGCTGTTAAAGAACAGCAACACGCAGAATTCTGATTTTTATACCTATCGTTATCTGGCCAGCCAAGGTTTTCTGCCCGGCTATAACTTCCCGCGTTTACCGTTGATGGCCTGGATTCCGGCGCGCGGCAGCGCCGCCAACAGCGGGAAAGACGACGAAGGCAGCATGGTCAGTCGGCCGCGCTTTCTGGCGTTGTCCGAATTCGGTCCCCGCAGCCTGATCTATCATGAGGGACAGATGTATCGCGTTGTCCGCGCCAAGTTGAATGTCGGATCGGCCGATCACGTTTCCGGCAACAGCACGCTGGGTACGGTATCGGCACTGGTCTGCAGCCAATGCGGTTACGGTCATTTAGGCGAAGAAAACGGGGCGGCGCCGCTGGAAAATTGCTGCGAAAACTGTGGCTCCTTGCTCACGCAACACGATTGGGTCAATCAGCTTTATCGAATCGAGACGGTGGAAACGCTGCCGGTCGAGCGCATTTCGATCAACGACGAAGAACGCCAGCGCCAAGGCTTCGAACTACAAACCACCTATCGTTTTTTGCCGGGCGCCAACGGCGAGATACAGAAGCAAGAGGCTCACGTCGTTCATCAGGATGAAACGCTCTGTTTCATCACCTATTCGCCGGCTGCACGCATCTGGCGTATCAACCGGGGTTGGCGTCGCCGTAAAGATAAAAATCAACTGGGTTTTTACATCAATCCGATCACCGGCGTCTGGAGCAAGCAGGACGATCCCGGTCAAAACGAATCCACGGACAATGACGAAGCATTGCTGGATAAAGTCCCCAATCAACGCATCGTGCCGTTTGTCGAAGATCACCGGAATGTTCTGATTCTGACCCCGGTGAAGCCCTTGTCCGTTACCGCGATGGCCACGCTGCAATCGGCCCTGAAACGCGGCGTCGAACAAACTTTTCAGATCGAAGAGTCCGAATTGGTGGTGGAACCCTTACCGACCACCGATAATCGCCAAGCGTTGTTGTTCTATGAAGCAGCAGAAGGCGGCGCCGGCGTCTTGACCCGCTTGATCGGCGAACCAACCAGCCTGTCGTGGATTGCAAAAGCGGCACTTAACCTGATGCACTACGAGAAAATCGATCAGGCAGAGAGTGTTGAACGGCTCTTACAAAGCGAACAAAAGACGATTGCCGGAGACAGTATTTGCGAAGCGGGCTGTTACCAATGCTTGTTGTCCTATTTCAATCAGCCGGATCACGCCAATATCGATCGCCGCGACGCCGATGCCTTGAGTTTATTGGTCGGCTTGGTTCATGCAACGGTTGCGCCGACGGATAGACAAAGCCATGCCGAACAACCTCCTTCCGCCAAAGGTGATCTTGTCACTGAATGGTTGGCTGCATTGCGGGCGCACAACCTGAAGCAGCCCGACGCAACTGAAGTCCCCGTCAATCAGGGACAGGCGACAGCGGCCGGGCAGTATAAAAGCCAGCGTATACTGGTGTTTGTCGAAGCCGTCCCCGCCGACCTAAAAAATCAATTGCAAGACAAAGGCTGGCAAGTATTGGACTTTTCCACTCCCACTGAATGGCCGAATTTATTTGAACACTACGCCGACCTCATCGGCAAACAAGAGAGCATTGCATGAATATGCCAGTCCCGAATTTCAGCATCGGCAACCTGGTGCGCGCACGTGGCCGCGAATGGGTCGTACAACCCGATTCCAAAGCCGATTGGCTGCGATTGCGTCCTTTAGGTGGCGCGGATGACGACATCATCGCACTGATCCCGGAGCTTGAATTACAGCCCGTCGAAGCGGCGACCTTTCCCTGGCCAAACCCGGAAAAACCGGGTAACCATGCTTCAGCTTTGTTGTTGCGCGATGCCCTGCGCCTCAAACTGCGCGCCGGCGGCGGGCCGTTCCGTTCGTTCGGCAATATCGCCGTCGAACCTCGTGCCTATCAACTGGTGCCGTTATTGATGGCGCTGCGTTTAACCACGGTCAGATTGCTGATCGCCGACGACGTAGGGATCGGCAAAACGATCGAAGCCGGACTTATAGCCCGGGAATTGCTGGACCGCGGCGAAATCAGCCGTCTGGCCGTCTTATGTCCGCCGCACCTAGTAGATCAATGGCAAAGCGAACTGGAAGAGCGCTTCAACCTGCATGCCGTAGCGCTCACATCAGCCAGCGCCGCTCGTATCGAGCGTGATTTGCCGCACGGCGTCAGCTTGTTCGATCATCATTCTTTCGTCGTGGTGAGTCTGGATTACATCAAGAGCGAACGCCATCGCGAGCACTTTCTGGCCATTGCTCCAGAGTGCGTCATCGTTGACGAAGCCCATACCTGTGCAAGCAGTGGTCAAGGCAAGCAGTTACGCTTCGAATTATTGCAACGACTGGTCGCCGATGAAGAGCGACATTTATTGTTACTCACTGCAACGCCGCATTCCGGCGACGAAGCGGCCTTTTACAATTTACTGTCGCTGCTGAATCCCAAATTCGCTGAATTGCAGCATCGCACCTCCTCTACCGACCCGCTCCGCCTGGAACTCGCCCGCCATTTCGTGCAACGCCGGCGCAAGGACATCGACGAATGGCATGACACGCGCGGTTTTCCGAAACGGATGACCACCGAAATCACCTATCAGCTCAACGGCGCCTGGGGAAATTTTTTCGATGACGTGCAAACCTATTGTCGTGAGTTGGCCGAATCGGTCGAGCAATCCGGGAACGGCAGCGCCCGGCTGATTTGGTATGCCACACTGGCCTTGCTGCGTTGCGTCGCATCATCCCCGGCCGCAGCCGTCAAAGCTCTCAATACCCGGCTGGCAGGCGCCTTGGATAACGACAACTGTTTGAGCGACGATCGGCTTTACGATGGTCAGGCCGACGATCTGGCCGGGAGCGATCTGGAGCCGCCCGCGCAATGGCAAGATGCCGGTCGTTTGCAAAACCTCATTGCTCAGGCTGAAAGCCTGCGCGGCAAAGCCGGCGATCCCAAACTGGCAGTCTTGATCGAGCATATCAAACATTTGCTCGCGGAAGGCTACCATCCGGTGATCTTCTGCCGCTATATCGCCACGGCCCATTACGTCGCCGACCATTTGCGTAAACAGTTCCCGGAGGTCACCATCGAAGCCGTCACCGGCGAATACACCCCGGAAGAACGCGAACAGCGCGTGCAAACCTTGGATGAGTCCGACCAACGCTTGCTGGTCGCGACCGACTGCCTGTCCGAAGGCATCAACCTGCAGCATCTTTTTACTGCTGTTGTCCATTACGATCTGGCCTGGAATCCCACCCGGCATGAACAGCGCGAAGGACGCGTCGATCGCTTCGGTCAGCAAGCGCCGGAAGTACGCTGCTCCATGCTGTATGGCCAGGACAATCCGGTCGATGGCTTTGTGTTGAATGTCATCCTGCGCAAAGCCCAGGCAATTCGAAGAGAACTCGGCGTCTTGGTGCCTATGCCCGAAGACCATGTTCGTATTAATCAAGCGTTAGTAAAAGCAGCTTTGATGAAGCGAGATGATCCAAATTTAAGTTTATTTGACTATTTCGATGCTGACGAAATTCTAGCGCCACTTGTGACTCAATGGCATGACTCGCTCGATAAAGCAAAAAAAAGTAATACTGTCTTTGCTCAGCGCCGGATACGCCCGGAGGAGGTCATGCCTGAATGGCAAAAGCAGCAAACCGCTTTGGGCACCGAGGAAGACGTCAAGCGCTTCGTGCAAACCGCGTGCGCCCGGCTCAACGCGCCGCTGGAATCCGGCAAACGCAACACTTACAGATTGCTGCCGCAACATTTCCCGGACGCATTGAAGCAGCGTCTCACCGATGAGGGGATCGATAAACCGCTATCCCTGAACTTTACAGAACTGCACCGCAGTCATCCAGTAGTCACCTTGCTGGCCGAACATCTGCTGGAAGAAGCCTTGCTGGGCGATCAGCCTCTGGCAGCCCGCTGTGCCGCGACCGTCACCGAAGCCGTCGATGTCGTCACCACGCTGTATTTGCTGCGCTTGCGTCACCAACTCGGCTATGTGCGGCGTCGACAACCTTATCAACTGATGGCCGAAGAAACCGTCACTTTGGCGGTGCGCGGTCGCACCCGGCCCGAATGGCTGATCGACGAAAATGCCGATGAATTGCTTAAATGCCAGCCCAGCGGCAATCTGCCGCCCGCCGTCATGCAACGGGAAATTACCCTGGCGCTGGATTTCATTCAATGCCAGTCGCAGCGCATTGAAGAGTTGGCCCGGCAACGCGCCGAAGCCTTGCTCGTCGATCACCGCCGGGTACGGGAAGCGGCCCGCGATGTGGGCCACTACAGCATCGCACCTTGCCTGCCGGTCGATGTCATCGGTGTTTATGTATTACTCCCCGACGCACTGTAAGGAAACCGAATGAAACGCGTTCGAAAAAATCCTACCGCTTTGCTCAATTTGCCGACCCTGCACCTGGAAGGCAGCCTGTTTTTACCCGATCAACTCGAAAAAGCCGCCCTCGGTAAAGCGGCGCTACAAACCGAAGCCGATTATCGCATTCCGGCGGGTCTTAAACTCAAGGACGAATACAGCCGGGCTTTCCAGATTGCCTCCGCGCAATGGAAGCATTTCTCTCCTAATCTGGAACGCCTGGATGTCGACGCCCAGGCCGTTACCGTCAAGTTTGCCCAGGAGCTGTTGCGCGATGCATTGGCTTATCAACCGGTGGAACGGATCGATGGTTTGGCTGTCGGCGACCGCCAATACCCGATCAGCGCCTTGGCCGGCGGCGGCGTGCCTGTCGTCATCGCTCCACATGATCTCGACCTGGACGAACCCGATCCGCGTTTTGTCGTTGCCGGCAGCGGCACGCGCAAGCTTAGCCCGTTTCAAGCGGCTCAAGCATTTCTGAATGCCAGCGGCCAACATCTCTGGGCTTTGGTCAGCAACGGCAAGCAGATACGCCTGCTTCGCGACGCCGCCACGCTGACTCGTCCCAGCTTTTTGGAATTTGACCTGCAGGACATGCTCGGCGGTGGACGCTTTGCCGAGTTTGAAATGGCCTGGCGTATTCTGCATGCCAGCCGCGCCGGTATCAACGGAGACTGTATCTGGGAAGCTTGGCGCACCGAAGGCCAACGTGAAGGCACTCGCGTTCGCGATGGCCTGCGCCAGGGCGTTACCGACGCATTGATCCATCTCGGCAACGGCTTCATCCAGCACCCGACCAACGACAGCCTGCGCCTGGATTTGCTGGAAGGCCGTTTGAGCAAAGAAGATTTTTTCCAACAACTGTTACGCCTGGTGTATCGGCTGATTTTCCTGTTCACGGTCGAGGAGCGCGGCGTGCTGCATACCGACGACGAAAACCCGCAAGCCATCGTCGCCCGCAAAGCTTATGCCGAAGGCTATGCGCTCTCCCGGTTACGGGATCGGTGTCTACGCCGCCGCGCCCGCACTCCGTTCGACGATCATTGGCAAGCGTTGCGCATCGTCTTTCTCAGCCTCGCGCAGGGCCAGCCGCGTTTGGCCTTGCCGGCGTTGGGCGGCCTGTTTGCGGTCAATCAATGCCCGGATTTGGATACCGCCAGCCTTAGCAACATCCATTTGCTGGATACGATCAAACAAATGCGCTGGTCCAATATCAGCGGCAACCTTGCACCGGTGGACTACCGCAACATGGGGCCGGAAGAACTCGGCTCGGTTTATGAAAGTCTGCTGGAACTAGTGCCGGAAATCGATATTCCCGCCCGCCGCTTCGGTTTTGTCGGTGTAGTGAATAGTGAATGGCGAGTGGCGAATGGTCATGATGCCGACGCCCATTCGCCCGCCAAAGGCAACGCCCGCAAGACCACCGGCAGCTACTACACGCCGGACAGTCTGGTGCAGGAGTTGATCAAGTCCGCGCTCGATCCGGTCATTGAAGACCGGCTCAGCGAAGCCGGGCGAATGGCGAATGGCGAGTGGAAAATGGTTTCGCCCGCATACCAGCAGGAGTTTATAAAGTATGTCCATTCAGAGTTACCAGGATCTGGAAGTATGGCAACGAGGGATGCAGTTAGCCAAACAAGCTTACAAACTCACCGGTCAATTTCCGAGGGAAGAATTGTACGGGCTGACTTCGCAGATACGCCGGGCGGCGGTATCGGTTCCGGCGAATATCGCCGAGGGCTGGGGAAGGCATTATCAAGCAGAGTTCATTCAGTTTCTACGAACGGCGAATGGCAGCAGGACGGAGTTGGAAACACATTTGATTCTGGCCGTTCAAATAGGCTTAATCGACGAGACACAAATTCAACCACTGATCGAGCAATCGACGATTTTGGGCAAACAGATGCTGGCATTGGAGCGAAGTCTCAAACGGTGAATGGTAAAGAGGCGAATGGTGAATGGCGAATGGCGAGTAGTAATGGGATCGACACCACAAACGACCACTCGCTATTCGCCGCTCGCTATTGGCCATCCACACCGTTACCCATTCGCCATTCGCTACTCACCACTCACGCGCTGCTTAGCATCAAAGTCATCGATCCGGCTTGCGGCAGCGGCCATTTCCTGTTGGCGGCGGCGCGTCGTCTGGCCGAACGTTTGGCGGCACTGCGCGCCCCGGAAGGTGCGGTCAGGCCACAGGACTATCGCCACGCGCTGCGCGAAGTGATCGGCAAATGCATCTTCGGCGTCGACCGCAACCCGATGGCGATCGAGCTGGCCCGTACCGCACTGTGGCTGGAAGGATTTGAGGAAGGCTTGGCTTTGTCGTTTCTGGACCACCATTTGCTGTGCGGCGATGCGCTGATCGGCCTGACCGATCTCAAGCAACTGCAATCCGGCATCCCGGATGCCGCCTTTAAACCCTTGTCCGGCGACGATAAGGTCATATGCAAGGCGATTGCGAATGCCAATAAAGAAGGACTCAAAGCATTTGGCAAACTCAAAAACAACCGCAATCTGGACATCGCGATAGACGATGCTTCCGGCTTGTCGGAACTCGAAGCGATTGAAAATCTGCCGGGAGCCACGACCGCCGAAATCGCCGCCAAGGAAGCCGCTTACCGCGATTTCCTGCATCACGCCAAGGAACACCGCCTTGGACATGCGGCCGATCTGTTAATCGGCGCCTTGCTGGCGCCGAAGGCGGATGTCGATGCCAAAATCACGACCCCGACCAGCCAGAACCTGTATTTGGAGCTGTTTACCGATCAAGCCGCCGACGAGTTGGCGGAAGTGCATCAAAAAGCTCGGCTGGAAGCGGCGCGCCAATTGTGTGCAGCGGCCCGCGTCCTGCACTGGCCGCTGGCGTTTCCGCAAGTGTTCGCCAAAGGCGGTTTCGATTGCGTTCTGGGCAATCCGCCGTGGGAACGCATCAAACTGCAAGAAGAAGAGTTTTTCGCCACCCGCAACCGCCACGTCGCGGAAGCCAAAAACAAGGCCGAGCGTGCGCAACGTATTGAATGGCTGCGGCAAGGAATATTGGCGGATAAATTAGCGAATGGTGAGTGGTCAATGGCGAATGGTCAAAGCGGCGACCATTCGCCATTCTCTATTCGCCATTCACCCGCTGAACAGCGTCTGTATCAGGACTTCATCAGCGCCCGCCGCACCGCCGAGGCCGCCAGCGTGTTCGCGCACGTCAAAGGCGAAGATGGCGGGCGTTATCCGCTGACCGGCGTCGGCGACGTCAACACCTATGCGCTGTTTGCGGAATCCATCTCCCAGATTACGTCAGAAAAGGGCCGAGCCGGCTTCATCGTGCCGACCGGGATTGCCACCGACGATTCAACGAAAGCCTATTTCGGTCATATCGCGCAAAGCGGGCGGCTGGCAAGCCTGTTTGATTTCGAAAACCGCGAAAAAATATTTCCAGCGGTCGATAGCCGCATGAAGTTCTGCCTGCTGACTATCAGGGGAGTGAATGGCGATTGGCGAATGGCGAATAGAGAGGACGCCGACAACCATTCGCCACTCACCACTCACCATTCGCCTCCATCCGAATTCGCCTTTTTCCTGACCCAGACCGAGCAACTGGCCGACAGCCGCCGCCGCTTCGCGTTGAGTGCCGAGGATTTCAGCCGCATCAACCCAAATACACTGACCTGTCCGGTATTTCGCTCGCGGATGGATGCGGAATTGACCCGCAAGATTTACCAGCGCGTGCCGGTGTTGATCCGCGAAGCGCGCGGCAATGAGCCAGAGCAAAATCCTTGGGGCATTCGATTTATGGCGATGTTTCATATGTCAGGCGACAGTCATTTGTTTGTAAGTGAAGTGAGTGGTGAATCGCGAATGGCGAATGGTAAGAAGGGCGGTCATTCGCCATTCACTACTCGCTATTTACCGCTTTACGAAGCCAAGATGATTCACCAGTTTGATCATCGTTGGGCGAGTTATGGGGCGAGTGGCGAATTGCGAATGGCGAATGGTGAAAGCAGCCGAGATGTTACTTTAGCGGAAAAGCAGAACCCGGATTTTGTGGTGACGCCGCGTTATTGGGTGGATAAATCGGAAGTCGAGCAGCGCTTGCGGGATAAGGGCTGGGAGCGGGGCTGGTTGTTGGGGTGGCGAGATATTACCAATGCGACCAACGAGCGAACGGTGATTGCGAGTGTGTTTCCAAAGTCGGGAGTTGGAAATCAGTTGCCTTTGATTTTTCCGGCTGAACAAGCGGACAGTAAAATTTATGCAGCATTGATAGGCAACCTTTCTTCCTTAGCACTTGACTTTGTTGCTCGCCATAAAGTCGGCGGAACACATCTTAATTACTTCTTGTCCAAACAACTCCCGGTATTACCCCCCGATTTCTACACCCCTACCGACCTAAACTTCATCGTCCCCCGTGTGCTGGAACTGACCTACACTTCACACGACATGAAACCCTGGGCGGACGACTTGCTGGCGGCGAATGGCGAATGGTCAATGGGGAATGGTAACGAAGCCAACAACCATTCGCCATTCACTACTCACCACTCGCCAAAAGAAGACCTTTCGCCATTCTCTACTCGCTATTCACCTTTTCCTTTCAATCCAGACCGCCGGGCAATCATCCGCGCCGAACTCGACGCCTGGTACGCCAAA
Organism: Methylosarcina fibrata AML-C10; assembly: GCF_000372865.1. Classification (NCBI taxonomy): domain Bacteria; kingdom Pseudomonadati; phylum Pseudomonadota; class Gammaproteobacteria; order Methylococcales; family Methylococcaceae; genus Methylosarcina; species Methylosarcina fibrata. The sequence continues at coordinate 1,115,185 of NZ_KB889965.1, read as the reverse complement.
GCCTACGGCCTGACCCGCGACGAACTGCGCTACGTCCTCGATCCGGCCGACGTGATGGGCGACGACTACCCGTCCGAAACCTTCCGCGTCCTCAAAAACAACGAGCTCAAGGAATTCGGCGAATACCGCACCCGCCGTTTGGTTTTAGAAGCCTGGGATAAACTGGAACGCGAGAAATTGGTATAGGTCAATGGCACTACGGGATACAATAGTTTTCAAACCATCGGTTAAGAGGTATTGCCATGCACATTGAATTAGAATTGGATGATCAATTGGCGCAAAGTCTGTTGCATCAGCAGCAAAACACCCATCGCAGCTTGGCGGATGTCATTACTGACATTTTGACCCAAGCCGTCGAAAACGCCAAACCTCCAGCGGAATCCGAAGGGGAGAAAGCATTGCGGATTCTTGAGCAACACCAGTTACTGGGGTGCATGGAAGGCGACGGCAACCTTTCCGTCGATTACAAAAACCACTTGTGGAATGACCGATGATTATCGCTGACAGTGGATTTTGGCTGGCACTGCTGGACAGGCGCGATAACTTTCATTCAATTGCCAGGAGCTTTCTCGGCGGACTGACCGAACCGCTGATAACGACCACACCGGTTATTACCGAAGTCTGTTACTTGCTGCAAAAACGGCTGAATTCTCAGAAATCTGTTGAGTTTTTGAGAGCGCAACAGGACGGGCTGTTTACGTTATTCGTCATCAACGAACAGGATTTGGCGCGGTCTGCCGAATTGATGCAGCAATACGCCAATCTGCCCATGGACTTCGCCGATGCTTCGTTGGTCATTTTGGCCGAGCATTTGGGGCATGGGCGCATTGTATCGACCGATCAACGCGATTTCGGTGCTTATCGCTGGAAGAATCACTATCCTTTTGACAATTTACTCCGGTAATGATTGACGAAACGGTCTCCTGATCACTGCGACTACCCATCCGAAACCTTCCGCGTCCTCAAAAACAACGAACCCAAGGAATTCGGCGAATACCGCACCCGCCGTTTGGTACTGGAAGCCTGGGATAAACTGGAACGCGGGAAACTTTTTTAACCTGACAGACTTTAAGAATGAGATAGCCACCGGAGAAACAACCATGACCCTAGCCGAAATCATTTACCAACGTAGCTTGACCTTGCCAGTAGAGAAGGCTCAGGAAGTGCTGGATTTCATAGAATTTTTGCAGCAACGTCAAACACGACAACCTGAAGCCGCCAGCGAAACCGAACACCAACAAGCCTTGGCCTATCTGGATAGCATCCGAATTGAATGGCATGGTAAACCCATTTCCGATCGCGACGCCTTGTATGATGACGCGAGAGGCTAGGCATGTCGGTATTTCTTGACAGCAATATTGTTTTATACGCGTTAGGTGCAGATGAAGACAAACGCCGGATTGCGCGAGTCCTGTTATCGGCATGGCCGACGCTCTCGACTCAGGTCATTAATGAATGCAGCCATGTATTACGCCGGAAATTACGTTTAGCTCCGGCCGATGTACGCACACAATTGAGCGCCTTGATTAAGGTGACTCATCTCAGAGATGTCGGTATGTCGGAAATTCGTGCGGCTTGGGCGCTTGCCGAACGCTATGGTTACAGTCATTTTGACAGCTTGATTATCGCCACCGCATTGGCCACGCACTGTGCCACGTTGTACAGTGAAGACCTGCAACACAGACAAGTCATCGACGGACGTCTGACGATCATCGATCCATTTAAAGAAGATACTGTCTTGTGAATCTAGCCGAAGCGATTTAGGCGCAGACGCGCCGAGTAAAGATTTGGACTAACGTTATTTCAGACGAGAATTATAAATGCACATCGAAGCTGAATTAGACGAGATTCACACACAAAGGCTCACATTGTTGCAACAACGCTGGCAAAAGCCATTGCCCGAAGTTTTGGCCATATTGATCGATTGGGCAACAAGTCATTCTCCGGAAAATTTAGCCGGTTTGCCGGAACCCATGTCGATAGGCCAATGGCCTGAGCTTAATCTTTCGCGAGACAGTCTTTATGGCGACGATGAGGTAACGTCGGAAGTATTGGCTGTCCAAGTCAGGGCCATGCCGACCCCGACGATTCCGGCAGACGATGACGACGGCTATGCGAAGGGTAGGGGAACGAAATAGCGACTTATGCAACTAACCCACAATCGCCGTGAACTCGAACGAAAGCCAGAATGAACCCGCTCGAACGAATACTGATTGAGAAAGCCGGTCGAGAACACGGTTTCGAGAATGTCCTGCCTGACCAGGACGATGCCGTCTTACTTGGCTCTGCACGGCATCGCGTCCAAGTCAAAATTATCGCCGATAACAGCGTCTGGCTTCTGAAACTGCCGGTAGGATTGTTAACGCATGAGCTTGAAAGAAGCTTTCCTCGGATTGAATGCAATCAAGGCCAATTTATCGCTCCGAGCATCGATTTGCTGACGCAATTGCTGAGTCGCGCTGCGGCATTGGCCCAGTCGTTGCCCAATCAAGCCGAAATCGATTACGAGTCTGAAGTTCAAAAAACACTGGCCAAGCTTCCGCCTAATGGTACCGAGATCGAATGCATGGTGCGGCAGCGGATCGGGCAAAGCACCTTTCGCAAGGCGATGATGGATTATTGGGGACAGGCTTGCTCTGTTACCGGCATCGATGTTCCCGAAGTGCTGAGAGCCAGCCATGCGAAGCCTTGGGCCGAGTGCGGCAATGACGCCGAGCGACTGGATGTCTATAACGGTTTTCTGCTCGCTGCAAACCTTGATGCGTTGTTTGACCGTTTTCTGATAAGTTTTGATGATAGCGGGGAAATACTGATCTCGATGCGTCTAACTGAAGAACACCGTTTATCGCTGGGGCTTCATCAAAAACTTGGCTTGCGCTGGCTCGCGGCAGAACATTTGCCTTATCTTCAGTATCACAGGCGCTTGTTTTTTGAGGGCTGTCATATCCGAGGATGCCCAGATTACCCATGATCGTGGCGCCGGTTCGCCGTAAATCGTGCGGCGTCCATTTGCCGCCGGATAGCCGCAAGGCATCCTTATGGGCGCTTCGATTGCTCAGGTCGCGGTCGGTCTGGCGGTCGTTGACCTGTTTGGATATGGATTTATCGCAGCCGTGAGTAGTGCCGTTTCGATCCGTAAACAGATAAATGTCGGACTCCCGGAATACCGCCAAGCGTTCGAGTTGTTTTAGAGCGAAGTCTGACGAGTAAATCGTGTGAGGCTTGCCGTTCTTGCTATGCTCGTCCGGTATCGTCCAGGTCTTGGCGTTAAGTAAAAAAGTGCAGATTCAATGATTAAAACCGATTCCAATTGATCATTGCTATTCGTCCAGCAGCAGCGGATAATTTGTTGAAATTTTCAACAGACGAGGAGAATGCTATGGCTACCGGCAATTATAGCGTCCCGGATGATGTTAAAGATGCTTTCAAGCTTGCGGAATTACACTGAATGAACAAAGCCAAATTTATCTTGCCGATGGCCAGCGTCAGCGACATTCCCACGGTCCTGGGCGAATTATTCGCCAAATTTCAAACCATTTTTTATTCCGATCCGGCGGATGCGGTGTTTAAGGCGTTGAGGGTAGAATAGCTTCACTCAGCGCGTTTTGCATGATGAATATAAAGATTTTCTACAGCACATCGAATTAGCGTATAAGCCGATCACGATCTTTAATTTGTCAAATCACGCCAGGATTGATACAAATAATCTTCGATTTCAAGGTTGTCGTCATCAATGAAATTAAAACCTCAATGCGTATTACCATTTACCCACCTGAGTGCAACATCAAGTCCATCCGTTTTATGAGATAAGCATCATTTAATGGCCTTCGATTACTTTACCCTGGATACCTTGCGTGCCCATCACCCCGCGTGGCGTCTTTTGCGTTCCGATCACGCGCCGTTGATGGCGTCTTTCCTGCACCGGGCGTTTGTCGTGCCCAATCGGCGCGTCATTGCCGCGGCAGATCTGGCGGAGGCGTTGGAAGACGAGCTGTATGGTCTGCGCGAGAGCCTGGGAGGAGACGCTTTTCCGAAACCGGCGCTCAACTATCTGAATGATTGGGCAAGTCCGGAAAAAGGATGGCTGCGCAAATTCTACCGGCAGGGCTCGGATGAGCCGCAGTTCGATTTGACGCCGGCCACGGAAAAGGCCATTGCCTGGCTCGGCACGTTGACCGAGCGCAGTTTTGTCGGCACCGAATCGCGTTTGCTGACGTTGTTCGCGCTGTTGAAACAGATCAGCGAAGGCAGCGAAGCCGATCCGGCCAAGCGCATCGCCGAACTGCACAAGCGGCGCGACGAGATCGACAGCGAGATCGCACGGATTGCGGCGGGCGATGTGCCGATGCTGGACGATACCGCGTTGAAGGAGCGTTTTCAGCAATTCATGCAACTGGCGCGCGAACTGCTGACCGACTTTCGTGAGGTGGAGCATAATTTCCGGATGCTGGACAGGCGGGTGCGCGAACGGATCGCTTTGTGGGAAGGCGCCAAAGGCGAACTGCTGGAAGAAATCATGGGCGAGAGCGATGCCATTGCCGATTCCGATCAGGGGCGGAGCTTTCAGGCGTTCTGGGATTTTCTGATGTCCAGCCGCCGTCAGGAAGAATTGTCGGCCTTGCTCGAGCACGTGCTTTCCCTGTCGCCGATCGATGAACTGAAACCCGATGCCCGTACCCGCCGAGTGCATTACGACTGGCTGGAAGCCGGCGAGCATACCCAGCGAACGGTCGCCCGCCTTTCGCAGCAGCTCAGACGTTTTCTGGACGATAAGGCCTGGCTGGAAAACCGCCGGATCATGGATTTGCTGCACAGCATCGAAACGAAGGCGTTGAAGCTGCGCGATGCACCGCCGGCCGGCGAAGTGACGATGATTGCCGACACGGGTGCCAAAGTGGAACTGGCATTGGAGCGGCCCTTATTTACGCCGTCGGTCAAACCGGTGTTCGCGGATGTCGAACTCGAAGCCGGCGAGGCCGAGGTGGCTGTCGATGCGCTGTATTCGCAGGTCGTTATCGACAAGGCGCAACTGGCCCGTCATATTCAGCGAGCATTGCAGGCTACGGCGCAAGTGACCCTGCGCGACCTGACCGAGACACAGCCACTCCGGCAGGGGCTCGCCGAACTGGTCGCCTATTTGCAACTGGGCAGCGAGCAGTTCGCGACCGTCGTGGACGAGGCTCGTGAAGAGACGATCAGTTGGCAAGGCCGCGATGCCGGCGGCGGGCGGGTTGTCAAACACGCCAGGCTGCCGCGCGTGATTTTTGTGAGAGACTGATGGAACCCGACATTGCAACGGAACACCCTGCCGATTTATCGGCATTGGCGATTCACCTGCTGAAAGGCGTGATTTACCGCGACGGCAACGAAGGCTTATGGTCCGCGCTGCTCAATCTGCAAACCCGGGTCCGAGACTATATGTCGGTGATCGGCCTGGAGTTGATACTGGACGAGGCCGAAGGCTACGCCTTTCTGCGTGCCAGAGCCGACGACGATCCGGAGGCCGGGAAAATGCCGCGCCTGATCGCGCGCCGGCCGCTGTCGTTTCCGGTGAGCCTGCTGTTGGTGCTGCTGCGCAAGAAGCTGGCCGAATTCGATGCGGTCGGCGGCGATACGCTGCTGGTGCTGACGCGCGACGAAATCGCCGAACTGATCCGGGTGTTTTTACCGGACAGCAGCAACGAAGCCCGTTTGCTCGACCAGATCGAAACCCATATCAACAAAGTCGTCGAACTGGGTTTTTTGCGCCGGCTGAAGGGCGACGGCAATGCAGCCGGTTTTGAAGTCCGGCGCATTTTGAAAGCCTTCGTCGATGCGCAATGGCTGGCGGATTTCGACGCCAGACTGGCGGTCTACCTGGCGCAGTTGACCGGAGCGGAAGAAAACTCATGAACCAACCCTATACCCTGGAACTGGACTTCGTCGCCGACGATGCCTTGTCCGGCTTCCGCCTGATGCGTCTGGAGGTGCTGAACTGGGGCACCTTCAACGGCCGGGTCTGGACGCTGCAACTGGACGGTAAAAACGGCCTGTTGACCGGCGACATCGGTTCGGGCAAATCCACTCTGGTGGACGCGGTGACCACCCTGCTGGTGCCGGCCAACCGCATCGCCTACAACAAAGCCGCCGGCGCGGACGGCAAGGAGCGCAGTTTGCGCTCCTATGTGTTGGGCCATTACAAGTCCGAGCGCAACGACGTCACCGGCACCGCCAAACCGGTGGCCTTGCGCGACGCCAACAGTTATTCGGTGATACTGGGCGTGTTCCACAACGCCGGCTACGACAAGACCGTCACCTTGGCGCAGGTGTTCTGGCTGAAAGACGCCCAGGGCCAGCCGGCGCGCTTTTATGTCGGCGCCGAGCGCGAACTGGGCATTGCCGAGGACTTCAGCCGTTTCGGTTCGGACATCGGCCAGTTGCGCAAAAAACTGCGCGACGTGGGCGCCGAAATCGAGGACAGCTTTGTCAAGTACGGGGCGTGGTTCCGCCGCCAGATGGGTATAGGCAACGAACAAGCCCTGGAACTGTTCCATCAGACCGTGTCGATGAAATCGGTCGGCAATCTGACCGACTTCGTGCGCAGCCACATGCTGGAACCTTTCGACACGGCTTCCCGCATCCAGGCCTTGATCGCCCATTTCGACGACCTGAACCGCGCTCACGAAGCGGTATTGAAAGCCAAACGCCAGGTGGAACTCTTGACGCCCCTGACCGCCGATTGCCGCCGCCACGAAGAACTGGGCAAGGACATTGCAGAATTGCGCGCGGCCCGCGATGCGCTGAGAAGCTATTTTTCCGGTTTGAAGCTGGCATTGCTGGATAAACGGCTGGTTTCGCTGCAGGAGGACTGGGAGCGGCAGAATGCGCAGGTCGAGCGATTGCAGGAACAGCGCAGCGCGGAAAACCGCCGGATCGGCGAATTGAAACAGGCCGTGGCCGAAAACGGCGGCGACCGGCTGGAACGTCTGAAGGCCGAAATCCAGATCATGGAAAAGGAGCGGGACCGGCGCAAACAGCGGGCGGACCGTTATGCGGAACTCTTGCGGCAAGTCGGCGAGCAGCCAGCCGCCGACGAAGCGGGATTTTTGCAGCAGCGCCGACAATGGGCGGAGCGGGCCGAGGGCCTCAGACAAGAAGATGCGGAGCTGGAAAACCGCAAAAGCGAGCGCGATTTTGAGTTCCGAACGGTCTGCGAGCAACACAAGGCTCTGCAGGAAGAAATCGCCGACCTGAAATCCCGCCGCAGCAACATCGAAAAAACGCAGATCGAAATCCGCGCCGCGTTGTGCCGAGCCTTGAATCTGGCCGAAGGCGACATGCCCTTCGCCGGCGAATTATTGCAGGTGCGCGAAGAAGAAGCGGATTGGGAAGGCGCGGCCGAACGCCTGCTGCGCGGTTTCGGCCTGTCGCTGCTGGTGCCGGACAGGCATTATGCGGACGTGGCTGCCTGGGTGGACCGCAACCATTTGAAGGGGCGCCTGGTGTATTTTCACGTGCGGCCTTCCCGGCGCGCCGACATGCCCGATCTGCACCGCGATTCCCTGGTGCGCAAGCTCGCCGTCAAACCCGATTCGCCGTTCTACGACTGGCTGGAACGGGAATTGGCCCACCGCTTCGACGTCGCCTGTTGCACGACGCAGGAACAGTTCCGCCGCGAACAGCGGGCCATCACTCAGGCAGGCCAAATCAAGGATCCGAGCGGCCGGCACGAAAAAGACGACCGTCACCGTATCGACGACCGCAGCCGCTACGTGCTGGGCTGGAGCAATGCCGCCAAGATTGCCGCGCTGGAGATGCAAGCCCGCCGGCTGGAAAGCCGCATCGCCGAAATCGGCGGCCAGATCGGCGCCTTGCAGGCCCAGCGTAAAGCCCTGCAGGACGGATTGGAAGTGTTGGCCCGACTGAAAGAATTCGGCCAGTTCGAAGAGTTGGACTGGCCGGCACCGGCGGCCGAAATCGCCCGCCTGCAGGACGACTTGCGCAAACTGGAGTCGTCGTCCGACGTGTTGCGGCAACTGACCGGACAATTGCAACAGGCCGAAGAGCAACTGAAAATCACCGAAGCCGCCTGGGAGGAGGCCAGGGACAAACGCTCGAAAACCGAACAAAAACAGCAAAACGCGGCGGAGCTTAAAGAGCAAACGCGGTCGCTGATGACGGTCGACGCCGCGCCTCTGCTGGAAAAACTGGAAGCGCTGCGCGGCGAAGCCTTGGGCGATCACTCATTGACGGTCGAATCCTGCGACCACCGCGAGCAGGAGGTACGCAAGTGGCTGCAGGAGCGCATCGATGCCGAAGACCGCCGGTTGAAGAATCTGCGCGACAAAATCATCCAACAGATGATGGCTTTCAAGGACGAATTCAAACTGGAAACCGCCGAATTCGACGCCGGCATCGAGGCGGCTTTCGAATACCGGAACCTGCTCGACAAACTGGCCGGCGACGACCTGCCGCGCTTCGAGGCCCGCTTCAAGGAATTGCTGAACGTCAACACGATCAACGAAATCGCTAATTTCAACGCCCAACTGTCGCGCGAGCGCGAAACCATCAAGGAACGCATCGCCCGCATCAACGAATCCTTGACCCAGATCGACTACAATCAGGGCCGTTACATCGTGTTGGTGTCGCAGCCGAGCCCCGACGCCGACGTCCGCGATTTCCAGAGCGATCTTCGGGCCTGCACCGAAGGCGCGTTGACCGGTTCGGAAGACGCGCAATATTCCGAAGCCAAGTTTCTGCAGGTCAAGGCCATCATCGACCGCTTCCGCGGCCGCGAAGGGCTGACCGACCAGGACAGGCGCTGGACGGGCAAAGTCACCGACGTGCGCAACTGGTTCGTATTCGCCGCCAGCGAGCGCTGGCGGGCCGACGACAGCGAGCACGAGCATTACTCCGATTCCGGCGGCAAATCGGGCGGGCAGAAGGAAAAACTGGCGTACACGATCCTGGCCGCCAGCCTGGCCTACCAGTTCGGCCTGGAATGGGGCGCGCTGCGCTCGCGTTCGTTCCGTTTCGTCGTCATCGACGAAGCCTTCGGCCGCGGTTCCGACGAGTCGGCCCAATACGGCCTGAGGCTATTCGAGCAGCTCAATTTGCAATTGTTGATTGTTACACCGCTGCAAAAAATCCATATCATCGAACCTTTCGTCTCGAACGTCGGCTTCGTTTTCAATGAACAAGGCAGCGCTTCCCAATTACGCAATCTGTCCATCGAGGAATACCGGGAGGAAAATGCCCGAAGGCGCTCCTCCGGTGAGCTTGCATGAGCACCGGCAAAGCCGTGGCCGAAAAAACAACATGGACCCGCCCGGCCGATTTACGTGCGCAGGTGCAAAAACTATGGGACAAAGGGGAACTGTTGGCGCAGATGATCGATCGGGAAAACCGTTTTCCCAGACGGCTGATTTTGAAGGGGCCGACGTCGGCCGAAATCGCCGAACGGTTCGAGTCGGTTAGGTCGTGGGCAAAAGAGCTGATGGCCGCTCCGTATTGCCGGATCGAGCTGAAGACTTTTTCACACCGGATTTTCGGAACGAATGCTCTGCCCGGCGAAGTTTGGATCGACAGTCCGGACGATGCATTGGCGATGCTGGGCAAGCGCACCGAAGCCGGCCGTTTCGAAAGGATGGCGGAGGAAACCCGCCGGCGTCAGCCCTTGTTGTTGAACTGGCTGGCCAAACGGCCGCTGAAGGCGCTGGACTTGGCCGGGCAGTGGTCGTTGCTGATGGACGTCGTTGCGTGGCTGCAAGCCCATCCGCGGCCGGGGATTTATTTGCGGCAAGTCGACATTCCGGGCGTGCACAGCAAATTCATTGAAACGCATCGTGCGGTGCTTTCCGAATTGCTCGATCTCTGTTTGCCGCAGGAAGCCGTCAATCCAGACGCGAACGGCATCAGCGGTTTTACCGCGCGTTACGGTTTTCGGGACAAGCCGGTGCGCATACGGTTTCGCGTGCTGGATCCGTCCACGTCGCCGTTGCCGGGCTTGGGCCTGCCCGACGTCGCGCTGGACAGCCGGAGCTTTGCCGAATGGCCGATTTCGGTCGGGCGGGTATTCATTACCGAAAACGAGACGAATTTTTTGGCTTTTCCGGAGGTGGCGAACAGTCTGCTCATCTTCGGTTCGGGTTACGGCTGGGACAGCGTGTCGGGCATCCCTTGGCTCGCGGATTGCCGGATTTATTACTGGGGAGACATCGATACGCACGGCTTCGCCATCTTGAATCAACTACGGAACAAATTCGGCCACGTCGAATCGTTTCTGATGGATCGCGAAACCTTGATGATGCATCGGTCCGTCTGGGGAAACGAAAAAGACCAGGCACGCCAGGACTTGCCGCTGTTAACCCCGGAAGAAAAGGCTTTATTCGACGATCTGCGCGACAACAGGATCCGCAAAAACCTTCGCCTCGAGCAGGAATTTATCGGATTCGGCTGGCTTCAGAATGCAATTCTGAAGCTTCCGGGATAGGCGGCAATTCATACAAGACAGCGTTTTTGGGCAGGATGGACGCGCAAAAAAAAGGCCGGAGGACGTCCGGCCTTGAGGTTGGGTCATTCGTTCGTTGTCGGCCGCGCTTTTACGTCTCCGTTATTCTGAATTTTTCCCGTAACTGTAGATTGCCGGACCGGTAGCGGTGTCTACGTATTCTGCGTTGAAAACGGCGGCCGTTTCCTTGCCTGTATGCCGGTAACTGTAAATGGCCGGACCGTAAGCCTGATCGACGTAGATCAGTTCGGGAGATCGCGATATCTCAGCCGGAACGCTCGAGGGATAACCGTAAATGCCATGGTGAGCGGTGTGCGGCTGATAAATCAGTTCTGCATTCGTATCGGCATGAGCGGTCACTGCGATCAGACCGAGCAAGGCGCCGAGGCCAATGTTTTTGGTGGATGAAGCGTTCATGGTGTTCTCCTGTGGTTGTTTGAGTTAGCAAGCCAAGTCTTTTTGTTTGGCTTGGCGATAGAATAGCCAGAGGAGGTGTTAATGTATAATCGATTGTTTTAATCGTATCGATTGATAAAAGCTATCATAAAAGCCTATGAATCTGAGAGACCTGCATTACTTGATCGCCGTTGCCGATTTGAGAAGTTTCGGCCAAGCCGCCGAACGCTGCTTCATCAGCCAGCCGACCTTGAGTACCCAAATCAAAAAACTGGAAGACGAACTGGGCATTCAGATTTTCGAACGCACCAACAAGAAAGTGCTGCCTACCGAGCTGGGCGAGCAAGTCATTGCGTCGGCGCGGCGAATTTTGAAAGAGCAGAATGCGCTCAAGGAACTGGCCGCCACCGCCCGAAATCCGTTGGCCGGCAACCTGCGCCTCGGCGCTTTTCCGACGTTGGCGCCCTATCTGTTCCCTTCGCTGATTCCCTTGATACGGCAGGCGTTGCCGCTTGTTCGGCTGATCCTGGTCGAGGAAAAAACCGAGCCGTTGCTGAATCAATTAAGAAACGGGCAAATGGATTGCGCCTTGATGGCCCTGCCGATTCACGACGATTTTCTGGACTGCGAAGCCTTGTTCGAGGATGAATTTCTGCTCGCAGTGCCGGAAGGTCATCCGCTGGCGGATAAAGCGGAGATCGATCAGGAAGAATTGCAAGGAGAAACGTTGTTGCTGCTGGAGGAAGGCCACTGCCTGCGCGGACAGGCGCTGCAAATCTGTCAGGCCGCCGGTGTCGGCGAAGAGCAGGACGTCCGGGCCACCAGCCTCGAAACCTTGCGGCAAATGGTTCGTGCCGGCACCGGCATCACTTTCATGCCGCACCTTGCCGTGCGCGAAGAAACGGGCATCCTTTATCTGCCTTTCGCCCGGCCCGCCCCGAAACGGAAAATAGGCTTGGTCTGGCGCAGTACCAGTGCGAGAAAGCAGGTGATTTCGAAATTGAGCGAGCTGATCCGGCAAGCGGCGGGGCAGGGAAGAGCGCCTGCCTGAATCGAGAAGGGCGCGAGTCTTTCTTGACTCTTTCACTATTTCCACCCATCGCCGCCCGGATTGGATTGCTTGTGGTGCATTCTCCATCGGCACGTCTGTCGGCCCGCAGATTGACGCCGCGTCGGTGAGAGATCGGACGGCCGGCACTGCTGTTCGTCTTTACCGATCCTGAATAGATTCCGGAACATTTCCTACAAACACGTTTTCTATTGAACCTTGCCCCAGGATTCAGGAATACAGCAGTTAGCTTTTGCTGTTTTGCAACAGGCTCGGCTTCGAAATTCGGTTGAATCCATAATAAACAAAGTAGGCGGCATTAATCATGAAAACCAATAAACTCATTTTTTCCCTTTTACTTGCATCCACTCCTTTGATTGGCCAGCAAACCGCACAGGCAGCGGTCGCCGCCAACGGCAAGATTGCCTATACGGTATGCGATTACAATTCCAATATAGGCGGTTCGGTATGCGATATCTGGGTCATGGAAGCCGACGGCAGTAACCCGGTCAATTTAACCAATACGCCGGACCTATCGGAGTCAAGTCCGTCCTGGTCCGGAGACGGGCTCAAGATGGCGTTCACTCAGGATATCGGCAACTTCAATGCCAACATTTGGGTGATGGATGCCGATGGATCCAATCCGCAACAGGTGACTTTCAAGGATCAGCCCGATACCTATGCCTGGCAGGGCAGCCCCAGCATGTCGCCGGATGGACAAAAGATCGCGTTCATGCGCCACCGCCCTTTTTCTTACATGGGTGACCAAACCGACATATTCGTCATCAATACGGACGGTTCCGGGGAAATGCCCATTACCAACATCGAGCCGGACAGCGTTCCTTTCGACGAAATCGAACCGGCCTGGTCGCCGGACGGCAGCAAGATAGCATTTGCCGGAGTGCGCTTCGAACAATATACGGATCCGGGAACGGGGCAATTGATTCAAGGCGCTCAATACGAAATCGTTACCGTTAATCCCGACGGCAGCGGCGAGCAGATTGTTTCGGCCGGGACGGGCACCACGTCGAGAACGCAATTTTTGGAGGAGGACCGTGCGCCGGCATGGTCTCCCGACGGGACGCAAATTTTATTTATGAGCCAGAGCCAGGATCCCTCCTGCTGCGGCCCATGGCAAATCTGGAAAGTGAATAAGGATGGCAGCAACGATGCCAACTTGAGCAACGATGCCAGTGTCAACGACATGTTTCCGTCCTGGTCGCCGGACGGCACCCAGATTCTGTTCAGCCGCGCCGACGGTTTCGGCGGTTCGGATATTTACGTGATGCCTGCGCCCCTGGCAACGTCTGCTGTGGCGGCTGCGCTCTCTGTCGGAGCGGCCGCCACAGCCCAACCCTTGACCAACCTGGGCAACGCCGGAGATCCCGCTTGGGCGCCGGAAACCGGCGGCGTCTCAACTGTTTCGTTGACGATTATCAAATCGGGCGACGGCAAAGGGACGGTTAACAGTGATCCGGCGGGCATAAGATGCGGCACAATCTGCACCGCCGATTTTGAACCGAATACTCGAGTGACCTTAACCGCGCGACCTCAACTAAGAAGCAGATTCATCGGTTGGAGCGGCGCTTGCACCGGCTCGCGCAACCCGGTGTGCGTGGTGACCCTGGACGCAAGCAAGACGGTCACGGCAAAATTCCGGCGATTCTGATCCTGAATTTCGGCTTCATTGACGGCAGTCAACAATGCCGTCAATGAACAGACATCAATGCCCCCCTTCATCCTTACTGAAGCGCCCGGAACTCGGGCGTTTTTATCGATTCCGGCCAGGTCAGGCATTCAAAGGCCGGTTAATTCCCCCGAAAAATCCGACGACAGATTAAGAAGCGCGGCATGCGGTATTTTTTTGACAAGAATTCTATTCTCAATTGAGTACAAGCGATTCCGGACATCGAATTGACGGACTACTTTCCAGGTTTTATCCAATAGGCGAGGGTATAAAACAGAGCAGTTCCGGTAAAAAAATAAATCCATCCATGAAGCGATACCAGACCCCAAATGACGTCTGCGATAAACAATAGGCCAGCGAAAACGATGAAATTTTTAAGGAGTGATTTTAGTCGGTGGCTTCGTGTGCCCATGGTGAAAGCGCGCTCGCGTCCTCGTTCTAATGAAACCTTGAATCAGAGCTTCGGGTACGTTCGAAGAATGGCTTCATGACCATTGTGCAAATGCCCCATTGTGATCCAGTTGATTTCAACCTTCAAGCTTCGGTGGAAGCATGACGGGGCCATTGCGCGGAATCAAAAAGTCGGTCATTTCGGCCGAAAAATAGCCCGGGAACTGCCGAAACGCCGATGCAATGGCCCGGAAATAACAAAAAACCCGTAATGTCCGACAGTTAAATCGATATAGGCATATTTATTGCTTAACTTTCATGTTGCGTAATCTGAATAATTTACCGAACAAGAACCTGTATGTTACGAATTATTGAAAAATGGATGGATGCCGAACTGGTGTATGAACAGGACGGCTATTTTTTAAGGGTTTTATTGGGTGATCAAATAAAATCGGTTATTAAACTTAAGGCTGAAAACGACGAGGACGCCAGAAAAAAAGCTCGGCGGGCCATCTACGTCTTTCTGAATTGACGGAAAGAATCAAGGCGAGGCGGAATTGTTTGACTTTTCAGGCACGGAATACGGCAGAAATGGCCGTTTTTTGCCAGATGAAAGCGTTTTTTACAGCCAGCCAATAATCTCAAGGACAGGCCGGCCAATAAATGGCCTATGCTTTCAGCAAGGATTGAAAGAAGGGACTCGTCGGTTTGAGCGCTTTTTAGTCCTGTGCGGGGTTAAAAAATGCCGCGAATTTTCCTTATTTCTTACTGGAGAGTCAAAATGTTCAAGTTATTCTCCTTGTTTTTATTTTTGTTTGTTTTATCCGGTGCTTCGTTTGCAGATTATGAGGGCAAACACCGGATTATACCGGTACAGACGTTCAAGGACAGATTTACCATGAGCGAACTTGTTGCCATTTCCGCCGCATACACGGAGGACGACTACATCCGTGCCGCCGTAGCGAAATTAGCGAATGCGAATATCGTGGATCTGGACAGCGACCTGATTAAGAAAGACGTGGATTACTTAAGGTCGAAAGACATCCTGTCGGAAAATAGGGCCAGAGATATTCTGAAATAATGATTTTGTGCCGGTTTTACAGATATCCGGCAAATGCCCGATGCGCCGCTAAACGGTATTATTTCACGTCGGGTTAGACGTAAAGATCAAAGCCCAGCATCTGTTCTATCCGATCGCGTTCTTCCTGGTTTTCAGTGCGTTGATAGGCACTGACGGCGTCAAGATTGTAACGGCTGATGCCGGGGTCGCGGATCAGACGGTCGGCATCGGCGGTTGCCCCGTATTCGTATGGTCTGTATCGGAGCACGCCGGGAAGAGGGGAAACCGGCTGACGGCCCGGCGCAGAGTGAGACAGATCTTTCGCAATTGCGGGGACACACGGATGATCCTGGAGCGCACCGGCCTTTTCCGCACCGACAACCGCCGCGCTCTCTTTCCGTAGCCGCGGTTTGCAGACGGGATGGTAAAAGCCGGAACGGTCCGATAAACGAGATAGGTTCATGGGTGTAAAACGATGGAATCTGTTTGATTCGGATTATAAATCCTCGGATGGTTGGAAAACAACAGATTTTAATTGCTTGCTCCATTATCGCGGAGGCGCGGCGGCCGGCTTACCGGCGGAAAAATCGTTGCCGCCTTTCGCTGAGTCGACGGCGACGGTTCGGCAGGAAGGTAAACCCGGCTTGACCGTCTGCCATGGACCGTCCAGCCGAGCGTACGAATGGCAAGAAAACAACCCGAGTCTTTTTCGAATCGATTAAAAACTCGGGTTCGTTACAGGTGCCGGCGCCCTGGAGTTGCGGGCAAAGTGCGACCGGTTATTTACTGTCGTAAAGTAGGATGTCGGAAGTTCCGTTGCTGTCGCCGTCCACCAGAGTGTCGGCAAAAGATTCGTAGGTGACGTAACGGCCGTTGTTGCTGATGCCGGGACTGAAGTTGCCGCCGCCGGTGCCTTGCGTGCTGCCGTCGCCTTTGACCGACACCCGGGTAGTCACGCCGGTTTTGATGTCGTAGCGAAAGATGTCGGGCAGATTGTTGGTATCCCCTTCGACCAGATTCTTGGCGGCGGAAGAGTATACGATGTAGCGTCCGTTGCCGCTGATGCGCGGGCTCAGACTTTCTCCGTTGCCCGATTGTCCGCTGCTGTCGGCCGATACGAGTCGGGTAACGCCCGTGTTGGTATCGTAAAGAAAAATATCGGAGGTTCCGTTGTTGTCGTTGTCTACCAGATTACTGGCGTAGGAGCCGTAAACGATGTAGCGGCCGTTATTGCTGATGAACGGCGTGATGCTGTTGTCGTTGCCCTGACCCTTTGCCGTTACCGAAATCAGATAAGTCAGGCTTTTCTTTTTATCGAATAAAAAGATATCGGACGCGTCGTTGGCATCGCCGTCCACCAGATTGGTCGCATCGGATTGATAAACCACATAGCGGCCGTTGCCGCTGATGCGTGCAAAATAGCTTCCCGCGTCTCCCTGTGTGCCGGAGCTGCTCTTGGAAACCAGGGTGGTGAAATGGGTTTTTTTGTCGTAAAGAAAAATATCCCGACTTAAATTATTGTCGCCGCCGACGACGAGCCTGTTGGCATTGGATTCGTAAACGATAAAGCGCCCGCTGGAACTGATGGACGGTGTGAAACTGCCGCCGTTCGCCTGCAACTTGCCCAGAGGGTCCACCGAGACGCGGCGGGTAATCCCGGTCTGGATTTCATAAAGGAAAATGTCGGAGAAACCATTGGTATCGCCTTCCACCAGATTGTCGGCGAAGGAACTGAACACCACATACTTGAGATTGTTGCTGATGCGGGCGTCGAGGCTGTGGTCGTTTCCATGCGAGATTTTATAATTGACTCCTTTTTTCCGGTCGTACAGAAACACATCGGTAATGAGGTCGGAAGAGTCGCCGTCCACCAAATTGCTGGCGCTGGAATGATAAACGACATAGCGTCCGTTGTTGCTGATGGCAGGGTTGCTGCTGATGTCGTTGCCAGGGACGCCGGCGGGGCTTTTAGTAACCTGCGTCAGGCTGGTAGCGTTGCTGTTGACACTGAATAATGTCAATCCCAGAGACAGCGACAAGGCGGCGATGCGGTGGATGGCGGCTGTCGAACGATCGGCATTGGAACGGAGAATACTGACGTTATTTTGTAGGGGAGATTTCATTTAATTATTTTTCCTTGATGGTGAACGATTCATACGGTGACTGAGTTTGCCAGCCATGGAGCCGAAAGAAATCAGTTATTAACAGTATGGGAATATAGTAGCAGTCTATAGTGAGCTGTCAATTATGGAAGTAATTCTATCGGCAGGGGAAATTCAAAAAAGACGGCACACACAGCATGTAAGTCATAAAAAAGACAAATGACGAACGGGGGCTTGCTTTCTTCATCAACTCATTCGCACGGGCCTCGATGGCGTTCCGAAACGTTCTTTTCTGTTGATTCACAGATAAAGAGAAAATGGACCGGAACATGGAAAGTCATCCTGATTTGCCGCCGGCAAATGCTGGAAAAGTGAAACCGGTGAGCGCAAAGGCGGTGTAAGACTCTCACAGGGCCTCGATCGTGGCCGTTATCTTCCGGCTGCCGAAAGGACGGGGCAACCCATTTTCTCCTATGCAGTCGGCAAGACGCGCGAACCAACCAGCCTCTTTTTAACAACCCTGTGTTCGGCGGTTCAGACAAACCGACGTCCGGCAAAAAGATGCAAAAATCTTTACCGGTTTCAGGTTGACAAAATCGAGAATTTGCACAAATATGAAGTTGACAAATTTCAGTTTTTGCACGAAAGGAATACTCCCATGCTGCCTCCACCTGTCCATTACCATCCGGATTTGACGCACGACCGCCTGGTGATCGTTGCGGAAATCCTGCTGGAAGAATTTTATAGAACGGTTGACGATCTGTCTTCGGAGACGGACGACAATTATACGCGAGGTTGCGCGTCGTTCGGCCGGCAAAAGAACCGAATCAAGCAACTGGCGTTGTCCGGCACTTATCCGTGGCTGCAGATCATGAATACCACCAACGATCTGGTATTCAAAATCGGCGGCGTGCCTTGCCGCTTCAGTTGCGACGACCCCGAAAATCCCAGGAAAGATGCCGTTCTGAGCATCAACCGCTATCAGATGTCGTTTTTCGATGAAGTGGACCACGAACAGCCGTGCCGATACTGCTTTATCATCGACAGCCGACTGCTCGCGGAGCTGGAGCCCAACGTCGTCTTCGTGGGCTTCGATGCCAACGGCAACGTCAAATGCCAATGGCAATCGGGCGCCGTCAGAACCCTGCACAGCGCCGGTTCGACGGTGACTCCCCCGGTCGTGGAAATCGGAAAGCCCGCCGTGACCTCGAAAAAACCCTCTTCCGAAATTCAACAGCAATCCGGGGAACAATGAAAACGGACTTTCTTGGCCAAAATTTGCGTTTAGCGCGTTTATTTCATGGACTTACCCTGCAGGATCTAGCGGAAAAGGTCGGCAAGTCCAAGCAGTATCTAAGCCGGCTGGAGTCCGGACTGGAACCGCCGACCGAACCCCTGGAACACGCTCTGGCCGACGCCGTCGCCGTGTTGCCGGAATTTTTCCGGCAGGTGGATCCCATGCCAATCTACGAAGAGCAATGCCATTTTCGCAAACAATTAACGACGAAAACGGCTCTGAAGCAGGTGGCCCGGGCGAAAGGAGAGATGTTCAAGCGGCTGGTGGCCGTTCTCGACCGAAATCTTCATTTTCCGAGCTACGGCTTTTTGCATGAAGAAGTGGCGACGCCGGAAGACATCGAACAGGCGGCCGAATCGAGCCGTTCCGCCTGGGGACTGGGACTCGGACCGATTTCCAACATGAGCCGCGTCGCCGAACACGCCGGCGCCGTGTTGATGAGGACGGACGGGCTGTCGGACGAAATCGACGCGATCTCGTTCGCCACCCGTCATCCGGTGATTATGCTGAATGCGCACGGCAAATCGGCTTGCCGCACCCGGTTTGCGGTCGCTCATGAAATCGGCCATCTGACCATCCATATCGGTGTTCAAACCGGCGACCGCCTGACCGAAAATCAAGCCAACCGTTTCGCCAGCGCTTTTCTGATGCCAAGGGCCTACTTCATCAAGGAATGCCAGCGAGCGTTAAGAGGCAGCCGCCTTAACTGGGCGGCCATCGTCGACATCAAACGAAACTGGCGGGTCTCCAAAGCGGCGATTTTATACCGCGGGCGCCAGTTGGGCGTATTTTCGGAAGACCAGTACCGTTCCGGAGTGATTACCTTGCGCAGGCACGGCGAAGCCCTGCAGGAACGGGAAGATCATGAGTTCACTCCGGAAGAACCGGAGCTGCTTCGGGACGGGTTGGAAATCCTGGCGCAGCAATGCGGCATGTCCAAAGCCGCTATCGCCCAGGCGATGCTGGTCAAGCCGAAGCTCCTCTACAAGCTGCTCGGAGAGCCTCAGCCGGAATTGGACGCCGGCAACGTGATCGATCTTTTTGAGTGGTTTGGTTCTTGACCTTGCACTTTTAGTATCGATAGGCAAATACGGGATACCTTCTGCTTACTTTCTTTTGTCTCGGGAATAGGATTAAAATGAATCGCTTGTCGTTTTTTAGAATCAACGGCTGAAAGCGCCGAACGAAAGATTAGCTTCGTTCGGCGCTCTTCTGACAGATTTAAAATCATTGACCTGGGCTCATTCGATGTTGATTTCCAATAAATACGAGGTTGAGAGCCTGTTAGGCAAAGGCGGCATGGGCGAGGTGTACAAAGTGCGGCACGTTACTTTGGGCAATTTCTCGGCCTTGAAAGTCCTGTCGTCCAAGCTGATGAAACATCCCGATCTGCTGGCCCGTTTCTACCGGGAAGCCCGGGTTATGGCCAAACTGATCCATCCGAACATTGTACGGGTCATCGACATCGATCACGACGATGCGCTCAAGTTTCATTACTTCGTCATGGAATTCATTCAGGGACGGACGCTGCAGGATTATCTCGAAGAAAAAAAAGTTCTCACCCTGAAGGAAATTCTTTCGATTGCGCGTCAAATAGCGCAAGCCCTTCAGTTCGCTCACGGCAACAACCCGCCGGTCATTCACCGCGACATCAAGCCATCCAACATCATGCTCGAGCACGA
Source organism: Methylosarcina fibrata AML-C10 (assembly GCF_000372865.1). Lineage (NCBI taxonomy): Bacteria > Pseudomonadati > Pseudomonadota > Gammaproteobacteria > Methylococcales > Methylococcaceae > Methylosarcina > Methylosarcina fibrata. The sequence goes on along the minus strand of NZ_KB889965.1, from coordinate 1,095,034 downwards.
TTCCCGAAGAGTCGTTTTGATGGACTTCGGGATCGCCAAAGAACTGGATGAAGCCAACATGACGAAGAGCGAAATGATGCTGGGAACGGTCCGTTATTGCCCCAGGGAACAAATGCTTTACGAACCGTTGACCGGCAGCGCCGATATTTATGCGCTCGGCATGATCATGTACGAAGCCTATACGGGAGATCATTTTTTCGCGGGCCTCAATGAAAATCAGATCATTTCGTCGGTCTTGAGCGATCAGGAAAATGAACCGGTCTTTAGCTCCGGCACGCCGGTCGAATTCCGGACGTTGATCAAAAAATCGATAATCAAATCCCTCGCCGGCCGCTATCAAAACATGAGCGAATTTTTGAACGACCTTGAAGTCTGCTGGTCGCGGAACGTGGAAACAAAGGAACCGGCACAGCTTCCCGAACTGAATCCGGACAATATCACGGATCTGGACGAACACATTCGGAAGCTCGAGCTCGAAAAGCAAAAGCGCGCTGCTTCGTCGAGCCAGACCGACTGCCGGGACGCCAGAGAGAAAGCGCTCCGGGAAGAAGCCGACCAACTGACGAGGGAAGTCTTTCTGGAGGGTTGCCGGCAGGAATCGGCCGGCGCCGACTTTCTGAATCAAAAAGATTATCCGGGGGCCCGGGAAGCTTTCCGGCAAGGAGCCGAATTATTTGCCGAGGCTTACCGGCAGGCGGCCGCGATCCGGTTGCAGAAACAAACGGAACAGATCAAGGAGCAGGTGCATGCGGTCAAAACGGAAGCGGACGGCTATAACGCCAAGGAAAACGCCCGTACTTTTTATGGCCGCGCATTGGATTTTCAATCTCAAGCCGAAGAGTTTCTGGAAAAATCCTCCTATAAAGAAGCTTATGAAAAATTCAGCGAAGCATTCCGTGTTTATCAGGATGCGCGCGAACTGGCCTATTACAAATCGCTGAAGGAAGATACCGAAACGTTGTGTTCTCAGGTCAGGCAGGCTTATGAAGAGGCGGTCAAGGTGGAAGCCAGAGAGCTGGCGCCGACGCTGTTCAGAAAAGCGTTTGCGATCGAGCAGAAGGCGAAGACCGCCTATTCCTCCGAAGACCTTCAACAAGCCCATGAGCTGTTCCGTAGTGCCCTGGAAAATTATTCACTGGCCCGGCAGCAGGTGTTGGACCGGCAGAAGCAACGAGACATGGAGAAAACGCGAAAGCAGGCCTTGGAATTATGGCATCGGGCTCAACATAACGGCGCCGAACAACGCTTCAGCGAAGAATTTGCCGAGGCGGTGGAACTGAAGGATCAGGGCGCGTACTGGGAAGCGCAACATCAACCCGAGCAGGCTTCGGAATATTATCTCAAAGCCGCGGACGCCTTCGACCGTTTGCACCGGGAAACGGAAATCCTGGCGGCACGGGATCAGGTGGAAGTGATGCAACAGCAACTGGCCAATGCCAAAGCCAAGTTCAAGACGCTTCGAACCTGGGCCGGGGACGCCTGGACCGAGGCGGACGGGCTTGTCGAAGCGGCCGATTCCGCTTGGCAGGCCGGACAATACCTTGAAGCCCGCAAGCACTACATCAAGGCGCTCGAAGCCTATACCCAGGCGCAACAGCAAGCGATCGCCGAGCAATGCAACGAACAGGTGCAATCGTTTCAGCTCAAGTTGCAGGAAAGCCGGCAAATGGCCGAGCATTATGAGGCCGGGCGCCATTGCCGGGCGAATTATCAGCAGGCCGACGATGCGCAAACTCGAGGACAGGAGTTTCTGGACAATGGCAAGTTTCAGGATGCCCTGGAGCACTTTAAAAAAGCCAGGGAATATTTTGACCAGTCCGTGCTCGAAAGGCATCAACAGCTCAAATCGGAAATCGCTTCGATTCAGCAGCAGGCCAAGGAACTTCAGGCGCCCGATTACGCCGGCACGCTTTACCACAAAGGGCTCATTTCGGTATTGGAAGCCGAGGAATTATGGGAACAGTCGTGCCATATTCGATCTTACGACACCTACGGCGAGGCGATGCGTTTGTTCAAGGACGCCTGCGAGTTAGCCGCCCGCAGGACACGAAAAGAGGAAGCGGAGGCTGCTCAGGCGCGGGCGCGAGAAGCCTTCGAGGAAGCGGTGGCGGCCGATGCGAAAGAGCGTTTCTCCGATCTGTTTGAACAGGCCGTGCAAAGCCGGACACGGGCCGATGCGGCCTTGAAAAAGGAAGCGTATGCGGAAGCCAGGGATCTGTACGATTGCGCCGTCGAATGTTTCGTCCGTGCCCGCCAAAGCGGACTGGATCTGATAAAACAGGCGCGGGAGCAGGCCGACGAGTTCCGGCGCCTGGCGACTGAAGCGGGCGTGGATACGGAACGGGAAGTCTTTCAACAGGCGCTTCTGTCCTACCAGAGCGGGGAAGACTGTGTCGATCAGAAAGCTTACACACAGGCTCTGATGGCGTTTCAATCAGCGCACGAGATCTATCGGCAATTATGGCAGGAGGCTGAAAACGAGCGCAAGCTGCAAACCATGCTGACTGTTAAACAGAAAGCGGAAAAAGAGCGTTCCGCCGCCGAACGGTTCGAATCCGGGCACCGTAATAGCGAAGAATTCACCAGGGCCGTCGGCTTGATGGAACAGGCGCAGCAATGGAGCACCTTCAAGAATCATGAAAAAGCGGCCGATTTTTATGAACAGGCGTATCAGGCATTCGAATGCGTCACCGTCGCCGCACAGCGCGCGCCGGATTTAAATAAACAGAAAGAAGAAAAAACCGTCGTCTCTACAAAAGAGCCGCAGCAAAATGAACGGCCTGTATTTTCTTTTTTCGGCGGCGGCAGAGGCTTGATGACCGGTCTGGCCGTAGCCGGGTTGTTAATCGTCGCGTATTGGCTTTTCGATTCGGCTTTCGTCGAAGAGCGTAAGGCCGAACCGCCTCCCCAATCCGAATTAGCGATAGGCAAAGTCAGTCCCGAAGCGGAAGCCTTGTTTTTACTGGACGGCCATAGCCAGTCCTTTGCCGTCGAAGTGCCGGGCAGGAACAAGGACGAACTCGACTTCACCTGGTTTCTGGACGGGCAGGAACAGGCAAAAAGCGAACAATGGACCTATCGACCTGTATTCAATCCATCGGAAACGGCTGACAAAGAGGTCAAAGCGGTGATTACCGACCGGCAAGGGCATAGCCTGCAGAAGATCTGGAAGATTAAAGTCATTCCAAGCGTGCGGCCGAATCCGGCTCCCGTTCTCCCCCCCGCTCCGGCACCCGCTCCCGCCCCCGTCCCCGTGAAAGCGGTCAATCATCCTCCGCAAATCGTCAAATTCGAGCCGGCCGGCGGGACGGTTGCGCTTCGTAAAAAGGAAACCGTTATTTTTTCCGCCGAAGCCGTGGATCCGGATGCTGACGACCGGATGACCTATTCATGGACTCTGGACGGAACGGAAACATCGAAAAACGTCGGATGGATCTATAAAGCGGACGAAGCCGGCAAGCATACCGTCGCTGTAACGGTGGCCGACAAGGAAAATCTACAGGCCAAACAGATCTGGAATATTGTTGTCGGCGAGCCGGAGAAAAGCCGAGTGCCTCGCCTCGTCAAAAGCTCTCCTTCCGAACAGAAGATTGAGGTCTCTTTGGGAAGTGAAATCAATTTTTCGGCGGAAGCCGCCGGCAGCGATCCCTCCGAGCCGTTGACCTACCGATGGTTTCTCGATAAACAGGAAATTGCCTCCGGTAATGCCTGGCTCTACAAGGCCCAGATCGAAGGCCGGCGGAAGATAGTCCTGAAAGTGTCCGGCAAGTCCGGAAAGCCGGCACAACGATCCTGGACCGTGACCGTCAGCGCGCCTCCGGCCACCTGTGTTACCGTGGACGAAAACGACGAACTTTGTCTGCCGGATCCGGCGGCGCCGGCTAAGCAGGATGCAAAGGGCCAGCCTGCCGAAACCGCCGCCAAAGAAAACTCGAAGGAAAAACCGGATCAGAAAACGGAGACAAAATCCGCCGAACAAAAACAACCTTTAACCATCGGTGAAATTTATCCTCCGGAAGGCAAGATCGAGCTCAGCCTGGACGATGACGTTCATTTTTCGGTGGCGGTCTCCGGCGGTGATCCCGATCATCCGCCGGCTTATCTCTGGTCTCTCGACGGCCGTAAACAATCTTCGGACAGAACATGGCTTTATCAGCCCAAGGTCAAAGGCAAACACAAGGTATCCTTGAAAGTTACCGATAAAAAGAAAACTCTGGCCAAACGCAGTTGGCTCGTCGTCGCGGCGGCGCCTTCCCAAACCTGCGAGGCATCGGCTAACAGCCAGGAAACATGCGATCCGGACCAGTCGGCAGACGGTAAAGAGGCCGCCAAGGAGCCGGAAAAAGCTCCTGCCGACAAGAGGACCAAGGCTGCTTCAGGTAAAAACCAGGGCCCCAGCATCGTCAAAATGACGCCTTCCGAACAGAAGCTGGAGCTGCTTCTGGGCAAGCCAACCGATTTTTCCGTGGAAGCCACGGATCCCGATCCCGACGACCAACTGACTTACGCCTGGACTTTGGACGGACAGTCGCAATCGAATGGCAAAAGCTGGCTGTACAAACCTCAAACCGAAGGCCGGCACAAAGTGGTTCTGAAAGTATCCGACAAAGCCGGAAAACTGGCGCAAAGAACCTGGAGCATCACGGTCACGGCTCCGCCTTCTACCTGTGTTACCGTCGAGGACGGCAGCGAAGTCTGCCTGCCGGATAAATAACGCAAGTATTGGCGAATTCCCAGGTATGTATCGGGACGACTCATTCATCGGTTCGATTTCATGACGAGCTTGTTTAAACAATTTCCGCCCGTTTATCCATCCTTTTTAGCTTGTGCAACAAGCGTAATTGGATCAGAATGAGCTTTGCCCACAGAACATGGATGTCATTCTTTCAGGCAATTTATCTCAGCAAGCGGAATTCTCGGCCCTTATGAAATTAAGGCCGGCAATGCCGTGTTTGGCAAAGAGTTTGGAAAAGTCTATGAGACAAATGAAATAAAGCAGCAGGATCGTGTATCCCGGTCGCCTAAAAAGTGCAGTCGGCTAATCCGTCAACAGAGCTTGGGGAGATTTGATCATGAAGTTTAACTTGAAATCCTGGTCACTTGGGATACTGCATCCATTTACCTTGACACTCGTTTTGGCGGGCGCCTTCATCGGATCGGTTTTAGCCGCACCGGATAATCAGGGTAAGGAATTTGTATTGGGCTTTATGGAAAATTATGACGGCGGAGGCACCATCAGCTTTTATCTCACCGGCCCTACCGCCACCAGGGTAACGGTGCAGGGAGGAGGATTTGGTCCTAAGACTTTTCCGGTGGTTCCGGAAGAAATCACTTCCGTCACTTTGCCCATCTCACTGCGCGCCAGCGGCAGCGGCACCATAGAAAACAAAGGGCTGTTGCTCTCCGCCCGCGACGAGTTTGTCGTCTATGGTTTGAATCAAAAAGAATTTACCACGGACGCCTATCTCGGCCTGCCGACCGATGTCGCCGGCACCGAATACATCGTTCCTTCGTTTTCCAATGCCAAGAAAACCTTGCCGAGCGAATTGCAGATCATTGCTCATCAGGATGGCACGGAGATTACGTTTACCCCCAAAAAAGCCACCGTCAAAGGAGTCGACGTCAAATCGATCCGGGCGAAGAAGTCTGCTCATTTTACGTTGAATCGCCTGGAGAGCATTCAGTTCAAAGCCAAAGGCGGGCGGCTCGGCGATCTGACGGGTTCGGTGATTATCTCGTCGAAACCCGTTTCCGTTTTCGGCGGACATCAATGCGGCATCGTTCCCAACAGGGCGCTGGCTTGCGATCATCTGGTCGAACAGATTCCACCGGTCAATACCTGGGGCAATTCGTTTTTGACTACGCCTTCGGCAAGCCGGACGGGAGGCGATATTTTCAGGATTCTGGCGGCGAATGACGGAACTGCGGTCGAAATCGACGGCGAAACCGTCGCAGAGCTGAAAAAAGGACAATTCGAGCAGGTGGATCTGGCTTCCGGCACCTTTCATCACATTACCACCAGCGGTCCGGCGCTGGTCGTGCAGTATGCCAAAGGCACCTCGGTCGACGACGTCGTTTCCGATCCCTTCATGATCGTCATCCCGCCGACCGAGCAATTCGGCTCCAGTTATCTCGTCAGTACGCCGCTCGAGGCTCCGGTTGCCTTTGACAATTACCTTAATATTGTCGCTCCGACCGATAAACTGACGGGACTGCGGTTGGATGACCGATCGATTGCTGTACCGTTTACCGCAATAGGGAACACAGGGTATTCCGGAGCCCAGGTTCCGGTCGCTATCGGGGCGCATACCCTTCGCCATCTTTCTTCGAATGTTCCTATAGGCGTCTATGCCTACGGTTTTGCGAATTCCGACTCGTACGGTTACCCCGGCGGAAGCCGGCTCGCCAAAATTGCCGAGCCGTGTACGCCTACGGAAACCGTGCAGGGCGACGGACTGGATAACGACTGCGACCGCAAGATCGATGAAGAATTATTGAACGAACTGGACGACGACGGAGACGGCCGAATCGACGAGGATCTGGCGCCGGTCGAGCCGCCGGTGGCCAATGCCGGCGGGCCTTATACGGTTAATGAAGGCAGTTCGATTACGCTGAACGGCACCGCCGCTTCCGATCCGAACGGGGATCAATTAACGTTTGCGTGGGATCTTGACAATAACGGTAGCTTTGAAACGTCGGGCGCGGCGCCCACTTTTACGGGCGCCGACGGTCCGAGCGTTCATACCGTGACGTTGCGGGTGACGGGCTCGGCCGGATCGAGCTGGGCAAGCACCACGGTAACGGTCAATAACGTGGCGCCCCGAATTGAAGATTTTACTCCGGCTAATCTTGCATGCTTTTCCGAAACCAATCCATTGTCGTTGACGATCGTGTTTTCCGATCCGGCACAACTCAACGATACCCTCAGCGCGACGATCGATTGGGGCGACGGCGAACCCGGCGAAGTATTGACCAGCGGCCAACCGATTGAACACGACTACGGTTATATTTCGGAAGACGACGTCAGCCGCTTCACTGTGACTGTTACGGCATCCGATGAAGACGGGGGCGTCTCTTCCCTATCCAAAGAAGCCTCCGTTGAAGGCGGAGTATGTATAGATTAGATTGAGAATTGATTTTTTCGGCGCCGAGTTCGTCGATGAAGGTCTGAGCAGTGGCGACATGGGGATCCCGGCGCCACCAAGTAAGCTGCGTAGGATGGATAAGCGAAGCGCATCCATCACGCCGATGCCCAGGATACCCATGAGGCAAAAGTGCGCTTCGCTTTTCCGGCCTACCGGGAAGAAAAGAGCGTCCGTTAAAATTCGGCGCGCACGCCGGCGTTGATCGAATGTTCGGAAATATTCTCCCGTCCGACCATCGCTTCGTAGAACAAAAATGCCGAGGCGCCGTGAGTAAACGTGGCCGATAAACCGGCACCCAGGTTCGCAAAATTACGGTCGGGGCCGTCGCTCGCGTTGCTGAAAGGCGTCGATTGGCTTGGCACGCTGCCGAAGCGCCAGCTCAACGGCCGGCCGCCGTCGTGGAATTCGTGTATCCATTCCGCTCTGGCCGTGGGCATCAACACGCCGAACGACGTGCTGACGGCATAGGACAACTGTCCTCCTAACGCGGTTTGCAGCGAATCGGCATTTTGTTTATCGATTGCCGCAAGGCTGCCGAAACCGGGGGCGCCGGGATTAGACGGCGTTTCTCGATAGCCGTCTATCCGGATGTTTTGGTAGCTGACCCGCCCGTAAGGCCCATAATTCAAGCCTTCATGATGGAAGTCGTAGCCGCCGGTAATATTGAAGGAATAATCGTTGCCTTCGGTATTGCCGTTTGCCGTTTGACTGAAACCGGGTAACTGGAGGGGCCGGCGCGTGTCGTAATCGTTCCAGCCTCCTGAAAAGATGCTGTCCAGATAAAAATCGTCGTTGTAATAGGTGCTGTAGATCGAAAAGCTGTACCCGTTCAGATTCAGATTGCCTCTCGAAGCATCAAAATCGGAACTTATCGAGTTATATCCGAAGGTCGTGCCCAATACGAAATTATCGGTAAAGCGGTAATCGAGACCGGCCGTGACGCCCTGGCTGTCGTATTCAAAGCCGAGTTCCCTGTCGGTACCGTCCTTGTCGCCGACGCCGAAATTGCCGTTGACGAACAGACCCAATCGGTCGAACGGGCTTTCTTTGTCGCCGGCGCCGCCGCCGAGAATGGGCATGCCTGATTGAGAAAATGAAGCAGGCAGGATCGGGAAGGACGAATCGGTTAATCCGCTGAGGTCGACCCCGCCGGTCAGGCCGCGGCGCAACAGCATGAGCCGATTTTTTACATTACGGAATTGTTGATTGGCAATGGCAAGGGTCAGGGTCGATTGCGCGAGAGCCTGGTAGGGCGTCAATTGATCATCGGCATTTTCGAACTGACTGCACGTCGAGACAAGATCTCTTTGCGCAGCCGATCCGGAAAACTCGCTCGAAACCAGATCGCTGAAAACCGCGCCGCAAGGATCCTGGGCTGCAAAGACGCCGGAATTGAAAAAATAGACCCCCGTAGCGAAAATCCCGTAGCCGATCGTTCGAATTGATTTTGGCATAGTGGCCTACCTTGATTGAAATGGATGAACATGCATTAACGCCGATTTAATCCCTAAGCTCAGTGGTTGTCAAGCTTAAAATTACTATAAATCAAAGTTATACCGGTCCTTGTTAATAAGTGATATTCGGTATGGATTCAGGGGCTCGCGGCGTCGATTTTCTTCAGGATAAAAGGCCACGGTTGCTCCCAGCAGCAGTCATGATCGGCCTCGGGCAGGACGATTAACTGCGGCGACGGCTGACGCTGCAACGCGGAACGGATTAAATCCGGGGAAACGTTCGTGTCTTTTTCACCGGCAAGATGCAGTTGAAAAATACTGCCGGGTAAGGGAGGATGCCTGGCCGGATTTTCCGAGCCGGTCAACGGAGCATAATGGTGGCGATCGGTCCAGGCGTCGGGATCCAGATTACCCGCGATCGTGACGATACCGTCGACATCTTCCAGACGTTCGGCCATCAGCATCGCCAGGGTGCCGCCGCCGCTGAAGCCGATCAATACGGCTTTTTGGGAGCGCAACAAATGACGGATGTTCCGGAGCGCCGCAATCATGGAATCGATGACGGTATTCGAATAGCGTTGATCGGTCCAAAGCATCGCGGAGCAGGGCGGCCTGGCGCCGAAACCGAAATAACAGGGACGTCCCAAATAAACCGAAAGCGCCGGATCCTGCGCCATTAATCTGAGCACGAGCGGATTGCGCGGGGTGGGGTTGCCGGATACGAACCGGTGGCGAAGCCACGGCGAACCGTCGCCGTCCAGATAGACGTGCAGCTCGCCGTCCTGATCGTGCGTCTTGTGGAAGTAAACGAGATGTTGAAAGTCGGTCCCCTGGACGACGGAACGGGTCAAATGCAGGCGTTCGGCTTCCCGATTCAGAAGCGTTTCGGGAGCGGCGCAGCCTGTGAGTAGAAACGCCACGCAATAAAGGACTGAAAGACGGGAAAGCATGGAGGGCTGTTATTCCCTCATGGTTCCCACGCTCTGCGTCCCGAACCGCAGAGCCTGGCAACGATCAAGCGGCATGTCAGGAAAGTTATTTTTAGCCATATTCTTATTGCCGTTCTTCCAGCTCCAGGATCCGTTTTTTCAGCGCCAGGAGACCTTCGTGCTTCGGTATCGCTTCCAGCCCTTCTTCAATCTTGAGCAGACTTTCGGCCGTATTGTTCTGTTCGAATAATTCCTGCGCCTGTTGCTCGCACAGATCGGCGATTTTTTCGAGCCCGGCCTTGGCCGGTTTATTGTAGGGGTCGATGGCCAGTACCTGCCGATACGCCCATAACGCATTGCTGCCGGAAGGCGCAGTGATGAAGCCGACGTCGTAATGGATCTGCGCCAGTTCCAGAAGATCCTTGATCTTGAGCTGTTGCGCGGGTGTTAGCTCGATGATGTCGTTGTCCCAGGGATCGCCATAATGGTAGAGATAAAGGTAAGCGCCGGCCGCTCCGAGCAGCGCCAGCGCCGTGACGCCGGCCATGATTTTCGGCGCCAACGAGCGTGGCTCCATTTCGTTAATGAATTGCCGGACCGAAGCCGTGCGCTGCTCTTTTTTGAACGCGAGCGCATGCAGCAACGCGTGCCACTGACGCCGCTTCAAACCGGGAATCGCCCGAGGCTGTAAATCGACTTCGCACGCTTTCGGAGCGGCAATGTGGCCGAACGGATGCTTGCCGGTCAACAGTTCGTAAGCCACGCAGCCCAGTGCATAAACATCGTCGCGTGGATCGGCCGGCTGATTTTCGAACATTTCGAGGCTGGCGTATTCGGGCGTCAAAGCGCCCAGATCCCGCGCATTGAAAAGCGTCTTGCCGGAGGCGGCGTCCGAATGCGCGGCGACGCAGGCGATGCCGAAATCGAGTACCTTGACCTCGCCGGTACGGGTAATGAAAACATTCCCCGGTTTGAAATCGGAATGCACGATGTTGCGTTTGTGAGCATAAGCCAAGGCCAGCGAAAGGCCCTTGATGATCGGCCAGGCTTTCCTGAAAGGCAGGCCCTGCGGGGCCTGGTTACGGATGTACTGGCCGAGGGATTGGCCTTCGAGAATTTCCATGACCATGAATATCGTTTTGCCGTCCCGGTCGAAATTGTAGACGGTAACGATATTCGGATGCGCCAGTTGCTGGGTTTTTACGGTTTCTCTTTGTAAGGCGACGAAAAGTTCCGGATCGTCGCGGAACTCTTTATTCAAAACCTTGATGGCCACGTCGGGGGCTTTATCCCCGGCTTCTTCCCGGAGCAGATCGGTCGCCCGAAACACGGTGCCCATGCCGCCGCGACCGATCACTTCCTTGAGCCGGTAACGATCCTTGATCAGCGAGCCGACGGCCGGAATAGGGGAGGGCAAGCTTGAGTGATCGCCGGATGTTTCGGCTGCGGAGGCAAGACGGGCGCTCTGATCGGCGATCGTTTCCAGGCTTTGCACGAATGCATCGGGAAATTCCCGGGATGAAGCAGCCGTTTCAGGGGGAATGACGACGGTCGCGTCGCTGTTCGGTACGATCGGTTGCTGCGAAAGGGGCCGGATATTGGCGATCGTTTCCGTATCCTGCTTGCCGTCCGCACTGAACGAGTCGCTCAGGTCGGCTTCGGTTTCGGCAGGCCTGATTCGGGTCGCGTCCTCGGCATGATCATTGTCGTTTTTACCGGTCATAAACTTGCATAGGCCGCTCAGCCTTTGACGACGAAAAAGAACGGGCTGCCTTCGTGCCCGGCATGCTGCAACGCCGAATATTCGGGCGTCTGCTGAAAACCGATCGTCGACGCGGATTTTTTGACCTGCGTGGCCACGATTCGGAACAGCTCGTAATCGACCATCAGGCCCCGGTTCGAATTCAGCGCTTTCAGCAGGGCTTTCGCAAACACCGAATGATTGCCGCCGCCGGAATCGAGCACCGGTTCTTCGCCGCCGGAGGTCATGACCGTGCGCGCCTTGCGCTTCATCATGAAGTTGAGCCATTTTTCACGCTTGTCCTCGGGCATGTCCCCCGGCAGGCGTACGATCGAACCCTGGGTCATCGCGCCGGCATAGCACGAGTCGGCGATGACCAGGATATGTTTGGCCTGAATGACGTTCAGGTATTTCGTCACGTTGAAGCTGGACAGCCAGTTGGCGTTATTGTTCGGCTCGGCGTCGGTCGGCAGCCAATAGGCGTTTTCGTCGCTCATATCGATTTCGCCGTGACCGGCATAATAAATCAACAAATTATCCCGGTCGGTCAGGGACTGGCGCAAGTCGTTGAAGGCGGACATGATTTGATGCCGGTCCGCATCGATCAGCAGTGTCGTCCTGAAACCGTAGCGCGAGCGCAAGACCTCGTCCACCGCTCTGGCGTCATTGGCCGACGTTTTCAAAGTCGGCAGGTGGGCGTACTGGTTATTGCCGATGATCAGCGCGTAAAATTTGCCGAAATGGATTGAGGGGTAGGTATTCGTGCCGTGATTTTCGGCCGTTTCGGCAAAGATTTGTTTTCCTTGCGCCGGCGCCAGCAGATTGAAGGAAATCCGCCGGAGGCGGTTTTGCTTGTCGACCGCCACGATATGAACCGGAGTCGAATCCTCCTCCAGAGCGATTTCGAACTTGAAAATGCCTTCCTGGTCGGGTTGAACCGGCAACTCATTGATCTTCAGGCTTTCCAGATTGCCGGGGGTCAACACTTTGCCGACGATGGCCTTGCTTTTGCTCTCTGAGCGCAAGCGGTAGCTCGGCTCGGTGCCCCGGGTCAATTTCAGCCGTGGGTCGAGAATTTCGATAACCGGCCCCGCGGCAGCGAGCGCCGTCGACTCGGCCAGTTTGCGTTTTTCAATGGTAATCGCCTGCTTGAGTTCCTTGATTTGCCGGCCTTGAGCGAAGAGATCGTCCTTGGACCGGGCCAATTGACTGCGCAACGTCTCGACGGCCAGTTTTTCCTGCGTGCTCTTCGCTCGTCCGGCTTTTTCCTCGATCGTATTGACGTCCATGTTGATTTGCGCGGAATCGGCCTGATATTCGCTTTCGAGCCTTTTCAGGCGCGTTTCCATTTCGGCCAGTCTGTCTTCGGAAGGAATAATCTGCGTTTGTTCTTCCTGCTCAGATTCTTCTGCAATAGGCGTTTCCTTCGGTTTCTGCCTCAAAGTGACTTCAGGTTCCGGTCGGCTCGCGATTTGTTTCTCTTCGTCCTTCAGTTTTTTTTCGAGCCGGGAGACCTGCTGTTGTTGCTGCTTCAAATGCGATTGTTTAGTCTCGACTTCCTGCCGTAGAGATTCGATCCGCTCGGTATTGCGAACGGTTTTGCCTTGTTCGTGTTGCAGGCGCCGGCGGGTCTCGTCCAACTGTCTTTCGAGCACTCGCGTTTGCGACTTCTGCTCGGCCAACTGTTGCCGGGTGGCGTCCAGTTGCGCGCGCAAGCTTTCGGCTTCTTGCCGGTAGGTTTTCGATTCTTCGCGCAATTGAGTCAACTGCTGTTGGTAACCGGCCTCGATCACGGTCGAGAATTGCAAATCGGAACCGGCCAGACCCGATGCCTTGCGGTACCAGTTCAGGGCCGCCGCCTTGTCCTGTTTGACGCCGAGGCCCTTTTCGTAAAGATAGCCCAGATTGATTTGGGCCTCGGAATTGCCTTTCTCTGCGGCTTTCAAATACCATTCCGCGGCCAGTTTGGGATCGGCCAGACCGCCGAGTCCTTTTTGATAAATTTCGCCGACTTTGACCTGAGCTTCCGGGTCGCCCTTCTGTGCCTCCTCCAGCCAGACGCGCAAGGACGATGCCGCGTTCGCCCGATCGTAGGCCACGTATTCGCCGCCGCGCGTTTCGCAGTCGCCGGCGGTGGTCTGAATCGGCCTCCGCGCGGTCAAATACATCGCCTTCGCGCCCAGTTTGCGGATCTGTCCCGGCAACAGGCAGTCGACCACGAACAATTTGTCGGTTTCTTTGGGGTTGAAGCCGGCGATCGCGTGTGGATCGTTGAGTTCGGAAACGGACGTGGCGGCGCAACCGATCACGACCGTGAGCGATGCCGTCAGGCAAAAATGACGGATTTTTCCAGGCTTAACAGCCCGATTGCCGAAAGTCCCTGGCTTGTCGAATGGATTCATGGATTCTATCCCCTTTGGATTGGCTAACCCGCTGGAGCATCAAGACTGATGACCACGACGGTGATATTGTCTCTGCCTCCGGCCGTCAGAGCTGCCTGAATAAGACGGTTCACTTTGATTTGATTGTCTTCGCTTTCGGCCAGGATGGCGGCGATTTCCCGATCCGCGACGGCGCCGGTCAGCCCGTCCGAACACAGCAGCAGGGTCTCGGATGGGCCTAATCGGCCGCTCACGAGTTCGGGCTCGATGTCTTCATCATCGGGGCCGCCGGTGCCCAAAGCCTGGGAGATGACGTTTCGGTAGGGATGTCCCGGAATCTGATCCTTATCGATCAATCCCGCATCCAGCAGCGATTGCACGTAGGAATGATCCTTGGTGAGCTGGGTGAGATTGCCGTTCCATAAATAAGCCCGGCTGTCGCCCACCCAGACAATTTCGTAATCGCAATCATGAAACTGTACCGCGACAATGGTGGAGCCCATGTTCCTGCCGCCTTCGCCTTGCGCCGCCGCTTGCTGGATCGCGTAATGCGCCGAGTCGACCGCCTTGCTCAAGGACATGCCGCTTTTAACGCCATGCAAAATTTCCTGCACGGCAATCCGGCTGGCTACCTCTCCGGCTTCATGTCCGCCCATGCCGTCGGCTATCGCCCATAAGCCAACCTCGGGCGCGGCAAGATAACTGTCCTCGTTCAACTCCCGAACCAGACCGGTATGGGTGCCGAGGGCGAAAGTGATGTTGTTCATGAGTGCCTGTTGACTTTGCCCGAAATCCTCTCAAAAATAATTAAAATCACTTAATCAGTAAAAAAATCCTGATGAAGAAATATCTAAATTATTCATCTAAGGAAACAAAGTAAATAAAGAAATATTTATATTATTATTCAATTGCGAGTTAATTCCTATTCGAGAAAATACTACTAAAGTATGGTATTTATTAGTTCGATCTAATATAATAATTTTATGATTGTCGTTATAAATATTTTTCAACATAATTCTGAATATTTCATTCTTTGGAAAAAATATGTTTATTTTAAATAAGAGACATTTTATTCAATTTCCGTATTCGATGAAATTTAATTAATTCAAGCTTTAGAATTAATAAAGAGCAACTCTAATGGTAGCGATGGCTCATTAATTTTGATATCCAAGCCATTTAATAATGCTATCCTGCATAAGCCAAGGGTAAGAAAGTCGAGAAGTTGATACCGTTCATAACGAGTGCCTTCTGGTGGTATGATAGTCCGTAACTGGGCACGCTCATGTAAATATTGGATTAGCAAATATTCGTCTTTTATAGTTATCGCATTCATGATATGATATTGATTTTGTTCGAGTAAACTGAGTTGTTTTTCAATTTCCGATTGTTCCTTGTCAGAATCAGATTCAAAACACCAATCTAATAAAAAATCTATCCATTTTAAAGCTTCATCATACTTCCTCCGAAACTGAGCAAATCCCCAATAGGCCTGAAAACGTGGGAATATTTCACCATAGGGCCAAACTTCAGCAGGAAGGGCTGCCAAAAAATGCGCCAAAGACAAATCATTTACCACCAACGAACGATAGAACCAATTGTTTATTTCAACCGATTCTGTTGTATAACCAAATTCGAGTCCAATTATAAAATCACATACCGATTGCCTAAGCAAGGCAATAACCTCCGTTTTTGATGTACCCTGTAAATACCATGCTTGACATAAAAGTGCTTTTTCATAAGCCAAAGTAGCATAAAACTTACTGTCTTTAAAAATGAAAGCCTCTTTCCTGACCAATTCACAATCTCGTATAAATTTATTAGTTCTCACAATTTCATTTTCAATCGATGCAAGTTTGAATTTATTCATTGAATACTAACCCAAGAGGCCATAGTCTTACCCTTGAAAAGCGGATTTAACTTAAATCATCGAATTCTATCGCCATCCACTTGTCGAGTGCTCTCACAACATCTGGGACAACTTCTACCGGATCACCAACTGCACAAAATAGTCCCACGGGTGGTTTCTTGGAAAGGTCAAAGCCCAGGTATTCATTGCTGCCCGATTCGCATATAATCAAAAAATCTTTTAGGCGAATACCCGGCAAAATATCCGAATATTCACCATCGTAATAATCATTTAAATCAAACCAGTCTTCAACTGGTAAAAAACCCATGAAGCCATTTAAGTCAGTCCATCCGTTGTGAATTTTATAAAGTTTAAGAAAATCTGAAGGTAATAATTTCGCATCATCCCTATCGATAGAACAAACTGGATATCCGCGTGAAAATACCGGTTCGCCATTTTCTTCATACACATAAATAAGCGAAAAAGGATATTCTTTTGTTTCTAACAACCCTATTTCGCGTAATTTATGTCTTAACCCCTTGATTGTTTCCGGCAATAAATCAATAAAAGGCAACCATAACTTAGAAAAAGTTTCTTCGACTGGATTTTTCGAAGTCATAATATCTTTCCACAGCTCAGGTAAACCATTAGAATATTTGTCTGTCGGAGCTAATTCAAATTTAATAACTTCTTCATTTTCGAGATAGTCTATCAAATAATCTCTAATTTTTTTTTTGTTCATAATTAATGCCTATAAATATTTTATAACATATGTACAATAGTAAAATTATTACTTGATTAAATATTGTTTTGTTAAAAAAATATTTAATTTATAAATAATGAAAAGTTAAAAATATATTTCTTTATTATCTTTATATATTCATTCAATCCGTAAAAATAAAAGATTTCAAATTATTAATAATCAATGATCATTTATATGCTTCTTCAAGGGCTTGCGCAATTTTTTCCCTTATTTTGTTACCTTGAAAATTAGACTGAGCACCCAAGCTTCCATTACAAGAACGGCAAAGCCCACGCATATTACTTTGGTCATGCATAATTGCTCTTGCTGCAGAAGGGTTAGCAACCTCTAACTCTTTGAATCCTGGTTCTTCTTTAATCTTCGATGAAGGGTATTTATGGTCAGCTTCCAATCTATTACGCAATTTGCGCCTTTCCCACCTTTTAATTCGGTCTTTCAATTCTGTTCTTGCCTTACCAGTTGTGCCTGGAAGTTGCGATTGCAATTCACTTATACGTTCTCCTGCTGACACTCTCGCGGTTTTATTACATATTGCACACGTTGGAAGATTATTTCCTTTTTTTTCATTTACTTTTTGTCGATTAGCCTTTGAGGTTCCTTTTTTTTGCTGGCAACCTTTGTTATTTTTTGCTTTTTGTTTAAGTCTTTCTTTTTTAGCTTTATCGCGTTCAGCAGCTGCTTTATTTGCGTCGTCAGCACCTTTTCCATTTTCATTCCCAGCAGCAACTGTAACATCTCCTCCAGCCATAAATATCTTTAACGGTAATTAATTTAAGTTTTTGTAATTTACATTTTTCATTACCCACATGGAGTGCTATGAAGCCCAACAGTATTACCGTTATTATGCTCCATCATCACACCATGGTAAGCCCAGCATTTCCCTTGAACCTTGACTTTGGACGACCCCTGTTTAAATTTGACTATTCCTTTAAAGCGATTTGATTTCGCTCCGCCTCCCGCATTTCCAGGTTCGTCTCCTGTGGATTTGCTCAATTCATCGTTTTTACGCAATACTTCCTTGCCCTTAACCTTAACCTTTGAAGAACCGCTCCCATCGCTTGTCATGCCAATATTTGGATAGGGCAAGGGTTGTGGTCCGCCCGGCGTTGGGGTTTTACAGAAATCTATCGGGCCTGTGGTCATACATTGACCTTGACCATTATTTCTCGAAGAAGAAGGCATAATTTATCATCCTAAATGTATATTTTTACCATTGATATTAAAATCCCCATCCGACTTCAACCGTGCCCGTTTTGCTTTTACCAAAAAATTTTCCTCTGTCACGGTACGGCAACTGCGGCTTTTAAGCTGGAATAAATCCTTAACCCACAAATAGGCATCATCCAGTTTTTGCACCATCCGTCTTGCTGACAGTTCCAGCCGGGTTGCCCGCAAGGCCAAGCGCGGGGAAATAATGTCCAGCTTTTGTTTACTTTTAAGCTTCATCGCGCCTGCACATTCTATTTGGATATTTCCTTCCGGTGCATGTATGACCAAATCACCCGGAACAGTCCAGGTGTTTAAGCCGGACCCGCTTAACACGCCGATCACATACACCCGTGTGTTTTCCTGGCAGATAACCAGTACAGTATCGCCCATTTGCGGACGGTAGAAACCCGCCACCGCGACGATGGCTTTCATAAACAACCCGTCTGGCAGGCGGATGTCGATTGCCTTGTCCTGATGCAATAAACTGCAAACCGTTGCCGGCCCAAGATAGGGCGCCGGGGCTTCGTTTTTATTTATCGGTCCATGGTATGTTTCAGCATCCTTAGATTCGCCCCCTCCAGATTGGTTTGGCTCAAATTCGAGAAACATAAATTAGCCTCGTATAAGTTGGATTCAAATAAGTTTACTTGTGATAGGTCGGCTTTCTGGATGGAAGCATTTAGTAGCTTGGTCCGCACCATTTCTGCGGACACCAAACAAGCTTCATCAAATACTGCATCGGTCAAGTCGGTGGCATTGAACTTCGCCCAGCCCAAATAAGCCATTGAAAATTCTGCACCCGGTATATTCGCGCCGGAAAAATCCGCTCCATAATATTCACCTTCCTCCCATACGGTTTCTTTGCCTTTAATTCGTTTGAAATTGCCCTCACAAAAATTCGCTCCGGCCGCTTTCAGGATATCGACGGTGGCATCCTCGAACTGGGCATTTCGTCCCCAAGCCCGTTCCAGCGCCGCCTCAGTCAGGTTGGCGCGGGATAAATCGGTGCGATGCAGTTTGCAGTCAGTCAGATCAGCCCCGGTAAGGTTGGCTTCGGTCAAATTCGCATCGGAGAGATCGGCTTCGGAAAAATCAGCGCCTTCGGCATCCATCATTGCCAGTTTGGCATGACGCATATCGGCCTTCATGAAGTCTGTGCCTTGCGCAATAGCATTCGTTAAATCAGCCATGATAAGCCGCGCTTCGGATAAGTCCGCTCCGGAAAAATTGGCATTCCGGCAATTGGTTTCGGAAAGATTTAAGCCTGCCAGCATGGCGCCTGACAAATCGGCATCGGACAAATTGGCCTTGTATAAAATAACCTGATCAAAGATTGCATTGCGTAGATTGATACCGCTCAGATCAACTTCGCTTAAGTCCAAGTTGCTTAATTCCGCCTCTTCCAGGCTGGCTTTTTGCCGGATAAGCTTCTTCAATTGATCGATGGTGAGATCTTCGTCTTCATCCTCTTCTTCAGGTTCTTCGGGCTCTTCCCCCAACTCGTCTTCTGTTTCTTCTTGCGGCCCTTTATTTTTGCCAGACTCTGGTGGTTGTGCCGGTTGAGTATCTTCTGAAGTTTGAGAAGAAGTCTGAATGGGGTTTAGGTTGGCTGTTGCAACAAGGGCTGGCGGTAATGCTTGGTCTTCAGGTGCAGCCCCCAACTCTTCTTCTGGTTCTTCAAGTTCAGCCTCTTCAGTATCTTCATCTTCTAGTTCTTCCTCTTCGTCGAGTTCTTCATCCTCTTCTTCGCGTTTAATAAGTGCAGCCACTAGCGCATCATTGTAATACTCGAGTGGTTTATCCGGTTCGTCTGCCGGTTCAACCATGACAAACAAATACAGAATTTCTTCTAATTTCTCGGTTTGCACCGGCGCTACGCCGCGCCATATCAGATTCATTTGTTCTTCATCCATGTCGACGAAAAGAGTATCCAGATGCATTGGCACTTCCCGAAAATGAATACTTGCTCTTACCCTCTCTTCAATAAAACAGCGGACTCGCCATCCCGGTAATTTTGACCGGTATTTAGAATGACTTGGGTGCATGTTTTCAAAATAAAGACCTTCGTCACCTCTAAGATAACCGGGCAATTGCTGATCTTCAGGCGCCGAATTAAAACAGGCCCAATCGCAATCCGGAGGAAACCAGGGCCAGTATTGTTTTAACCAGACCTCGTCATAAGTTCCCATCTTTGCAACTCGTTGAGGCCAGGTCTGCGAAATAGGACCGTAGCCGGCGGGTCCCGAACGAGTCAGAGAGTCTTTTGAATTTTGGGGATAGAGGATATTAGGCAGGTCATATAAATTTAAACCATTGATTTGAGAGATTGGTTGAACCCCTTTCCCCAGTGGATTCTCGGCATATCCAATTCCGCCGTAGGCGTATTGATAGCTTAAAGGCACATTTTTGAATTGTTGCGGTTCAGAGACTTGACCGCGATCGTCCATCGTGCGATTGCCGACCACCATTAATACCTTTTCGTAATTACCCACTCGAAAGCATACCGACAATGCGGATGAGATACCTGAATTCGGTACGTAGCCGGTTCCTTTCAGTATCACATCGACTTTTGGTTTGTAATAAGCAAAATCAGAAGGATAAAGAAGCAGTTTGTTTATATCGTTTTCATTATGTCGGTCACCTGTAAGATCCGGCTGTTCTTCGGAAAGGGTCGCTACTTGATCGGGATTTAATTGAAACGTGCCTTTCACAAGGCAAGTCATGGACCATTGTGCAGGCTGGAGTTTTCCTACAATCCATGCCGCAGGAAATAAGCTTTCGTTAATCAACTCCATTTTGGAGGATCTCCCGGCTTCCAGATTTCGGCCAGATACATTTCATTATCCGTACGCCGCACATTGCTTAAATTCGCGTTGGTCCATCGAGCCGGCCGGCTTGAAACACCGTGTACGTTGGCCCAAAGAAGGTCGGCTTCGGAAAAATCGGTTTGTTCGATGATTCCATAGGAATAATCAGCGTAATGAAGGGCACAACGAGTAAAATCTGCTGCCGTAACATCGGTCCTGGAGAAGTTTACTTCTCGAAGATCGGAGCCTGTAAAATTCACTTCACGAGCATTTGCAAATTCAAAATGTGTAGAGGGTAATTGGCTATAAGAAAAATCCGCTTTTTCCATGACCGCTTCCTTAAAACGGGCATGCCATGCAATGATGCCAACCAGGCTTGTGCTATTGAGCATTGCTTTCGTAAAACTGCATCCATTTGCTACTGTACCGTTCATGTTGGCTCTCGATAAATCGGCCTCTGATAAATCCGAGTCTGTGAGATTGCAGGTGGAAAGGTCCACTCCGCAAAAGCTTGACCGCATTAATCCGCAGGATTGGAGCGTGGTGCGCATCAATTTTGTCTTCTTGAAATCGACATCATCCATAGCGCATTCTATGAATTGAGCATCCGAAAAATCGGCACCCTGAACGTTCGCTTCATCCAGAAAACAATTTTTTAAAACGGCTCTGCTGAATGTCGATGACGCAAGATTCGCACCGCTCAGATCCGCTTCTATAAAGGTAGCATCCGAGAAATCCGCTTTTTCCAGTTCAGCAGTCGAAAAATCAGTATGTATGAGCCTGGCTCCGGCAAATTTGGCTCCCATCAATTTTGCTCCGGAAAAATCGGTGTCATCCAAATCCTGACCGCTGAGGTCGACTCCGGGCAAATTCATTTCCGCAAGATTCGCATGCCGGAAGTTTATTTGGCGGAGGCTGGCAGCAGTAATGCTGCAACCTGTCAAATTAGCTCCCTCAAACTGAGTAAAATCTAGTAGGGCTTCGGTAAGATCAGCCTCCGTCAAATCAGCCCGACTTAGATTTGCATGAGAGAGATCGGCACCACATAATCTGGCATTCGATAGATCGACCTCTACCAGATTCGCTTTGGTCAACTTTGTATCGGTAAGATCAGCCTCTGTAAAATCGAGGCTGCTTAAATCTCGCTGCGACAAATCGAGTCCGCGTAAATTAGCCTCCACGAAACTTGCAGTCGTCAAATCATCGGGCAAGATTTTGATTCCGGATAAATTTGCGCCCTCGAAGGAAACTTCATCGATTTGAGATTGCAGAAAATGACTGGCTGTAAAATCGGAGAAAGGGAATGCGGTTTTGTATAGTATTGATTGCTCGATTTGGATATCGGATAAATTACATTCTATAAAAGTACATTGTTCGATACGGCTTTCAGAAAAGCGGGCTTTTTGAATAGAGCAATCCTCAAAACGGCAATTAGATAGCTTCGCCGAGCGAAAGACTGTTGAATCGAGATTGAGGAATTCCGCGTTGACTGCATTAAAAAAGGAAGATGAAAACCTTCCCTGTTCAAAATTTACCGCATGCAGTATAACCTCCTGAATTGTAAAATCTTCAGTCAGAATACCCGAAAAATCCGTTTCATAGACAAGGCCAGTGGCAAACTCGGTTTTTTGAAAAATCCCTTTACGGCAGCTTACTTCCAAAAATGTGCAGTCCGAGAGAGTAGAGCCCGAGAAGTTAACGTTATCCATTACCGCACTTCGAAAAACTACATTTTTTAAAGTCGTTTTCGATAGATTGCAATTGCTGAGATTTACTTCTTCCCAAATTGTCCCGCTTAAATCGGAACCACTTAAATCAAGTCCTCTTAAATCAAGACCGAAAAAAACCATCCCTGAGAGTGAGCCGTTTTCCTTCACTCTCTTCAGAAGTTCTTCCCGCGTGCTTTTTATGAAATGTTTCTCCGGCATTGCACATTTTTTGGGTATCAGGAGACGACCAAGGTATTGCCTTTAATCTTTGTTTCACTTGTGATTTTGGTTTTTCCGGCAACCTTGGTGGGCCCTTTCAGGTTTATATTGGCTCCCTGCTGTTTCAATGCGCCTCCTGCTTTTATGTTAAATACTCCGCTTGATTGTTCTTTTATAGCTCCGCCCGACTTGACGTTGAAATTGCCACCCGATTGCTGCTTGATGACACTTCCAGCCTTGACGTTCACTGGCCCGCCGGATGTTGCAGAAAATTTGCTGCCTGCCTGCATACTGACTTTGGGAGAACTTTCGGTAATGCTTCCACCTGCATTAACCTTATATTTTCCGCCGACATTCATGGCCATTTTGGGATTGTTGAACGTATGGCCACCTCCTACGGTTTCCATTCGCTTACCTCCAACTGAAATAGTACTGGAAGCAGCGATCAGTTCGGATTGTTTACCACCTATCGTTTTACTTTGGTTACTGCCCACGAACGAAGTAAGATTACTTGTAATCGACTCATTTAAATTACTGCCGATATCAACTTTTCTGTTGTTACCAACTGATTGGGTGTCGTCGACGGCAACTTCTGTCGTACGGTTATTTCCAATTTTATTGCTCTGATCGTTTCCAACCGTCGTTCCCATGTTGTATTGGCCGTGAATGGTAATCTTTTCCTTACCGGCCGTATCGTCCATCGACATTTCGTTGTATCCTTTGCCTTTGTGCGTATTTGACTTGATGCCGCTTACGACACCGCCCGCGTAAGGCGCCATGGATTCGGCATTGTAAACCCGACCGGTAATGATGGGTTGATCAGGGTCTCCTTCGATAAAATCGACGATGACTTCCTGTCCGATCCGTGGAATGGAAACGGCACCCCAGCCCTTGCCTGCCGAAGGATGCGAGACCCGGATAAAACAAGAACTGTTTTCATCCATTGTCCCGTAGCGATCCCAATGAAACTGGACCTTGACGCGGCCGAATTCGTCG
The DNA here is from genome assembly GCF_000372865.1 of Methylosarcina fibrata AML-C10. NCBI lineage: Bacteria > Pseudomonadati > Pseudomonadota > Gammaproteobacteria > Methylococcales > Methylococcaceae > Methylosarcina > Methylosarcina fibrata. The sequence continues at coordinate 1,071,835 of NZ_KB889965.1, read as the reverse complement.
GTATGAATTTCCTCGCCGCCGGGTCCGACTACCATGGCGGTTTGAGGTCCGTGCACGAAGGTTTTTTGAGTATCGCACGAGGGACGGAAGATCACCTCCGCGGGAATACAGGTAAAATTATTACTGTAGCGTTGGCTGGAGTTTCCTCCTCCGAAATAGGTCTGGTCTTCCGCGCTGTGTTGAACGGAAGTCACTAAATAAGACTTGCCTTCTTCGGATGGACATTCATGGCGCTTGAGAGTGAATTTTCCGCCGGGCGTAAAGCTGCAATAGGTGCCTGCGGCATTCACCTGATCACAAGAGACCTCGGTTTCTTCCATGCGCAATTTAGTCAATTGGTCCCCGTCTTCGCGAACGCCGTATCTGCCGGGATAATCGAAGATCTCGTATTTTTTCATATCCGATAAATCAACGATGGTTTGGGTCGAGGTGTGTAGTTTGGTGCTCGGCGTTTTGAAATTGTAATCGGTTTGTACCCATTTGCCGGGACGGAACTCATGGCGATGCTCCCATGAATGAAGCTGTGCTTGCGCCAGGGTTTCCGAAGTGCCCCCAACATATTCCACTTCCTTGTCCGGCAAATCCTTATAAGCTCCTCTGTGATCCGCCAGGACCAGAACATGTCGGTTTTCTTCATGTCGGAACCAATAAAAAATCCCTTCTTCCTCCATCAAACGGGATACGAAATTAAAATCGGTTTCCCGGTATTGCACACAATATTCCCGTTTCGGATGCAGGCCTTTGACCTCGCTGATTTCGTAGTCTTTGATATCGGGATGTTCCGAGAACACTTGCTCGATAATTTGAAGGACCGTTTGATTCTGAAAAATACGACAGTCTGCGGTGCACGTCAAAAACCATAACCAGGGCACGATCTCGGCCCGATAGAGCCGCATGCCCTGGACCGTCATGCTGCTGCTTACAAAACGGCTGACATACCCGTTGAAGTAGCGGGTTTTATCTTCGCTCTGGCTGATTCTGAAGGTGATTTTTTTACCGATGATATTCTTGCTTGCAATATCGTTTTCTTCGGATAGCATTTCCAATTGAAAATTGAAAAGCCCGGAAAGTTTTTCTATACCCGTAAATCCTGTCAGTAATAAAGCATCGTTACCTAAAGGATTATTTTCAATGGCAATCTTGCGATTTTTTTGGGTAAATGCTGCGTTCATAAGAGAGATTCACCAAGTCATTTTAGTTATTCGATAACCTTGGATCAGAGGGCGCCGATTTTTGAAATTTCCATGATGAATGAACTGAGTGCCATCACCCCGGTCCAGCAAGTTCCAAAGCGACTTTGCGAATCGGCCCGATTCATCATTTAACCGATATTTAACCGATGACCCCCGTTTCCCGGCTGAATTTGACCGGATAAGGGCCGGAGCCCGCTTCATCCGGACCTCTGGGGATGGATTTGATTTCGATTGTCACGAAATTCAACGTAATTTGCTCGTAAGCGCCATCCTGGCCATTGATGCCGCCAAAAACGGAATAATCTTTGACGAGCGCATTTTCCAGTGTTATTTCCGAATAAGTTTTGGCTTCCTTACCCGATCCCGAAATAAAATGTATTTCAATCTTTTTGCCTTGAGTGCCGCAGACCAATTCGAATAATTTGGCCGAACTGGAATCCATTTCCTTTTTTATCGTGACGTCCTTGCATTGCACGACAGTACCCGTACGGTCCGAGGTTTTGCCGGTTTCGGTAGCGATAGGCCGTTCGGCGCCCCAGGTAAATTCGGAACATTGAATCCATTTGTCATGGCCTGTTACTTTGCAATTGCCATCGACACCGTCTATTTTCATCGCAATCATGGTTAACTCCTTACTTGATCAGTTAGTTGTTAATGATATGTACGCTTAACGCGCGTCCTGTTTTTTAACCCGGCCTTGTGTTGTCCGGTTTTTGCAACGAATCGGCACTGGTTCCCGATCTACAAAATTTCATAGCGGAAACCCTGATTTTCATCCAGTGCCACTTTAACGGAACCCACCTTTTTCCCCTCGGACATATGGGAAAGCAATTGCGCTGCCAGTTCCGGCAGTAACGTCCGGTTTAAAATGTGGTCGATGTTGCGGGCGCCGGTATCGACTTCCTTGCAACGCCCGGCAATGCCGGCGAGCAAATCGGGCGAATAGTCGAATTGCGCCCGGTAATGATCCTGGATACGTCGGCCGATGCGGCCAAGCTGCAAGCGCACAATCGTTTGCAGAACGTCGTCGTTGAGCGGAAAGTAGGGCACCAGGGTGACCCGGCCCAGAAAAGCCGGCTTGAACGTTTTCAGCAATTCGGGCCGCAAGGCTTCGGCGAGTCCGGCCGCATCCGGCATGGTTTCCGGATCGGCGTAATATTTCATGATGGTTTCCGTACCCGCGTTCGAAGTCATGATGATGATGTTGTTCTTGAAATCGATGTCCCGGCCTTCGCCGTCGCGCAGCATGCCTTTGTCGAACACTTGATAAAAAATGTCCTGGACGCCCGGATGGGCCTTTTCCATTTCGTCCAGCAGCACGATGCTGTAAGGGCGCCGCCTAACAGCCTCGGTCAGAACGCCGCCTTCGCGATAGCCGACATAGCCGGGCGGCGAGCCCATCAGCAGGGAGACCTTGTGTTCTTCCTTGAATTCCGACATGTTGATGACGGTGATGTTTTGCTCGCTGCCGTACAGCAGATCGGTCAGGGCGAGCGCCGTTTCCGTCTTGCCGACGCCGCTGGAGCCGACCAGCAAAAAGACGCCGATGGGGCGGCGGGGATCGGCGAGATTGGCGCGGGCGGTGCTGATTTGCTGGGCAATCGCCTCCAGTGCATGCGACTGGCCGATGATCCGCTCTTCGAGCCGCTGCTTCAGATTCAGTACGGCCTGGATTTCGTCCTTGACCATGCGGCCTACCGGTATGCCGGTCCATTCGGAAACCACCTCGGCGACTGCCTGGCCGTCCACGCAAACCTGCATCAAGGGCGTTTCTCCTTGCAGGGTCTTGAGCGCCTTCGTTCGATCCTGCAATTCGTTCCGAAGGGACTGGAGCTTGTTCTCGTCGAGACCTGAGCTTTCGATTGTTGCCGTCGACGTTTCCAGTCGGGACCTTAACGAACGGATGACGGCAACCAATTCCGCTTCTTGTCGCCAGCGCTGCTCCAGCTCGGCCTGCCGGGTTTCCCAGCGTTCCTTGTCCTGCATCAGGCCGGCCAGGCGCTCGTCATGCTCGCCGCCTGCCGCCATTTCACGCTGCAGAATCCTGATCGACGTGCTCAGTTGTTCGATTTGCCTGCGGCAATTCTCGATAACCCCCGGCGTGGCCGAGTCGCTCAATCCGACGCGGGCGCAGGCGGTATCCAGCAGGCTGACCGCTTTGTCGGGAAGTTGTCTTCCCGAAATGTACCGATGCGACAGACGGACCGCTTCTCCGATCGCTTCATCCAGAATGCGGACGCCGTGATGAGTTTCCAGTACCTGGAGGGAGCCTTGCAGCATGGCCACGGCAACCGGTTCGGAAGGTTCTTCCACCTTGATGACTTGAAACCGCCGCGCCAAAGCGGCATCGCCTTCGAAGTATTTTTTGTATTCGGCCCAAGTCGTCGCTGCGATGGTGCGCAGTTCCCCACGGGCTAAAGCCGGTTTGAGGATGTTGGCGGCATCGCTCTGACCCGAGGCGCCGCCCGCGCCGACCAGCGTGTGCGCCTCGTCGATGAACAAAATGATCGGCTGCGGAGAGGCCTTGATTTCCGAGATGACCGATTTCAGGCGGTTTTCGAATTCTCCTCGGATGCCGGCGCCAGCCTGCAACAAGGCTAAATCCAGCGTGCGGACGGCCACTTTCTGCAACGCGGGCGGAACGTCTCCGGCGGCGATGCGCAAGGCCAGACCTTCGGCCAGAGCCGTTTTGCCGACTCCGGCTTCACCGGTAAGAATCGGGTTGTTTTGTCGGCGGCGCATCAGAATATCGATCATCTGGCGAATTTCGGCATCGCGGCCCAACACCGGATCGATTTCTCCGGCCAGCGCACGAGCCGTCAGATCGATCGTATATTGATTCAGCGCCGGCATTTGGGAAGAGCCCGGGAGCTTACCGGATTCCGAAGCACCCCGGCCGACGGCGGGCATCGAAGATTCTTCCTCGGCGCTGTGTTGGGTGATTGCAATGAATTCCCTACGCAAAGCTTCAGGCGACAATTTGGCGAATTCTTTTGACGTTTCGCTCAATTGTCCTGCGATCGACTCGTCGTCGAGCAGGGCGCAGAGCAAATGCCCCGAGCGAATGTGCGGCGCGCCGAATTCCACGGAAGCCAGCAGCCAGGCGTCTCTTGCCAGGGTCACCAGTGGCTGGGCCAGTACCGGAGAACGGGCGTTGCCTCGTTTCAGGCTGTCCAGGGTTTTTGTGAGATCCCGCTGTACGCGGGCGGATTCGATGCGGTAATGGTGAAATATTTTTTCGAGATCGGAATTGGGCGTTTCCAGTATTTTCAACAACCAATGCTCGATTTCGGTATGGTAGTGGGTGAGCGACAACGTTAAACCGACAGCCGCTTCGAGAGAGTTGCGGCAAGTGGCATTCAACTTGTTCATTAAGGATTTAAGATTCACTGACACCATAATTATTGTAGGTAGTAAGGTGCGGGAAAAAAGAGGACGAATCACCCTCTCTTGACAAAATCCAAATGTATCGCTTGAGCACGATCATAACAGTATTTAAACAAGATGCAACCATTTTGTTTTTGACAATCAACTTATTTGTCAAGATCTTTCCAGAAAAAAAGTGGGGCATCCGTCTCATTTTTTTCTATCGGAGCATTCGAGTTTGAAAGCCACGTATTCCAGCCCAAACGAGGTTGATAGTCCGTCTGTTCGCTCAGCCGGCAGTCAGGCAGCTTGCCGGCCGTCAGCACCGGCTGGACGGCGAACGTGAGCTGAATCCCGGCATACAGACGGGTCAGACGGCAGAGTTTCGGATAATCCCCGCCTTCCGGCATCAGGCGGACGAATTGCGGATAGGTCAAACGTTCTATCCGGATGTAAAAACAACTGCGTACGTCCCACACCCGCTCGCCCAGAACGGCGTCGAAGCCGAGTTGTGCATACTGTCCCGAAGGACATTCGGCGCCGGGCAGGCGGGTCTGCTCGGAGCGGTCGAGGTACAGCCATCGTCCCTGAAACTGCCTGATCACGACCGGCAGAGCGAGATAGTCCGAGAGCAGCGCTTCCAGCGCAATGACCGACCGGGGCCGGTGGGCAAAATGCCCTGCGTAATAAAGCGGTACGTCCTCCGGAATTTCCAGACGCTCGCTTAACCCCGCCGTGCCCAGTCCGACCAGGCAGCGCAGGCTGTTGGTAAAGGGATCGGGCCGGCTGGAAGGATGCCGCTTTGATCGCTCCCAAAGAAACGGCGCGCGGTATTTTTCCCAGGCCCGGTAAAAAAGCGAGATGCTGCGGTGGTTGAACACGTCAAAAAAATCCTTTAACGCAGTGTCCTTGTGATAACGGATTCTTTGCAGCAGCAGCTCGGTGTAATGTTCCGGCAACACGCCGCCGGGACCGGTCAAGCCCATGAACGAGACTTCCATTTGCGGAGGAGAGGGGAGTCCCTTGCCTTCGGCGGCCGGAGGCTCGCTTAGACGCGCGATGGCGCTGGCCGGAAAATTGAACGAATTGTCGACGCGGAACCTGACGCATTCCTGATCCGGAAGCGCGTCACCGCCTAGCGGAGCCTGAGGGTTCGCAGCGTTTGCCGCCGGGCGCCGCTCCCGAAACAGCCATTCCAATAAGCGGACCGCCTGGAAAAAATCGAAGCGGTGCGGCTCCTTGAACAAGAGTTCCGCTACAACAGCGGATGCTCGCCGGAACGGGGACGGCATTGGACTAAAGGCTCCTTTTTGAGTTTGTCGCTTTTATCGTAGACCTTGAGCTGAGTAAAGGAATTGATGGAACAATAAAGCGCCAGAAAGTGATCCAGGACTCGGGCAAACAGCCGGACGCTTTTGCCTTCGAAGCGTTCCTGATCGATTCCGACATGAACCGCAACCCCTTGACAAATGGTATCGAAACCGCTGCCGGGCAGGCGGCAGGTGGTCAATCCGGATTCGACCCAGTCGACGCCCTGAATCTGACCCCGAGTCGGATGCGAGCTTTTATAATCGTAAAGACCGAGAATCTCCCGCAAGGCCTCCGCTCCCTGAGCGGCGTCGGTGATCGACAAAAGATTCAGCGTCAGATGCGAAATCAGCCGCCATACGGCTCCTTGCCCGAGCGGAGGGCGGAAACTCGGCGTCGGCTTCGTCAGGCAGGCAATGCGCTTTAAAGGCGCGGCGCTTTCCCGTAATTGCAGATGCGGCTGATCGCCGCCGAAAGGCAGCAGACTCGGCAGATTGTGGTTGAGGCAGGTCAACTTGACGTGCAAGGTCTGTTCGCTCGACCGGGAAGGACTGAAATCGAGATCGACCAGTTTGAGAAACGTGTCCGTGCCGGAATGGTGACGGGCCGGTCTTCGGCTGGCGAACCAGAATTGCCGATGCCGGGCGTCGTGGCTGTGGTGCGCGCCATAGAGGGGCTGAAACTCGAAGACCCGGCCTGCGTCGTCGCTCGCGCTCACGGCATCGATCGAATACACCTCCATCGTGTTGCGGTGACGCTCGCTGGGGGTTACTTCATACTCGGGTTGAGTATGATTGAAAAGCCCCTGATCGGCCCATTGTTCGAACAGATTGACGACGGGGGTGCAGCCCAACGCAAAGGTGTCGGCGTTGACTGCGCGCTGCAATTCGGCAGGGCAGACGGCGCAATAAAAATAGATATTCAGGCGATTGCCGAAGCGGTTCAAATAGCTCTTGTCCAGCAATAGTTCCAGAAACAGAAACTTCTCCGGAAAGACAAAGAATTCCGTCAACAGGCGATAGCCGAGGAACGATCGGGCCGGATAAGGCAGCAAACCTTCTTCCCCGGCAAAACCCATCGGTCTCAGGCAGTCGGGGCCTAGCGATACGGGCTCGGGGTCGTTGTCGCCGCTCGCCAGAACGACCTGTAGCAGGGAATTGCACAGCAGGTCATAAAGAGGGTACACGTGCTGTTCCTGACCCTTGAGAAAAAAACGCAGCGGCAGTTTTTCGAGTTTTTCGCAAGGGCCGCTCAATCCGAGCTTGGCAAAGCTTAAATCGTCGTTGTGGCAGCGCAGTTCCAGCCGCAGCACGCCTTGTGCGTTCCTGCTTTGAGCAATCGCCGGAGCCGGCAAGGGGCGTTCGTGGAGACCCGCGCTGTCCACGCGTATCGGCCACAGAGCCACCGGATAACAGGTGCGGAAGCGATAAGGCTGGCCGTCGACCGGATCGGTTTCCAGTTCGGTATTCTTCGGCAGATGGTCGAAAATATCGGTAAGACCCGGGTCCGCCTGAAATTGTACGATCGCCAGCGACGGCACCGGCGTTAGATAATGAGGATACAGAACGCCTAACAGGGCATCGCTGATTTCCGGAAAGTCGTCGTCCAGTTTGTAGCGAATCCGGGCATTCAGATAGGCCACGGCTTCGATCAGCCGCCGTACGTGAGGATCGGTGGATTCTTCCCGGTCTACCGCGCCGATGCCCAGGCGGGCGGCCATCTTCGGATGGGCTTCGGCGAATTCCTTGCGCAGCAATTCGCGCACAAACGCCAATTCGCTGTTGTAGTAGGGAAGCAATTCATCACTCATGGCCGGAGCGCTCCAGAGTAAAATTGCAGGTCACCGGCTCCAGCACGGAATCGAACGAAATCGGCTCCGGCGCAGGCTCGGCGCGCAGTTTGGCGTCGATTCGAAAACGCATGTTGCGGTGGATCGGTTCGGTGACGTCGAGCATGGTGACCTTGACCTCGACCAAACGGGGTTCGCAGCTTCGGATCGTTTTCTCGATCATGCGCCGAAACAACTGGCGGCCCTCATCAAAAGCCAGATTCATCGCCAAAAAATCCGGCAGGCCGTAATTGATCAAGGATTCCTCCAGTTCCTTCAATTCCGGCGGACAGGAACCGCAGCGCCGCCGGGTATTCAACAGATTCTCCAGATCGCGTTTGACGCTCTTTTCCAAGGCTTCTTCGGTCTGATTGTAACTATCCCGGCGCTCATGAAGATTTTGCGGTTCGTCGTCGAGCAGGCGATCCAGCAAGGACGGCAGCAGTTTTTGTGCAGATTCGAAGGGATTAGTCATGTCCTGCCCGCCGCTGCGCCAGTTTAAGCTCCTGGATTTCCATCAGGGACACCACGTCGTCGCCGGCCAGAAACATTCGCTGACCCAAACCTCGAACCGGCGCGTTTTCGCCGCCGAGCCATTCCGTGGAGCGCCCAAGCCGCAGAGTTTCGCTCGTCTCCGATTCCGGATAAATGACCGGAAGAAAAAAGTCGCTTTCCGGCCCGTTTAAAAGGGTGACGTGCGCCGGCCGCCAAAGCATGTCGCGAGGCCTTCGAGGCGGCGGCAAAGTGATGCTGTCGATGCGCGCCAGGGGAAACCAGTCATATTGGCCGGCTCCGGTCAGGACTTCCAGGACGCCCGCGGTCAGATCGTCGAGATCGCGGAAATCGCTGATGGCCTGGCCGTTGCAAATTCCCGGCAGGACGGGTCTTTGCCGTTCCGCTTCAACGCATAACGCCGAAGCTTCCTGTAGCCGGCCTTCCCGAATGCTGATCGAGGCTTTTAGATAAGACTGCAAATGAGCGGAAGGTTCTTCGAGAAACTCGGGTAGCCGTCCTTCTTTGAAAAATTGCTCGCGCGCCTTGGCGGCCCTGAGCAGTTGCCGAAACAGCAGGACGCCAGGCAGCAACGAGGCATCCTGATGCATCAACAGATCCAGTTGCTTGTCGGCCCGCTCCCAGTCGCCGGCAAAACACAGCAATTCGGCCAGGAAATAGCGTTTGCCGTTGTCCAATGGCTGTCGGCGCAAGTCTTCATTCAAAGCGGCAACGGCCTGGGCTAATTGACCTTCTTCGTAGAGTTGGCTTGCGGTTAGCATTCGTGGAATCTCCGGAGGATCAGGTGGTGGGAGTGATTTCCGTTTCCAGGCGGATGGCGGCGGTGAGCTGCTCCAACTGGAAATGAGGACGCAGATGAGCGATGCAGAGATAACTGCCCGGCTTGCCCGGATATTCCTTAATCCGGATTTTTGCCTCGCGCAGCGGGTAACGGGCTTTTTCGGCAAGCGAAGCGGTGTCCCGCGAGGTCGTATACTGTTGCAGCCAATTGCTTAAAAAATTTTCCAGCTCTTCGGCATGGGTGATGGCGCCGGTCTTGGATCGTCCGAGCCGCTTCAGATAATGGGCAAAGCGCGATACGCACAACGTGTATTGCAACATCGCCGTCAGGCGCGCGTTGACGGTCGCTGCGTCGCTGTCGTATTGCTTCGGCCATTGTATGGAGGGGTTGCTGTAAAAAGCGGACCATGCCGTATCCCGGCAATGGCACAGACTGATAAAACCGAGATCGTCCAGTTCCTTTTCCCGGTATTCGCCGATCATGACCTCGGTCGAGTATTTCGGAATCAAACCGTCGCGATCGGTTGCGAAGCAGGGAACCGGAAGGCCACTGACCAAACCGCCGGCGGCCAGCAACCGGCCTGTTTCGGAGTCCTGGCGCACGCCCCGGATGTCGGCCAGCCAGCCGTTGTTGTCGAAGGCCTGAAGAGCGACCGCAGCAAACGCATAGGCGGCGTTGCCCCACAAATAATTTCGGTCGTCGCGCCCTTCCACCGTCTCCCGAAAATGAAACCCGTCCGGCCGGGAGCCGTCGTCTTCGTAGGGAAGCCGCATCAGGATGCGCGGCAGAGTCAGTCCGATGAAACGGCTGTCTTCCGATTTTCGCAAATTCTGCCAGTTGAAATAGTCGAGCCCCTCGTGCTGCCGGAAAATGGCCTGCAAATCGAGGGGCTGAGACAGATCCTGAAAGCTGTCCAGGCCGAACAGGGCCGGATCGGCGCCGGCAATGAAAGGGGCGAAAGCCGCGGCCGACACCTCCGCTACCGAACGCAGCACCATCACGTCGTCAATCGGATGATCCGGTTCGGGCCGGTGCCGGACGTAATAATCGCCGATCAGCAACCCATAGGGCTCGCCTCCGGGCATGTCGAATTCCTGAGTGTAAATCTTCTGGAAAAAATGACTCTGATCGAATTCGATGGCGCGCTCCAGATCGCGCGCCAGTTCCCGCCAGGTGATCGTCAGCACGCGGATCTGAACGCTCCGGGACGAGAGAGCCAGCGTTGTCCGGTGCAGATAAGACAATCCCCGCCACGACGCTTCCAGCGCCTGAAAGCTTGGATGATGAAGGATGGCGTTGACTTGTTCTCCGATCCTCGCGTCCAGATCGGCAATGTCCCGCTGCAGACGCCGTATCAGGGCGCATTTGTCGGCCGCCAGCCGTTCGCAGTCCTCTTTTCCGAGCCAGACGGCCAAAGCCGACGCCCAGTCGGGCGCCGCCAGGAAAGCGCTCAGGCGTTGCCCGGTTTGCAAGTCAGCGTTCGGGTCTTCGCATAGAGAGGCCGTCATCGTTCGGGAATCGGCAACGGCCGCGCTATTTGGCGCCTTTCGGAATCTCTGCGACCATGCGCAGGGATGCGTTCAATTCTTCCATTTGCAGCCAGGGCCGCAGCCAGGCTACGGCGTTGTACGAGCCGGGTTTGCCGGGAATGGCTTCCACGACAATTTTGGCTTCCCTGAGCGGATAGCGCGCTTTCATTTCCGGACTTGCGTTGGGATTGGTGTTGACGTAATTCTGAATCCAGCGGTTCAGCCATTCGGCTGCATTTTCCGCTTCCATGAAAGACCCGACCTTGCCTCTGCCCATCACTTTAAGGTAATGAGCGAACCGCGAAGTGGCCAGAATGTAGGGCAGGCGGGCCGAAATGGCGGCATTGGCATTGGCGGCGTCGCGGTCGTATTTGACCGGCTTTTGCGTGGTCTGACCGCCGAAGAATACGGCGAAATCGGTATTTTTATAATGGCACAGCGGAAGAAAACCCAGATTGCTGAATTCGAATTCACGCCGGTCGGGAATGCCGACTTCCGTCGGGCATTTGAGATCCCGATCGCCGTCCATGCTGGTAAAGAGGTCGGCCGGCAGATTCTCGACCTTGCCGCCGCCTTCCTCGCCGCGAATCGCGGTGCACCAGCCGTATTTGGCGAAGGCGTCGGTCAAGCGGGCGCCCAACACATAGGACGCGTTCATCCAACAATAATGATCGTGCGGTTGTTCGGTGCGGTATTGATTGACGACCTTGCCGTCCTGATCCCGGACTTCTCCCAGAGGCGCTTCTTCATAAGAAAATTCTTCGATGGGTTTGGTCAGCGAGCCGTAAGGAAGACGCGCCAGAGTCCTCGGCAGGGTCAGCGTGACGAAGCGGGAGTCTTCGGTGTCCCGGAAGCTTTTCCATTTGATGTAATCGACGGAATCGAAAATTTTCGCCAGATCGCGCGGCTTGGTCAGTTCGGTCCAACTGTCGAAGCCGAACAAGCCGGGATCCGCGGCGGAGATGAACGGCGCGAACGCGGCGGCCGACACCTGGGAAATGCCGCGAAGCAAAGCCATGTCGTCCGGATGGTTGGTGAATTCGTAATCGCCGATCAAGGTGCCGTACGGCATCCCGCCCGGCATGTCGAATTCGCTGGTGTAGATCTTTTTATAAATTTCGCTCTGGTCGAACTCGGTCGCTTTTTCCAGATCGTTGAGCAAGGCCTTTTTGCTGATGTTGAGGACCTGGATCTTTAGATTCTCTCCGGTTTCGCTGTTCATCACCAAATAATTCAGGCCGCGCCAGGTGCCTTCGAGCTTCAGAAATTCCGGATGGTGCATCACGGCCGCCAATTGTTCCGAAATGTCGGCGTCGATCTTCTTGATGGCGTTGGTAATGGAAACGGTAACGTTCTTGTCCCAACTGACCGTGCCTTTCAGCGCTTCCTTGACCAGGTTGTCCAGTAAATCCTTGGCCCGATCAGGCTGGGTTTTCTTGGTCGCGGTAATCGCCAGGTCCAGCAGACTCTCGGAGGGCGCCTCCTTCGCCTGCAAAGTTTCCTGAACGTCGGCTTGAACTTGTTCCGGTTCGGTGCTCATGGCTTATTCTCCTGTTGAGGTTGGTCTTGACCCGGGTCCGTATCGATGCCCAGTTCGCCGGCGAGCTGCTTGAGTTTCGAACCCTCTTCGGTTTTTTCCAGTACCTTTTCCAGAATGCCTTCCAAGGCCACCGAAACGTCGGCCTTGGTCATCAGTTCGCTGAGTTTGTCCCGCGTTTCCTTCAGTTTCTTGAGCGAGTCGATCTGTTTGACGATGTTGGCCGGCTCGAAATCGTCCATGGATTTGAAGGCCAGTTCCACGGCCATTTCGGTGTTGTTGCCCGCCAGCGTATTCTCGACCCTGAACTTCAAGCCCGGCGTCATCTTTTCCATGACGGCATTGAAATTGTCCCGGTCGATCTGGATGAATTTACGTTCCGCCAGGGGCTTGAGCTCTTGCGTCGGATTGTTGCCGGAAAAATCGCCCATCACGCCCACGATAAAAGGCAGTTCTTTCAACACCATCGCGCCCTCGGTTTCGACTTCGTAGGTGATGTGCACGCGGGGTTTACGCACGCGTTTCAGTTTTTCATGGATGCTTTCTGACATAGGATCGATCTCCTTTGTGTGTGAAAATGATGCGAATCTATTTCGATTCCGGGCGAACCCCCGTCAACTTGAACACCTCGGTGCGGACGCTGTCGTTCGTGATCACCTCGCTCAGCCATTCCGCATACGGCATGCGCGCCCAGCGCACGGCCTGTTTCAACAAGGAGGGCAGGGGCGAATGCGGCTCGGTCCGCTCGAAATAGTTGGCGACGTCGATCAGGGTTTGCAGCGCTTTCTCGCGGCTGGTCAAATGCGTCGGCACCGGCGCGGCGGCATTGCCTTCAGCCAAGTCCTGAGGCTCAGCCGCCTCTTCATTTTGTGTGCCTTCGGTTTCGTTGCTTAACTCGCGGACGGCCTGCCGGCAGTCGGCGAGCGCTTTTTTTATATGGCTCGAAGGAAATTTGCCGGGGCCGCATTTGTCGTCGAGAATCCGGCAGAGTTTGGCAAAATAGTCCTGGCACTGGGTCAAATCGCTGCGCGCCGTCTTGAAAAAATCCGGCGACGATTCCTTAACGGCGCTTTCGGCATCGCTTCGAGTTTTGTGGTCAAGCCAGGTCAGGGGAGAAATCTTGATTCGCTCCGAGGCTTCGGTCAAAGGGACTCGCCAGATTGCTCTAACCAAAGGACTGTCGCTTTCCTGGCCGAATCCGTTCAGTCCGACCAGAGGCCATGCCCTGGGCACAGCATCGTCCGGATCGGGCAGGGGGTAGAGCTGATCCCAATAACGCTCGATCAACTCGCAGGCCAGCCGGAAACCGTCGCGGAGCCCGGCAAAACCATGGATTCGGACCAACGCCTCGATCAGCCAGGTTGCCACTTCCAGGTCCTTGCTGTGTTCGGCCAGAATGACGCGCGCTTGCCGGTCGACCTGCCGCCATTCATCGAGACTTAGGCGAAAATAATAATAATCGTCCTGGTTTTCTTCCTTGACGGGAATTTTACGTTCTATTTCCCCGGCTTTCTTGCGCCTGTCCTTGATGGCGTTGTTGCCGTGATAGAGCGAAGTGGTCGACGAATCCTGGCGCAGATCAATTCCGCACGGCTGATCTGCGGAAACAGGTTTGAGCAAACGTTCAAATTCCAGGACGTCAGGAGAGGCCATAGCGATGTGCTCCTTTTAGTGGATTAGCTCATAGTACTCTTAAACAAGAGGAACCACCACCTCTAATTCAGAAGGCGAATCCGCCATCGGCAGCCACAGCATTGCAGGGTTAAAATGCGGATTCTCCGGGATAAAAGGCGGCGTTTCGGGAACCGCTCTCAAGCCGTTTTTATTCTCATGGATGAGGTGGAAAAGGAATCCACTCACGCTGGTTGATTTTTTCTGGCTGTTTTCCGCCATCGTTTACCCCTTTTTTGTATGGAATGACTGGTAGTGGCTAACTTAATCGATCAGGACATTTGAATTTATGCAGTTCCTTGAGATTGAACGGATTAAAAGCGCTCATGGCGCGAAGTTCGTAGGTGACGTAATGACTTCCCACGCCGAAAGTGACGTGATAAATTTCGGGGCGGCGAGTCCGGATAATCCGGGTAGCCGGCAAATCCAGGGCTCTGAGCCAGGCCCACGGCCCTTGCAGGGTAAAACCGGAGGCGCCGTCCGCCGGCGGCGGCTGAAAATCCAGCCGAACCTGCACGTTGTTGTCAGGGCTTGGCCACTTCATCGCGGTCGGCTGGGCCGGGCCAAACCGATAAAGAATTTCCTGCCCGCCCACGTCCAGTAACGACTGGTCGGCCTCGGCATCCATGTTGATCGGTTTCAATTCGAAATTCAAAACCGGTTCGGGACCTGCGGTAAAAAACGCTCTTTTGATTTGAGCGGCCTGCTGAAACACGGCCAGGCTTGCAGCCGACATATCGCCGGCTTTGTCGTTCCAGCGCCAGGGAGTGCGCGACAAATCGACCAGCATTTGCAGGTTCTTCTGGAAAAAAGTGTCCATGATGCCGCCCGGTCCGAAAAATTGGCCGAAATCCGCCAGGGTGATGTCGATTTCACTGTCCTCTGCCAGGGGATAACGGTCGTTCAGGGCCTGCCGGCAAAACGGCAAAACCTCCGCCATCCAGAGGTCGTTCAAATAGGCACGGATGCGGCCTTTATTGAGATTGTCCGCATCCTCTGCGATGCCCTTGATCTTGTTTTTGACGGAGTCGGGCAGAAGATTGGCGTCCTGCCGCAATTTAACGACCACCTGGCTCATCTGCTTGTTGGCGGCGCTGCGTTCTTCGTCGGTGGCGGCGTTATTGATCGCGTCCAGATTGCGGTAAAGGTCGTCGAGTCCGTGGATGAGGTTGTCCAGTCCGTTTTGCACGAGGTGGTGAAGATCGACGAACGCCTCATCGACCGGATTGGGTCCGGCCTGCGCCTCGATCAGGCCGGTCGCTTCGCCCACTTCTTTCGTAAGGGTTTGTGCGCCCGGGATTTTGTTCCAGAGTTTTTTCAGACCGCTGTCTTTTTTGGGCTTTGCCGAATCGGCTCCTTCCTTGGCCGGCCGGTCGAGAGACGTTTCCCGGTCGATCGCCACCAGTAATTTTCGCAAAGGCGAATTGCCCGGGTCGGACAGAATTTTGACGATTTCGATCGCTTGCTGAGGATCCGCCGAAGGCAGGGGCCGGATATTGATGTCGTTCAGAAACGCCTTCCATTGCCGGGCGTAGTCTTCCAGGTAAAGGCGACGCACTTCGCTGACCAGATGCTTTCTGTTTTCCGGTTTCGACGCTTCGTCCCGGTTGCCCATGACCCAGCTTTCCTCGATCGTATCGTCCAACCGGTCTTCTATGGACGGCAGAAAGACTCGATGATAGCCTTCATAAGAATAAAATCCGGGCACGCCTTCGCTTAAATACTTGCCGCTGCCGCGTTCGAACACCCGGACGGCATTGGGTGCGGCTTCTTCGCTGGCGTTGAACGCGGGCAAGCCTTGCCGCAATCCGATCGTCTTGAGCTGGGCGTACACGCGCTGTTCCAGCGGAACGGCTCGCAACTGTTTTTGCGCCTGTCCGATCAGCGCCGAATCCGGTTGGAAAGGCAGGGTCCCCGGGTAAGAAGCCAATAACGCGGTCAGATGTTTTCCGAGCAATTGCCGCTGATCGTCCGAGACGTTACGCGGCAAGTGTTCCTGCCAATCCGACTGCATCCAGGACTGGATCAGGTGCTTGTTAAAATGCCCGGATTTGGGTTCGCTCAGCATCAAATAGATTTTAAGGGTTTCGTACAGCGTTTCCGTGTTGCCGGCGTTGTGCCGGAGTTCTTCTTCCAGACGAATCAGCAAACGCGGCAACAAGGCATCGGTCAGGAGCTGTTTATAGGTTTCGCTCGCGTTCTCGCCCAGCGCATTGCCCTGGTACAACCCGAAGGTATAGAACAGGCCGGGGTCCGGATGGGCGTAGCCGCCGGGGATATTGGCGGCGGTTTCCAGCAACGGCAAGACATTCAGGGCGCCGGTCTGATTCGGGCGCAATTCGCCGCTTTGAGCGATCAATTCGCCGAGATCCTTTCTTACTTCCCGGATATAGTTTCGATTGTTGAGATAGCTGATCGTCCATAGCGAACTTAGCGAGCCCACCAACAGGAAGGCTCCGATGAAGGCAAGCCGCTGCAGCCAGTTGCGCTGTCTTTCCAGGTACAAATTGGTATTGGCGAGGCCTGCCTCCGGAAAAATGACTTCCTGCAGCAGTTGCTTGACGAAATAACTTTTACCTTCGCTTTTGAATTCGGAAAGAAGGCGCCGATTGACCCTAAACGTTTCGGCAATGGCCGACATGACCCGGTCGATGGGCGTGCCTACCTGGGTGCCGCTGGTGAAATAGACGCCGCGCAGCATGGGTATTTCCTTGCGCATGTTCGGCTGGCACAGACTGTGCAAAAATTGCTCGATTACCGGGCGTATTGCCCCGAATTGCTGGGGAAAGGTATAAATCAAATCCCGAAGCTGATTGTTGCGTTCGTCCTGCAGGCGCCGTAACAACCGTTTATTCAGGCATTGCTCCAGTTTCCGGAACTCCCGGGAAAAATCAGCCATGACTTGAGCGACCGGGGTATGCAGATCCGCATAAAGGGGCAGGGTCAGGCCCCAGACCTGCGATCGCTCATGCGGTCCGAGATCATCGAAAAATTCGACGAAACCGGCCAACAGATCGGATTTGGTAAAAACCAGGTACACGGGAAAGCGGATGCCGAGCCGGTCGTGCAGTTCCTGCAGCCGTGTTTTGACGGCAAGCACGTGCTCGGCCCGCTCGACTTCGTTCTGCTGCAACATTTCGCCGAGGCTGACGGCAATGAGGACGCCGTTGATCGGACGGCGCGGCCGGTATTTCTTCAATAAATCCAGAAAACCGTGCCAGCCGGCTTTGTCGACGTCGTGATAGATGTCCTGCGACACATAACGGCCGGCCGTATCGATCAGCACCGCTTCGTCGGTAAAGAACCAGTCGCAGTTTTGCGTGCTTCCGACACCTTGCGCCTTCTGGATGTAGTTCAGATTGGCGGTCTTCAGGGAAGTCGTTTTACCGGCCCGCGAGCGTCCGATGATGATGTACCAGGGCAACTGGTAGAGATACCGGCTGCCGAAGCGGCTTCCGCCCAGTTCGTTTTTCAGTTTCTGCAGTGACTCCTCGAATTTTTGCGCCAGATCCTCCACTTCTTCTCTGGATTTGCTTTGCACGATGTCGGGAGAGGCCTGCTTTAACGCTTCCTGCAATTGCCGCTCGTTGCGTCTGGCCTGCCAGTGACGACGCAGTTGGTTTAGCCCCCAGAGCGCAAGCATTGCGGCAATGGTCCATTGCCGGGATTCGGGCGATTCCAGCAGCGTTACGTCGTTGACGGAAACGGCGGGGCCCAGATACCAGATCAGCACGGCGGCTGCCGCCAATCCCAGGAACGAGAGAAACCATCGATTCTTGAAAATACCCAACAGTTTTTTCATGATTCGTTTCCTGTCATCAGGATGATTTCCACCCGCCGGTTGCGGGCTCGTCCCGCTTCGTCCCGGTTGGGCGTGCGCGGTTTGAAGGCGCCTTTACCCTTGACGACGAACCGGTCGGATGCGCCGGTGGCCGTGCGCAACGACTGCGCTACCGTTTCAGCCCGTGCTTTGGACAATACATAATTGGAAGGGAATTTCAGCGTCCGGATGGGCAGGTTGTCGGTATGGCCGACCACCAGGATTTTGCCTTGTTCGTCCTTTAAGGCGCTGCCTATTCTTTGCAGCAGATGGTTGTAATCCGGATTCAAGGTCGCGCTGGCCGATTTGAATAATTCATCGCCCTGTAGCCGGATCAGAACGCCTTCCTTCAGTTGCTCCAGTTCCACCTCGTGGCGACCGATTTCCGTCGACAAAAACGAACTTAATCTCCGGTAAGCATTTTGATCCTCCGGAATCGGTTCGGGTTGCGGCCAGGAAGACGTTCTGACAAATTCCGGCGCCGCCACGGCCACCTTGTCGAAATCGGCCAGAACCGGTTCGGCTTCGGTACCGAGCCGAAAATAGAAGGCCGTGTAAATACCGACCAACAAGGCGCCGGCAACCGCGGCGGTAATCCAGAAAGGCACCTGGTGAACGAGCGTATCGGGCTTTCTCGCTTCGCTTCGCCAATTCGGCGATAAATCCCGTTCCGAGTCGTCTTTCCGGTACAAGGCGTAAAGGGTATCGAACGCGTATTTACGCCGCGATTCCAGTTCGACGTGCCGGTTGCGGTACTGTCCCTGAAATCCCAACGACAGACAAAGGTACATCAATTCCAGCAGATCCCGGTTTACCGCGGGCGCCCTGAGCGCATTGTCCAGTAGTTCATAGAAACGGGTGCCGCCCCGAAAATCGTTGTGCACGGCCGCAAGCAGGCTTCTCTGAGCCCAAACGCCGGAGCTTCCCCAGGCCGTATTGTTGAGAATCACGTCGTCCAGAGCGGCGCACACGGCATAACTGGCGCTTTCTATGGTGGCATGGGCCATCCGCGAAGGGTCGGTTTCCAGCGCGCTTCGGAAGCGGCCGATTTCCGCCACGAGTTGGCTCCGTAACCCTTCGACGTCCGGGCAGGCATGGGTATTTTTCAGACTCAGCATCAGGTTCAGCAAAGTAGCTGCCGCATTGACCACCGGATTGGCGCCGGCAGGCGCAAACGAGTCCGTTTCCGGTAACGTCTCTCTTCCGGGCCGAGGTCTTTGACCTAATTTGGTGGCGCCGTAAGGAACGGACTGGGCAATGACGGTCAGACGGTCGTCCTCTTCAGCCGTGCCCGCGAAATGACTCCGGTTCGATCCGGTGTCGTTCGGGGCTGATTGCTTTTGCTTGGCTTCGCCAAACGGATCGAAATTGCTCATCGATTTTTTTCCTTAATGGCCCATAACCGCATCACGATGCCGGGAACGTCAACCGCTACGTGAAACGCCAGGCCGACTTTCGAAGTTTTCAGGCGCTGCCAGTATTCGCTGTTTTGCTCCAGTCGGAAGTAGGTATGATCCGGTGCATAGGGCAGAAACTGTGGGACGGTATTGAGCTTGCTCAAGCCGATGCCGGGGATGATCCGGTTGACCAGATCATCCAGTTCCTCCGCGGCGCTGATGGTGCATTGTTTCGGAAAACTCTCGATCAGGGGGGGCGGGATTTTCACCATCAGGACATACGCCGATTCGTCGAGCAGCGCTCTTTGTGCTTCGGAGAGAGGAGCGAGATAGCGTCCGCCGCCGAATATTTTGATCAGGAGTTCATTGATGGACGGCGTCGACGTCGAAGGGATAAAACGCCGCAGCGCTTCCATCAGAGGCAGGAAAACAGGGTGCAGATCGTCATGATCGTAAAGAGGAAAATCCGGTGCGAGCCTGGGCTTGCGAGTTAACGTCGCGAGTTCGCCCGCCAGTTGCAAGGCTTTTTGATAAAAAACCTCGGGATGCAATCTCTGCATCCCGGCTAAGTGGGCAAATAGCGGGATATTCCGATTGATGATCTGAAGCATCAGCAAATCCTCGATTTGCCCCCGGCCCTGGTCCAGATTTTCGGGAATGCGGCTGTTCAATTCCTGGCCGGCCTGTTTCAACAATTCCAGGATGTCGGTCAAATAGCCATAGAGAAGCGGCGGGCTTCTGCAATCCAAGGTCGGCGGAATGAAATTCTCGTCGAGAACGACTCCTTGACCGATTTTTTCGCGAACGCGGGCTATGCGGAGAACCGAATAGCCGCCGGCATTGTCCTTGTCGGTAATTAATTGGAATTGCTTCCTGCCGATTTTAATTTCTTCTTCCCGGTCCTTGAAACCTGCGTTGTAATCCTGCAATTTTTGCGGAGCGATCCGAAAACGGGCCGTACCGGTTTGGCTGTTGTCCCCTTCGATTTCGCCTGTCGGCTTACGGTCCGGAAGAGCCAGCAGGATCATATGGCCGTGCATGGAGGATTCGATCACCAGGGGTGTCGGCGGATCGTCCTCGTCCGGAATATTGACGGGCGTTCCGTCCGGCAACAGGCCCAGGCAGCGGTGAACGGCGATCTTGCCCTCGTGCAGCGCCTGTGGGTCCAGAATCAACTGAACGATTCCCCAATCGTAGACCTGCAAATAGTCGCAGCGGGCATTGATTAACGTCTCGAAATACCGGTCCTGCTGCTGGTAGTGGTGAGGGCGCAGAAACATTCCTTCATACCAGATCACCTTGCTGTATGTAGACATTGGCTCACCCTGTTAGGCTTATTATCGGTGTTTGTCCGGTGCCGCTTTAGCCTTGATCGACAGCTTGTCGAGCTGCACGTTGAAAATTGTACGCCGATGGAGAGGAATTGCCAGAATTTCTCGCCAAATGGCATGATCCAGGTCCTGAAAGGCCGCCAGGAAACCGATAAAGCGAGCATCGGGCTCGGTCGTCCGCTCGATTTCCAGGGTTTGTTCAGGCCTGATCAGCAGTTCTTGCCGGGCCAGCAAGTCGGCTTTCAAAACGGCGTCCTCCTGGTCGTATAACTTGTAAAAATCGGCGCCGGCAAAAGCGTCGGCATTTTTGAGTTCATAGAGCCTCAGCACCAGGGGAGACGGCCGGCCGAATGGGGTCGGATTGACGTCGTCGCCGGCATGGAGCCTGATCACCACCTTCGTGGGAGGCGGTGGCGGAGGCGGCGGTGCTTCTTTAGGCGGATCTTCGCCGCAGCCGCCGAGGACGGCTAAAAGAAACAGAAGAAATCCCTGCCGCAACCATGGATTCATGAGCCATCTCCCGGTTTTTCCCCCAATTTATCGACAAATTGATCGTAAGCGGACGCAAAGGAATCTCCGAACAGTTTCTGGAAATTGGTTTTCGTTTCATCCGCAATCGAAGCATAAAACTTTACATATTCGTTCCAATAGCGCACCTTGCTGATGTCCGGAAACAGGTTTTCGATCATCATCCGCTCGCTGAGACGGGATTCCAGACGATGCGGATCGAATTCTTCCACCAGGAAATTGAGAGCTTCCTGAATTCCCGCCATGATCGCCAGTTCGTGCGCCTGCAGGTCCGTGAACACCTCTCCCAGCGCCTGAGGCATCCCCAGACAGTTGGGTAATTTGTGCACTAGCAGTTGCTCCATCGCCTGCTCCGTCGCCATGTTCTTGATGGGATTGAGCCGGCCGCCTCCGATCATGGTATGGCTTGGGATGTGGAAGCCTTGCTTGACGCTGTTGCGGGCTTGCAATAAATCGTTCAGACCTTCGATGGTCAGTCTGAAAAATTGCCCCAGGTTAAAGAACAACGCCGGCAACTCGTCGTCGGCCATCGCTACGTTTTGCAGGTTTGCGCCGTCGTAAAACGATTGCGCCAATTCCCGGGCGGAGAGAATATCGGAAGTGTTTTTCTTGAACGGGGGCTGAGGTCCGGGAGAAGGGGAAGGCGGTCCGTCCGGGACTTCATTATCCCACCAGGGTTTGGAGGAAGAAGACGTCTGCCGGCTTTGCTCGCTCTTCGGCTCGGGTTTCGGCCGCGGAAGCTGAATGTCGACCCGGATTTCGTAGACGGGAGGGTTTTCGCATAAGGTCAGAACATCGCCGTCCTTAAGTTGTGTCCGGGCGTATTTCGTCAGCCGTTTCGAATTCTGAAAAGTGCCGTTGTTGCTGATGTCGGTAATGAAATAACAGTCGTCCTGATGCTCGATGACGCACTGCTTTCTGGAAATCCGGGCGTCGGGATCCGGCAGCGTCCAGTTGTTGCCTTCCAGGGACCGGCCTATCTGCAAGGTCTCGGACGTCGCTTCCCTGATCTCTACCGCGCCGGTTCGGCAATGAGTGGAAGTCAGCTTTAAGGTGGAACCCATGGGAAAATACCGGGATGAGACGTCGACATGGCCATTAAAACCTGTTTCGGATGAGTTTCGGCGATTGTAAACCATTTTTTATAAATTTAGGAATCTCCTGCAATAAATCCGGCGGACTCGTCACGCCCACGTCTTTCGGACGGCGCTTATTGTGAAACAGAATGAAGCGCTTCGCCCAATCGACGTAGGCCTCTTCGGTACGAATCGAATAATGCCTGGAGCGAATGCGTTCGCGCACCTCGCCGAGCAGTTTGGACGGCTGCTTCATCCGCGAAATTTAGGCTCGTCCATTCTGATTGTAAAGTTTAAATTATTGCCATTTGAAGAGCTGGCCTACTGTTGACTTCAAGGCGCCTGATAATTTATTGTAGAGTTTGTCCAAATTCAGTTGGGCGTCCGAAAAGGTGGAATAATGCGTAGGAATGTCAACATGGGCCGGTGGTATCCAGCGGGTCGAGCGTTGTTCTCGTTAAGCGTAGCCTGACTGGTTTACGGCACGGCTTGGGGAAGCACGTTGCAAGGCACCGCGACGTATCGGGAGCGCATCGCGCTGCCGCCCGATGCGGTGTTCGAGGCCGAGTTGCAGGACGTATCGAAGGCCGACGCGCCGGCCGTAGTGCTCGGGCGCAGCAAGCTGGATCCTGCCGGACAGCCGCCGTTTCGGTTCGAGATCGCCTACGACGAGGCCGCCGTGAATGCCGGCCATCGCTATAGGGTCTACGCGGCTGTCAAACTGCACAAACAGATGCTGTTCACGACGGACGCGCATTATTTCGTCCTGGACGGCCGCAACGCGCCGCTCAATCTGCTGCAGGTGTCGGCCCGCGGCAGCGCGAAACCGGCGGCCGCCACAATCGGCGCTCTGCCCGCCTCGTACGAAGGAGAATTGCCCGGCGCCGGCAACCCCGTCGTGTGGCATGTTGACCTGCTATCGGAAGGCCGCTATCAGTTACGCATGGAGCACGTCGGACGTCCCGAGCCTAACCGGTTCGACGACGTCGGCCGTTGGACGCACGAGAGCGACACCGGCCGCATCGTACTGAGTGGCGGGCGCGAGGAGCCGATCTTCCTGATGCCGTTGGCGGGCGGTGCCGAGCTGCGCAAGCTCGACCTTGCCGGCAAGCCCATCGAGTCTGCCCACAACGATCGTCTGGCGCGCCTACCGAAGTTCGCGCCGATCGAGCCGAGCCTGACTCTAACAGGTACTTTCACGTACATGGCCGATGCCGCCACGATCACACTCTGTGCCGGCGGTCAGCGGCTGCCCGTGGCGATGGAAGGCGACTACAAGGCGCTGGAAACCGCGTATCGGCAGTCCGTGGCAAAACCAGGAGAGCCGTTGCTGGCGAGCATCGAGGGCCGGATCGCATAGCGCCCTTCGATGGAAGAAAGCCAGCCGCCGCGTGCCGCTCTGGTGGTGGATCGCTTCATTAATGTCAGTCCGAGTGAGACCTACGGAAACCTGTCGACCAACAGACCGCTGCGCGGCACCTACTGGAAGCTCGTACGCCTGGGCGACAGTCCGGTGGCCGCCGCTCCGAAGCAGCGCGAAGCATATCTGATGCTCGCAAACCAAGATTGGCGCATCAGCGGGAGCGGCGGCTGCAACCGTTTGATCGGAAGCTTCGAACTCGACGGCGACCGGCTTCGTTTCAGCCACGTCGGGACGACCATGATGGCCTGCCGCGACGGCATGGAGCAGGAGAAACGTTTCCTCGATTCGCTGCAGCGTGTGGATCGTTACCGCATCCACGGCAGCCATCTCGAACTGCTGAACGCGAACGGCGAAGTGGTAGCGCGATTCGAGGCGGTCGTACTGAATTAATCGACGGTTCATTGGGACAGCGGTACCTTTTTCACAAACAACGAGGGCTATGAACATGAAGCGTGTATTCTTTGGAATGTGTTTGAGCGTTTGTGTATTGGCTGCGCCCGTATCTGCGGAGACCACAGCGAAGAAGCCAGCCGCCACCAACCCGCAACCTGGTCACGGATGGCGTAAACTGGGCCGCGTGCATGTCCGCGACAACGCGGAAAAGGATCTGGCCTTCCTGAACGATGGGGACGACGTCGTCGAAATTCGCGTGTGTGCCGAACGCAACGCCATTCGGCTGCGCAATGCGGAGTTGTGGATGTCCGGCGACAAGCGTCAAAAACTGTGGTTGCCCCTGGCGCTGGGATCGGGCAAGTGCTCAAACCCCAGCAAGGTAAAAGGCGGTCCAATCCGGGTTACCCACCTTGCCCTCGAATATAAAGCGATGTCGCTGGATGCGAAAGGCGCGCATTTATCCATCTATGGCAGAAAGCGGAATGAGCGATAACGGCAACAATGCGATCGATGCCCCGCATGTTCCGTTATTTGGCTTGGCTTCTGGCCGGCGTGGCGGCGGTGGTCGCGGCCGCATGGTGGCTGGCACGACCGGCTATGCCGGATGCTTTCTACCTGCCGTCCGTGAACCGGCTTGACAAACCGGGCGTGCTGCTTGAGCAGGAGGCATTCGTCCGCAGCGTCCCGGCGGGTGCGCAGGCATGGCGCATGCTCTACACAACGACGCGCCCCGACGGAACACTGGCGGTGGCCAGCGCCGTCGTCGTAGTCTCCAGTGCAGCCCGCACCGAACCGCGTCCGGTCGTCGCCTGGGCACACGGAACCACAGGCGTCGTACCCGGTTGCGCGCCATCGCTGCTGGACGACCCATTTGCCAATGTCCCTGCGTTGCGGCAACTGATCGACAAGGGCTGGGTCTACGTAGCCACCGACTACGTCGGTCTGGGCACGTCGGGCTCTCACCCGTATCTCATCGGCGAAGGCGAAGCGCGATCGGTGCTGGACTCGATCCGCGCCTTGCGTCAAATGGAAGGGATCCGGGCGGGTGACGACGTGGTCGTGTGGGGACATTCACAGGGAGGTCACGTCGCCTTGTGGACCGGCATCGCAGCGCCAACCTATGCACCCGACGTAAACATTCTCGGTGTCGCGGCCATCGCGCCGGCAACTGAGCTGCAATCGCTGATCAGGGCAATCCACGTCATGCCGGTCGGACGCATCATGTCCTCATTCGCATTGCTCAGCTATGCAGCGGCGTATTCCGACGTGAAGTTCGCCGCATACGTTTCCGGCTGGAAACGGTGGTTGGCAAACGATATTGCCGGCCGCTGCCTTGCAGGACGCAAGGCACTCTTCTCCGTAGCCGAGGCCCTGGTGGCAGGGAACAGCATTTTCGGCATTGCGCCGACGAGCGGACTCTTCGGCGAGCGCCTCGCCGCGAACACGCCGAAGTCGCCTTTGCGGCAACCTCTGCTGATTGCACAGGGACTGGCGGACGACCTGGTGCGGCCGGATGTTCAGTCCCGATTCGTGCGCGATCGCTGCGCTGCCGGCGAGAAATTGGAATACCGCACCTATGCCGGGCACGATCATCTTTCCGTCGTGGCGCCGAACTCTCCGCTCACGCGTGACCTAGTGCGATGGACACAGGATCGAATCGACAAGGTGCCGCAGTCGGCGGTCTGTAACCGAGAAGACGTCCAACAAGCGATGCCGGCGGACGACGCTGCGTCGCCGCTGAATCGGAGCGGGTTAGTTGAAAAGCCCGGTGCGGTAATTCCGCTCGCCGGGATTTGTGAAGGGGCAGTCGGGTAATGGGCTGTTCTATCTTGATGCAGAATCGCTCAGCCCGATGCGGGCTTTTTTGGGGAAGTCTATGAGTCTTGAGGAAGAAAATAAAGCCGTCGTAAAGCGCTACGTCGAAGCATTCAACCGAGGTGACTTGGAGGCGCTCAAATCTCTGCTCACAGAGGATGCGGAGATACAGGGCGTAATGGGACACGGCATCTTCGAGCGAGTAGAGCCCATCTGGCGCCAGCTAATTGAAGGTTATGGAATGCAACTCCGTATTGAAGACTTGGTTGCAGAAGGCAATTTGGTCTCTGCGAGATACACCGAAACAGGAACGTTCAAAGCGCCGGCATTTGGAAACGAACCTACTAGTCAGTCAATTTAAATCAAAAGGATATATTGGGCTTGTAAGTCACTCTATAGTGGCATTGATGGTTACTGATTGAGGTCAAGCAATGCCAGCTCTTAAATACAAAGTCAATCTGACTGAAGACGAAAAGCGTGGCTTGGAAGCCATGATCAACAAAGGAAAAGCCGCGGCACGCCATCTGACACGCGCGCGAATTTTATTAAAAGCGGCAGCGGGTATTCAGGATAAAGACATTATCCAAGCTTTGGGTGTCTCGGAATCAATGGTGTTGACGACGCGCCAACGGTGTGTGGAAGAAGGCCCGGAAGCCGCCCTGAAAGAACGCCCCCGTCCAGGACGTGCCCCAAAACTGACGGAGAAGCAGGCCGCCCATATTATCGCCTTGGCTTGTAGTGAGGCGCCGACAGGGCATGATCACTGGACCTTGCGGTTGTTGGCGGACAAAGTGGTGGAATTAGCGTATGCCGACCGTTGCAGCTATGAAACCATCCGTCAGCTTTTAAAAAAACACTCTCAAACCCTGGCAGAAGCAAGAGTGGTGCATTCCCGAGGTGAGTGCTGAATTTGTCGCGGCGATGGAAGACGTGCTGGACCTTTATGAAGAACCCTACGATCCGTTGCGCCCGGTTGTGTGTTTCGACGAAAGTCCGAAGCAACTCATTGCGGAAGTCCGCCAACCTCTCCCGCCTGAGCCCGGTCAACCGGCCCGCTATGACACCGGCTATGAACGGAAAGGCGTCTGCGATTTGATGATGATCTGCGAACCTAAACGCGGTTTTCGGCAGGTGGACATCACCGCGCGGCGGACCAAAATCGAATTCGCGCACAGCATGAAGCATATCGCTGAACTTTATCCGGACGCGGCGGTGATCCGGGTGGTGCTGGACAATCTGAATACCCATAAAATGGCGTCTTTGTATGAAGCCTTTCCAGCAGAGCAAGCCCGTGAATTGGCGCGACGGCTGGAGTTCCACTACACGCCCAAGCATGGCAGTTGGCTAAACATCGCTGAGATCGAACTGGCCGTCTTGTCGAACATGTGTTTATCACAGCGGATACCGGACACAGAGAGCCTCCGGCGTGAGGTCGAAGCCAATATCCTACCGCGCAACACCAAGGCGACGCCCGTCAATTGGCGATTTACGACGCAACAGGCACGACGTAAACTGGCTCGCCTGTATCCTTGTGTTTCTTCGTGACTGACTACTACAGGCAAATCCTACACTTTGGTCGCAATGGAACTATTCGAGATTCGAGAGGGGAAAATTGCTCGGCGGTGGGGAGCCAGAGACTCGGCCTCTCAAGCCCGGCAATTGGGCATCCCGCAAGCCTAATGGACGGCGCGGAGCCAATTCTGTCTAATCAGCCGTTGGAGCGGCCCCCTCCGCGCTCCGGCGCCGCCCAACGGCACGATAGTTATGCGTCCAATCGGCTAATAGTACTTTATGAGTCCAAGAGTAAAAGATGCCTGAAATCTATCGTGTATCAAAGGTTATGGCAACGGCTTATCGGACTGCCGGATTGCCAAAGAATGGGGGATTTCCCGCAACATCCGATTTCCGGCATTAGCTACTGAGGTCGCGCCTATATTTTTTCATCCGGCGCGACTTAAAATCCTCGGTTTGCCGTAACCCAATACTTTATTAGATGAGTCAGAATCGTAAAAATTGCATGTGTAACGTTAGGCGCATCAATACGCAACAGTCGGGGGTCAGATCTTTCAAAATCGCATTGAAAAGTGGCGCTGCCTTTTTTCTGAGTGAGTGCAGGATCGGGTTAGGCGATAGCCGTAAACCAACTTATTCGGATTCTTGTCCTTTAAGAAAAATTGCTTTATCCTTTAAGAAAATCGTTTTCTTAAAGGATAAAGCATGAGCAATAAAGAACGGGGCGAGCAGATTCGCCGCCAAATCCTCAGGGACGTCAGGCACCATCCCATCGATATTGTAAAACATATCGCTGCTATTTTTTCGATCACTCCCCAAGCGGTCAACAGTCACATACAACGCCTGGAAGCGGAGGGTTGGTTAAAATCGAGCGGCATGGGGAAAGGTAAAAGATACTTTCTTGGCGACCTCAGAGAATATAAATCGCTGTTTCCCTTGACTGAAGAATTTACCGAAGACGGCGTTTGGAGGAATTACTATGCTTTCGTATTCGATGGTTTGCCCGAAAACATCGTCGACATATGCCATTACGGTTTTACCGAAATGGTCAATAACGTCATCGACCACTCGGGCGGAGAACATATTTATCTATCCGCGGTACGGGATAAAGAAAAAATAGTCATCGCCGTGATCGACGACGGCGAAGGTATTTTCAGGAAAATCAAGCGATTGTGCGACTTAAGCGATGAGCGGCAAGCCCTGTTCGAATTGTCTAAAGGAAAATTGACCACCGATCCTGACAACCACACCGGCGAAGGCATCTTTTTTACATCGAGAGTGTTCGACGAGTTTGAAATCGAATCGGGCGGGATTCGGTTTAGCCACGACGATACATTCGATTTCGATTTTATTCTTGAGTCGCATATCTCTAGAGATGAAGCCGGTACGGCAGTCTACATGCTGATCAAGCGGAATTCGACGCGGCAGATTCAATCGGTGTTCGACGACTATGCGGGTCCTGAAGAATTTCAATTCAACAAAACCGTCATTCCGGTACGCTTGGCGCAATACGGTAATGAAAAACTGGTATCCAGGTCACAAGCGAAACGATTGCTTGCTCGCATCGAACGCTTTCAGTTCGTTATTTTCGACTTTGAAGGCGTGTCAGCAATCGGCCAAGCCTTTGCCGACGAAATATTCCGAGTCTATGCGCAGGCCCATTCTGAGATAGCATTGCTGCCGGATAAAATGGAACCCAACGTTGAAAAGATGGTTAGTAGAGCTATTGCGTCAAGGAGAGAGAATTAACTCGTAAGTCAGGTAGATTCTGTTATCCAAGTCAAGCAGAAAAGACGGGATCAAGTCTTTTAAAGCGTATTGAAAAGTGGCGCTGCCTTTTTTCAAATTAAGTTGTTTTTTCTTGCACACACTCGGCTTTGGGTATAATTTCTTGGCCTAACTCAGCGGCCAAATGGACGCGATGCCCGTTGGCGTCTGAAAGTCTGCTTTTTATCGGGTTCGGCGGCTTCGCTGATCGTTTTTCGGCGGCGTCCCCTTGTCGTGACGTTAGCAAATAGCCAGTAGCCCGGATGAAACGCAATGGAATTCGGGATAATCGGACTTCGGTCGCCCCGGATTCGGCAAGCTCCATCCGGGCTACGCGAGTTATGTTTAACATCAGGCCGCCGAATTGCGCCACATCGGCAATTTACAGGAGGAACAAAATGATCACGGTAGTTTGGGACACTTGGTTGAAACCCGGCACGGAAGAAGAAGGGCTTCGTCTTACGCGTCAAGTTTGGTCCGACATGCAGAGCTTTGACGGCTTTATCTCTCATCGGATTCTCATTGACGAGGATGCACCGGGGCACATCATGGCTCTCGCCAGGTGGCGGAGCCGCTCGGATGCGGATGCCGTCCGGGAAAAATACAAGGACTCCGAGACGATTCGCCGACTCACTCCTCTTCTTGCGCGTCCTCGTGATCGCTGGATTATGCGCGAAGATCAAGCGGGCCAGGGAGGCGCCTGACCCGGCGCTGGAAGAGGGGTGACGCAAAAAATGCGCCGCCCTTTGACCGTTTGGAAAATTTCATTTTTCATCCGGTTTGGCGGCTTCGCCTGCCTGCCCGACAGAGCCGTTATTTTGTTTCGTCCAATCCCTGCAAGGGATTATCGAAGTTAAAGCCGAATAATTTCGGATTCTGGCCGATGACGGCGGCCGAAAAGATATACAGCACGTAATCGTACGTTTCTTGAGGAATTTCGTAGGAAGCGATCAGTTTCCAGAAATTGCGGTCTTCGGGATTGAGCGGCATGCTGCGGATGCGATTGATCACGTTGCCTTCGCCCCAGTTATAGGAGGCCATGACCAACAAGCCCGAAGCCTGGGCATCGGTCTTGTAGATGTACTTGAGATATTTCGCCGCGGCAATGGTCGATTTCAGCGGATGATGCCGTTCATCGACCGGATCGTACTGTTCCGTATCTTTCAAGGGGCCGATTTTCAAGCCGTATTGACTCCCCGTGGCCGCTATGAATTGCCACATGCCTTTGGCGCGGCCGTAACGCGTGGGCGGGCCAATGGTGCGCTCGTCGTAATTGCTCTCCTGAAGCGCCAGGTAAATAAACTCGGGAGGCAACTGCCGGGCTTCCAACTCGTGATATATGATAGGAGCATAACCTTTTTCTTTTAATGCATGGACGGCGTTCGGGTATCTTGAGGTGGCTTGCCATCGGGCAATGTAGCGTTTGACTTCCGTGACGAAATCGGACGGCATGTTGACTTCGCATTCGCCGAATCGCCGGGCGGTATAAAAAATCAGCCGGTCGACGTCATCCGTCGCCCGTCTTTCCACGGTGCCGATCGATTCGACATAAGCCTGATATTGCGCTCGTAAACGGTCGAGAGCCTGTCGTTTGATTTGTAAATCCGAGACCAGCTCTTTCGAAACATTGTTATTTATTTTATCTTCCAGATCAGCCATCTCCAGTTCCAGTCCTTTCATCGCATAAAACATCCGGACGGCTTGTTCGTCGGCTTTTTTTATCTTCAGATAATAAGAGGCTGCGGTCAGACTGACGCCTATCAACAACAACAGGGCCAAGCCGATCGTGAGCCGGTAGCGCCGGGCTTGTTTTCGGAATTTTATATCGAATTCTTCTTGGGCCGGCGATGGGGCGTCCTGAGCAACGTACGGGCCCGAACCGACGACCTGCAACTGAATCGAGGCTCCGCCGCTGCCCAGCTCCAGCGTCATCTTGTTGGTCAGCGGCAATTCATGGATCAAGGCATTGTTCAGATAAGTGCCGTTCAGGCTGCCCAGATCCAGAATCCACCATTGACCTTCTTTCCAGTAAATCTGTAGATGTTCCCTGCTGACGAGTTCATCCGCCAGTTGCAACTCGCAGTTCTGGCTGCGGCCGATGCGGAATCCTCTGCCGAATCGCACCGTCCGCCGTTCGCCGTTCCCGGCGGTGTAGGTAACGTCGACCCGGGTTCGGCGCTCGTACGACTCACCGTGGGAAAAATCGGCCGGCTTTATCGGATCGGCCTTGCTCATAAATCGGCATCGAAGATCATGACGTTTAACCTGGGGACAACGAGTTCAAATACATTCTTAAAAACAGTGGAATTGCAGGTTCCTGACTGGCGATCTTTTCCAATAGCGAGCATTTATACTCTAAAGCAAACCGGTTATAAATACTAAAAATGCTTTCTCTCAATCCCTCTCCGAAACGGGACATTCTACAAGCTGTCGCCACATGGCGGAGCGAATCCGGTCTGCCTGGGCTTATGAAATAGCGCAATCGACCTGCGTTTGCGCAGTATTTCATTGATGCGGCAAAGCCTGCCCATTTAAAATGGAGATTGAGCCCGGCTCATTTCCCGTCAATCGCTTGCCTAATCGACAGTCATTCGCATCGATCTCATGCCCAATCCGACTTTGCCTTCTCAAGATGCTTCCTCGCCGCAGATCGAAAAACTGCTGGACTCGGCCAATTCCGCGTCGCAGACCGTGGCGGCTCTGCATGTGACTTTCATCGCGTTCACGGCTTATCTCGGCATTATCGTCTGGGGCACTACGCACGAAGACCTGCTGCGCATCAGCCCGGTCAAACTGCCGATTCTGGACGTGGAACTGCCGCTGACGGCCTTTTATTCCTTTGCGCCCTGGATGGTGGTCCTGCTGCATTTCAACCTGCTCATGCAGTTGGAGCTGCTCTCGTCCAAACTGTGGAATCTGGACGGCAGCCTGCCTGATACCACGGCGGGGCAGCAGGTGCGCGACCGCCTTTTCATCTTTCCGTTTACCCATCTTATCGTGGGCCGCTCCGGCGGCTGGTTGATCCGCTGGCTGTTGTCGCTGGTCGTGGGCATTACCGTCATTGCCCTGCCGTTATTCATCCTGCTGGCGGCACAGATCCGCTTTCTGCCGTTTCACGGCGAAGCCATCACCTGGTCGCAGCGTTTTGCGGTCTGGGTCGACGCTCTCATGCTGCTGGCGCTGTGGCCGTTGATCGCCTCGCCTCAGGACAGGGCCGAGGAATGGTGGCAAAACTTTGCCTACAAGCTGCTGGGTTACTGGCCCGCCTGGCTTGGGCGTACGGGGATTCACGTCTGGAACCGGCTGATGCGGTCCGGCCGGCATCTCTGGCCCAATCTGTCCCGGCGGGAAATCGAACTGGGGCCGCTTCGGGAGCCCGGAACGGAAGCGAAAGGCATGGTGGTCCTGATGATATCGGTGCCGCTGGTCGTGTTGCTCAGCCTTGTGGCCGTGGTGCCCGGAAGCATGACGGTGGAGACGTATTACGCCTTGGAAAGAAACGAGCCCGGCGAACAGGCCGAAAACTCTCCTTTTTATTTCGAAGACTGGCTGATCCGGAAAGTACCCGAGTCCTGGTTGAGCGTGGCCGCTCATAAATACGGAGTGGCTACCTGTACCTCACTGGCCCGGGCTGAAAAATCCGAAGCCGCCATCCTGCAGGTCGTGCTGGGCCCTTGTTCCTGGTTCGATTTGGGATTGTTTTCCCGCAACCTGGACCTCAGGGAGGCCCGGCTGGTGCCCAAGGAAGTCTCCTTGTCCTTGTTGACTCGCGCCACCGATCCCGATAAATCGATACGCGACGCCGCGTTCAAGGAATTCGACGGGCTCAATTTGCAAAAACGCGATCTGCGCTATGCCAATTTATACGGAGCCGTCCTGCCCAAAGCCGATTTGCGGCATGCCCGCTTGCAGGGAGCCGTTCTGCTGAAAGCGAAACTTCAGGGCGTGATCGGCTGGGACAAAACCCAATTTCAGGGAGCCAATCTGGGCGGTACGCAGCTCCAGAGCGCCAGCCTGATCGATGCGAACATGCATAAGGCGGACCTGCGCGGAGCCGAGCTTCAAGGAGCGGATCTGAGTTGGGCGAGTCTGCAAAGCGCCGATCTGCGCGGAGCCAACCTGCAGGGCGCGGATCTGAGCGGGGCGAAATTGCAAGGCGCCGATTTACGAGGCGCGGTTTTACAGGGCGCGATCCTGCGCAAGGCCAATCTGCAGGGGGCCGCCATGAGCTATGCGAAGCTTCAGGGCGCCGATCTGGTCCTGGCCGAGCTCGAAACCGCCGATTTGCGCGAGGTGCAGTTCGAAGGGTGCGACTGGTCTCAAGCCAAACTGGACGCCGCTTTCCTGGGCGCCCGATCATTGTCCGAATGGCGTGAGCCGCAGCGGCGCAAGCTGGAAACGACGCTGAAACTGATTCTGGACAACGAAAAATTCAATGAATTTCAGAAACGCATGACGCAGGCCGAGGAAGGTCTGCCGGTCGGCAAAACGGCGAGCCATAAAAGCTGTTACAGCGAGAATTCGGCCTTACTGGCATGCGATTACCGCCGACCGTCGCAATTGGCCGCCTACCGGTCGAAGGCATTGCACCCGAAACTGATCGCCCTGGCGTGCTCGGATACGTCGATTGCCGCAGGAATCGCCCGGCGCGGCTACGAGAATCCCGCCGAGGACGGTCCCGATTCCGGTCTGGCGGCCGCCTTGATCGAAGCGCTGGACTCTTCGAAATCCTGCCCCGGACTGGACGCATTGCCCGAGCCGATCCAGCAAAGATTGCAGGATACCGCGGCAAGTCAGGGCCGGTGAATTTTCCGGGCCGGCCCGATCCTGCCAAAAACCGATTACAAACCCTATGCCGAGCCCGATTTTCAGTTATAATTCGGAAATTTTCATTGCATAACCAACCGCCATCGTGTCGAGCCCAAAATACGATTTAACAACATTTCAAGGACTTATTCTGGCCCTGCAGGAATACTGGTCGAGTCAGGGTTGCGTTCTGCTGCAACCTCTGGATCAGGAAGTCGGAGCAGGGACATTCCATCCGGCCACCTTTTTGCGCGCCATCGGCCCCGAGCCCTGGAATACCGCCTATGTCCAGCCGTCGCGCCGTCCTACCGACGGGCGCTTCGGAGAGAATCCCAACCGATTGCAGCATTATTATCAGTACCAGGTGATCCTGAAACCGTCGCCGGACGATTTCCAGGAGCTTTATCTGGGCTCGCTGCGCTATCTGGGCTTCGATCTGCTCGAACACGACGTCCGCTTCGTCGAGGACAACTGGGAATCGCCGACGCTGGGCGCCTGGGGATTGGGCTGGGAAGTCTGGCTGAACGGCATGGAGGTGACGCAGTTCACTTATTTCCAGCAGATCGGCGGCCTGGAATGCCGGCCGGTGACCGGCGAAATCACCTACGGACTGGAGCGCATCGCGATGTATCTGCAGGGCGTCAAAAGCGTGTTCGATCTGGTCTGGACCCGAACCCCGCACGGCGTAGTTACCTACGGCGACGTATTCCATCAAAACGAGGTGGAAATGTCGGCTTACAATTTCGACCATGCCAACGTCGATTTCCTGTTCAACTGCTTCGATACCTTCGAGCAGGAATGTCAGAAACTGATCGCGCTGAATTTGCCGCTGCCCGCCTATGAAATGGTGTTGAAGGCATCGCATACCTTCAATTTGCTGGATGCGCGCCACGCCATCTCGGTGACCGAGCGCCAGCGCTATATTTTAAGAGTCCGAAACCTGGCCAAGGCCGTTGCCGAGGCTTATTATCAGCGCCGCGAGTCCCTGGGCTTTCCGCTGCTGGCCGGACAGGGAGAAAAAGCATGATCGATAGCAAACACTTACTTTTTGAGCTGGGCTCGGAAGAATTGCCGCCCAAAAACCTGTTGACCATGGCCAATGCCCTGTTGAATCAGATGGTTCAAGGGCTGACGGCGACGGGACTCCGGTTTTCGGACGGCAAGGTATACGCCACGCCCAGACGGCTGGCTGTACTCATATCCGATCTGGCGACCGCCCAGCCCGACCAGACCATCGAGAAACGGGGACCCGCATTGACCGCGGCGTTCAATGCCGACGGCAGCCCCAGCAAGGCTGCGCTGGGTTTCGCCGCCGGCTGCGGGGTCGGTTTCGAGCAATTACAGCGTTTGAAGACCGACAAGGGCGAATGGCTGAGTTTCAACCAGCAGATCCAGGGGCAGCCCACCGAAAAGCTGGTGCCCGACATTATCCGTCAGAGCCTGGCGGCGCTGCCGATCGCCAAGCGCATGCGCTGGGGAAATTCTGCGACCGAATTCGTCCGTCCGGTGCACTGGGTGGTTCTGATGTTCGGACGTGAAGTGATCGATGCCGAGATTCTCGGCCTGAAAACCGGTTCGGCGACGCGGGGCCATCGTTTTCATGCGCCGGAAAAACTGGCGATCGACAGTCCCGAAAATTACGAAAAAATCCTGTTCGAACAAGGCAAGGTGATTGCCGATTTTGCCAAACGCCAGGAAATCATCCGCCTGGGCGCAGAAAAAGCGGCATTAAACGTCAACGGCCAAGCGCACGTCGAAGACGATCTGCTGGAAGAGGTTGCCGCGCTCAATGAATGGCCGGTCGCGATTACCGGCAATTTCGATGCCCGGTTTCTCGAATTGCCCGCCGAAGTGCTGATTACCACGATGCAGACCAATCAGAAATATTTTCCGGTCAAAAATGCCGAAGGCGCCTTGCTGCCCCATTTCATCACCTTCAGCAACATCGACAGCAGCCGGCCCGAATCGATACAGCACGGTAACGAACGCGTCATTACGCCCCGGTTGACCGACGCCGAATTTTTCTGGAAGCAGGACAGAAAAAAGCCCCTGGCTGACCGGGTCGACAGCCTGGCCAATATCGTTTTTCAGGAAAAACTGGGCACCGTCGCCGATAAGACCCGGCGCGTGGTCAAGCTGGCCGAGACGATCGCCGTTTCGCTGAATGCCAACGTCGACTGGGCCAGGCGCGCCGCCTGGCTGGCCAAGGCCGATCTGATGACCGACATGGTCGGCGAGTTCGGCAATCTGCAGGGCACCATGGGCAAATATTACGCCTTGGCCGATCACGAGCCGGCGGTCGTCGCCCTGGCGATTGAAGAGCATTATTTTCCGAAGCAGTCGGGCGGCCCGACGCCGCACAGCCAGACCGGCCAGATCGTGGCGATCGCCGAAAAAATCGACACGCTGACCGGCATCTTCAGCGCCGGGCTGATTCCCACCGGCGACAAGGATCCCTACGCCTTGAGAAGGGCGGCGCTCGGCACCTTGCGCATTCTCATCGAACATAAACTCGATCTGAACATTCTGAGCCTCATCGATCATTCCCTGGGACTGTTTACCCATTCGTTCGACCGCGAAGCCACGCGCGGCGCAGTGATCGACTTCGTTTTCGACCGGCTGAAAAGCTACTGCCTGGATAAGGGTTACTCGGCCGACGAATTCGATGCGGTGATGGCCGTGCACCCGCCCGAACCGTTCGACTTTGTCCAGCGCCTGGCCGCGGTCAAATCGTTCCGGCAATTGCCGCAATCGGAAAGCCTTGCCGCGGCGAACAAACGGATCCGCAACATCCTGAAAAAAGCCGACACGAAACCGGCCGGACAGATTCAAAAGCTCGTGGAAGCGGAAGAAAAGCGTCTGTTGGAAGTCGCGAAAGAGTCTTTCGACGACATTCAGCCGCTCTTGGCTAAGCGGAATTACCAAGCGGCGCTAACTCGGCTGGCGGCCACCGAACCGGCCGTCAATGCCTTTTTCGATCACGTCATGGTGATGACCGACGATCCGGAATTGCGCGCCAGCCGCCTGGCCTTGCTGACCTTGCTGTCCGATCAGTTCTTAAGTTGCGCCGACATTTCAAAACTGCAATCCTGAGCCCGGCGGCCGGCTTGCGATGTTTTCACGGGGCCTTCCGGCAAATCGTCGGAAGCGGGCAGCGCATCAACCTCATCGAACGCTTCGTACTTTATAGTTTTGAACAATGGACATCACTCAGCAAACGACTCACTACCGCGGCAATAAATTGAAACTCTATCTGGGATCGGCCGTCCTGTTTGCCGGCATGACCCTGTCGCTGGTCATTATCGCGCCGTCGATATTGATCGGTCTCGCGTTCCCTTTTTCGGTACGTTACCAAATCGCCGGCGTTTGGGTACGGTTTGTGCTGTGGCTGGCCGAAGTTTTTTGCGACCTTCATTACGAGGTCGAAGGCATGGAAAACGTCGACCCCGCCGAGCCTTCCATCATCCTGAGCAAGCACCAGTCCGCCTGGGAAACGATCGCCTTCCGTCATTTCTTGCCGATGCATTCGGTGTTATTGAAGCGCTCCTTGCTCTGGCTGCCGGTTTGGGGCTGGGCGATGGCTGCGCTGAAACCGATTGCGATCGACCGGAACAATCAGCGCGCGGCATTGCGCACGCTGTTGGCGCGGGGAAAAATTTATCTGGACCAAGGCTTGTGGGTACTGGTTTTTCCGGAAGGCACCCGTACTGCCCCCGGAGAAGTCAAAAAATTCAACGCCGGCGGCGCCATGCTGGCGCAACAGACGGGCTGCCCGGTCGTGCCTGTCGCGCACAATGCCGGCGTGTATTGGCCTCGTTACAGTTTTTTAAAATATCCGGGAACGATCAAAGTCAAAATCGGCCCGAAA
The DNA here is from genome assembly GCF_000372865.1 of Methylosarcina fibrata AML-C10. Classification (NCBI taxonomy): domain Bacteria; kingdom Pseudomonadati; phylum Pseudomonadota; class Gammaproteobacteria; order Methylococcales; family Methylococcaceae; genus Methylosarcina; species Methylosarcina fibrata. Next base: position 1,034,373 of record NZ_KB889965.1, on the reverse strand, counting down.
ATCGAAAGCAAAGGACGGAAAGCCCACGACGTCAATGCCGAGGCCGAAGCGTGGATTGCCCGGGCCATGAAGGACATGTAACGTCTTTAAAGGGGCAGGAATCTTTTTCTGTCCAATTACTCAACAAGGTGAAATTTAAATGAAAAAACGAATTCTGATGATTCTATCTCTATTACTGCTGACCGCCTGTGCCGATAAGGAACAATACGAAAAAGCCGTTCTGGAACAGGTCAAGAAAGAACAGGAAGGGGAGGGCGCCAAGTCGTACAAGATCGATCAGGAACGGATGACGCGGTGCGTGGTCGATTCGACGTCTAAAAACATGCCGGGGGCTTTTCCCTTCGACCCCGACCGTCTGACGGCCTATCGGAATTACACCAAAATGCTGACGCTGACTCAATCCAAGGATCCCAAAAAAACCATGGAAGAATTGCAAAAAGACTTTGGCTCGCCCAAAGCCTTGAGCGATGCTCACAACAACTTTGCCGACAGCATGATGAATTGTTATTCGGCGATGGAAATCGAAACCGAATCGGAAGCGAAATAAACTCAGGGCATTCAAGTTTTACAATCTCGCTATTTTTTATTGAAACGCCGATCCGCACGAATCGAAGAAAATAACGCTCCAAACGCGGGAAGGAGGCCGTTCTTATCGGTATGGCTTCCTCCGGCTCTGTTCCTGAGCGGCAGGAACCCTCTGGGGTGGATGCCCTGGCCGGAATCGCCTTCCGAAAGCCTCGTTTAAGAAACTCTTAAGATAGCTTAAGTTACAATCGATCTTTCAATAAAAAAGGTTAGATCGTTTGAACAAGCTAATACTTGCGGTTTTTGTGATTTGCAGTTATTTGAGTACGTCGTTTCAAATAGCCGCGGCCTCCGGACGCTCGCCAGGTGCCGGCATGTCTGCAAAAGCCGAGCAGAATAAAAAACACGGGATTTCCAACAGACATCGTTACAGCAAGGCGTCGTGGTACGGTTCCAGGTTTCACGGCAAAAAGACCGCGAGCGGCCAGCCTTTCAACATGTATGCGATGAGTGCGGCGCACAAGACGCTGCCTCTGTTGTCCTACGCCAAGGTAACCAACCCGAAAAACCACCGCAGCGTCATCGTCAGGATTACCGACCGCGGCCCGTTCCACGGGCATCGGGAAATGGATTTATCCTACGCCGCCGCCAGAAAACTGGGCATTCGCGGAATAGCAGCGGTCGCCATCACCCCACTCAACCGCCAGGAAGCCTTGTCGCAGTTGAGCAAAAATAACAACGCCGGTTAAGATCTTCGCTTTGAGACCTCAGCGGGAGACAACTCTGCCTGCCGGGGTCGTCCGGTGCTTTTCTTATCTTGCAGAACGTGATTCCCCGGTGATCGGATGCCGGGTTACCGTCATCCCCAGTGAAAGAGCTTTAAAATTTCATCCAGAAATCCGTCCGGCTTAAGATGTTCGGCAAAGAAGTCCTTGACCAGTTGCCCGACCTTCGGATCACTGAACCCGCCGTGCCTGCCTCCCTTGACCGTATAAAAAACGACCGGAACGTCGGCTTTTCGCAAGGCATCGGCGAGCAGTTCGCTCTGATGGTGCGGCACGAGGGGATCGGAGTCGCCATGGACGATCAGAAAGGGCGGGTCGTCTTCGCTGACATAAGTAATGGGATTGGCTTTTGCCACTTTATCCCGGTTGAGCTCGATCGGCCCTCCGACCAGACGGGCTTCGGGCGAATCGGGCAGCCCGTGCACCAGCCCTTCAGGCAACCGGTGCGCGTCCATCTGCAGAAAATCGGTGGGACCGAAAAAATCGGCAACCGCCTGGACCCGGCTTGAATAGTTTAAATTTTCCCCGGTTTCGAACTCTCCGACGTCGCCGGCGGTGCCCAGCAACGCCACGAGATGACCGCCGGCGGAAGGCCCCCACGCCCCGAAACGGTCCGGATCGAGACCGTAACGCTCCGCATGGGCCCGCAACCAGCGAACCGCCGCCTTGCAATCCTGAATCTGAGCCGGAAACGTGGCGTGCTGGCTCAAGCGGTAATCGACGCTGGCAATGGCATAGCCGTCGGCCAGAAAATCGAGAAGTTGAGAAGCCTGAAGTTGTTCCTTGCCGCCGCTCCTCCAGGCGCCGCCATGGATCCATATGATCAAAGGCAGATTTTCTCCCTGTTCCGGCAGGTACAGGTCCAGTTTTTGCAGTGCATGGCCGCCGGCCACGTAGGAAACATCCGGATAAACCCGGGTTCCTGCGGGCACTTCAGGCCTGACCGGAGAATTTTGGGGCGGCGGTTCCGCACTGACCAAAGGAACGCTCAAAATCAGAAAGAGGAACGCGGTGCTGGTTATTAATCTCATTAAAATCTCCTGGGCGGCCTTGCGCCAGGGCCGGCGATTGGCTGGTTTAAAGGGAAAAATGGTCAGTCTTTGTATTATAAATCTTATGTTAAACAAAAAACTGTACTTTAGAGCCTGACGTACCAGGGCCAGAACGATTTTTTTCCGGAGCGCAGGCTGATCGGCTCCAGATGGCCGGCGAACTGCCTTGCGCTTTCGTCCCAGGAATAATTCATCGCAAAGCGCCGGCAGTCTTCCGGATTCAGGGACAGTGCGGCGAGCGCCGCCTGTTTCAAGTCGGAGTCAAGAATGCCGGCTTTGGAACCGCTCAGAATGTCTTTGGGGCCCGGCACGGGGTAGGCGGCCACCGGCACGCCCGAGGCCAGAGCTTCCAGAATGACCAGGCCGAAGGTGTCGTTGCGGCTCGGAAACACGTTGACGTCGGCTGCCGCCATATAGCGAGCCAGGTTTTCCCCGGTCTGATAGCCCAAAAAACGGACATTGGGATATTTTTTTTGTAATTCGAGTCTTTGCGGCCCGTCGCCGATGACGTAACGAGTTCCCGGAAGCTCCAGTTTCAGAAAAGCCTCGACGTTTTTTTCGACGGCGACTCGTCCGGTATACATAAAAATGGGGCGCGGGTCCTGAATGAAGCCTTTGTCTCCGGGCCGGAACAGATCGGTATCGACGCCGCGCGACCAGCGCACCAGGCGGCCGAATCCCTTGCCGGACAATTCCTGCTGTAAGGAATTGGTAGCGACCAGGATGCGCGCGCTGTCGCTATGGAACCAGCGCAGATAGTTATAGCTTATCGACAGCGGCAGGCCGACACGCAGCTTGAAATACTCCGGAAAACGGCTGTGAAATGACGTAGTGAAAGGATAGCCTTTTTCCAGACAGTAGCGGCGGGCGGCGAAACCGATCGAGCTTTCGGTGGCCAGATGGATCGCGTCCGGCTGGAAAGCTTCCAGTATCTTCCGTAGTTCGGGACCGCATAAAAAGGCGAGGCCGACGTCCGGATAGCCGGGACAGCGATAGGTGCGGAACCGGTCCGGAGTCATCGTTTCGACGACATGTCCCTGTTTCGTCAAAGCCTTAACGGTGTGGCTCAAAGTGGTTACGACGCCATTAATCTGGGGATGCCAGGCATCGCTGATCAGCGCTATTTTCAACTTCGTCTCCTATGCCGGTAAAAACCCTTTGAACCGGCCTTCATTCTGAGCCGGAAGATTTATATCGGCAACGAACAAAGATATAATATAAATCGGACTAAAATCATATATTAAATTTATTAGTTGATAGGAATTTTGCACGTGGATATAAAACCCGAAAAAACCTGTTCCATAGACCGCCTCGTTACTCATTCGAAATTAAAGGAAGCGGTCCTATCGGGTAGAAAAACTCAACAGCGGCGCGACGGAGTTTACGGCTGGCCGGGAGAAACGTTTGAGCTGGACGGCAAGGTTTTTGTTGTCACGGGCCTGGAACGCCAGCGCCTGGGCGACATGACCGAGGAGGAGGCGCGCGCGGAAGGCTATCCCAGTCTTGAAATGTATAAAGACATCATTTTAAAAATGCATGCCGGCATGACCTGGAATGACGAGGCGCTGGTCTGGGTGCACAGCTTTGCCGAGCAACGGAATAATTGAATAATCATCCCATGACCGTATTGCGGCCGGCTTCCTTGCCCTTATAAAGCGCCATGTCGGCCAGCTTCAGGCAATCCTCGATGCTGTGGTCGAAATTGTATTCGGACAAACCGAACGTCATGGTGATCCGGAATTCCTGTCCTCCCAGATGGAAGCGTTCCTCGGCAATGGCCGACCGCAGTTTTTCGGCGATCAGGCGGGCATGTCGGATATCGGTATCCGGCAACACAATGAGGAATTCTTCTCCGCCCCAGCGTGCTATCGCATCCTCTTTGCGCAAATGTTTTTTCATGAACTCCGCCGCGGCGCCGAGAATAAAATCGCCGCAATGATGGCCATACGTATCGTTGAATTGTTTGAAGTAATCGATATCGACAAAGACCACGCTGAATGTCGACCGATTGCGGGAAGATACCGATCCGCGTTGTTCCAGATAAGACCGCATCCGCCGCCGGTTGAATAGCCCGGTCAAAGGGTCGGTGTGGGCCTGTTTTTCCAGTTCCTTCTCCAGGGAAAGGGAAGCGTTCCGGAAATAATAACTGACCACGCAAAGCGCCGTGAAGGAAATGATGATGTTGATGATATTGATAACGGCGCCGAAGCTGGCGGACAGTGTGCCGGTATAATTCTCATCGTGCGTATAAGCGTTGAGGAGTATGAAAAGGACGCACATCACGATGGAAATTAGGACGATCGCGTAACCTTCGAGTTTGTGGTGGAAGAGCGTAAAGGGAATGGTCGGAACGGCGGCGAACAGATAATACTGGAAACCGCTGTGCCAGCCGACGACCGGAACGACCAGCAGCGTATGCAGGATGACTTCCACGATCATCAGAATAATCGCTGCCTGATGCCTTCCTCGCCGATTGAGCAGCCAGGCCGAAATCCACATGACCGAGCTAAACACGTTGAACAGGGCCAGAAGATCGAGATTCAACCAGTAAAACAAGGGGATAAGGACAAGATGAACAGCAACCCCGACATAACCGATGGTGTTGATAACAAGGTATACCCGATAATCTTTAAGATGGACCCAGTCGGTTTTTTTTATGGTTTCCACTTAATAATCTCTCTACTTTGCGGTTCAACATCCGATATGCGAGAACTCTCCATCCGCTTGATGCTTTAGATGATGAAGATCAAGACGTTAATCCATTGCACCGCGCCCCTTAATTCGGTAGCTAAGATCAATAAATAATAGCATAAGGGAACAATGCTGTCAGGATCAATCCGCGCATCGGCTTGCCGGTAGCGTTCCGGGTTCGGTGGCCGGGCGAACGGGCCGAATGGAAATCAAACATCCAGCCAGTTTTGAGGCCGCAGATACTGTTCATACAAAACCGCTTCTTCGCTTCCGGCTTCCGGCTGCCAATTGTATTGCCAATGCACTACCGGCGGCAGGGACATCAAAATGGATTCGGTGCGTCCGCCCGATTGCAATCCGAACAGCGTACCCCGGTCGTAGACCAGGTTGAATTCCACGTAGCGGCCCCGGCGGTACAACTGGAAATTGCGCTCCCTCTCGCCGAAAGAAAAATGCTTGCGCCGTTGGACGATAGGCAAATAGGCGCTCAGATAGTGGTCGCCGACGCTCTGCATGAAGGCGAAGGACTTTTCGAATCCCCATTCGTTGAGGTCGTCAAAAAACAGGCCGCCGACGCCGCGGGTTTCGTTTCGGTGCCGGATAAAAAAATATTCGTCGCACCATTTTTTATAGGCGGCATAGACGTCGTCGCCGAACGGCCGGCAGGCGGCACGAGCCGTTTGATGCCAATGGATCACGTCTTCCCTGAACGGATAAAAAGGCGTTAAATCGAAGCCTCCTCCGAACCACCAGATGGGGGCTTCACCGGGTTTTTCCGCGATCAGAAACCGGACGTTCGCGTGCGAGGTCGGCACGTAAGGATTATTGGGGTGAATGACCAAGGATACGCCCATGGCCTGAAATTGGCGGTCTGCGAGTTCCGGCCGTTTTGCGGTTGCCGACGGCGGAAGGCTGAATCCCGAGACATGGGAAAAGTTGACTCCACCTTGTTCGAAAATCCGTCCGTTCGATAAAACCCGGGTGCGTCCGCCGCCCCCTTCCTGCCGCTGCCAGCGGTCTTCAATAAACCGGCCCTCGGCGTCTTCCTCTTCCAGGGCTTTGCAGATGCGGTCCTGTAAATCGAGAAGATAGTTTTTTACTCTGTGGACATCGTTAATATTCATTCATGCTCTCTTAGGTTATGGATTCATTACAGCTCTTTATTCGATAGCGTCGATTGTCTCCAGGCGACAAATAAACGGAATTCGGGCTGCGTTCGAGCCGATCGGACATTCCTTCGGCCGAGAGGAATTATCTTATTTTAAAGGGAAGACCAGCACAGCGGCAAAAACAGTAAGTTGCACTCTCAAAGAGTAATGTTATAATATAACATACAGCACCGTAAAATGATTTAAAGCAATGAATGCAGAGGTTGATCCAAATTTTTCTTATCCGGTCGAACACGACCACAGCAAATGCGTTAGCGAGGCTCTGGATACGGCGGAGCACTTGTGTGTGGTGCGGGGCGTACAACTGACCCCGATCCGGCATCAGGTGTTGTCATTAATCTGGGAAAGCCATAAAGCGGTGAAAGCCTACGAATTGCTGGATCGCTTCAAGCCGCTCAAAAACGCGGCCAAGCCGGCGACTATTTACCGCGCTCTGGATTTTTTGATCGAACAGGGTTTGGTGCATCGTATAGAAAGCCTGAACGCTTTCATCGGTTGCAGCCGCTCCGGTCATCAGCATGAACAATTGCTGCTGATTTGCAACCGTTGCCATGACGTCGAGGAAAGACCGGCAACCGGAGTCATGTCGGCGCTGGCCGACGAAATTGCCCAGGCCGGTTTTGTTGCACACAGCAAAGCCATCGAAATTCAGGGGCTGTGCAGACAATGCCGGGAGACCTCCTGAACCCGGCAAGTCGGATTGATTATTACGACTATCGGCGAATTATAGATGCGATGTTATAACATCCTAATATCAGGAAAGGCATCGCTTTCATCGAGAAGCCAACATCAAGAGTTGGCTACCATTTATGACATTGCAAAAGCCAATGAACAGCAAACTCCTAATATTTTTCCTGGCAACCGGAGCGATTGCCTTCGAAGCCTGCGCGGATGAAGCCCAACCGCAGGAACTGGAAGAAGTCGTCGTTACCGAGTCTCGGGAACAGACTGCCGGCGATGCACCCGCGCCAGCCGTAACCTTGAGCGGCGACGAATTGCACCTGAAAACCGGGCAGACCATCGGCGATACCTTGAAGAACGAGCCTGGCATCACCAGCCAGTCTTTCGGGCCAGGGGTCGGCAGTCCGGTTATCCGAGGGCAATCGGGTTCCAGGGTTCGAGTCCTGCAGAACGGAATCGGCAATAACGACGTTTCTTCGATGAGTCCCGATCACGCCAATGGCGTCGAACCGATTCTGGCGGAAAAGGTGGAGGTGTTGCGCGGGCCGTCGACGCTTTTATACGGCAGCGGCATGATCGGCGGTGCGGTGAACGTGATCGACAACCGCATTCCCGAAGAAATGCCCGGCAGGCTTTTGGAAGGCGCCGGCGAGCAGCGTTACGACTCCGCGTCCAACGAGAGCGCGAGCTTGCTCAAGCTGGAGGGCGGCAAGAACGGAATGGCCTACCATCTGGACGGTTTTTACCGGGACCAGAACAATACCCATATCGGTGGCCGTCCGATCGACGAAGCGGCTTTGCAATCCATCGATTCCGGTTTCGGCAACGCGGTCGACAACCCGGAGGGGCTGATCGAAAATTCCCAGGCACGATCGAAGGGAGGATCGGCGGGGCTGGCCATGATCAAAGACGAGGGCATGGCCGGCGTTTCGATCAACCAGTTGGAAAAAATATACGGCATTCCCGCCGACGGCAGCGGCGGTGACCCGGTAACCGTCGACATGAGGCAGACCAAATACGACTTTAAAGGCATAATGAACAAGCCGCTGCCTTTTGCCGATAAGTTGCGCATCAAGTTCGGTTATACCGATTACAAACACGTCGAACTGGACGGCGGCCTTCCGGCCACCACCTTTCTCAATCAAACGTATGAAAGCCGCCTGGAGCTTGAGCACAAGCCCATCGGGCCGGTAAAGGGCAAGCTCGGATTTCAGGCGGTCAACGGCGATTTTGCGGCCCTCGGCCTGGAAGCGTTCGTTCCCGAAACCGAAAGCGATGCTTACGCTGTCTTCGCCGCCGAATCCTTTGCGCTGGATTCTTTAACCTACGAGTTGTCGGCTCGCGGCGAATGGCAAACGCTATCGCCGGCAAGCGGCGTTGCCCGGTCTTATGTCCCGGTAAGCGGTTCGGCCGGCGTGACCTGGGACGTTAACCGGCGGCATCAAGTCAGTCTGACGTTCACTCATTCGGAAAGGGCGCCGCAGATTCAGGAACTGTACGCCGACGGCGTGCACGAAGCCACCCGCAGTTATGAGCTGGGCAATGAGAATCTGGGCAAGGAGCTGTCGAACAATCTGGAGTTGGGCTACCGGTTCGAGGCCGAAGGGATGCGCGCGGAGATCAGTCTTTTCCATAACTGGGTCAACGACTACATTTTTCAGCAACGCGAAAATTACGTCTTCAACGAAGACGCGGAACGGTTTGAACCGGCTTGCACGAGTCCGGGAGCGTGCCTGCCGGTGCTCGCCAACCGGCAAGCCGAAGCGGTCTTTCGCGGATTCGAGGCCAAGACGGTGTTGCCGTTGCTGGAAAGCCGTTACGGCGTAGTAGACCTGACCTTGTTCGGCGATTATACCCGAGGCTCGTTCGACAGCGACGGAGACGTGCCCAGGATGCCTCCGTTGCGCTACGGCTTTCAGCTCAGCTTCGACCGGGAGGAATTTTCGTCGCAGATTCGCCTGACTCGGGCCGAGGCCCAGACCCATCCCGGCGATAACGAGTCGTCCACTCGCGGCTATATGTTGCTGGATTTGAACGCGCAATATCGAATCGCAGGGTTTCAGGATGCGGATGTTCTGCTGTTTGCCAAAGGTAAAAATCTGCTCGATGAAAACATTCGTAATTCGACTTCGTATCTTCGCAGTTTTGCGCCGGAGCCCGGGCGCAGCGCCGAATTCGGTATCCGTATCAGTTATTAAGGATAGCGGTCTTCTTGTGCCGGGCGCTCGTTCCTCGTTTTTCCGACAGGCGACAGGCCGAAGATAAAAACCGTTCGGAATCGGCCGCCGGCTACGGCTGCGAAGTGATGTATTTTGCCGCCTCATAGAGATTCTCGAAAACCGGCACGCGAAGGTCCGGATTTTCGTTCAGAGTCTTTTTGCCGTTGCCGGTCTTGACCAGTATCGGATTGGCGCCGGCGGCTTGCGCAGCCTGAATGTCGCGCAGCGAGTCGCCGATAAAATACAGGTCCTTCAGTTCGACCTGGTTGTCGGCAGCGAAGGAGCGCAGCAAACCCGGCTTGGGTTTGCGGCAATCGCAATGGTTTTCCGGCGCATGAGGGCAATAATAGACGGCTTCGATTTTGCCGCCTTTCTCCGCCGCCATCAAGTGCATTTTCTGATGGATTTTTTCCAGCGTATTTTTATCGAACAGGCCCCGGGCCAGGCTCGCCTGATTGGTAATCACGACAATTTTATAGTTGAACCGGTTGAGCAGGGCGATGGCTTCCAGGCTGCCTTCGATGGGCTGCCATTCTTCGGGCGATTTTATGTAGTCGTCCGAGTCGTGATTGATCACGCCGTCCCGGTCCATCAAAACATACTGAGTGGCTGTCATATTGAAAAAATTAAAATGGCAATGTTGTAAAAGTGATGGCCGGGTTCCGGGCAATCGCCGCCGCGCTCGGAGCACGGACGGGAAATTTTCAGCAAGAAATCGTAAGAACGAAATCAGGCGTTCAATTGCTCGGCAAGCTCCGTCTGGGCCCGGAAATAATCCTCCGGGACGCCGATGTCGATAAAGTAGCCTTCGGTGATGAACGCCTCCGGAGTAAGGGAGACCAGATTGGACTTCAGAAAGTCATTTTCAAACGAAAAAACTCGCGGGAGGTCGAAGTCATCGAATAGACCCGTGTCGATCAGATAGACGCCGACATTGATCAGGCCCGGACCCGAGTGTTCCTTCTCGCGAAACCCCGCTATCTTGTGGTCCGTCATGACGACTTCGCCGTAGCGTGATATGTCGTCGACCCGCTTTAACGCCATGCTCAACCGGGTGCCGGCCTGCCTGTGGGACCGATGCATGAGCCGGTAATCGAGAAAAGCCAGGGTATCTCCGTTCAATACGAAGGCATGGTCGGCTTCGACCTGGCTCAAAGCTTTACGAATGCCGCCTCCCGTGCCTAAAGGTTCATTCTCGATGCAATAGTGAATCCGCAGGTTTTCAAAGCGGTCTCCGAAATACGCCATGATGACTTCATGCTTATAACCTACGGATAAAACGACGTCGCTGATTCCCTGCTTCATCAGATAACGCAAAACGTAGACCAGGAAGGGCGTCGATTGAATGGCAGCCATCGGCTTGGGAACGTCCGCGACGACGTTTCTTAAACGCGTGCCCATGCCACCGGCCAGCACGATGGCATACCGGCGGTCGAGAGAGTCATTTGAATTCATAGCTGTCATTACCTGTTGGATTTCAATAAATCTAAGTTTTTCGGGAAGTTATCTTGGGGTGGGTTGCATCCGGCGAATGCCGCTAAGATTCCGCTATTACGCAAGGGGCCGAAGGTTTCGGAAAGGCGGCATCATGACCATCCATCGATCTTCGTGATACGCTGTTGAGCGGCCCCGGATCGGGTGCTCCGCCGGCACGGCAGCGATGGACGAATGCGAGAATCGGTTTTTTGTTTGAATTCGATCCCTTCAAACGAATTTCGATGAAAATAATAGAGGATGCGTTCGAATTATTCAATGATGGCGGCAACGTCAAAACCCGGAAGAAACGATTACAGCCCCGGATCTTTATTCTAACCCAATAGCCCGGAGGGTTCTTCGGAAGGAGAAAGAAAACCGCAGGCAAGATCGAAAGGTTTCGTTTTGAGCCGGAACCCGGGAGCGGCTCAAAACGAAAGAAACGGAACAGGTCGCACGGCCCGGCCGGCCGTGGAGATTCTGAATAGGTAAACGGGCCGTTAAAGCGAGGCCGCGCCTGTCACGTCTACCCCGATGACAGGCGGGAGAAGAAAAAGTGGTCCAGGACGATTTAATAGCCTCGGCCGATTCCGTTGCCCAGATAAGAACCCGCAGCCGCTCCCAGACCCGTGGCGATCGGATCGCCCCTGCCCAGTTCATAGCCGAAAACGCTGCCCAGAACACCGCCGGCCAGTCCTTGGGGCGAGCGTTGATCATAACCCGGATTAACCGGAGCCGGAGCATAATAGGTGACGGGCGGAGGCGGCGGCACCGGGACATAGGCCACGGGTGGAGCCGGATAATAATGGACTATCGGAGCCGGGTAATAATCGATATGAGGTCTCGGAATGAAATGATGGTGATGATGACCATGACCGTGATGATGGTGGTGTTCCCAACCGTGCGCATGGGATACGGACGCCGAAAAGGTGGCAACCAGGGTAACCGGTATCAAGTAAAACAGCTTTTTCATTGGAATATCTCCCTTAAGTCTTTTTATTTATGCCGAAATCATTTAACTCAAACGGACGGGTCCGCCGCGACTTGTATAAACCGGCTTCCATCATCATTGCAAGCGTTTGAAACGGGGCGGAAGCTTGCCGCTCGATCGAATAAGAACCTGATAATGTCTCACATCCTGTTGGACGTTTTACCATTATTCTAGCCAGCCAAACTGAATGGCCGCTTAACGGAAAAAACCGGGCGTATCGAGACGATTTTTTCACGAAGGCGGCCGGCTCATTTCAGCCGTCATGGCAATGCAGCAGTCTTCCGCCCGGATAAGACGCGGTCAGGTTATTTGCGGCCCGCTATTTCGTTCCCGAGGTAAGAACCGGCCGCCGCGCCGATTCCGGTTGCCAAAGGATGTCCGTTGCCGACTTCATAGCCGATGACGCTGCCGACAACGCCCCCGGCGAGGCCTGTGGTCGATTTGCGGTCAACCTGTCCCTGGTACTGAGGCTGCGGCTGAGGTGGCGGCGGATAATATCCGATTTCTTCCGGATGATAATGGTGATGTTTATGGTGATGCTTGTGATGTTTTTTGCCGTGGCCTCCCGAAGCCTCGAGGACGGAAGAATACAGCAGCATCACCGCGATCAAATGAATAACGAACAGCATTTTTTTCATAAAAGTCCTTGTTGGTTGTATTGAATGAATCGGATTGGAAGAATGATAGGTTTTTGCAACTGAACCGGGGCTTAATGGAATCGATGCAAAAATAACGGGTTATTCGAACGAAGCTCATGGAGCAGGCATTTTGGGTAGACATGCCAGGGTATATCGCCGCGTTATTTGCGCCATCGTCCGGACTGCCTGAGGCCGACCGCCTACTGCCAAATTATAGGCATTATTTAAGCGGTGGATTTTTTCCGAAGCGCCTATAATAAGGACCGTTTTAATTTTTGACGGGTGTGTCTAAAAAATAATGGAAAATTTTATTCCGGGACAACGGTGGATCAGCAATACCGAATCCGAGCTGGGTTTGGGACTCATTCTGGAAGTGAAAAACAACCGCGTGACCGTGCTGTTTCTGGCAAGCGACCAGAAGCGGGTTTATGCACGGGATAACTCGCCGTTAACGCGCGTCAAGTTCTCGGTAGGGGACAGGATCGAGTCGGTGGACGGTGATAAAATAACCGTTTCCCGATTGATCGAGCAACACGGCCTGATTACTTACCTAGGCAGGGATGCATCGGGGCTGGAAGTGCGTCTCGAAGAAATGGAACTGAATCATCACATTCAGTTCAACAAGCCGCAGGATCGATTGTTTACCGGTCAATTCGACCCCAGTTCATGGTTTTCCTTGCGCTATGAAACATGGCGGAGGCTTCGTCAGCATCAGTTGTCTCCGGTGAAAGGGCTCTTGGGCGGGCGCACCAGCCTGATTCCGCACCAGATTTATATTGCCCATGAATCGGCCAACCGCTATGCGCCCAGAATCATGCTGGCCGACGAGGTCGGTCTCGGGAAAACCATCGAAGCCGGCTTGATCCTGCACCATCGGCTGATCAACGGACTGACCCGGAGGGCGCTGATCATCGTTCCGGAAACCCTGCTGCATCAATGGCTGGTGGAAATGCTCAGACGCTTTAATCTGCGTTTCAGCATCATTGACGAAGAGCGGTGTCTGGGCAATGCGGTCGAAGATGAGTTCTCCGATGAAGCCGGGGCCGCCTCCGGGCCTTCCGAAAATCCTTTTGCCACGGAACAACTGGTACTGTGCAGCCAGACTTTTTTCAGCCGCTACCCGCAACGGCAGAGGCAGGCTCTGGAGGCCGGCTGGGATCTGGTAATCGTCGATGAGGCGCACCATCTGGAATGGAGCGAAGAAAAGCCCAGCCCCGAATATCTGTTCATAGAGCAACTCGGCCAATTGTCGCAAGGTTTGATCCTGCTGACGGCGACTCCGGAACAATTGGGCAAGGCCGGCCATTTCGCGCGCTTGAGGTTGCTGGATCCCGACCGTTTCTACAGTTTTGCCGATTTTCTGGAAGAAGAACGGCAGTTCGAGCCGGTTGCCGAAGCCGCTCGAGTGTTGCTGACCGATGAGCCGCTGGATGACGAAGCCGTTTCCCTGCTGTCGGCGATGCTGAAAGACGACAGCGTCGATGCGCTCCTCGAAAACCTGAACGAACCGATAAAATTGCGTCAGGCGCGCGATCAACTGATCCACGTCCTGCTGGATTATCACGGCACCGGCCGTATTTTGTTCAGAAATTCAAGGCATACCGTGCGAGGCTTCCCGGAACGGGAGCGGTACGGCTATGCGTTGACGGACGAAAACAGCTCGGGCGATTTGCAACAGGATCCGCGCTATGCCTGGCTGGTGCAACAAGTTCGGCGATTGTCCGGACAGAAAGCCCTGTTGATCTGTAAAGAGGCGCAAACGGCCATCGAACTGGAATTTTTGCTGAAAAATCGCGTCGGCATTGCCTCGGCCTTGTTTCACGAAGGCATGACCATCATCGAACGCGACCGGGCCGCCGCTTATTTTGCCGATCAGGAGAGCGCCGCGCGCCTGTTGATCTGTTCCGAAATCGGCAGCGAAGGCCGGAACTTTCAATTCGTTCACCATCTCATTCTTTGGGATTTGCCGACCAATCCCGATTTGCTCCAGCAGCGGATCGGCCGCCTGGACCGTATCGGACAAAAACACGTGATCCAGATTCACGTGCCTTATCTGGCCGGTACGCCGCACGAATTGCTGTTCCGCTGGTACGATGAAGGCTTGAACGCGTTTCGCAGCAACAGTTCGGCCGCGCAGCCAGTGGCCGATGTTTTGGGCGCCGAGCTGGAATCGATTCTGGCGAGGAACGACGGGAGCGCAATCGATGCCTTCATTGCCAAAACCCATGCTTTGAACGCGGAAATTGATGCTCATCTGCACAATGGCCGTGATCAATTGCTCGAATTGAATTCGTGCCGTAAGGAACAGGCCGACGAGCTGATCCGCCGGTTGAAGGATTACGAAAACGAAGGCGTGCTCTGGCCTTACATGGAGGATGTGTTCGAGTGTTACGGCGTCGATACCGAATATCATTCTCCGGACTGTCACATCGTCCGGCCCGGGGATCATTTGCGCATTTCTCATTTTCCCGGTCTTTCGGAAGATGGCCTGACCGTTACGATGAACCGGAATTGCGCATTGGCGCGCGAGGATTTCCAGTTTCTGACCTGGGAGCATCCGATGGTCGTCTCGTCGATGGATCTGGTGCTTTCCAGCGAAACCGGCAATGCCGCGGTCAGCGTCGTCCGACAGGAGAGTCTGAAAGCCGGGCAATTTTTACTGGAATGCCTGTTTGTCGTCGAATGCAGTGCACCCGACGGTTTGCAAATCGGCCGTTTTTTGCCGCCTACGCCGCTACGCGTCTTGATCGATCAAAACAACAAGGATCTGAGCGATGCCGTGGATCATGTCAGCCTGATCGAGGCAGGCATTGCTTTCGACAAGGGCAAAATCGTGACTTTCATCAATCACCAGAGGAACCTCATCGCGCACATGCTGGCCACGGCCGAGAAAAGAGCCAAAGACGAGATGCAGAACTTGATTGAAGAGGCTACCGGCAGCATGCTGGCCTCGCTCAGTGCCGAAATCAAACGGCTGGTTCGGCTCAAGAAAGTGAATCCGACGATTAGAACCGAGGAGATCGAGCATCTGAAAGACATGACCGTGCTGGCGCACGACAACATTCAGGCGGCGGAGCTCAGGCTGGATGCGGTGCGCTTTGTCATTACCTGCTGATTCCGGTTTCTTTTGGCAAAAGGCATTTTCCGTATGATACAAATTGGTAAAGTCAATACATTAAAAGTGGTCAAGCAGTTGGGCTCCCAGGTCTATCTGGGGGACGGACGATCGGCCAGAGTGCTTTTGGCCGATAAAAAGCTCCCTGCCGCCTGCCGCCCGGGCGATGCTCTGGAGGTGTTCGTCTATGTCGATGCCGAAGGGCATTTGGCCGCTACCACTCAAATGCCGAAGGCTCAGGTCGGCGAGATCGCTTGGCTGAAAGTGATTTCGGTCAATTATTACGGCGCATTTCTGGACTGGGGGTTGCCGAAAGATTTGCTGGTTCCTTTCGGCGAGCAGCCGTATGAAATGAAAGCCGGCCAGTCGTATCTGGTCAGGATATTTCTTGACGATAAAAACCGGATTGCTGCTACCGCCAAACTGGACAACTGCGTTAAAGAAGAAGCGGACGGTTTCAAAGCCGGCCAGAAAGTCTCCCTGATCATCGCCGATAAAACCGATCTCGGTTACAAGGCCGTCATCAACCATACCCATTGGGGCATGCTGTATCACAACGAGCTGTTTCGGGCGGTTAAAAAAGGGCAAAAAATGGAGGGCTACATAAAACAGATCCGGGACGACAAGAAA
Organism: Methylosarcina fibrata AML-C10; assembly: GCF_000372865.1. Classification (NCBI taxonomy): domain Bacteria; kingdom Pseudomonadati; phylum Pseudomonadota; class Gammaproteobacteria; order Methylococcales; family Methylococcaceae; genus Methylosarcina; species Methylosarcina fibrata. Next base: position 1,018,404 of record NZ_KB889965.1, on the reverse strand, counting down.
ATCGACCTCACTCTTCATCAGCCGGGATACGGCAAAGTCGAATCGTTGACGGACCGGATTCTTGCCGAACTGAAAGCGCATCACGGCGTATTGCCGTTATCGGACAAGAGCCCGCCCGAGGCCATTCACGAAGCTTTCGGAGTGAGTAAGAAAGTCTACAAACAAGCCATCGGAGCGCTGTACAAAAGCAAACGGATATTGATCGACGACAACGGAATCCGTCTGGTCTAACCTGCCATGGTGCCGGTAGAGGCAATCCCGGGTTAGAAACCGATGCGGATCGACTGTTCATAATCTTGGAAAATAAAGAACTTACAAAGGACATCTCCAAAAAAGCTCAGTTGCTGCTATGATAATTCTCATCGCCTCGAACGATAAAGGAAACGAAAAATGAAGGTAAACAGTTGCGCCGGAGTCCGTTTTCAGGCCATACGCCCCAAAGAATCGGCAGGCAAAGAGGTTTATCTTTTACTGTTCCGGCGATAACGATAAAATTAAGCCCGATCCGGCCCATTGCCGAACCCTGGACTCTTGTTGCCGTCGAGTTTCAGAGATTGAGTTATTAAATCAAGGAGAAAACTAACTATGATTCCGGTTATCTTGTCGGGCGGCTCCGGCACCCGGCTATGGCCCTTGTCCCGAGGACAGTATCCGAAGCAGTTTCTGGCTTTGGTTTCGGACCGGACCATGCTGCAGGAGACGGTGCTCCGGTTAAACAGCATCGAAGGATTAAAACTTCCGATTGCCGTCTGCAATGAAGATCACCGGTTCATGCTGGCCGAGCAGCTTTGGGAGATCGGCATAAAACCGTCCGCAATCATTCTGGAACCCTTCGGCAGGAATACCGCGCCCGCCGTCGCCATGGCCGCGTTGTCCGCGCCATCCGAGGACGAAGTTTTGCTCGTATTGCCGGCGGATCATGTCTTGACCGACATCAAAGCGTTCCATCAGGCCATTGCCCAAGCCGCCGTTTTAGCCGGGCAGGGCCATCTGGTCACTTTCGGCATCGTTCCGACTCATCCCGAAACCGGCTACGGCTACATCAAACGCGGCGATGCTTTTCAGAGCCGGGCTTTTCATGTCGCGGCCTTTGTCGAGAAACCCGATTTTAAGACTGCCGAAAATTACTTCGAGAGCGGGAATTACTTGTGGAACAGCGGCATGTTTGCCTTTACCGCGGGCAATTTTCTGAAGGAACTGGACAAGTTCAATCCGGACATGTTGTCGATCTGCCGGCAGGCGATTGCCACCGCGACGACGGATCTGGATTTTGTCCGCATTGACAAGGAAGTTTTCAGCCGATGCCCATCCGATTCGATCGACTATGCGGTGATGGAGAAAACCGACAAAGCCGTAATGATTCCTCTGGATGCCGGCTGGAACGACGTCGGTTCCTGGTCGGCCTTATGGGACGTGATCGATAAGGATTCCTTCGGCAATGCGATCCATGGCGACGTACTGACGGTCGATACGGAAAATTCCTTTATCCATGCCGAGAACAAGCTGGTCGCCGCGATCGGCGTGGCCGACTTGGTGATCGTGGAAACCGCCGATGCCGTCATGGTGGCGTCCAAGGATAAGGTGCAGGAAGTCAAAGCCGTCGTTGCTAGGCTGAAAGAGCAGCGGCGATGCGAAGCCGAATACCATCGCAAGGCCTATCGCCCCTGGGGGCACTATTATTCCGTCGATAACGGCGACCGCCATCAAACCAAGCGAATCGTGGTCAAACCCGGCGCCAAACTCTCGCTGCAGAAACATCATCATCGTGCGGAGCACTGGATTATCGTCAAGGGTACCGCTTTGGTGACGAAAGCAGATGAAAAAATCTTGTTGACCGAGAATGAATCGATTTATATACCGTTAGGAGTGATGCACTGCCTTGAAAATCCGGGAGTGATTCCGCTGGAAATGATCGAGGTGCAGTCGGGAAGCTATCTCGGAGAAGACGATATCGTCCGTTTTAACGACCCCTATGGCCGAAAATAACCGAATTCCGGTTATTTTCGAATGAATTGGCGTTTTTTACGCGGGTCTTTTTCGGCAATTTTAAAAGAAAAATTCAATTAATAATGTAAGATTCAGTTTAAAAACAGGAAACAGATAAATAAATGAGCAAAAAAATTACCAAAGCAGTCTTTCCCGTAGCCGGTTTGGGCACTCGTTTTTTACCGGCCACCAAGGCCACTCCCAAAGAGATGCTGCCCATCGTCGATAAACCGTTGATGCAATACGCCGTCGAAGAAGCGGTCGCCGCCGGCATCGATACCATGATTTTCATTACCGGACGCACCAAAAACGTCATCATGGATCACTTCGACAAAGCTTATGAATTGGAAAAGGAACTGGAAGCAAGAAACAAGCACGATACGCTGGACTTGTTAAGAAGCATCGTTCCGCCCCATGTGTCTTGTATTTTCATTCGCCAGGCCGAAGCTTTGGGGTTGGGTCACGCGGTCAATTGCGCCAGTCCGGTAATCGGCGACGAACCTTTTGCAGTCATCCTGCCCGACGATTTGATAGAAAATGCCGATTGCGGCTGCATGACCCAGATGGTCGAGCTGTATCAGCAACACCAGTGTTCCATCCTCGGCGTGGAAAGGGTGGATCCTTTCGAAACCGGCAGCTACGGCATCGTGAAAGTGGGCGAAAGCAACGGCAGGGCCAGTCCGATCGAGCTGATCGTGGAAAAACCCAAGCCTGCCGTGGCGCCTTCCAATTTGGCGGTGGTCGGCCGGTATATTCTGACGCCGGCCATTTTCAATAAAATCAAATACACCGCCAAAGGGGCAGGCGGCGAAATTCAGTTGACCGATGCCATTGCCGCCCTGATGGCGGACGAACAGGTCCTCGCCTATGAGTTTGAAGGCAACCGTTACGATTGCGGATCCAAGCTCGGCTTCCTGATCGCTACGGTCGAGCACGGATTGCTGCACAAGGAACTCAAGGACGATTTCATAGCTTATTTGAAAGACCTGGCCAAAAAATTATAAGGTTGGGGAAACTGTACTCTTTTCGCCCCGGCTCAGGAAAATTGCGCCGGGGTTTTCAAGTTTGCGTCCCGAGAAATCGGAAACGCCGTCTGGCTTGCAAGAGGCGCCCATTCCGGAAAACGAGAGCCTCTCTGGCTCTGTATCTAGGACCGGTGCAAAATGATTTCCAGCACCAGTTTGCTGCCGAAATAAGCCAAAAGCAGCGAAACAAAGCCTAACAGCGTCCATTTGATCGCCGTCCGTCCGCGCCAGCCGAAGCGCGCCCTGCCCAGCAGCAAACCGGAGAAGATGACCCAGGCCAGGATCGATAATACGGTTTTGTGAACCAAATGCTGAGCGAATAAATCTTCAATAAACAGAAAGCCGCTCAATAGGGAAATGGTCAGAAAAAATACGCCGGCCCCCAGCATTTGAAACAGCAGGGATTCCATGGTCTGCAAGGGCGGCAGGGAAAGAATGTAGCGCTTGGGCGGATGGCTTTTGAGCTGCTGGTCCTGAAAAGCAAGCAGCAAAGCCTGTAGCGCGGCAATATTCAACAGGCTGAAAGCGATAATGGAGGTCAGAATATGAGTCCCCATCTGCCAATTATAAGTCTGTAGAGGATGCGGCGTTTCGGAGAGGCCGAGTTCCAGGCCGAGCATCAGGGCGGCAATCGGAAACAGAACAATTCCGAGTTTTTCCACCGGCTTGTTGAAAGTGGCAATTAACAGCAACAGCACGACAATCATGGCCACCAGCGAAGCCATGGTAAAAAAGCTGAAACTCAAACCGTTGTTATTGCGGAAAATCAGGGCGCCATAGAATATATGAGCTGCCAGCGCGATCCAGGCGAGCACTAGCGGAGCCGGCTTTTTCTCATTCGAATTCAGATAAATCTGTCGGGTAATCAGCAGGGCGCTGCCGAGGTAGGCGCTGATGGCAACTAGGGCGAAAGCGGTGGCATTCATCGGATTGGTGGTCGGCTATACAGGCTAAGGATGTCTTCAAGGCTTTGCATTCAAGTCGTCAATAACCATACCAAGCAAGGATTAAAGCTTGCGAAAACATGGTTCGATAGGACGCCCAGTGCAAAGGCCTTCCAGGATATGGTAGTATATCCGATTTGAAAAGTCCTGTTGCGGCGCCTGTTTTTTATTGACGGTGACATACGTCGGAGAATCTGTTGCCAGGCCGGTCTAAGCCTTTTCGCGGGCAAATTTTCTTGGATCCAATAAAGTCATAGCTATGTTTGATAATTTAACCGACCGATTAAGTAATACGCTTAAAAAAATTAAAGGGCAGGGGCGCCTGACTGAAGACAACATTAAGGAAACCCTGCGCGAAGTGCGCGTCGCCTTGCTGGAAGCCGACGTGGCCTTGCCTGTCGTTACCGATTTTATCGATCGGGTCAAAGCAGGGGCACTGGGCCAGGAAGTACAGTCCAGTCTGACGCCGGGGCAATCGCTGATCAAGCTGGTTCAGGCCGAGTTGATCAAGGTGATGGGCGAGGCCAACGAAGGCCTCAATTTGAGGATGAACCCGCCGGCGATCATTTTGATGGCGGGGCTTCAGGGCGCCGGAAAAACCACGACGGTGGCCAAGCTCGGCCGATGGCTCAAGGAAAATCAAAAGAAAAAAGTCGGCGTGGTCAGCGCGGACGTCTATCGTCCGGCCGCGATCAAGCAACTGGAGATGCTGGCGGGTGAACTGGATCTGGAATTTTTCCCCAGCGATATTTCCCAAAAGCCGGTCGACATCGCCAATAGCGCCATCGAAGCCGCCCGGAAAAAATTCCTGGACGTCGTTATTATCGATACCGCGGGACGTCTGCATATCGACGACGAAATGATGGGTGAAATCAAGGAACTGCATGCCGCGATCCAGCCGATCGAGACGCTGTTCGTGGTCGACAGCATGACCGGTCAGGATGCGGCGGTCACGGCCAAGGCATTCAACGACGCATTGCCGTTAACCGGGGTCATTCTGACCAAGGCCGACGGCGATGCCCGCGGCGGGGCGGCGTTATCGATCCGCCACATTACCGGCAAACCCATCAAGTTCATCGGCGTCGGTGAAAAAACCAGCGCGCTGGAGCCTTTTTATCCGGATCGCCTCGCTTCCCGTATCCTCGGCATGGGGGACATGTTAAGCCTGATCGAAGAGATCGAGCAAAAAGTCGACAAGGAAAAGGCCGAAAAACTGGCTCGCAAGATCCAGAAAGGCAAAAGTTTCGATCTGGAAGATTTTCGCGAACAATTGCTGCAAATGCAGAATATGGGCGGCGTCAATACCTTGCTCGACAAATTGCCCGGCATTCATGCCGTTCCCACCGAAATGAAGAACCAGATCAACGACAAAATGCTGGCGCGTCAGATTGCCGTGATCAATTCGATGACGATGCAGGAAAGACGTTTTCCCGATTTGATCAAGGGCAACAGGAAAAAACGCATTGCCGCCGGCTGCGGGCAGGAGTTGCACGACGTCAATCGACTCTTGAAGCAATTTCTGATGATGCAGAAAATGATGAAAAAATTCAAAACCGGCAACATGGCCAATATGATGCGCGGCATCAAGAATAACGTGAGGGCTTTCCGGAGATAACCAAGACCCGGCTGTGTCGCTCCTCTCGTGACGCAGCCGGAAATCTCGGCATCAATATCAATTAGTACTTCACTTATTGCAAAAATCGCGTAAAATAGGCGGATTAAATTTTGAATTAATGTTTTCGAGGAAATTAGATGGTAACTATTCGTCTTGCCAGAAGCGGCGCAAAAAATCGTCCTTTTTACCATGTTATTGTGACGGACAGCAGAAACAGCCGCGACGGCCGCTATATTGAACGTGTCGGTTTTTTCAACCCGTTGGCGCGGGGCAAGGAAGAAAGGCTGCGTCTGGACAACGAGCGCGTCAGCTACTGGACCGCCAACGGCGCACAGCCTTCCGACCGCGTGGCAAAATTAATTAAAGACGCATTGAAGGCGGCTGCCTAAACCGATTTGACCGAAAGCCGAAACAAAACCATCGTCGTCGGCAGGATTTCCGGCGTTTTAGGGGTCAAAGGTTGGGTTAAGGTTTATTCCTATACCGATCCGAAGGAGAATATTTTTAATTATTCTCCTTGGACCTTAATAAAGAAGGGAGAAGAAGTTCGAACTTACCAAGTAGCCGACGGCAAGCTGCACGGCAAAACGGTAGTCGCACGGCTTGAAGAGGTCACCGATAGGAGTCAGGCGGAGAGTCTGATCGGCTCGGATGTTCATATCCTGAAATCTCAGTTGTCCGCCGTGGAAGAGGGGGAATATTACTGGTCCGATCTGATCGGAATGGCGGTTGAAACGGCCGAAGGTGTCCGTTTGGGATTCGTGGACAGTCTGCTGGAAACCGGCGCGAACGATGTTTTGATTGTCAAAGGCGAACGGGAGCGCGCCATACCTTTTTTACAGGGACAGACAATACTTCACGTCAGCCTCGATGCCGGGGTCATCAAGGTGGATTGGGATCCGGAGTTTTAACTGTACCGATGCGGTTTGACGTCGTCACCATTTTTCCGGAAATGATCATGTCGGCCGCTAGTTTCGGCGTGACCGGCAGAGCGATCGAGCGAGAGATCGTCAGTCTGTCGGTCTGGAATCCCAGAGACTATACGCACGACAGGCACCGGACGGTCGATGACCGGCCTTACGGAGGCGGCCCGGGCATGGTGATGAAATATCAGCCACTCCACGAGGCGGTGATGTGTGCGAAACAGGCCGGGCCGGGTTCGGCGAAAGTCATTTACTTAAGTCCTCAAGGCCGGCCGATTACTCAGGATTTATTGGCTGAAACCTGCGGCGAAGGGCAATTGATTCTGATTGCAGGGCGCTACGAAGGCATTGACGAGCGCTTTGTCGAGCTGGACTGCGATGATGAATGGTCGATCGGAGATTACGTCATCAGCGGCGGCGAACTGGCCGCCTTGATCGTTATCGATGCGATAACCCGTTTATTGCCCGGAGTGCTCGGCGATGAAGAATCCGCCCGGCAGGATTCCCATGCCGGCGGCTTGTTGGATTGCCCGCATTATACAAGGCCCGAATGCCTGTCGGGGCTTGCCGTGCCGGCGGTTCTGCTGAGCGGCAATCATGGCGAGATCGAGCGCTGGCGGGCCAAACAGGCACTCGGCAGAACCTGGCAGAGGCGTCCGGATTTGCTGGCCAAGAAAAAATTAAGCATGGAGCAGGAAACTCTGCTGAACGAATTTAAAATTGAAGTTAATTAGGGTGTGGTAATGAGCAATATAATTGATGCATTGGAAAAAGAACAACTGAAACAGGTGCCGGAATTCAATCCGGGCGATACCGTAGTGGTTCAAGTTAAAGTTAAAGAAGGCGATAGGGAAAGAATCCAGGCTTTTGAAGGGATTGTTATTGCAAAACGCAATCGCGGATTGAACTCGGCATTCACCGTAAGAAAAATTTCGCACGGAACCGGCGTTGAGCGTGTTTTTCAAACACACAGTCCGTTGATCAGCGAAATTCAAGTCAAACGCCGTGGCGACGTTCGCAGAGCCAAGTTGTATTATTTGCGTGATCTGACCGGTAAGGCTGCTCGAATCAAGGAAAAATTGTAATTTTTCAGGTCGAGATTGTGTCCGGATAAAAAAGGCGGCTTATAGCTGCCTTTTTTGTTTCCGGCAGAGCGGAAGGAGAGGCACAGGAATCCCCGGGAGTCAAAAATACCGTCCCAGCAACTGGAACGCAGCCGGTCAAATCGGATAAAATCGAGCTAATAAGCTCTGTTATTGGTTATTTTTGAGTTTATGGAAAATATAAAAGCGAAATTAGCCAGAATTGAACAGAATTCGGAAGCCATCATTTTGTTGCACGGCTTGGCCAGAACCGGGCGCAGCATGAAAAATGCCGGCAGGCTATTTTCCGAATACGGTTATCAGATTATAACGATCGATTATCCTTCGCGGCATTACGGCATCGAGAGACTGGCTCTGGATTATATCGAGGAAGGCGTACGGAAATGCGAACCGCTCCCGATCAATCGAATTCATTTCTTCACTCATTCTTTAGGCGGTATTCTGCTACGCTACTATCTGTCGCGTCAGCGGATCGATAAACTGGGCAGAGCGGTGATGCTTGCGCCGCCCAATCAAGGGAGCGAAATCGTCGACAAACTGGGTGCCTGGAAGCTGTTTAAATACTTCGGCGGGCCGGCCGGACTGCAATTGGGCACGAAAGCGGACAGCCTGCCGAATAGCCTGGGCTCGGTTCATTTTCCGGTCGGCGTCATCGCCGGCGATAAACCCGTCAATCCCTTTTTATCCCGGCTGATTTCCGGGGCTAACGACGGCAAGGTATCCGTAGAGCGGTGCCGGGTTGAAGGGATGCAGGATTTTCTCGTCGTACCGTTTTCCCATACTTTTATCATGCAGCGCGATTATATTATCGAACAGTCACTGCATTTTATTCAGCACGGCTTTTTTTGGCATGAAAAGGGGGCTGATTAGATCCAGGCGGTCCTGGTGGAACTAAGAGCGGTCATCCTGCAATTGCGCGACCTGAAGCTGCTCGTTTAACCGGGCTGTATTTTTCATTTGTTTGTAAATGCGAAAAACCTTGTCCGGATAATGCGATCGGTTATTTCCCAGACTGCCGTTATACCTTAACAGAGTCCGTCTGATATTGCCTTTGCTCAGATCCTTATATTCCGCCAGGATATGGGTACCGACCGAGATATTTTTTCTTGCGTTGTATAGGGCCCGAGTGCCGCCAATAGACTTGATTTTTTTGGGATGAGCGCTGGCCAGCACCTGCATCAGGCCTCGTGCTCCCTTCGGGCTGACCGCCTTTTCCTTGAATTTGGATTCCACTGCGATAATCGCCAGTATCAATTCCGGTTGCAGCCCCTGCTTGACGCCGTTGTTAAAAGCTTCCGACACTATGACGGACGCCTTGTTTTCAGTGACTTTGAATTGATGCTGGATGTAATTGGCCAGAGCTTTTTTTTTCTGAACATGCGCATCGGCCATTTTATGGTCGGGTTTATCGTGATCCGGAAGCGGCGGAGGAATTTCTCTGAATTCGTTATGATCGACGGTCAGGGACGAAGGCGGAACTCGAGCGGGATGCGTGAATCCGGCGCTGATCAGGAGCAGTAGAGGGATGGAGACGGTGTCGTGATATGCGCGCTTCAGCAGGAATTTAGTTCTCATGTCGACCTCATTATTGATTATTTTGGGTTTATAACAAGAGTGGTACGATGGCGCTCTTGTTTTAGACCCGTCGAACAGCGGTGGATAAAACTACCACCAGTGCCAGCCGCAGAATAATATAGATAAGAAATAAATGCTAAATGTATCGACCAGTTATCGAGGTTTTTTAAGCTTATCCTATTATTCATCCGGACGCAATATTTTGGTGCGACAGAAAAGGATGGCTTCCTGTCGGATTCGGCAGTATTCCTTGGGTATCGGAAAAAATAAACTCGGCCTCTTGGGCTTTACGGATGCGCTCATTTTTAAAAAAATATAATTTCTATATTGTTTTTCAAGGCAAAATATCGTATAAGAAGGGCCATCTACCGAATACCTTGATGCTTTTGCGGTTGAAGAGATCTTCTCCAGCCGGGAATACGCATAATCAAAAGTTGTTTATCAAAATGTCTAACATGGGGCGCTAATGAAAAAATCTAACTCCTCTTCCTTCAGTCAGCTAACCGTTCTGTCAGTGGCCGCCGGAATACTGATGGGCCTGTCGCCTGTTTCTTCCGTTCTGGCCGTATCTCCGAAAACGGTCCGAGCCTCGGTATCCAGCACGGGATCGGAAGGAAACAGCTATAGCGAAAGTCCTGCTCTTACCGCCAACGGACGCAACGTGGCGTTCGCCTCCGAAGCCAATAATCTGGTTGACGATGACGGCAACGATACGATGGATGTCTTTGTCCACGATCTTTTAACCGGCAAAACTCAACGGGTTTCCGTCGATAGCGCCGGTGTGGAAGGCAACGGCCCGAGTTTTAGTCCTGCCTTTGCTGCGGACGGAAGCTTGGTGGCGTTTGCCTCGGGTGCCGACAATCTGGTCGCAGGCGACAATAACAACACCTATGACGTTTTTGTGCGCAATCTTAAAACCGGCGTGACCAGCCGCATTTCCGTGGACAGTTCGGGTATGGAAGGCAATGGTTCGAGTTCCGGTCCGAGTTTTTCCGCCAATGGCCGGTTCGTGGCCTTTTTGTCTTATGCCAGCAATCTGGTTGCCGAAGACGGCAACGGCACCGCCGATGTTTTTGTACATGATCTTAAGACCGGCATCACCCAGCGGGCTTCCGTCGACAGCTCGGGTACGGAAGGGAACGGCTTCAGTTACGAGCCTGTTTTATCCGAAAATGGCCGGTATGTGGCCTTTTCCTCTTACGCCAGCAATCTGGTCTCCGGAGACAATAACGGCACCTACGATGTTTTCGTGCGTGACCTGGTGGCGGGAGAAACGCAACGGGTGTCGGTCGGCAATTCGGGAATTGAAGGAAATAACGAAAGTGCCGGGCCTGCAATTTCAGGCAACGGCCGTTACGTGGCGTTTCATTCAAAAGCCAGCAACCTGGTCGAAGGGGACGGCAATTACGCCATCGACGTGTTCGTGCGCGACCTCAAAAAAGGCGTTATCGAGCGTATTTCACTCGATAGTACGGGCGTTGAAGGCAACAGTACCAGCCTGTATCCCGCTATCTCCGCCAATGGCCGTTACATCGCGTTTCATTCAACCGCTACCAATTTGATTCCGGGGGATGACAATGTCACCGCGGACGTGTTCGTGCGCGACCTTAGAACCGACAGCACCGAAATGATGTCTCTCGGCGATTCGGGCGTTGAGGGCAACAGTACCAGCATCTACCCCGCCATCTCGGGCAACGGCCGCTTTGTTGCGTTCGAAACGTATGCCGACAACCTGACGGCAGACGATACGAATGAGGAAATCGATATTTTCGTACGCCGCCGTTAGGTCTTGTTTACGGCCGACTTAAAGTTGCGCCGGTAATGGTCCAAACAGTGCTCGGAGCCCTTTTATTTCACAATCGGGCTCTGTAGCGTCCTTCAAAGATCCGGCAGCAGTCCGGGAATGCCTACCCGCTGAACTTGAACGGCATTGTTGCCTTCTTCATAGGCCGGTAATTCGCCTTTCTCCTGCCACAGCCGGAATGCCAGAGAATAGGACAGAACCCGTATCGGATAGTCGCGCGGCAGAGTCTGTAAATAGGGCTGAATGCTGGTAAAATCGGACGCGCCGTATTGCTGCATGATAAAGCGCAATCCTCCGTTGGCCGGACCAATATTGTAGGCAAGCAGAGCCAGAAACAAATCGTCGTTCATCTCGGTCAGATAGTGTTTGAACGTGGCGGCGGCTATGAAAGCGTTATGCCGGGAATTTTCAAGCGACAGCTTCTCCGTCTTCAGTTTGGTTTGCGCTTCCTTGATGATCGATTTCGGCACTTGCGTGATCTGAAACAAGCCGTGCCCCCCATCGTTGCTGTTTCTCGGCATAAAAGACGATTCCGTCGCGGCGATGCCCTGCAGCAGATTGACATCGACGTCAAAGGCTCCGGCGGCTTCTTCGATGACTTTTTGAAATGCTTTCGCCCGGACGATCATTTTTTGCAATTGCGCCGAATTGTACCGGCGGTATGCAGCATAAACCTGATGGGCAATGGTGACCCGTCCGGCCTCCTGTTTGCCCCCCACCAAAGTCCGGAAGCTTCCATAAGCCATGGCAAATTCGTCCTGAACGACGAACCAACCGATCAACAAGGCAAGGCCGGCAGCCATGAGAGGCGCTAAAAATTCAGTCCGGGACTGAAGCCATTGACGAAGCTTCCACCAGCCCACCAGAAACAGTGCGGTGATCACTACCATAACCAGGATGCCGATCGCAAACGGCAATAGATTGCCGAAAAAACTGGTTCCGGAAAATCGGTTCGCCGAATAGCCCAACAGCGCGATGATCAGCGAAATGGCTGTGACTGAAAGACCCAGGATTTCGAGAGCAAGCATCAGAATTTTTTTTCTGATCTGAGCCGGTGTCGGTTTTTTCTTTGCTTTTCTGGTTTTTGCTCTCGGTTTGCGTGGCGCTCGCTTCGTCTGTTCGGGCTTATCGGCAGGTTCGATGGCCGAGAATTCCGAACTCGTCTTTTTGCGCTTGGGTTTCGGCCGGGGAGGGGCGGCTTCAGAAATGTCGGAGTCGGAATGGGCCGATTGGGTCATAAGGATAACTGTGCATTGCGGCTGGCCGGAGCGAAGCCCGGCTCGATGAAAATCTTTCCCGTACAGAACAAATCTAATTCATGAATGCTTTTTGTAAAGGTTCATTTATGAAAATGATCGGTGGGGCAGATCCCGTTGCGCAAACTGATGATGGGCCAGCCGGCTTTCCGGGCGTGAGCTTTCAATTTTTCGTCCGGATCGACCGCCACCGCATGGTCCACCCTGTTCAGCAACGGTAGGTCGTTGTGAGAATCGCTGTAAAACCAACTGTCGTTCATTGTTTCCCGGTTGTCTTCGAGCCATTGCTGCAACAGCCTGACCTTGCCTTCCTGAAAGCAGGGTTCCCCGACGAAGTTTCCGGTATACCGTCCGTCGACAAATTCGGGCGGAGTCGCCAGCAAGTGGTCAATGCCGTACAACTTGACGATGGGCTCGGTAACGAAGCGGTTGGTGGCGGTGATGACTAGCAGCGTGTCCCCTCGACTTTTATGTTTGGCAATGAGTTCACGGGCGGGCTCCAGCAGGATCGGCGTGATGATTTCCGATACGAACCGGTCTCGCCAGGCAAAGAGCTGCCGGGGGGCGTGCAGGGTTAAGGGCCGTAGCGAAAAACGCAGAAATTCGACAATATCGAGCCTGCCTTGTTTGTAATCTTCGTAAAACCGGGCGTTTGCCGCTTCATACTGATGCTTGTCCACGATGCCCTGATCGACAAGAAATTGGCCCCACAGATAGTCGCTGTCGTCTGCTATTAACGTATTGTCCAGATCAAAAATCGCTAAACTCACAATAATCCCGGTTAAAATAATAAAAAGAATAAAACTCTATGGAAACTAAAGAAAAATTATGGAACAATGAGATACTAATTTTTTTCAATCGGCCTTCTCCCGATCATTTTATCATAGACGGGATCGGGAGCGGGCAGGATACAAGATGCAGGTTTTAACATGATAGACTCTAAAGGATATCGGCCTAACGTCGGAATCATCCTTTGCAATGACGAGGGTCGCGTGTTTTGGGCAAAACGAATGGGGATGAACGCCTGGCAGTTCCCTCAAGGCGGCATAAATCATGATGAAGACCCTGAAACAGCGATGTATCGCGAATTGTGGGAGGAAACCGGGCTACAGCAACAGCATGTTCAAGTGATCGGGCGCACGCGCTATTGGCTGCGGTACAAGTTGCCCGAACGTTATATTCGTAAAAATTCGATGCCTTTGTGCATCGGCCAGAAACAGATCTGGTTTATCTTGCGGCTGGTGACGCATGAATCCAACGTGCGTTTCGACTGCTGTCCGAAGCCGGAATTCGATACCTGGCGGTGGGTGGATTACTGGGAACCGCTCAACGACGTGGTTTATTTTAAACGCAAGGTGTATCAAAGAGCGATGACCGAACTGGGCGCGCTTCTGGCCATTGATTCGGTTCCGGTGAGCGCAGCCGGCTTTCTGGCCAGGGAAAAAACAGTCTCGGAATCGTACAAGGGCGTCAAAAAACATCGTTAATCGTGATGAACATTACCTGCCGGGTTCGGATTCACGGCCGGCCGGTCTTAAATAGCCTACGCTTGTGTCCATGCTGCCGTCGGCGTACAGATCGATCATGCGGTAACCGGGGGCGGTATCGTCGATGCTGAACTCCCGGCTGGCCGGCGTAAACTGGATGCAGGTCGAAGGCGCACTGAGGATTCGGATCGATTCGAACCGGCAATCCACCGCTTGATGCACATGGCCGCAGATGACGGCCTTTACCTGAGGATATTTGGCGGCTAACGACAAAAAATCCCGGCTGTTGTCGATCATCATGGTGTCCATCCAGTCGCTGTCGATTTTCAGGCAGTGGTGGTGCACGGCGATCAGGGTCGGATGATCTGGATTTTTGCTTAAGCAATCTTCCATGAAGGCTAACTCCCGCGCCTCGAGATGCCCTCCAGGATAACCCGGTACCTGGCTGTTCAGACAGAGAATTTGCCAGTTGTTCAAAAATAAACGTGACTCGCAGCGTATGTTTCCTTCATTCAAAACTTGCTGCATGAGCCGGTAGTCGTCATGGTTGCCGGGGAGGCATACGCAGGGGACAGGAAAATCCTCAAGCATTGTTAGGATCCTTTGGTAGCCCGAAAGGCTGGGTTCCTGCATCAGATCGCCGGTAAGCAAAATCAAATCGATGGTCGTGTTTTCGGCAAAAGCCTGCTCCAATACGGCGCGAAACGTCCGGTCGGTATCGAGCCCGTAAAATTTTTCGCCGGGAGCAGGCATGATGTGCGGATCGGTCACCTGCAGAATGGAAGCAGCGCGAGCAACAGAATTCATCGGCGGACTTTTCCTCAATTCCTATTCAATGTCTCTGACCAGAATTTTCGAGTTTCTTTCCGGGTTATAAAGGATTTTTAACGGCTCGGGCAGGTGGTTGAAATCGGTCGGCTGAAATCCACGTTCGATAAACCAGTGTGCGGTCTGGGTCGATAACACATACAGTTTTTTAAGAGCCAGTTTTTTCGCTTTGCGGTAGGCATGTTCCAGCATGCGGTTGCCCCGGGCTCCGCCCCGGTAGCCGGGATGGACGGCCAGGCAGGCGATTGCCCCGAAATGACCGTGCCGATGCGCATGAAGCGCGGTACAGCCGATAATTAACCCGTCCCGTTCGATGACAATGTAATCGGCGATTTCCGTTTCGATTTTTTCTCGTGTCCGTTTGGCCAGAATGCCTTGCAGCTCCAGCGGTTTGATCAGTTCCAGGATGCCGCCGATATCGTCCAGAGTAGCCGACCGGATGTCCTCGAAAGGAGCTTCGCTGACCAATGTGCCGATGCCGTTGCGGGTGAACAATTCGAGCAATAAGGCGCCGTCGGTTCTCCGGTCGATCAAATGGATCCGGCCGACTCCTGCGTTCGAACTCTGGATCGCGGCCTTCAGCGGCAGGCTGACGGTATTCGGAAGGTCGGGATGGTGGTCGAGAAAAGAGCGGGCTTCGGCGGTGGTCATCTGTTGGATCGGCTCGCCGCTTTCGGGATAGTTGAAGCCTTGCTCGGTCAAGAAAATCAGCTTTTCGGCCTTCAACGAGATCGCGACCTGCGTGGCGACCTGTTCCGCGGACAAATTGAAAACCTCGCCGCTCGGCGAATAGCCGATTGGCGAAATCAGCACGATCGCATCCTGATCGAGCTGCCGGCTGATCGCCGCTCCGTCGATGCGGCGGACTTCGCCGGTGTGGCCGTAATCGACGCCGTCGATTACGCCGATCGGTTTGGCCGTCACGAAATTGCCGGAAGCAACCCGTAACCCGTAACCCGCCATCGGCGTATTCGCGAGTCCCAGCGACAGCAGTGCTTCGATTTCCACGCGTGCGGTCCCGGCCGCTTCCTTGACGCATTGCAAGGCTAGATCGCTGGTGATTCGGAGGTTTTTGTGAAACAGGGCAGGGGCGTCCAGTTTTTGCAGCCGCTCGTCGATCTGAGGTCGGATCCCGTGCACCAGCACCAGACGAATGCCCAGGCTTTTCAGCAGCGCGAAATCGTGCACCAGATGGTCGAAGTCGGGGTCGAGCAGCGCCTCGCCGCCGAAATTGATCACGAAGGTCTTATTCCGGTGCGAATGGATGTAGGGAGAGGAGTCTCTGAACCAGTTGACGAAGGATTGATTGGATACCATCAAAGGAGTTTTGTCGAGAATGCGAAGATAAAAATTATAAGTCTTCCGGTTTTAATCCGGTATGTTTGGCGATGCGAGCAAGCATCCGTGGGCCTATTTCTTCATTGTCGTGAAAAGCGAATACAAAATCGGGCCAGTCTTTCCTAATTAGCGTCCGGTGTGAGCCTGACTGCCGCTTTATTTCCCAGCCGATATGCATTAAAGCCGCCAAAACCCGTTTGGCTTTAGCCGAAGGCCATTGGCTCACGGTGTAGCTAGTTCGATCGTTATCGGCATCGGACGGCTTTCGCCGGTTTCAATTTGTTCTGCAAGTATTCGAAGCATCAACGCTTCCGCTTTGCCCATCGCCTCATCGGCCGTTGTGCCGTAAGCCATCGCGCCGGGAATTTCGGGCACTTCGGCTAGCCAGCGGCCATCCTCTTCGCGTTCGTATTCAATGTGGAAATTCATGGAGTTGGCCTCTTGAAAGAAAGTTTTTAGGAGGTTAGTGTTTGCCGTAACATGACATTTGCAGCTTCAATATGTTTGGTTACGGCTAACGCGTAACCTAATCAACAGATCAGCTCTGTGTTAGAAATGTTATCCGCCAACCTTGTTGTATGTTAACTCGATATAGGGTTTAACTTTTTCGAATTCATCCTCGGTACCTATCGTGAACTCGGAATCTCCTGTTCCATAATGGCCGATTTTTGTAACATCACGGTAAGACTTAGGCGGAGACTTAACGTCTGCTGGACTTAGCTTTAGGAAAAGCTTGATGTTTCGGCTTTGCGGTTCCATGCATACAATGTTTTGTGAAATTTTGTAGGCAACATAGAATTTCTTTGGAACTTCCTCAATAGCAGGATCAATTCCTACGATGAATTCGCGGATAGTATGCATGAGGGCTTGAATATTATTTGGCTTTTCTTCTAGATGCTCATCAAAAGTGTACGTTGCCGTGGCGCGTATTTGCGCAGCTTTCTTTCCCGCTTCAACCATAATCGGATTCTTACCAATATTCTGGACAATGGCAGGAATTTTGGTTGCTTGCAAAACTTCTTCAAGGTAAAGAGAGCCATTTTTAAAGAGACGGTATTTCCATAACTCTATATTTGCCCCCATTACCTGAACAGCATGTAAATCATATTTCTTGTAATTGGGAGCGATGCAGATAACCCTTGTATCCGACCAATCTACTTCTATACCATTACCTAGCACTCGCTGAACTGCAATTTCAAAATCACCTTTGTGATCTTGAATCCAATGCAAATAGTAGAGACTTTGATTAATCAGTTCAGATGATTCAACCTTTTTGTACTCGATAATAACTGGGTTATTATCCTCAGACAGTGCGAGACTGTCTATGCGCCCAGCATGCAGCGTACCAGTCGAAAACTCCGAGGCCACGAAACGGCAGTTGAAAACAGATCCGAGATTTCTCTCAATTAAATTTTGCAACTCCTTCTCAACGGAGAAATTTGTCTGTTCAATCGGAACCAGATTTTGCCCCGACATTTCAAAAAGTGGCATTTATTCAATCCAAATTATCCGTCACTGCGCCTTTCGAAGCCGAGCTGACCAACTTGGCGTATTTCGCCAGAACTCCCCGGGTATAACGCGGCGCCGGCTGTTTCCATTTGTCGAAACGACGCGCGATTTCGTGTTCGTTCACGTGCAGCGTCAATTGGCGGGTTTCGGCGTCGATCGTGATCTCGTCGCCGTTTTGCACGATCGCCAGCGCGCCGCCGGTGTAGGCTTCCGGAGTGATGTGCCCGACCACGAAGCCGTGGGTGCCCCCGGAAAAGCGGCCGTCGGTGATCAAGGCGACCTCCTTGCCGAGCCCCTTGCCCATGACCGCCGAAGTCGGGGAGAGCATTTCCCGCATGCCGGGACCGCCTTTCGGGCCTTCGTAGCGGATCACGATGACGTCGCCCTTGACGATGTCTCCGTTCAGGATCGCCTGCAAAGCCTGCTCCTCGGCGTCGAAAACTTTCGCCTTGCCGGTGAATACCAGACCTTCCTTGCCGGTGATCTTGGCGACCGCGCCTTCGGCGGCGAGGTTGCCGTACAAAACGACCAGATGGCTGTCTTTTTTGATCGGCTGGTCCAGTGGATGGATCATATCCTGGCCTTCGGGATAAGGTTTGACGTCGGCCAGGTTTTCGGCCAGCGTCTTGCCGGTGACGGTCAGGCAGTGGCCGTGCAAGAGGCCGCGGTCCAGCAGTTCCTTCATCAGCGGCTGAATGCCGCCGATCTCGATCAGTTCGGCCATTTGATAGCGGCCGCTCGGCTTCAGGTCGGCAACCATCGGCACGTTTTTGCCGATTCGGGTAAAATCGTCCAGCGTCAGATCGACGCCGGCCGCATTGGCCATCGCCAGAAGATGCAGCACCGCATTGGTCGAGCCGCCGAGCGCGATGACCACCGTGATCGCGTTTTCGAACGCTTCTTTGGTCATGATGTCGCGCGGCTTGATGCCTTTTTTCAACAGTTCCAGAACCGCCGCGCCCGCGCGTTCGCAGTCGAGACGCTTGTCCTCGGAAACGGCTGCCTGAGCGGAGCTGTTCGGCAGACTCATGCCCAAGGCTTCGATCGCGGAAGCCATCGTGTTGGCAGTGTACATGCCGCCACAGGAGCCGGCACCCGGAATCGCTTTGGCTTCGATCGCGGCGAGTTCGGCGTCGTCGATCTTGTTGTTGGCTCTGGCGCCGACCGCTTCGAACACCGAGACGACGTCGAGTTTTTTGTCCTTGTGACAGCCCGGCAGAATGGTGCCGCCG
This sequence comes from Methylosarcina fibrata AML-C10, assembly GCF_000372865.1. Classification (NCBI taxonomy): domain Bacteria; kingdom Pseudomonadati; phylum Pseudomonadota; class Gammaproteobacteria; order Methylococcales; family Methylococcaceae; genus Methylosarcina; species Methylosarcina fibrata. Next base: position 999,779 of record NZ_KB889965.1, on the reverse strand, counting down.
TAAACGAAAATGGCCGGACGGTTCAAACGGGACAGGGCGATCATGCAGCCGGGCATGTTCTTGTCGCAGCCGCCGATCGCGACGATGCCGTCGAAGCCCTGGCAGCCGACGACCGTTTCGATCGAATCGGCGATCACTTCGCGCGACACCAGCGAATATTTCATGCCTTCGGTGCCCATCGAGATGCCGTCCGAGATCGTGATCGTGTTGAAGATCACGGCCTTGCCGCCGGTCTGATCGACGCCGCGCGCCGCGTTGTCGGCCAGTTTATTGATGTGCATGTTGCAGGGCGTGACCATGCTCCAGGTGGAAGCAATGCCGATTTGCGGTTTTTTGAAATCTTCGTTGGTGAAGCCGACGGCATGCAGCATCGCGCGGCTGGGCGCACGTTCCATGCCGTCGACAACTTGGGAGGAATAGGTGCGGGTCTTGGGGTCACCTGATTGAGTCATTTAAATCCTGTCCTGGTAAAAAATTGAAAAAATAGTTCTATCCGGGCTGCCGCAGCGGCCGGCTTCAGCGAAAGGTATCCCAGCCTCCGGATTTGCGGCGCCATCCGATTCTCGGCAGGATAAAGCCCAGAAGCACGCCGGTAAAAGCGACGGCGCCTCCGTAGAGAAACCAGTCCTGCTCGGTGCTGTCTTTCAGCACTTTATTATCGAGTTTGAATTGTTCGAGTTCACGTTCGAGGTTCACTACGTGTTCCTGCAGCTCGTCCCGTTCCTCTTTTATCTGTATGCTGTTGGCGGCGGTTTTTTTCAGATCGGAAAGTTCCCGCTGCAATTGGTCGCGCTCCGCCGCCAGCGATTGCTCGAGAGACGTATTCGGCGTTATGGATTGTTTGATCGATTCCAGTTCGGATTTCAGCCGGGCGTTTTCCATTTGCAGCGATCCCATGCTTTTGTTGGCGGCTTCCAGTTGAAAACGGCTGGGCGGATCCTTCATCAGATTGCGGGTCGGAAAGTAGCCTTCCTGGCCGTTTTCCAGTCGTACGCGGGAAAAACCGGTTTTTTTGTTTTCCGAGATCACGGTGAGCGGCGTGCCGGTCGGCAGAAGTTTTAACACTTTGCCTTTTTCGCTCTCTTCGCTGCGCAGCGATAAATTGATGGTGTCGGTGACATAGACCGTTCTGGCTTCCGCCGAAGCGAAGGCTGACAGCAGAAAAATAAAAGCGCTGAGTGCATTTTTCACTGGAATCTCTGGGTTGTGACGTCTAAAGAACTGTATTCTAACGTCATTTTGGGCACAAGAGAAACTCGAGCAGAGCTTTTTGCGCATGCAGCCGGTTTTCGGCCTCTTCGAACACCACGCTTTGCGGTCCGTCGATGACTTCGGCGCTGACTTCCTCGCCCCGATGCGCGGGTAAACAATGCATGAACAAGGCGTCGGGGCGGGCCGAAGCCATGATGTCCAGGTTAATCTGGTATTCCTTGAAAGCGGTCTCGCGCTGTTTTTGTTCCTGCTCCTGGCCCATGCTGGCCCATACGTCGGTCACGCACAGATCGGCGTCACGGGCCGCTTCCAGCGCGCTGCCGAAAAGCCGGATCCGCTCCCCGCCTTCGGCGATTATCTCAGGAAGCGGGCGGTAGGCCTGCGGGCTGGCGATATGCAAATTAAAATCCAGCAGCCTGGCCGCGTGAATATAGGAATGGCACATGTTGTTGCCGTCTCCGATCCAAGCGACGGTTTTTCCACGAATGTCGCCGCGCACTTCTAAATAGGTCTGCATGTCGGCCAGCAACTGGCAGGGATGTTCCCGGTCGGTCAGGCCGTTAATGACGGGAACTCTGGAAAATTCGGCGAAGGTTGTCACCGTTTCGTGCCGGTTGGTTCTCAGCATGATGCAGTCGACCATGCTGGAAATCACTTTGGCGCTGTCTTGCAAAGGTTCGCCCCGGCCCAGTTGCGTATCCCGAGGCGACAGAAAGATCGAGCTGCCGCCGAAATGGCTCATGCCCGACTCGAAGGAAACGCGGGTGCGGGTCGACGATTTTTCGAAAATCATCGCCAATACCCGGCCTTTTAACGGCTGATAATCCGGATCGCGATGATTTTTTAACTCGATCGCCCTCTGGATCAAATAGCGGAATTCTTCGGGAGTCAAATCGAGCAGACTGGTCAAGTGTCTAAGTTTCATAGAGTTACCATGCTTTTGTATGCTCTTCGACAAGAGCCGACAAGGTTGCGACGAGATAATCGATCTGGTTTGCATCGATGATCAGAGGCGGCAGCAGACGGATGGTCCTTTCGTTGGTGACGTTGATCAACAATCCTTTTTTTAATGCCAAAGCCGTCAATTCCGCGCAGGGGCGCTCCAATTCGATGCCGATCATCAAGCCTTTGCGGCGGATGTCGATGATATGGGGATTGCCTTCAAGGCGCTGCCGGAGTCCCGATTCGATGGCCCGGCCTTTTTCTTCTACCCGCTCGATCAACTGCTCGTTATCGAGAGTTTCCAGCACGGCCAGGCCCGCGCTGCAGGCCAGAAGATTACCGCCGAACGTGGAGCCGTGAGCGCCCGGCGTCAGAATGTTGGCCGCCTTGCCGTAGGCCAGACAGGCGCCGATCGGCACGCCGTTGCCCAAGGCCTTGGCCAGGGTGCAGACGTCGGGCCGAATGCCGTTGTGTTGGAAAGCCAGAAACCGGCCGGTGCGGCCGATGCCGGTCTGGATTTCATCGAGCATCATCAGCAGGTTGTGGCGGTCGCACAGAGCGCGTATTCGGTTCAGATAGTCGCCGGCCGGAACGTTGACGCCGCCTTCGCCCTGAACCGGTTCCACCAGGATGGCGACCACGTTGTCGTGCCGGCGCAGAGCCTGCTCGATGGCTTCGACGTCGTTGTAAGGCACGCGGATAAAACCTTCCACCAACGGCGCGAAACCCTGCTGAATTTTCGCATTGCCGGTGGCGCTTAACGTAGCCAGGGTCCGTCCGTGAAAACTCTTTTCCATCACGATGATCGACGGAGCTTCCACGCCGAGCTGATGGCCGTATTTACGGGCCAGTTTAATGGCCGCTTCATTGGCTTCGGCGCCGGAATTGCAGAAAAACACGGTGTCCATGCCGGTTTTTTCGCACAAACGATCCGCCAGACGCTCCTGCACGGCGATGCCGTAAAGATTGGAGGTGTGAATCAGCGTCTCGCTCTGTTTACAAACGGCTTTATGGATGGCAGGATGAGCATGTCCGAGATTGCAGACGGCGACGCCGGCCACGGCGTCCAGATAACGGTTGTCCTCGGTATCCCACAACCAGGCGCCGGCGCCTCGTTCGAACGTTACGGGTAAACGACCATAAGTTTGCATAATGTGGCTACTCATTTCTTTGTGCCTGTAAACGAGAAAGGCGGCCGCCGCCTGTGAAAAAGGTCCGATTATAATTTTGTCTCAAGGCACAGGCAAGAGCTGCTCCGGAACTTTTTGCTTTTTTATATAACCTAAAGTTGATAAAATTTTCGATTATTAACCATTTGAGAAATCCAAGCCATGAATGTGATTGAAAGAATCAAAAGCCAGATTGAAAATAATCCGGTTGTTCTTTATATGAAAGGCACTCCCGACTTTCCTCAATGCGGGTTTTCCGGTCAGACGGTCCAGGTGCTGGAAGCCTGCCACGCCAAATATAAAGCAGTCAACATCTTTGAAGATCCCGAATTGCGGGAAGCGTTGAAGAGCTTTTCCAACTGGCCGACCTATCCCCAGCTCTATATTAAAGGCGAACTGGTGGGCGGCTGCGACATCGTTACCGATTTGTTCGAGAAAGGCGAACTGGTCAAGATGCTTGAAGCAGCCGATGCAATCGCCTGATTGACCGGCGCCGTTAAGTCCAGGGACTGGACGAACTTCTGACCGATTCATTCTCTTCAAGGTAAACCCGCCTTCTTTCACGCTTCGGCGAACAAGAAAAGAGGAACGGGATTGCCGAGTTTCATTCCAGGCCGGATAGAATCTAATGCCCAGTTTTTTGACGGCGGGAAAGGATGCCCTGCCCGTAGCCGGCTTCACGAGTAGGCCGCATCGGAAGAAATTACTCGCCGCACTATTCTGCCTTTTTTCAAGCGGCCTCGTTCATGCCGATGCTCCAGGTTCTGCCGGGCAGTCAGTTCTCGCGCCCGGTTACGGCGCTCTGAGCTTTTCTCCACCGGAGCCCGGCACTTACCGGCTTCCATCCTTGGGGGTTGCCGTCGACGGCGACGTGCTCGATACCGAAGGGAGGGCGCTCAAGCTGCACGGTCTCATGGGCGACAAGATCGTTCTGCTCAGCTTCATCTATTCGACCTGCAGCGACGTCAACGGCTGTCCGTTGGCGACCGCGGTCCTGCATAAAATCAAGAGCCGTCTGAAGAAAGAACCCGAGCTAGCGGAACGCTTGCGGCTGGTCACGCTCAGCTTCAATCCCGGTCACGATACGCCGGAGGCGATGAAAGCGTATGGCCGAAGCTTTCAGGATCAGGGCGCCGAATGGCATTTTTTGACGACTCACTCGGAACAGGAGCTCCAGCCGATATTGTCCGGCTACAAGCAGCTCGTGCAAAAAGTGTACGATGCGCAAGGCCGGGACACCGGAACTTACTCCCATCTGCTTCGGGTTTATCTGATCGACCGGGAAAAGCAGATCCGCAATATCTACAGCGTGTCGTTTCTGCATCCGGACACGTTGATCAACGACGTCAAAACCGTGCTGCTCGCGGAGGCGCCGAAAACGGCCGGTCGAGAAAAGGCCGATACCGAGGCGACCGCCGAGGCCGTGTTTTCGGCTGGCGACAACAAGACCCATTATGAAAGCAGAGACTACGAGACTCGTTCCGTGGCTTTGAGCCAGCGCAAGGGCAAACCGGCCAATCTAATCCGGTGGGTGGAGAGACCGCCGCTGGGCTTGCCGAAAATCGACGTTCCCGCCGATAATCCGGTAACCGGAGAAAAAATCCGGCTCGGCCGCAGGCTGTTTTACGACCGGCGCCTGTCGCACAACAATACGTTTTCCTGCGCCATGTGCCATATTCCGGAGCAGGGCTTTACCAGCAACGAAATGGCTACGGCCGTCGGGATCGAGGGACGCACGGTTCGGCGGAATTCTCCGACCCTGTACAACGTCGCCTATTTCAAATCGTTGTTCCATGACGGCCGGGAAACCACGCTGGAACAGCAGGTGTGGGGCCCGTTAATGGCTCCTAACGAGATGGGCAATCCGTCGATCGGTTATGTCGTCGACAAGATCAACCGTAGTGCCGATTACCCGAAACAGTTTAAAAAAGCTTTCGGCAAAGGACCGGATATGGTGACGATCGGTCAGGCGATCGCCAGTTACGAGCGGGCCCTGAATTCGGCGAACTCCCCCTTTGACCGCTGGTATTACGGCAAGGATAAAAAAGCCCTGGAGGCCCGGGCGCAACAAGGGTTCAAACTTTTTACCGGCAAGGCCGGATGTTCCCAGTGTCACGCCGTGACTTCGAAACACGCGCTGTTTACCGACAACAATCTGCACAATACCGGCATCGGTTACGCCGAAGCGATGGGCGGCGCGAAGTCCGGCCGTCCCGTGCAATTGGCGCCCGGAGTTTTTGTGACCGTTGACGAGAAGATTATCCGCTCGGTCTCGGCCGAAAAAGCCAACGACCTCGGCCTTTATGAAATCACGCAAAATCCGGCAGACCGATGGAAATACAAGACTCCGTCGCTGCGCAACGTGGCTCTGACGGCGCCTTACATGCACAACGGCAGCCTGGCCTCGTTAACCCAGGTAGTCGAATTTTACAATCGGGGCGGCATCGCCAACGAGAATCTGGATCCGTTGATCAGGCCGCTGAATCTGACGGCGGACGAGGTGTCGGCGATCACGGCCTTTCTGTCTTCGTTAACCGGCGATAATGTGCAGGACCTGGTCGCCGACGCCTATGCGGCCCCGGTCGGAGATGCGCAGTGAAGGCGCTAGGTTGCAAGCGGACATTGTCCGGAAGGACGGCAGGGGAAGTTTGACGGCCCGGATTTTTTCTTTGATGGTTCTAATGAGGATTTTAATGGTACTATTTAAGATTGAATGCAGCGACACGGTTTGATCACCATTACATAGTTACAACAACATGAATCACAACCACAGAATCTTATTTGCCGGAGATCCTCACGGAAACTTTAAGCCGTTGATTGCTGTGGTGCGTGAATACCGGCCTGAGGCCGTCGTGCTCCTGGGGGATTACGATCTCGACATGCCTCTTGAAAATTATCTTCACGAAATCATCGGTTTAACCCAGATCTGGTGGATCGCCGGCAATCATGATTTTCAATCGCCCGGCAAATACCACAACCTGTTTCATTCTTCCCTGTCCGACCGGGGCCTGCATTTGACGGTCCGGGAAATTGGCGGGCTGAAAATTGCCGGCTTGGGCGGCATATTTCTGGGCCGGGTCTGGTATCCGCCGCATCGGCCCAAATGGATCAACAAGCAGCACTACTTAAACTCGCAGCCGAGCCATGCCACCCAAGCCGGCTTGTCGCTGAAATATCAGTCCGCCATCTGGCATGACGAATTCGAAAAATTGAAACGTTTGAAGGCCGACATCCTGGTGACCCACGAAGCGCCGGGCTCGCACCGGCACGGTTTCAGCGCGATCAGCGAGCTCGGGGCCGCGATGGGGGTGCGCATGATTTTTCATGGGCATCTGCATGAAAATTATATCGGCACCGTCCGCAGTCACATCAAGGTGGTCGGGGTGGCGGATCAGGCCGTCTGCGACTTGGTCGGCAACACGCTGACCGACAAATTTCTGAAGACCGGTTAACGTTCCACAATAACGCTTCGGTCAAGACCGTCAGGCCGTCTGCTTTCTGAAGCGAAGCAAATCCTCGGCGGTATCCACGTCCCACTGTTCCTTGAGCTCCCGGCAGCGAAGATGGTTCCGGCGGATTCTCGTTCGGGTTTGCTCCAGGACTTGCGCCGTGCCCCAGGGCATGGCGTCGAACAGCTCGGGACAGGGTCGGATCAACCCGATCAGTACGTATCCCCCATCCTCGGCAGGACTTAACACGGCGTCGCAGTCCCGGTTGATCGCTTCCAGAGCCTCCGCCAGATCCGCCGCCGTCAACGAAGGGCAATCGCATCCGATCAGCAGGGCGTTGGCGTAACGGGCCAGTTCCGAGCGGAACGCACGATGCATGCGTTCGCCGAGATCGCGCCCGCGCTGCTGCTTCAACCGCAGCGGATAAGCTGCCGCCGCTTCAGTGAAAAAAGGGTGCCCGGTCGAGGGCGCGCACCAGAGCTGAATCGGGCACAAGGAACTTCGGGCTGCCAGCTCCAGGGTTCGGATGCTGAGTTCCTGATGCAGTTCAGCCGCCTGTTCGGCGGTCAGTTCCGGCATCAGTCGGGTTTTCACCCGGCCGGGCTCGGGTGCCTTGCAGAAAATCATCAATACGCTGTCGGGATAGGCGTAGGTCATCCTGGATTTCGAAAAAATGGAAAATGATCAGGCCGGGAAGAGAATCCGTCCGGCCTGGACGGGGGTGTTATTGTGAACGCCGGAAATTCGGTCGTCATGCTTCGAATCCCATACAAAGGCCTCTGACCGTACGTTAGCGTTTTGACGGGGACTTCCCGTAATAACGCCGCGCCAGAACGTCCGGGTCGGCTCCGAAAAAATACTGTAGACGCAGACTCCACATCAGCAGAATGGTACGGATAATGCCGTCCTGCTGCCATTTCCGGGAGGAACTGACGACTTTGGTCTTTAGGCAGACGGGCGGGGATATTTTCTTTAGCGCTTTCGAGAGCGCAATGTCTTCCATCAAGGCGATGTCGGGAAAGCCGCCTGCCGAGACGAAAGCCTTTTTGCTGACGAACAAAACCTGGTCGCCGGTCGCGATGCCGGTAAGGCGGGAACGCCAGTTCATAAGCAGCGCGATGATCTTGAACATGAAATGACTGCCGCTCAATTGGATGTCGAAACGGCCCCATTCGCCGTTCGTTTCCAGTTGCCGCTCGATCCGGTCCAGAGCGTCCGGAGGCAAAAAGGTATCCGCGTGCAAAAAAATCAATACGTCTCCGGTGGCGAGTTTCGCGCCGAGATTCATCTGCCGGGCACGGCCTTTGGGCGAACGAACGACCCGGTCGGCCCATTTCCGGGCCAGGATTTCGGTATTGTCAAAACTGCCTCCGTCGACGACGATGATTTCAGCGCGGTTCCGAAGCGGTTGCAATGCTGCCAAACAGGCCGATATCGACGGTGCTTCGTTCAGGGTCGGGACGATGAGGGAGAATTTCATCGGGGATCGTCGGAATACAGCGTTAAAAACTCCATTTTATTACGAACGGCCGCCTTCGGTTAAGAAGAATCGAAGTCAACAAGAGTAGACTTGCGAGCGGAAAATGATTCGATCTACATTGTAATTCAATAAGATGAAATAACTCTGTAATTGACAGCCCCGGTATCTCTGGCTATAGTGCAAAACCGTAGCCGTACGATCGGTCGTTCTCGGAATCGGAAGCAAGCCGCCGTTGGCTTTTCACAACGGTCGGGCAGTCCATGATTCTGCGCGGACATCGGCAATCAAAAGAGGGACGATCAATCGACCGTAACCGCTATCTGCAGTCATCAGTCTGGATGCAGTTTGTAGGGAAATGATGTTTGTTTGGTTCAATCAAGAAAAATAAAACCGGAAAGAGCGGAATCCAACCGCCTTACCGTCGAGTTGTCGTTATCCACAACCTACGGAGTACCAATCATGAAACAATATGCTGCTGAATTTTTTGGAACATTTTGGCTGGTTTTAGGGGGCTGCGGCAGTGCCGTTCTGGCTGCGGCGTTTCCGGATGTGGGCATCGGGCTGTTGGGCGTGGCGTTCGCTTTCGGCCTGACGGTATTGACCATGGCTTATGCCATCGGCCATATTTCGGGCTGCCATTTAAATCCGGCGGTGTCGATCGGATTATGGGCAGGCGGACGCTTCCCTGCGGGAAAGTTATTGCCCTACATAATCGCGCAGGTGTTGGGCGGCATTGTCGCCGGCGGCGTCCTGTATCTAATCGCCAGCGGCAAAACGGACTTCAATCTGGCCGCCGGATTTGCCGCCAACGGTTACGGAGAACATTCGCCCGGGGGCTATTCCTTGACGGCGGGACTGGTCACCGAAGTCGTCATGACCATGATGTTTCTGCTGATTATTCTCGGTGCGACCGACGGCCGGGCGCCGCAGGGTTTTGCGCCGCTGGCCATCGGGCTCGGCCTGACCTTGATCCATTTGATCAGCATCCCGGTGACCAATACCTCGGTCAACCCGGCCCGAAGCCTGGCGGTGGCGGTCTACGTCGGCGACTGGGCTTTGGCCCAACTGTGGCTGTTCTGGCTGGCGCCGATCATCGGGGCCGCTTTGGGAGCGGTTATTTACCGTTATCTGGGCAGCGCCGAAAGTGAAGAGCCTGCTGTTTTTGAAATTCCCAGCCGGCCGGTGGGCGGATCCTGAAAAAATCCCGAAACTCCCTTGTTGACCGGACAAGCGCAAACCGCCTCCGACCCGGCGTCAGTCCCCTCATGCAGTTTGCATTGACCGTGGAAATGACCGAGTCTTAAAGAAGACCTGCGAGTTTTTTGCAACCTCGCAGGTCCGGAGCCTCCATTTTTTCGTTTCAACGTGAGCGATTAACGATGTTGTCCGATGATGCCCCGAAAGAGAACCGGTGCCGCTAACCTGTTGACGTTTCGGCGAAGTCACGGCATGTCGATCTTCCCGAGTCTTAAAGATCAATGCTTTTGTCGATCGTCGATTTTTCGGCCGAAGGCGCCGAGCGCCAGCAACAGGAACAGAACGGTCCAAAGCAGGCCGGGCACCAGCCGGAACCATCGCTGATAAAAAGTAGGAGCCGGATGGACCCGATAGGGCACTTCGAAGATACCGGTCCAGGTGCGATGGAGCGGCGAGCGTTCGAGAATATCGCCGGACGCCAGGGCAACCGTGGATATGCCGGTATTGGTGACTCTCAGCACCGGGATGCGAAACTCGACCCCTCGCGCCAGCGTCATGTACATGTGCTGGTAGGGCTCCTGCCAGGTGCCGTACCAGGAATCGTTGGTGGCATTGACGATGAACTGGGCGCCGAGATCGGCCAGCGCCCAGGAAAACTCCGGAAACAGGCTCTCGTAGCAGATTTGGCCCCCCATCCGGTAGCCGTTCCATTGCAGCAGTTGCGTCGGTCCCTGACCCCTTGCGAATTGCCCGGTCGGCGGCAGCCATTTGCGAATGGCCGGAAAAATCCGCTCGCCCGGTATGTATTCGCCGAAGGCCAGCAGGATGGTTTTGCTGTAATGCGGCGGCGTCAACTCGCCGTTTTTGTTCAATACGAACATCGAATTGGTCGGAAGCCCTTGCCGCCGGTCGAAGCCGTAGGCGCCGGTAATCAGGGCGAGCTGCCGCGCCTTCAGAAACTGGCTCAACGCGGCAGGGTATTCTTCATTGGCGAACTCCTCTCCCAGCAGCGCCGGAAAGGCCGTTTCCGGCCAGACCGCAAAATCGATGGTTTCGTTCCGGTGGGACAGCAGCGCCCGGTCGGTCAGTTCGAGATAGCGTCTCAAAATTTCCGGACGGTAGCCCTGGCCGAGCTCGGCCGCCATTTTTTCCGAGTTCTCGATGCTGGCCTGCACCAGCAGCGCCTTGAATTGGTCATCCGGAGCCGGCAGGCGGTTTTTCAGCCAGAAGCCGCCGGCATTCAAGGTCAGGAAACCGAGAAGGACGGCCGCCGCGATCGTCTGGCCGGAACGTTGCTTCCGTTTCCGCCAGGCGATCAGGAGAGGCAGATTGCACAGCAGAGTGGCGGCGCTGAGGCCCTTAAAGCCGACGATTTCCGCCCATTGGTAGATGGGAAGTCCGGCGCCGTACCAGGAATAGCCGAAGTTCCAGTCGAACAAAGTCAATGAGTAAGCTTCGCACAACACCGTGATCATCGCCATCAGCGCCAGCGACAGCGGCTCGGGCCAGCGAAACTTCCGTTGTCCCCAGAACCATACTACGCCCGCGAGCGGAACGAACAGGTGCGCAACCAGGGCGTACAGCAACATGCCGACGACCGCCAGGGGCCAGGGCAGGTGGGCGAACTCGTGCAGCAAATAGGTCACCCAGTTAAAGCCGATCAGAGTAAATACGAACGACGTCAGCAAGCCGCCCAAGAAAACCTCCCTCAGGCGCGTCTGCCTTTGCCAGAACAGCCATAGAGGAACAAAACAAAACAGGGCTGCCCAGGGCGGGAAAGGGATGTAACTGGTGCCGATCAGAATGCCGGACAGCAAAGGAAGCAGCCAGGGCTTGGCGCCGGATAGGGAAAGACTGACCATGACGACTGAAAATTACGGAAGAAAAATATTATCGGAAGCGAAATAACGGTTCATCCCTGAAATGATCGAATCCTGCTTCGGTTGACCGGCCTGTTTCAGTAAGTCAATCCGGCGCCGGTCGGAATCGGCAACAGCGCATTACAGACCGTTCCAGGTTGCTTGCCGAGTAAAACGGCTATGGCGCGCCTTCCGGAAAGCAATCCTTAGCTCATCCGCGAGGTTAACATGAAGCTTGCGAACCCCAACCGGATCAGTTTTCCAATGGCCGGAGGGGGTATGGCGACGGCGTCCTTGGCGGTTGTCTTCTCAACCTGCGCTCCGCGTCGAAACGGAATCAGCCGCCGTGAATTTCGGCATGCAAGGCGCGGTATTCGTCGGTCAGTTTGTGATTGGGGACGTAATGGACCAAAGGTTGAGCCTGACTGTGCGATTCCCTGACCTTGACCGAAGGCGAGATCATCGCGGACAGCACCGGAAGTCCTTCGGCGATCAGTTGATCGACCAGTTGGCGCGGCAGATTGGCCTGTTTCTGGAACTGATTGACGACAATGCCTTCGATGGTCAGATTCTGGTTGTGATCGGCCTTGACTTCGGAGATGGTCTGCATCAGGGTCAAGAGCGATTCACGGGAAAACGTGTCGCAATCGAACGGAATCAGGCATTTGTCGGCTGCAATCAAGGCCGACTGGCTGTAAAAGTTGAGGATGGGCGGCGTATCGATGTAGATCGAATCGAAGCCTCGCAGATTATCGAGCCCTTCCTTCAGTTTGAAGATCTTGAAGCGCGACTCCAGCCGGCCTTGCAGCGGCTCGAGATCGGGATGCGACGGAATGACGTACAGATTGGGAAACGGTGTTTCGTGAATCGCATTTTCAAGCCCGGAATTGTTATTGTTCCCGAACAGCGAAAGGCTGAGGCAATCTTTAAAATAGTGGGCAATGGTCCTGTCGCTGTCGCTGACTTTTCCGCCCAACAGGTATTGCGTCGAATTGCCCTGGACGTCGAGATCGATGACTAACGTACGCTTTCCTTCAACGGCGCTGATCGCGGCGAGATTGCACGTAATCGTCGATTTGCCGACACCGCCTTTCTGATTGAAAATGACTCTGCGCATGTTGCTACCTATAAAACTGCCAAGATGAAAAAACCTTATTTTATAAGGTTTCGATCGCTAATATCAAATACGGACAAAGGTTTTTGCATGGCATACCGGGCACTCCGGAATTTCGCTGGTGGTTTTGAAGGCGATTTCCTTGCCGCAGTTATCGCAAATGAAAGTGCCGGGAAGGGTGATGTCGCCGCTTTGGTAGCGATGGGTTTTGGCCAGCTCCCCCAGTTTCGCCAGTTCGATGCGCGTCTTGTCGGCCACGCTGAGGAAGGCGTCCAGCGTGAAATTTTCGATCAGTTCGATATCAAATTTGAACCATTCCGAAAGAGAATTAGAATCCTTTTTTTCGGTCAGACCGTGCGCCGCGGTTTCCACGTCGCGCTTGACGTAATCGCCGACCCGGTTCAACTCCTCTTTGCTCAGGTCGCTGTCTTTTCCGGCTTTTTCCTTCGAAATTTCAAGCGCTTCCGCAAGGGAATGAAGGGTCTCGTCCATCGTTTCGTAAAGATGCCTGACGATGTCGTTGTAAGCCTGGATAAATTTATTTTTCTTCATACGGTACTACTCCTGAAAATGGCTCTTTAGATTTACTTAACAGTGCGGTATTCTAACGCTTTTGACCGGTAAAAGACGAGAAGGATGGAAGAAATTTACAAGCCGCTGGCCATTGAGCAAGCCGTACAGAAAATTTGGGAAGAGTCGGGCGTCTTTAATGTATCCGAGACCGCCAACCAGGACAAGTATTATTGCTTGTCGATGTTTCCGTATCCCAGCGGTAAATTGCACATGGGGCACGTTCGCAACTACACCATCGGCGACGTGATCAGCCGTTACCAGCGCATGCTCGGCAAGAACGTGCTGCAGCCGATGGGTTGGGATGCGTTCGGCCTGCCCGCGGAAAACGCCGCGATGCAGCACGGCGTCCATCCCGCCGACTGGACCTATGAAAATATCGCTTATATGAAAGGCCAGCTCAAGCGCCTGGGTTTCGGCTACGACTGGAACCGGGAAATCGCTACCTGCGATCCGGATTATTACCGTTGGGAACAGTGGTTCTTTCTGAAGCTGCTGGAAAAAGGCCTGGTCTACAAAAAGACCGCGCCGGTCAACTGGTGCCCGAACGACATGACCGTGCTGGCGAACGAACAGGTCATCGACGGCTGTTGCTGGCGCTGCGACACCCAGGTGGAACGCAAGGAAATCGCCCAGTGGTTTTTGAAAATCACCGCTTACGCCGATGAACTGCTCCAGTCGCTCGAGACTCTGGACGGCTGGCCGGAGCAGGTCAAAACCATGCAGGTCAACTGGATCGGCAAAAGCTACGGGGTGCGCTTCGCCTTTCCCTACGAATTTGACGGCAAACAGGACTTGTTGTGGGTCTATACCACCCGGGCCGATACGATCATGGGCGTCACTTTCTGCGCGGTCGCCCCAGAGCATCCCTTGGCCGCTCAGGCCGCCAGGAATAATCCGGAGCTTGCCGCTTTCATTCACGAATGCGAGCAGACCGGTACCGCCGAGGCCGATCTTGCGACCGTCGAAAAGAAAGGCATGCCGACCGGCATTCAGGTCACGCACCCTCTGACCGGAGAAAAAGTGCCGGTCTGGGTAGGCAACTACGTGCTGATGAGTTACGGCGAAGGCGCGGTCATGGCAGTGCCGGCGCATGACGAGCGCGATTTTCATTTCGCGCAGAGATACGGCTTGCCGATTAAACAAGTCTTGCACCGTAAAACGATCGATTTTAGCCGGAATTCATCCGGAGTTGGCAGCGGCAGTGATTATGGGGACGCCGGCGGCAGCCAAATCGACCTGCCTTTTGATCAGAACCGTTGGCAGGATTGGTATGCGGCGAAGGACGAGTTAATGGTACTGGTCAAAAGCGGTAAATACGACGGCCTGACGCATAAGCAGGCCATTGACGCGGTCGCTGCCGATCTGAAAGCCAAGGATCTCGGAGACAAGCATGTACGGTTTCGGCTGCGCGACTGGGGCGTGTCCCGCCAGCGTTACTGGGGAGCGCCGATTCCGGTGATCTATTGCGACGATTGCGGAACGGTGCCCGTTCCGGAAAGCGATCTGCCGGTGGAATTGCCGCGGGACGTTGTGCTGGACGGATCGCAATCGCCTCTGGTGGCGCATCCCACCTTTTCGCAGGTCGAGTGTCCGCAATGCGGCAAAGCGGCGCGCCGCGAAACCGATACTTTCGATACTTTCATGGAATCGTCCTGGTATTTTGCGCGTTTTGCCGGCATTAGCGATGATGCCATGCTGGCGGACAGCGTACATTATTGGCTGCCGGTGGATCACTACATCGGCGGCATCGAGCATGCGATCCTGCATCTGTTGTACGCCCGGTTTTACACCAAATTGCTGCGCGATGAAGGTCTTTTGCGCTGCGGCGAGCCGTTCAAGAACCTGCTGACTCAAGGCATGGTGCTGAAAGACGGCAGCAAGATGTCGAAATCCAAAGGCAATACCGTCGATCCGCAAGCGTTGATCGATCAATACGGCGCCGATACCGTGCGCTTGTTCATCATGTTTGCCGCGCCTCCGGAGCAGTCCCTGGAATGGTCGGACAGCGGCGTCGAAGGCGCTTTCCGCTTCCTGAAAAGGCTGTGGAAACTGGTCCATCAACACGTGGCATCCGGTGGAGCAAGCCGGCCGTTCGATCGGCAGGCCATGACCGAAGAGCAAAAAACGCTGCGCCGACAGTTGCATCAGACCATTGCCAAGGTCACCGACGACTACGGCCGGCGTTATACCTACAACACGGCAATCGCCGCCAACATGGAGCTGGTGAACGCCCTGGCGCGCTTCAATGACGAATCGGAAAACGCGCGGGCCTTGCGCCAGGAAGCCTTTGAAGCCATCGTTCTGATGCTGTCGCCGATCGTGCCGCACATCTGCCATCGGATGTGGCAGGAGCTGGGGCATCCGGAAGCGATCGTCGGCGCTGCCTGGCCGACGGTCGACGCTTCGGCGCTGACCCAGGACAGCCTGGAGCTGGTCATTCAAGTCAACGGCAAGCTGCGCGGCAAAATCACCGTTCCGGCTGCGGCGTCTGCCGCTGAAATCGAACGGCTGGCGTTCGCTGACGATCATGTCAAACGATTTATTGAAGACCGGCCGGTCAGAAAGGTGATTGTCGTGCCTAAAAAACTGGTTAATATCGTGGTTGAGTGATTTTTTGTTGCCGAGAGTCGGGATGTTGCGTAAAAAAATAGCTGTTCTTGTTTTTTCCGTACTGCTGAGTGCTTGCGGTTACCATCTGCGCGGAAGCTCCACCGAAGTGGCTCAGGAGATTAAATCGATTTATTGGGACGGCGGTACTCTCCAGCTTCGCGAGCAATTGAAAGGCGTACTGGGTTCGTCGGCGAGCAAACTGGCCGATTCGCCGGAAAAAGCCGGAGTGACGGTCAAAATTCTGAACGAGGACTTTCGCCACCGGGTCCTGTCGCTGAGTTCGCGCGGCCGCTCGAACGAAGTCGAACTGGATTACCAATTGGATTACGAATTGTACAAGGAAGGAAAATTATTGCTCGAAAGGCAGCCGCTGCGGCTCAGGCGCGAATATTTCAACGATCAGCAGGACATTATCGCCAAGGATAATGAAGAACGAGTGATTCGTGACGAAATGTATCAACAGGCCATTCAAAGCATTTTGAGCCGGGCGCGGCTGGAGCTGCAGGCGGCTTCCAAATAACATGCGGCTAAAACCGGAGCAACTGGACCAGCATCTCAAACAAGGCCTGGCTCCGGTCTATCTTGTCAGCGGCGACGAGCCCCAGCAACTGGGCGAAGCCTGCGATGCGGTCAGGGCGGCTGCCCGGAAAGCGGGTTTTGAAACGCGCGAGATATTTTCCGCCGATGCCGGGTTCGAATGGAGCAATCTGACTGTTTACGCGGGCACACTGTCGATCTTTTCGGATAAGAAAGTGATCGATTTGAGGCTGCCCGGAACCACGCCGGGAGCCGACGGCTCCAAGGCTCTGATGGCCTATTGTCAGCATCCTCCCGAAGATACGTTGCTGCTGATCACGATGGATAAACTCACCGGTGAAACCTTGAAATCGCACTGGTTTCAGGCAGTCGACAAGACAGGCGTCGTGGTTCAGGTCTGGCCGGTCGACGGTCAGGAATTGATCCGATGGCTACAGCAGCGTTTGCAGCGCCGGGGGCTGAGTGCCGAAGCCGAAGGCGTCCGGCTGCTGGCGGCCATGGTCGAAGGCAACCTGCTGGCCGCCGTTCAGGAAATAGAAAAGCTTTACATCCTCTATGGCGCAGGACCGCTCAGCGCTCGGCAGATTCTCGACGTGGTCGCCGACAGCTCCCGCTTCGACGTGTACAAGCTGATCGACAGCGTTCTGCGCGCCGATACGCACAGAACCATGAAAATACTGTCGGCTTTGCAAGCCGAGGGCATCGCCGCGCCCATCGTGCTGTGGGCGTTGACGCGCGAGGCGAGGACATTGAGCAAGATCAAACAGGCCTTAGCCCAGGGCCGGAATCGGGAAACCGTATACAGAAACCACCAAATCAGGGACAATCGCAAGGCGCTGATAAGTTCTGCTCTCGACCGGCTGAGCCAGGCCGATCTCGACAAGATACTGCTCCGGAGCGCTCGAGTCGACCGGCAGATCAAAGGGCAGGAGCCGGGCGATCCGTGGGAAACATTGCTGAGTCTTTGCCTGTCGCCGGCCTCGGTCGGAATCGTGACGGAGCCGGATCGATGATTGCGCTCCGGGCAAAGCTTTCGAGTATCAGCCGGGGAAGGCTATCGTGAATTTCCGGCCGGCAGGATGCCGATAAATTTAATGCTATTGTGCACATATTCCATTATCATGAATGACTTAATTCAATTGCCGGCATGAACTCTTTCCGCCGTACTTGATGAAGGATTGAAACCGGAAAAATCATTTCACCAGGCTTCGGTACTTAACTGAAAAGCGAATGATTACCCAATACAAGACGCTCATGTTTACGGCTTTTTGCCTTGTCTTAACGGATTTTTTGTACCTGTTGTCGGCGTATTTTCATCCGGAACTGGATTTTGCAAAGCCTCTGGTGTTCGTCAACGGTCTCGGCGCTGCCGGTATTCTTTATCTGAACGTCAACTCGGGGGCAGCGAGGCAGGGCGGATCCAAGTTGCAGATCGCGCCGGGCCGTTCCTTTCCGCCACCGGAACAGCCGGAATCGATTGATCAGGCGGCGGCAAACAACCGGCTGCAATTACTGTCGAATATTCTTGAAGTCAGCCACGTAAACTATGCCTTACTGGATGAACGCCTGCACGTTAAAGAAAGCAACTGCGCATTTTGCGAACTCTTCGGTTATCCGCCGGGCGAGTTGGAAAACCAGCCGTTGTCGATGATGATTGCCAGTGAAGAAGGCGTCAAATTCACGCCTTCCTTTGCCGCGAAGTTAAAGGACAAGCGTAAAAAATACTGGTCTGGTGAAGTCAACTGCCGGCCGAAGAACGGCCGCCATTTTCCCGGTAAACTGGAGATTACTTTCATCAACGGCGACAGCGAGCAAGCGTTTTATTTCGCCACGCTGGCCGACATCACCCGGCAAAAGCTGGATGAAAAACGCATCATCAGGATTGCTCACTACGACGACCTGACCGGTCTGGCGAACCGCGTCATGTTTTATGAGCGTCTGGGCCAGTTTTTATCGACTTCCCAACGGTACAATTTACACGCCGTCATCTTTTTTATCGACCTCGACCGGTTCAAAGCGGTGAACGACAATCTCGGCCACGATGCCGGCGACGAGCTGTTGAAAGAGACCGCGAAAAGACTGCTGGCGATCACGCGCAAGGGAGACATCGTCGCCCGCTTGAGCGGGGACGAATTCGCCGTGCTTCTGCTCAACGAGAAATCCCATGAACAGGCGATCTATTCCGCTTCGCTGATCGCCAACAAAATTATTGAGAAACTGTCGGAAGTATTTTACATTCAGCGCCGGGAAGTCTTCATCGGTGCGAGCATCGGCATTTCGATTTACCCGGAAGACGGCGAGCTGGCCGAGGTATTGATCAAAAACGCCGATATTGCCATGTACGAGGCGAAACACAAGGGACGCAACAACTACCAGTTTTTTAAAAAGGATTTTACTTCCGCGACGCAGGATCGCCTGGCGTTGGAATCGAATTTGCGGAAAGCCATTTCGCAAAACGAGTTGCAACTGTACTATCAACCGCAATACACGGCCGACAACAGGGAACTTTGCGGCGCCGAGGTCCTGATTCGCTGGTTTCAGGGAGACTATGCACAGAATAAAATGATCCCGGCGAATTATTTTATCCCGATCGCGGAAGACACCGGCCTCATTATCGATCTTGGAACATGGGTTTTACGGACCGCTTGCGCGCAACTCAAGTCCTGGCTGAACGAAGGCTATCATCTGCGCCGGGTTTCGGTGAACATCTCGGCCCGGCAATTTTCCGATCCCAATTTTCTGCAAATTGTCGAAGACGCCCTGAAAGATGCGGACCTCGCTCCGGAATACCTGGAGCTGGAAATTACCGAGTCGATGCTGATCGGAGATACCCAGCGCATCGAGTTTCAGTTGAATCAGTTGAAAAAAATGGGAATCAGCATCGCCCTCGACGATTTCGGCACCGGTTATTCTTCGCTTTCGTACTTGAAAAACTTTCCCATCGATATCCTGAAAATCGACCAGTCCTTTGTCAAGGACATCACCTTCAATGCCAAGGACGCCCGCATTGCCCGCGCCATCATCGACATGGGCCATTCGCTCGGGCAAAAAATCGTGGCCGAAGGCGTGGAAAATGAAGAGCAACTGGCGTTCTTACTGGACCGGGATTGCGATCTGATCCAGGGATTTTATCTGAGTCCTCCCGTTCCTGGGCACAAGCTGATGGATTTGCTCGGCTCCCGGTCCCAAGAGTCCGCGCTGGGCTAAGAGAAACCGCTCATCCCCGGCGGACGTCGAAATTGAAGTGCGCCCGGAGGATAGGCCTCACCGGGCGGTTTCAAAATCTCTCAAAACGGCTCCTTGAAGGGGCGCAAATCGATCTCATGGGTCCAGGCGCTGGGGTGCTGTTTGTACAACTGCCAATAAGTTTCGGCGATGGCTTCGGGCAGCAACAGGCCATCCTGCCCTTTCGCGGCGACGAACTGAGGAAATTGCCGGTGAGCGCGCTCTCCGTCGATCACGCCGTCGATCACGGAATGGACCACATGAATGCCTTGCGGCGAGAACTCCCGTGCCAGACCTTGAGCCAGCGCCCGCACCCCGGCTTTGGCGGCGGCGAAGGCGGTAAACGGGGGCCTGGCCCGGAGCGAAGCGGTCGCTCCGGTAAAAAACAGGGTGCCCTGCCGTCTCGGCAGCATCTGCTTGATGCTCTCCCGCCCGAACAGAAACGCCCCCAGGCTGTTTTGCCGCCACAAAGTCGTAAAAGTGTCGATGTCGGTTTCGAGAAACGGCGCCGAAATATTGCTGTCGACATTGTACGCGGCAATTTCCAGAACACAGCCTTCCCGAGCCACCGACTCGAACAATTGCACCACATCGGCTTCCACGGTGGCGTCAGCGACGAGGGCTCTGACGGCGCCACCTCGGGCCGCGAGAGAGGATGCGACCGTTTCCAGCTTCGACAAGCTGCGCCCAGCGATAAAAACCTGAAGGCCGTCGTCCGCGAAGCGCTGAGCCAAGGCCGCCCCCAGTCCTCGTTGCGGCCCGACGCCCAATATCACCATAGCTTTTTTCTTCGTCATAAGTCGATCTCAACAGTTTCAATGGAGGGGAGAAATTCGGCAAATCGGCGGAACCGGGCGCATTGGCCGAATCGGTTAATCGGAATAGCCGGCGGAACCACTCGATCAGCTTGATTGCATAGTCCATCGTCAAGGATTTTTTCCGTTGTTTTCAAGTATCGGGGCCGATGGCGGCAAAATTATCCATGCCGGAAAAACGGCCCTGATTGAGATTTTTGCCCATGTCCGTTTTTCGGTTTGTTAACTCCGGCCGAAAATCAGCGAAAAGTTGTTGGCCGGCATGTCGATGATTTCTTTCAATTCCATTCCGTGATTCGCCGCCGCTTTTTTCAAATCCGCCACGTCTTTCAAGCCCCATTCCGCCACTTGATACGAAGCCAGGGTATTATGGAATTCTTCGTTCGATGCCGTGGTAAAGCTTCCTTCCACTTTGAACGGTCCATAGATCAACAAAATGCCGTTATCGCTCAACAGATGCGAGGCGCATTCCATCATGCCGTCGGCAATCGAAATCGGCGCGACCTGAAAGATATTGATGCAGAAGATCGCATCGAAAGAATTCTTCTTGCCGGGGTTGAACCAGGTATCGGGATCGGTCAGATCCAGGTGGACCGGATCGGCGATATTGTCGTTGCCGTGTTCGGTCGTCAGCTTTTTGATGTTCGCAAACACTGCTTCATCCTTGTCGGTCGGATGGAAATGCAGGTGCTCGAAATGCGGCGCGAAATAGTTGATGTGCATGCCGCTGCCGCTGGCCATTTCCAGAACTCGGCCGGCTTCTTTAGGAAGTTTTTCCTTTAAAACGCCGAGTATCGGTTCGCGGTTGCGGCTTCCGGCCCAGGCGACGTATTCGCTCAACGGATGCGGATTCAATGGGGGTCTCTCGGTATTCATAAGCTCTCCTCGAAATTTATTAGGGTTAAAGATGTTCACGAAGAATTCACTTCGGAGTCATCTTAAGATGACAAAAGCAATATCCGGGCCAAGCATTTTTTGGATATTTTTACCAAAATATCAAAGGCTTAATAAATCTGAATTGCCATCGGTATGAACTCGTGGTTCAATTCGTGAAATTAAAATTCACTTTTCTGCCGACATGAGCGAACACGAATTTTCCGATCTGTCTCCGGTCTTTTTTCTGCAAACCTTCATTCTCGAACTGATGCACGCCTGTGAACAGCAAGGCGGGGATCATTGCGAACTGTTGATCGAACACATTGCCAAAAGCGCGGGGCGTTACTTCGAACAGACCTATCGCGACGAATACGGTCAAGAGGGCGACCTGAACCGTACTTGTTACATCGATCTGATCTTAGGCCTGAAAAACCGCATCGGCGGCCATTTTTCACTGGCGTCGGCCGATGCCGGCAGCATTACCGTGGTCAACAGCCGCTGTCCCTTCGGCGAGGGCGTCACCAACTTTCCCGAATTGTGCCGCATGACTTCCAGCGTGTTCGGCGGCATTGCCGCCCGGAATTTCGGCTATGCCAAGGTGGAAATCAAGCAGAGCATCGCTCGAAAACACGGCGGCTGCGAAGTCTGCATTCATACCGACCCCGCTCGGGCCGAGGGTAGACCCGGCCTTGTATACCGCCGGGAAGATTGCCGGGAAGACAAATCGGAAATGGCGGCGCTGCATTCCAGGATCGAGGAACGCATGCGCAATATCTGGTGGGAAAAACCCAAGCGGCACCCGGTGAGGCCGCCGCCCGCAATCATCGCCAAATCGCCGGCGATGCAGCAGGTTCTGCAGAAAGTCGAGATCGTGGCGCCGACCCGGGCGACCGTCCTGATCATCGGCGCCACCGGCGTCGGCAAGGAGCTGATCGCCCGCGCGATCCATGCGATGAGCGATCGCAGCCACCGGCCTTTCGTGGCCATCAACTGCGGCGCTATTCCGGACAGCCTGCTCGAAAGCGCCCTGTTCGGTCACGAGAAAGGCGCCTTTACCGGCGCGGTCGAGGTTCATCAGGGCTTCTTCGAGCGAGCCGAAGGCGGCACCCTGTTTCTGGATGAAGTGGATACCCTGTCTCTGGAAGCGCAAACCCGACTGCTTCGCGTTTTACAGGAAAACGAGATGGAACGGGTCGGCGGCAAACAGACGTTGAGCGTCGACGTGCGCATCGTTTCCGCCAGCAACCGGCAACTGGAGCAGCATGTGGAGCAGGGGCTTTTCCGGCAGGATCTGTTTTATCGGCTGAACGTCGTGCGCCTGTGGATTCCGCCCCTGGCGCAAAGGCCGGAAGACCTTCCGCATCTGTTGCAACTGATACTCAAGCGGCTCAACGACAAATACGGTAAAAACATCCAGTCGGTCAGCCGCGAGGTGATGAGCCGAATACGCGCCTATCCCTGGCCCGGCAATGTGCGCGAACTGGAAAATACCCTGGAACGCAGCGTGTTATTCTGCAAAGGAGACGAATTGACGCAATTGGAACTGGACGAAAAGCAGCAGACCTTCTTGCCTTTTGGCCACTGGGCGGGGTTCAAGCAAAAAGTTCTGGCCGATGCAGAGCAGGCCTACTTACGTCAGGCCCTGCAGAATAATCTCGGGGATGTCAAACAAGTAGCCGCGGAAATGGGAATCACACCCAGGGCGGTCTACGGCAAATTGAAAAAATACCGGATCGATTCCGTAAAATTCAGAAGCGGAAGATAAAAAATTACAATTTATTGCCTTGAATTCAAAAAAGTTTTATTCAGAAAAATTACGTGTGGATTGAACTTTTTCTTCTCCGAAGCGGATATAAATAATGCAGGATATGAAATGTATTTTCGAAATCCATCCCCTTTAGTTTTATAAGCTAGTCAAACTGATCGTCCGAAAAACCGAGGTTTATCCATCTAGTTGATTTATACGCTTGGAAAAATAAAAAAGAGACACTGATTGCCGTTGCGGAAGGGCTGTCTGCCAGCCCATGAGCGTCGTCGTTTATCTTTATTCTTTTGTTTCTGAATAAGCTGTAAAGCAGCGGCGCTTGCGGTATTTTTCATGCGTTGTTGAATCTTCCATGGAGTGCAGGGAGATTCGGTCGTGGTTCGCCCCAAGTACGTCATAGGAGCGCATCAAAAACGGTAAATTCCATTATTAACGGGCGATGTAATGAGTCGAATTTACCCATTTACCATAGATTAATCTGCATGTGAGCGCGGATTAATGGAAATCGCTTATTAACTTAATTTATGAGGGTGATGGTCATGTTGCAAAAAATCATTTTCACGTTGGCTCTATGCTTCCTGTCAGTTGCAAGCTTCGCCGACAATACGGGCTATTCGAATTCTCAATCGGTTAAGAAAGAAGTCCTGAGCTTTAAAACAATGTACGGAGTCGACGGGCCTTTTATAGAGGAAATCAATGCAATCCGGGGAATTCCGGGCGACGAACTGCCCTGGGTGGTAGCCAAGTCCGCCACGGGAAAACTGTTTTCCGACGGACTGTTGGTCATTCATGTGCGCGGTTTGGTATTTACCGACGACGACGTGGTTCCTCCCGAGCTCAGAGGGATCAATGACGAGCCGTATTTTCGGGCAGCGGTCAGTTGTTTGTCCGAAGAATCGGTAAACGGCAAGGACTCGGTAGTCGTTAAAAATGTCGTGACAGGCCAGTTTCCTGCAACTGCAACCGGTAATTCGGATATCAAAGCCAAAGTGGAACTTCCCAACCCTTGCGTCGCCCCGATCATTTTTGTTCTGTCGGGGTCGGAATTCAAATGGTTCTCGGTCACAGGTTTCGAAGCGCCTGCTACTTATCCCTAGCGGAGCAAGCCCCTGAAGCCTTGTGACGGACGATAAGTCCGGCTGTTACCTATAATCAACCGCCGTTGAACGGCCTGTTGTTAACGGCGGTTGATGTCCGATTGTCGATTCCCGGCAGTTATTTTACCGGCCCAGGCTGTAATGCTTCAAAGTCGAATTTGGAGCGAACGGACAGCCATAACATTTCAAAATAGAGTCATTTAATGAAATATTAATATTATTTTAATGCTTTATTAAGAGGAAATAGATTTTAATAATGGCAACAAAAATCATAGGGGAATTGCATGCTTTTATTTCTATCGCCCACTCGGGAAAATGCCGTTCAGAAGAAGTTAAAATCTTCTTTCTTTAATAGTTTATTCATCCTATCGACAATTTTATTGTTTTCGATCAATGCCGAAGCGGTGCCCAGCTTTGCGCGCCAGACCGGCCTGTCCTGCTCGACTTGTCACACTCAGTCGTTCGGTCCCAATCTGACGCCGACGGGGCGGGATTTCAAGCTCAACGGTTACACGATGAGCAGTTCGGGTTCCGATTTCAACTCCAAATTGCCGCCGATCAGCGCGATGGTGGTCGGCTCGTTCACTCATCTGGACAACAAGCTGTCCGAACCCGCCGCTCCAGGATACAACACCAATAACAACGCATCTTTCGACGAGGCCAGCCTCTTCTATGCCGGCAAGGTGTATTCGAAATTGGGTGCTTTCGTTCAATTGACCTATAACGGCATCGAAGACATTCTGGAACTTGACAATACCGACATCCGGCTGGCGGACCGGACTCGACTGGGAAATAAAGACTTGGTCTATGGCGTTTCGTTCAACAACAGTCCAACGGTGCAGGATTTGTGGAACACCACGCCGGTTTGGGGATTTCCCTATACCGAATCTCCTCTCACCAATACCCCCGGCGCGTCGACGCTGATCGAGGGCGGATTGGCGCAAAACGCCGGCGGCGCCACCGCCTACATGATGTGGAACAACCTGCTCTATCTGGAAGCGGGCGCCTACGCTCAATTCTCGACGCAGTTTCAACGAAACGTCGGGATAGCGGAGTCGGCGACGGCCAACAAGATCGACGGGGGCGCACCCTATTGGCGCGTCGCGCTGCAACATCAAATGGGCGGCCATTATTTTGCATTAGGCACCTTCGGTTTGCGGGCCAATATCGTTCCCGGCCGGGATCACACCTTCGGCAATGACGAATATTCCGACCTGGGCGTCGATGCGAACTATCAATTCCTGGGCTCCCAGAAACACATCTTCGAATACAAGGCCTCCTATATTCGGGAAGATCAGACGCTGGCGGCCAGCAATCAGTTCGGCAGTTCTCAGAACGTGAATAACCGGCTGTTTTCGTTGCACACCAACGGCTCTTATACCTACGACCAGACCTACACGATCAATCTGGGCTATTTCAGAACTACCGGTTCCTACGATCCCCTGCTTTATTCGGGAAATACCGCCAGGAAACCCAACAGCGAAGGCTTTATTGCCGAACTCGACTATGTGCCTTTCGGAAAATCCGATTCCACTTGGGCGCCCTGGCTGAATCTGCGTTTTGCCTTGCAATATACGGCCTACACCAAATTCGACGGTTCCGAGTACAACTACGACGGATCGAGCAGAAACGCCAGCAGCAACAACACGTTATTCCTGAACGGCTGGCTGATTTTTTAAACCAAGCCATCCCTTCCGCTGTTCCGGTCCGAAAAATCGCTATCAGGCCGGAGCGGCTTCTGTTGCATCCTAATTCCCTTCATCTATTAACCGAAGGTAAAAATCATGGGCGAATCTTCTCACGAACGCTTCGAAATGGATCCCCGCTTGGGGCTTTACAGACGGTTCAAGGATATTTCGATCAGCGAAAGAATTTTGAACACCGCTTTTTTACTGACGATAGGGATCGGGTATCTGGTGGCGCTCGTCAATTTGTATTACACCTATCAGGGAAAAGACGGCAAATCCGGTTTGTCCATTGACGACGTCATGGTGGCCTACCACGGATCCCACGATCAAACCCGTCTGGGATCTGCGATTAACGGCATTATGGAGCCCAATTTAAAATACAAGAGCGATAAGGACGTCATTTTGAAATGGATACAGCAAGGCGCCGAGGAGCCGGAATATAACGACCACATCGCGCCCATTCTCAATCGCGACTGCATCGGATGCCATACGCCCTCCGTGAATCCGTCGCTGCCGGATCTTACCAACTATGCCGGCGTAGCCGAAGTGGCCCATGCCGGGGGCGCAACGCTTCCCTTTTTAATCCGGGTTTCCCATATCCATTTGTTCGGGATCGCTTTTATTCTGTTCTTTATCGGCAAGATATTTCTTCTTTGCGATTTGAACGTAATCATCAAACGAATTACCGTGGCGATACCGTTCGTTGCGATGCTGTTGGACGTTTCGTCCTGGTTCATTACCAAGGTATTCCCGGAATTTGCCTATGTCGTGGTCACCTGCGGAGCATTGATGGGCGTTTCCATGGGCATACAAATCCTGATGAGCATCTATCAGATGTGGTTTTATTCATCAAATCAAGAGACGAGGTAGAGATAAGTCCGATGCCTTAGCCTTAACTAGGCGTGCCCTGTTTACTATCGCCCATATTGCCATGGCATTGAATATCCGGAGATGGAAAAAATCTCAAGGCTTCAGTCAAGGGGAAGCACATAAAGGGAATAAGCACGGGGAAAATCGTATTGACGTTGCCTGATAGGTTGTACGCCAGACTCTTTTTATATATGATAATCCATATATAAATATTTGAGACCTCAATGTCCCCAGCTCAATTTTTCAAATGCTTGTCCGATGAAACCCGTCTGCGGTGCGTCACCATTCTGCAGAAAGAAGGCAAACTTTGCGTCTGTGAGCTGACCGCGGCCCTGGCTTTGTCGCAGCCCAAGATTTCCAGGCATCTGGCGCAGTTGCGCCAGTGCGGCCTGTTGCTGGACAGCCGCGAGGGACAATGGGTGTATTATCAAATCAATCCGAAGCTGCCCGAGTGGACGTATCCGTTGTTAAAAAATGCTTTGGCTGCGGTCGAGCAGGGCGAGCAGTTTCAGAATGATCTGGAGCGCCTGCGAAGCATGTCGAGCAGAGCGGACATGGCCGTGTATTGCCGCGTTTAATCCCGGTCGATTAATTCGAGTCGATTCTACCTATAGAACGTGTAATCCTTGCCGTACTTACTTAACGCCGGGGTTGGTTTTGGTTTAATACATTCGCTTATTCATATATCTATTTAAAGGCATTTTTATGAAACGATTTCATATTCACCTATCGGTAAACGATCTCGATCAAAACATCCGCTTCTACAGCACTCTGTTCGGGTGTTCTCCGTCGGTTCGGCATGACGATTATGCGAAATGGATGCTGGACGATCCCCGCGTCAATTTCGCCATTTCCAGCCGCAGCGCAAAAGTGGGGGTCGACCATCTCGGCATTCAAACCGAGAACGAACTGGAACTGCACGACATCAAACAGCGCCTGGACGCGACGCAACGACCCGTCGAGAGTCAGGAGCAGGCCGCCTGCTGTTACATGCGTTCCGACAAATACTGGATTACCGATCCTCAGGGTATTGCCTGGGAGTCGTTTCATTCGCTGGCCGAAATACCGACCTTTAACGATAAAACCGCGTCCTCGGACGGCGAAAATCCGTTTGCGTGCCGGCCCGAAAACAAGAGCTCGTCCTGTTGCGGCGGTTAGAAAGCACTTGTTTGAACCCCTTCGTTTACTTACAAAATCGGATTACACCATGCTAAACGTCCTTGTCATCTGCACCGGCAATTCCTGCCGCAGCATCATCAGCGAAGCGTTGTTCAACGAATTGGGCAAAGGCCGGATCCGGGCTTATTCGGCCGGCAGCCGGCCGTTGGGGCGGCTCAACGCAGGAGCCGTGGCCTTATTGCAACGGCACGGTCTTTCGACCGAAGGCTTAAGCAGCAAATCGTGGGAAATATTCGAGGATCAGCCGATTGACGTGGCCATTACCGTCTGCGACAGCGCCGCCGGAGAAACCTGTCCCGCCTACATGCGCCAAGTTGCCAGAGCACACTGGGGGCTGGCCGATCCGGGACATGCGCAAGGCACCGACGAGGAAGTCGAAGCCGCGTTCGAGGCCACTTACCGGGCGGTTGAACACCGCATCAATAAAATGCTGGCGCTGCCTCTGGAAGAAATGAACCGCGAGGCTCTGGTCGTCGAATTGAACGAAATCGGTAAAATCGATCATCCCTGGAATTGAGGAGATCTTCATGAGCCTGCCGAAAACAGATTCTTCATCGTATCGCCCGCCTTCGGGAACATCCCGCTCAAAATCCGATGCCGCGCGCGGTGAAGCCGGACGGTTAAGTTTCATCGACCGGTTTTTGACTTTATGGATTTTCATTGCGATGGCTTCAGGCGTGGCCGTCGGCTATTTTTATCCCGCCTTGATCCAGTGGCTGAATACTTTCCAGGTCGGAACCACGTCGATTCCGATAGCGGCCGGCCTGATCCTGATGATGTATCCGCCCCTGGCCAAGGTGCGCTACGAGGAATTGCCCCGGGTTTTCAGGAATGTCAAGGTTCTCCTGTTGTCCCTGGTACAAAACTGGCTCATCGGACCGGTGCTGATGTTCGCTCTGGCCGTCGTTTTTCTGCGCGATTATCCGGAGTATATGACCGGCCTGATCATCATCGGCCTGGCCCGCTGTATCGCCATGGTTCTGGTCTGGAACGAACTGGCCGGAGGCGACACCGACTATTGCGCGGGACTGGTGGCATTCAATTCGATCTTTCAGATGCTGTTCTTCTCGGTTTACACGGTTGTGTTCGTGACCGTGCTGCCGGATTGGCTGGGCATCGCCTCCGGCCTGGAAGTGGCGATCACGATGCTTGAAGTGGCAAAAAGTGTCTTGATCTATCTCGGCATTCCGTTTTTTGGCGGCATGCTCACTCGTTTCGTTCTGCTGCGTAGAAAAGGACAGGAATGGTACGAACAAAAATTCATTCCCAAAATCAGCCCGATGACGCTGATCGCCCTGTTGTTCACGATCCTGGTCATGTTCTCGCTGAAAGGCGAGTACATCGTGCAATTGCCGTTCGACGTCGCGCGCATTGCCATCCCGTTGGCGATCTATTTTCTAGTCATGTTTTTGCTGACGTTTACCATGTCGGCCAGGGCCGGTGCCGGCTATCGTGTGAGCGCGACGCTTTCCTTTACCGCCGCCAGCAACAATTTCGAATTGGCGATCGCGGTGGCGGTTGCGGTATTCGGCCTTCAATCGGGTCAGGCTTTTGCCGCCGTCGTCGGCCCTCTGGTCGAAGTGCCGGTCCTGATCGGCCTGGTCAAGGTGGCGCTTTTTTTCAGACAAAACTATTTTTCCCATGCCGGAAACAGTTAAGGATATGACTGGAACTCATTTTCCTGCCAAAGGCCTGCCAGGTTTTTAAAACCTGGCAGGTCGTTGTTAGCCATGTGGAAGTTATTTTGGATCGTCTCCTAAGAGCTGAATCCTCCGCCTTAGGTTAGAAAGTGAAAGGATCTCCTTCTTTTCTATAATAGTTCTTCTTGACAACGCAGCCAAAGTTTCATACAGTGGATTTAAACAGTCGTTTGAAATTCATGAATGAGCTTATGAGCCATGATGTAACCCGGGATCGGGTGTTATTGGCGGCCGTCGAAATCTTCGCCCGGAAAGGCTTCAAGGAAGCCACGATACGCGAAATCTGCGCCAAGGCCGACGTCAACGTGGCTTCAGTCAATTATTATTTCCGGACCAAGGCCTCGCTGTATGCCGAGGCTCTGGCATACGCGTTCAGCCAGGCGGACCGGCGTTATCCCCAGGATCAGGCGAAAGATGACCGTCTTCCGGCGGCGGTTCGGTTGACCGCCTTCATCCGGGTCTTTCTTCATAAACTGATGGACGAAAGCAACCTCGGCTATCACGGCAAATTGATTGCACGGGAAATTGCCGATCCGACCGAGGCTCTCGACGGCATCGTTAAAATCGCCATTGTTCCGCAATTCGAGATTCTCAAGGACATCGTGCCGAAACTGATCGGGCCAGGCCATGGCGAAGAGAACGTTCACCGTTGTATTCTCGGAATCCTCGGCCAATGCCTGATGTTCAAGCATTCCCGCTCGATCATCGACCGCATTTGCCCGGAACTCGTTGCCGGCGACGAACAAATCGAGCGCACCGCGGCGCATATCGCCCGGTTTTCGCTGGCCGCCTTCAGCCGGATGGCCTCAACAGATCAGGGGAGGGCGCCATGAACTACATCGCCATCAAAATGCTGATGGGCGATCGCGGCAAATATCTCGGCATCGTCATGGGCCTGACTTTCGCCTCGCTGATCATGACCCAGCAGCCGGCGATTTTTATCGGACTGATGACCCGCTCGTTCAGCTTCATCTCCGACGTCGGTCTTCCCGATGTCTGGGTGATGGATCCCAAAGTGCAATTCATCGACGACATCAAGCCGCTCCAGGATACCGAACTGTACCGGGTGAGGGGAGTCAAAGGCGTCCAATGGGCCATGCCGCTGTACAAGGGGCTGCTCAAGGCGAGGCTGGCCAACGGCACGTTCCAGACCTGCAACGTGATCGGGCTGGACGACGCCACGCTGATCGGCGGGCCTCCGGTCATGCTGGAAGGACGCCTTGAAGATCTGCGCCGCAGCGACGGCGTGATTGTCGACGTCGACGGCGCCACCACCAAGCTGGCGCATCCACCGGCCAGAAAGGGCGGCAAGCCGTCGCCTCTCAGGATCGGCGACATCCTGGAGCTGAACGACCACCGGGCCATCGTCGTCGGCATCGCCAAGACCACTAAGACTTTCCAGTCCCAGCCGGTCATCTACACCACTTACTCCCGGGCCACCCTGTATGCGCCACGGGAAAGAAAACAGCTCTCTTTCGTGATCGCCAAAGCCAAGGCAGACGAAAACGTTCACGAACTGACCCGGAGAATTCGGGAAAACACCGGGCTTGCCGCGTATACCCAGGCCGAGTTTAAAAAGATCACGTACGATTATTTCATGGAAAACACCGGCATTCCGATCAATTTCGGCATTTCGGTAGCGCTGGGCTTCATCGTCGGCGCGGCGATCGCAGGCCAGACCTTCTACAATTTCACACTCGAAAACCTGAGGCAGTTCGGCGTGCTCAAAGCGATGGGAGCCGGCAATTGGACCTTGCTGCGGATGATTCTGCTGCAGGCCGGCCTGGTCGGCAGCATCGGCTACGGCCTGGGCGTCGGCCTGACTTCGCTGTTCGGCTACGCCATGCGCAATACGATTCTGGCTTTCAAGTTTCCCTGGCAACTTCTGGTTTTCAGCGGCGCCGGAGTCATGCTGATCTGTATTTTTGCCGCGCTGATCAGCATTCGGAAAGTCATTCAACTGGAACCCGCCGTGGTCTTCAAGGGGTGATCGATGAACACGGATCCTGTCGCGGTTCGCTGCGAAGGCTTGATCAAGCATTACGATATCGGTGAGCAAAGAGTCACCGCGCTCAGTGGTGTCGATCTCGATATTCTGAAGGGCGAGCTGACCATGCTGGTCGGCCCGTCGGGCTGCGGCAAGACCACGCTGATCTCGGTCATGGCCGGCATTCTCGACCAGGACCAGGGACTCTGCGAAGTATTCGGGCAGGATATACGGCATATGCGCAGCAAGGACAAACTGAACTTCAGGGCGCGCAACATCGGTTTCGTGTTTCAGTCCTATAACCTGCTGCCGACGCTGACTGCGGCCGAAAACGTGGCGGTTCCTTTGATCATCAACGGCGAAAAACGCCGACAGGCTCAAAGCAAGGCCGAGGCGGTGCTGGGCCATGTCGGTTTGGGAGAGCGCGCGGCGTCCATGCCGGCTCAACTTTCCGGAGGCCAGCAGCAGCGGGTGGCGATCGCGCGCGCTTTGGTCCACGATCCGAGGCTTATCGTCTGCGACGAGCCGACCAGCGCGCTCGATCATGAAACCGGCCATCAGGTCATGGAAATACTCAAGAATATCGCTCAGAACAAGGATCGGGCGCTGGTCATTGTCACGCACGATGCGCGTATTTTCGGGTTTGCCGACCGGATCGCCAAAATGGACGACGGCCGTATCGAAAAACTGGTGACTTCGCCCGAAGATCTTTAACCCGACGTTATAGAGATCACACCCATGCTCCCCAAATACACGCTTCCCACTCTGGCCGTCGCCGGTTTCCTGTTCGGTGTCTACTCGGTTTCGTACAGCAACCAGCCGACGCCGGTCGCCGAGCCCGTCGCCGATCCCGCGGCCGCGCCTTTCCGTTCTTTCATCGCCGGTTCCGGCATCATCGAAGCCAAAAGTCAGAACATCGCCATCGGCACGTCGCTGCCCGGCCTTGTGGTGTCGGTTCCGGTGATTGTCGGCGACAAGGTCAAAGCCGGAGACGTTCTGTTTAAAGTGGACGATCGGGAAGCGCTGGCGCAGCAG
This sequence comes from Methylosarcina fibrata AML-C10, assembly GCF_000372865.1. NCBI lineage: Bacteria > Pseudomonadati > Pseudomonadota > Gammaproteobacteria > Methylococcales > Methylococcaceae > Methylosarcina > Methylosarcina fibrata. The sequence goes on along the minus strand of NZ_KB889965.1, from coordinate 967,400 downwards.
AAAATTCGAAACGCCGAACTGACGGGAGCCAAAGCCGGGGTGAGGGAGGCGGAAGCCGCGTTAATCGATTTTCAAACCCAGTTGAGCCTGATTGAAGCGGTGACGGACCGCCGCGCAATCAGCATCGAGGATCTGAAAGGGCGCCGCAACGCCGTGTTGATTGCGAAGGCGAAACTGGAAAGCGCCCGTGCCCAGGTCCGGCAGGCCGAGGCCAATCTGGCCGAGACTCACACCACGCTGGACCGGTTGATCGTGCGCGCGCCGAAAGACGGAGAGATCCTACAAGTCAACGTCCGACCGGGAGAATTTGCCCAGACCGGGATTTTAACGGTGCCTTTGATCCTGATGGGCAACATGGACCGGCTGCATCTGAGAGTCGACATCGACGAGAACGATGCCTGGCGTTTTCGCAAGGACAGCAAAGCCGTTGCATTTCTACGGGGCAATCGCCGATTCAGCACCGAGCTGAAGCTGGTCTGGGTAGAGCCTTACGTCGTGCCGAAAAAATCGCTGACCGGCGACAGCACCGAGCGGGTCGACACCCGCGTCCTGCAGGCGCTTTACAGTTTCGATCCGGCGACGATTCCCGCTTACGTGGGCCAGCAAATGGATGTGTTCATTGAAGCCCCGGAGGAAACCCCGGATGAACGCAAGCCTTCGTCCCCGAAGGCTCCGTCATGAAATCCGTTCGCTGGCTGCTGCTGGGCTTGCTGCTGCCGGGTTGCGCCGTCGGGCCCGATTACGTCCGGCCCGACGTGGCGGTCCCGTCCTTCTGGAGCGAAACTCAAACGCTGAAAGCGGTTTCTTCGAAAACCTACGCCCAGTGGTGGCAAACGTTCGACGATCCAGTGCTGGACCGACTGATGCGCGACGCCATCGCTGCCAACCTCGATTTGCAGCAAGCCGAGGCCCGCATCCGGGAAGCGCGAACCCAGCGCGTTCAGACCATCGCCGCCGGGCTTCCGACCCTGTCGGCCGGCGCCAACCTCAACCGCCGGCGCAACGCTCTGTCTTTTTCGCCATCGGCTTCCGGTTTCGGCACCGGCGGTTTCGGCATCGGCCAGCAGATCATCGATATTTTCCAGATGGGGTTCGACGCCCAATGGGAAGTCGATCTCTTCGGCGGCGTCCGCCGGGCGCTGGAGGTGGCCGAGGCCAACATCGAAGTTCAGGAAGAAAACAGGCGGGACATTCTGGTCACCCTGCTGGCGGAAGTGGCGCGGAACTACATCGACATCCGCAATGCCCAGCAACTGATCGAAGTCACCCGCAGCAATGCATCGAGCCAGCAAGAGACGCTGGAACTGGTCCGGGCAAGGCGGCAGGGCGGCCTGACTTCGGAACTGGAAGTGGCTCAGGCGGATGCCCAGGTGGCCGCGACCAGCGCCGAATTGCCGGTGCTCGACACCTCGAAAAAGCAGGCCGTGCACGCGCTGAGCATTCTGCTCGGCAGGGAACCCGGCGCCTTGTTGAGCCGGTTCGAAGCGTCCCGGCCGATCCCCGCCGCCGTGAATCCGGCGCCGGCCGATCTGCCTTCGGAATTATTGCGCCGGCGTCCGGACGTCCGGAGGACCGAACGGCAACTGGCCGCGGCGAGCGCCGAGATCGGAGTCGCCACGGCCGAGCTTTATCCGAAGGTCAATCTGGCCGCTTTCCTGGGCCTGCAAAACAGCCGCATCACCGATTTTACGCCGATCGGCAAATCCTGGTCGATGGCTTCCAGCCTATCGATGCCGATTTTCAACTGGGGCAAGCTTCAGGCGAACATCAAGGCCAAAAAGGCTCTGTACGAGCAATCGTTTTTCGCCTACCGCACGACCATTCTGACGGCGTTCAAGGAAGTCGAAGATGCCCTGGCCGCTTACGCCAATGAACAGGAACGGCGCCGGTCCCTGGCCCGGAACGTGGAAGCCAGCCGGTTGGCGGTGGATTTGGCGAAGGAACGTTATTTTAAAGGCTTGACGTCGTTTCTGGACGTGCTGACCGCGGAAAAGGCTCTTTACCAGGCACAGAGCGATTTTCTGGCAAGCGAGGCGGAAAGCGCGCTGCAACTGGTGGCTTTGTACAAGGCCCTGGGCGGCGGCTGGCAGCAGGACCCGGTGACAGAGAATCGGTTTTGAAACGCCTTCCTATCTTGCAGGAGCAATTCTTCATTCCTGCGGTGTCTGTATATTGAAAAAACCAAGTGTGTCAAAAAGGCATCACTGCCGGAATATCGTTTTTACGATAAGGGGGGCAGGAAAATCGATAACCCGACAATGATGCGCAACCTTGACCTTTCCGACGGCCTAACTCAAAACCAACGAATCGGTGGCAGACTGCTGATCGGCGACAACGGCCGGGGCCGGTTTCGCCGGGACTTCCTCGATGACCTTGATCGGCTCGTATTTTTGCAGCCTTTCCTTGCCGTACAGATCGATCAGCTCGACTTTGATGTTGTCGTCAGGCGCCGCCGCCAGAAAATCTTCGATGGTTTCGAGAATATCGTGATCGATAAACTGCGCTTTGCTGGCGTCGATGACGACCGTGCTATTTTCAGGAATATGCAAAATGAATTTTCTCAGCCTGGCCTTGTTCAAAAAAGAAACGTCCTTGTTCAGAGCCAACACGTAATGCGAATTCGTTTGCGTCAGAGTGACTGCCGCATGGAAATTGGCCCGAATGACGAACACCATGCCGACCGCCATGCCGATGGCCATGCCTTCCAATAAGTCGGTCGCCAGAATCGCGCCGACAGTGACCATGAACGGCACCAATTGGCTGAAGCCTTTCTGGTAGAATTCCTTGAACAGCGCCGGTTTGGCAAGTTTATAGCCGGTATGCAGCAGGATCGCCGCAAGGCAGGCCAACGGGATGTAATTCAAATACATCGCAAAATACATGCTGCTGATCAACAGGCAGAGGCCATGGACAAAACAGGAGGTGCTGGTTCTGCCGCCGGCATTGATGTTGGCGGAACTGCGCACGATCACCGCGGTGATCGGCAGGCCGCCGATCATGCCGCTCAGGATATTGCCGACGCCTTGCGCCTTGAGTTCGCGATTGGTCGGCGCGATCCGTTTCAATGGATCCAGTTTATCCACCGCCTCGAGGCTGAGCAGCGTTTCCAGACTGGCGATAATAGCGATAGTGACCGCAACGGAATAAACCTGCGGATTGCTCAACGCGCTGAAATCGGGGAATGAAAACTGCTTGAGAAAATCGGCCGGAGTTTCGGAAATAGGCAGATTGACCATGTGGCTGGCATTGACCGCCCACTCCGGCGCATATTTCAATGCCGCCAGGTTGTAAGCCACGCCCCAGCAGACGGCGATCAACGGAGCCGGGATCAGTTTGAAGATGGCCCGTTTTTTGAAAAAAGAAAAATCCCAGATGATCAGGATCAGCAATGCAACTGAGCTGATGACGACCGCGCCCGGAGAAATCGCGTGCAGGGCGGTAGCTATATCGTACATGGTCGATCCTGCGGTTCCCTGCATGAAACTTTCATCCGACTCGATACTGGCGTCGTAGCCGGTCGCATGAGGCAGTTGTTTCATGATCAGGATCAGACCGATGGCGGCCAGCATGCCCTTGATCACGGCCGATGGAAAGAAAGCGCCGATGATTCCGGCGCGCAAAAAACCCAGGCCAAGCTGAAGGACTCCGCCCAGTACGCAGGCGACCAGAAAAGCCTGGAAACTGCCCAAAGTTTCTATGGCATTGAAAACAATGACGGTCAGACCGGCGGCAGGTCCGGAGACGCTGACGTGAGAACCGCTGAGCCAAGCGATGACCAAGCCTCCGATCAAGCCTGCGATCATGCCCGAAAACAAAGGCGCGCCGGAAGCCAGGGCGACGCCCAGGCATAACGGCAGCGCCACTAAAAAGACCACGATGCCGGCAGGAATATCGCCTTTGAGATGACTAAGATAGTACTGTGCGTGTTTGTGTATCATGATTGCGTCCTCCGCTTCTGAAACTCAACTGTAGTATAAGATAATAGCGATTCGAAATCAAAATATAAAATTTTAGTTCGTTGGACGTGTCAATTTATGCCGATTTTTTTTCGAGGCTTGCCGGCCAGACTCGAAGACCGAGGCCGTCCATCCGGATTTCGGAGTTGTCGTCGAGTACGATCCAAACTGTTTTTTTAATACGACGCCAAACGAAGCGCGGCAATCATGTCAGATTGAGCCGGAACCGGGAACGGCAAGCCAATGGACGGCCAAGTCCGGTCCATGTTACAAAAAGATTTTGCAATCTTGATGAAAGGATTCCGTCTGGAGCCTGAGTAGAAAGGAAATGAAGACAAGCCGGCCCTTGACGGGACGATATCGAGTGGAGGGTGTCAACGGAAAAAGATTCCTTTCTCTTTCGGTTGGATCAGGGCCGGGCAGGACGACCGTTTCGTTGCCGAAAAATCCCGGCCGGCTAATCGAGGCTATCCGGTCAGAGTCGGGGAGTCCGGCTTGATTTCCCCGTTTTCCCCGAACATGAGCGGCGTCCTGCCGGCATACCCGAGACCGATGTAAAGAAAAAACTGCAAGCCGAAAATCACGTTGGCCATCAATAGATGAACGGGCTGGGCCACGGCGGGAAAGCCGAGCCGGTCGAGCGTGATGCCGGCGAGAATGGCGATGCCGATCACCGAAACGATCGCCAGCCCCGTCCGGTATAAAAGGTTTTGCCGAGCCGCCGACCGGTGCAGTTTCCAGACCAGCCATAGATTGGTCAACAGAATGATCGAGGAAAACGACCGGTGCACGTAAAAGATGACCGGAAAATCGTCACGCCAGTACTTGCGGTCGATATAGCTGTGTTCATGGGCGATGAAATCGACCGCCTCCCTGACTTGCGTGCCCATCATGACCTGGAGCAGGGTCATCGCCATCACGGCGATCAACACCGTTTTAAACTTGTCCGGCAGGCCGCCGACGTCGAGACGGCCGAGCGCATCCCGCTGCGAACGGGCGATGGTATAAACGACCAGCGCCACGATGGCCAACGCCATCAGCATATGGAAAGTGATCATGAACGGCTTCAGATTGCTGGCCACCACGGCCGAGCCGAGCCAGCCCTGAAAACCGATCAGAAAGACGTTGCCGAGCGACAGATAAAAAATGGTCTTGTCCATCCTCAGAAAAATACGCGATGCCCACGCGGTGAGCAGGACCAGCAGGCCGGTCGTGGCTCCGACCAGGCGGTTGCCGTACTCGGTCCAGGTCTTGACCGGGTTGAATTGGGTGTTTTCATAGCCGCGCCGGGCGTAGATTTCGTGATAATCGGCCGGCAGTTGGGCTTCGTCGGTCGGCGGAATCCATTGCCCGAAGCAGGTCGGCCAGTCCGGACAGCCCATACCGGCGCCCGAGGCTCTGACGATGCCTCCCGCCAGAATAACCAAATAAACGGCAATAATGGTCAGAATGCCTAAACGGCGAAAACGAAGGATGGCCTGATGGTTCATTAAGATTGAAATGGGATGAGACGAAGTTTGAGTTCGGGACGGTCCTTGAGCGCCAAGTCGTACGCGTGGCGGTCCTGATCGTCGGCCAGTTGCAGCACGATCTGCATTGTGCAAAGGCCGCCCTCGACCGCGGCGGCCAAGACATTGCCCGCGCTTTGCGCCGAATCGGCGGCGTGGTCCACCAGCGCTGCATTCGGCGCGGGCGCGTCGGCGGTATCGGCTTCGGCGAGAAAGAGCGATCGTTTCACCTTGCCGAGATAATGGGTGCGCGCCACGATCTCCTGGCCGGTATAGCAGCCCTTGTTGAAACTGATGCCGCCCAGTTTGTCGAGATTCAGCATTTGCGGAACGAATTCCTCCGAGGTCGCGGTGCTCAGCCAGGGAAGTCCCGCCACCAGGTCGAGAAAGCGCCATTGTTCCGAACCGGACGGGCGGAAATTTTCCCGTTGAACCCTATCGGTCCAGAAATCCGCGGCATGCTCTGCTTCGGCGATGATCAGCGAACGGTTTTGCCCGGAAGAAAGATTGACCGAAACGGCCTTCCCTTGACGGGTGGCGAACAACGGGCCGAAGTCTTCCTTCGGTTCGTCTTCTTCGAGAAGACCGATCAGGCAGAACGCCTCCGAGCCGTCCGTAATTCGCACGTCGGACCGCAAAATATATTTTTGCAGCCGCTCCTTAATCGACGGCAGCAGCACGGCCGGCAGCACCAGCAGAAAATCGCCGCCGCGCTTGATCAGTAAAAAAGTGGCGATGGCTCGGCCCTTGGGATTACAAAAAGCGCCCAGGCTGCTCCGGTGTTCGGTGACGTCGTTGACGTTGCAGGTCATCTGGCCCTGCAATAATTTCGCCGCGTCGTTGCCGGATGCCTTTAATACAGCCAACTGCGGAACGGGATAAATCCGCTTGCCGCCTTGCGGCATTTCCGAGTCGAAATCGATGCGCTGATCCTGGGTAAAGATCGCGTGTTGGGAAAGTAAAAATTGAGTCCAGTCCTGATTCATGGAAGCGTGCTTGAGATGGGATTGCGGTTATTATACCGCGCTTTCGCTAGGATGTTGAATCGTCAGTGGTAGCGCCTGCGGCCCTCGCGCTGTGCTTGCGTCATCCCGGCAACCATTCCGTCGGAATTCGGCTGCCGACGATGTCAGGTTAGGGCGCCTTTTGTAGAGGCGAATTCATTCGTCCGACAGACGGTAGAAAGATGTTTTTTGTGATCTTTACAGATTAACGGTCAACACTGGATTCGCCTGCAATCATTTTAGAATTTGAGCGGCCGGCACGAAAATAAATGACCGTTCTTTACACATTTTTTACGTCCGGATTAATAAAATAGGGGCCTGGCTCGAGAATACGGATAAATAAAACAGTTTCGAAGGTTTTTGACGGGAAAGAGCATGTCGCCTTTTTTGCTGCGGCTTCATCGCGGATCAGCGCTATGGTGATTTCCGATGGCGTTCGGTCATTGTTGAATTGTTTCCCTCGCATCAGTACGTATTTGGAGTCTATGATGGATCGTTCCGATATGGCGACGATACATAACGCAGAGAGTTAATGGTGCCTCGAATAATTCTGGACAAGTCGACCGATTCAAACGCTCCAGCGAACAAGCAGCCAGGCATCGGCTATGTCTGGGGGATCGGCACCCCTTTAGTTTTGAAAGGCGGCGAGCTTCCAGTCGCCATGCTCCCGCACGGCAACGAGAGTCTGAAGGGAATCTCTTGCAGGGTCGGGTTTCGATTTACCGCGCATAATTGTACTGCCGATAGCATGCATTACGGCAATGTCGGCGGTTAGGAACTGCACGCGCGTAACGTCTCCTGTTAAACGTGTTCCCTTGAGCCACTTATCAAACAATGGCTGATGAAACGAAACAATCTCCTGCCGCCCATTGAAGGCTGTGCCATCGAACCCGACAAGAATGCCATCTTCGGCAAAGGTAACGGCATAGTCATCGCCGCTACCGTTGTTCCAGGCATCCATCAACTGCTGATAAAGCGCGCGGACGGCAGCTTCGTTCGCAGCATTACTGAGGTGTGTTTCCGATGTTGGTGGATTCATCTGTCTCATTGTGCCGGTTCAGTCACGACAATGACCATCCAATCGACGCCAAAGCGGTCGGTCAGCATGCCGAAGCGCGGTGACCAGAACGTCTTGGCTAAGGGCATCTTTACCTGGCCGCCATCGGCTAGCGCGGCGAAAGCGCGGTCAGCTTCGGCTTCCGTCGGCACGGTAAGCGAGAGCGCAAAGCCGCTGAAGGCCGAGCCTTCCTGGCAACCGTCGGAAGCCATGATTGTGGTATTACCAATGCGGAAGCTGGAATGCATGACTTTATTTTCAAAGCCCGGTTGTAACACTCCCGGTGGAGGCGGTTCAGGACTGTCCTTAAAGCGCATTACCATCTCCACCTGCGCACCGAGCGCGGTACGGTAAAACTCAAGCGCTTCTTGGCAGCGGCCGCCGAAGGTTAGGTAAGGTTGGACTAATAAATTCGACATGTTAACTCCTTAATAAGTAGATTAAGTACATAGATTATTCATCAACAAGCATTTCAAATCCGCCGTAAATCAAGCGCTGAATACGGCCGCAGCTTTTTCCGCATGGGTTTTATAGAGGCTTTTATTTTCTGTGGGTACTGCGGCGACAAAGCCATCGACATAAGTCATGCTATTTCTCCTCAAGTTTAAGTTTTTTCATAAAGTACAATGGGTATGCTGTTATTCAGCTCGCATGGGTTGCTAGACTTTGAGCCGCCCCCGAAAACCTCTGGCAGCGTAGTATGATTCGGCCCCGTTGTGATACACGAAAACATGATCATAGCGCCGATCACAGAAGAGGGCGCCGCCAAGGGTTCTTATCTCGTCCGGTGTTTTCACCCAGCTCGAAGTTTTCCTGTCGAATTCTCCCAGCGCTTGCAATTCGCGATATTGTTGTTCTGTAAGTAACTCAATACCTATCATGGACGCCATTTCTAAAGCATTTCCGTTTGGTTTGTTTTCTTTTCTTGAGTCCAGAGCCTCGCGGTCATAACAAAGGCTGCGTCGGCCTATAGGACTTTCAGGCGAACAATCACAGAAGACGAACTCACCCGTATTCCCGTCATAACTAACGACGTCCGGTTCGCCGCCGGTACGTTCCATTTCATAAAGTGCCTGGATTTTTTCAGGGCTCGCCTCCAATTTCGCCTGCACTGGCCCCCAGTCGATTCCAGTATGACGACGCATGTTTTTCGCGAACCGATCTTTGAGAGTTTTGAATAGTTCACCATGAAGTTCTGTTGCCACTTTAATATCCTCCTGCGCAACCCTGTGGTTATGCTCTGCTTGCTACGGTTCCAGAACCTTCGCCTGCATACCTTTGAACCTTGGTCAGGGCTTGACCGCCAACGCACAGAAACCCAGCTCTGTCGCCACTATGTGCGCATCCGTGAAGCCTGCAGCGGTGAGCCGTTCCGGCACTCCGTCCTGCGGTTGCCCTGAATAGGGGGTAAAACCAAGCGCTATTCTGCCACCCGGCTTGAGGGCTCGCTGCATTTCTTGTAGCCCCGCCGAAGCATCTGGCCAGACTTGCATGGAGTTAATTGCCATTGCCTTATCGAAAGAATTGTCTTCAAAAGGCAAACACTCCACAGAGCCGTGCCGTAAGTCGCACCGGCCACTTTCAATTGCTTCCGCATTGCGAGTGGTGGCTTGTTCGACCATCTCCGTAGAATAATCCACGCCGGCAACATAGCCTGCGGATGCCGATTTGACTAGAAGCTGAATGCCTGCTCCAGGCCCGAACCCAACCTCCAGGATTCTGTCGTGCGCTTGAATGTCGAGCAAGCCAATTACCCACGCAGCGCATTTCTGATTCGTGCGCACCATGATAATGCCGCCTAATTTTCCCAGGATACCCTTCGGACGACCGAACATGCGTAGAAAAATGCTGTGTATAATGCTCATCAATGCTGACTCCTGATACCGACTAAAACTAGTAGTCAGTCACGAAGAAACACAAGGATACAGGCGAGCCAGTTTACGTCGTGCCTGTTGCGTCGTAAATCGCCAATTGACGGGCGTCGCCTTGGTGTTGCGCGGTAGGATATTGGCTTCGACCTCACGCCGGAGGCTCTCTGTGTCCGGTATCCGCTGTGATAAACACATGTTCGACAAGACGGCCAGTTCGATCTCAGCGATGTTTAGCCAACTGCCATGCTTGGGCGTGTAGTGGAACTCCAGCCGTCGCGCCAATTCACGGGCTTGCTCTGCTGGAAAGGCTTCATACAAAGACGCCATTTTATGGGTATTCAGATTGTCCAGCACCACCCGGATCACCGCCGCGTCCGGATAAAGTTCAGCGATATGCTTCATGCTGTGCGCGAATTCGATTTTGGTCCGCCGCGCGGTGATGTCCACCTGCCGAAAACCGCGTTTAGGTTCGCAGATCATCAACAAATCGCAGACGCCTTTCCGTTCATAGCCGGTGTCATAGCGGGCCGGTTGACCGGGCTCAGGCGGGAGAGGTTGGCGGACTTCCGCAATGAGTTGCTTCGGACTTTCGTCGAAACACACAACCGGGCGCAACGGATCGTAGGGTTCTTCATAAAGGTCCAGCACGTCTTCCATCGCCGCGACAAATTCAGCACTCACCTCGGGAATGCACCACTCTTGCTTCTGCCAGGGTTTGAGAGTGTTTTTTTAAAAGCTGACGGATGGTTTCATAGCTGCAACGGTCGGCATACGCTAATTCCACCACTTTGTCCGCCAACAACCGCAAGGTCCAGTGATCATGCCCTGTCGGCGCCTCACTACAAGCCAAGGCGATAATATGGGCGGCCTGCTTCTCCGTCAGTTTTGGGGCACGTCCTGGACGGGGGCGTTCTTTCAGGGCGGCTTCCGGGCCTTCTTCCACACACCGTTGGCGCGTCGTCAACACCATTGATTCCGAGACACCCAAAGCTTGGATAATGTCTTTATCCTGAATACCCGCTGCCGCTTTTAATAAAATTCGCGCGCGTGTCAGATGGCGTGCCGCGGCTTTTCCTTTGTTGATCATGGCTTCCAAGCCACGCTTTTCGTCTTCAGTCAGATTGACTTTGTATTTAAGAGCTGGCATTGCTTGACCTCAATCAGTAACCATCAATGCCACTATAGAGTGACTTACAAGCCCAATATATCCTTTTGATTTAAATTGACTGACTACTAGGGTGCGGCTATGAAGGACAATTGGCGAAGCCACCAAAGCCGAACTTACTATAAGCCTTCAAAACCGCCACGCTTAGGCGCGTCCCGCTTGAACGCAAGTTGGACCGCCTGCATTTCAGCTACGCCGAGCCGCCTCGATTGTGGCGATGTCAATCTTGCGCATCGTCATCATCGCATCGAACGCGCGTTTGGCGGCAGCGGGGTCGGAATCAGTAATCGCTTCGGTTAGCGCCAGAGGCGTGATCTGCCAAGACAAGCCCCATTTGTCCTTGCACCAGCCGCACTCGCTCTCTTGACCGTCATTGCCGACGATAGCATTCCAATATTTATCCGTTTCGGCTTGGTCTGTGGTTGCAACCTGAAACGAGAACGCTTCGCTGTGCTTGAACGCAGGCCCGCCGTTGAGCCCGAGGCACGGAATGCCCATCACGGTAAACTCGACCGTCAACACATCGCCTTTCTTCCCGGACGGAAAGTCCCCCGGTGCGCGGTACACTGCACCGACAGATGAGTCGGGAAAGGTGGCGGCGTAAAACCGTGCCGCTTCTTCGGCGTCGCGGTCAAACCAAAGGCAAATCGTATTTTTTGCTGGTGTTGTCATATCAATTCTCCAAAAAGGCGGGCTGGGTAACAACCGTCCCGCTGTAGTGCCCTTTGTGGGCATGATCTCAATATTAGGAATGTCATGTTTTGAAATTTACTGCATGGAGTGCAGGCCGATCATATTGCCTTCGGTATCGTGAACCAGCGCAATAAAACCATACTCTCCTATAGACATTTTTTCGTTACAGATGCGCCCGCCGTTGTTGGCGGCACGCGCGGCGGTTACCCCGCAATCTTCACAGCCAAAATACGCCAGAGTGCCGCCGACTCCGGGTTTGTAGCCTTCCATTTTTACCAGCATTCCGTTTGCGCCCGGGGTTGTCATGGCGGTTTCATTATCTTTTGGCTTCGGAAATCTCCACATTTCCATGTTCGCTTCCTTGCACATTTCATCGGTTGGGGGCTGCATTATTTCTAATTTAACGTCGAGAGTGGCTTCGTAGAACGTTTTGGCGCGCGCCATGTTTTCCACGTAAATTTCAAACCAGACAACGGGGTTACTTGGATTGCTATTCATACTATTTCTCCTCAAGTTTAAGTTTTTTCGTAACTATTCAGCGAAAAGCGATTAAAGCCCTCTACGAAGAAACAATGCCTTCAGTTAAGGCGGTTAACTCTCTTGCCCCTCCGCAGCTTTCGCTGAATAGTTACAATTAGGCTTACTTTACGGTTTCAGGCTCCATAAAAATCAACTCCCAAATATGCCCGTCTAAATCCTGGTAGCCATGTGCATACATAAAACCGTGATCTTGCGGTTCTTTATAAGTTGTACCGCCAGCGTCAACGGCTATACGCACCATCTCATCAACATCTGCCCGGCTTTCGCAAGATAAGCACACCAGTACTTCGGTGTTCTTGGTGGCGTCGCAAATGGCTTTTGGGGTGAACTGTTTGAATTTTTCGTGCGTCAACAACATGACGAAGATGGTGTCACTGACTATCATGCAGGTGGCGGTTTCGTCGGTAAACTGGGGATTAAATTTGTAGCCAAGTTGAGTAAAGAAGTCGATAGATTTATCCAGATTTTTTACCGGTAAGTTGACAAAAATTTGGGTAGGCATAGTGGCTCCTTAATTGGTTTTAGGTAAGTAAGTGAAGATGTTAACGCTACGGTTAGGCCGCCCTTACTCACGCACATAGCGCAAGTGTGTTGCAGCCGGACTATCAAGCACCTTGTCAATTCGAAACCGCGGCAACGGCTCGCGTAAATTATCGAAAAGGCGTCGCCCTCGACCGAACATAACTGGCGCTAGTGCGATCTCCAGCTCATTGATTACATCCAGGTTTAAATACTGCTGGATTACTTCCGCGCCGCCCGAGATGCGAATATCGCGGCCGCCCGCAGACTCTCTAGCCTGCTCAAGGGCGCTTTCCGGGCCGTCGTTGACGAAGTAGAATGTCGTCCCGCCCGGCCGGCCCCAAGGTTCGCGCTCTCGCCTCCTAGTTTTGTCGTAGCGTGAGGCCACTCCGGAACCGAAACCGGTACGTGCCCGCGTTTCGGCCGCAGCGATGGAGTTCACCAGGGACCGATCATATAGGTATAAACCGAGCTACGGGTTCGAGCAGCAACGCTACTTGACCGGCGTCTTGGTGCGCGTCCATTGAGCAACGGGTCGGCCGTCACGCCGCCACCATGACCCAGCCTCGTCCCCTTGCGGCCAGCCGACCGGCGAGTCCTCCCACGTCTCCTGTCGACCGTAGGGAGTGAGGTCGAGCAACTGGAGAGTGGGCAACATGGCCTCGATCCCCTGCCACTTCGTTTCATACGATTCGAACACTTCGTCGCCGACCCGAAGGTAGAAACGGAGATCACCCCCGTTTCGGGTCGCCAGCACGTCTCCGGAGTCTGCCGTCGAATACCACGGCGACATCCAACCCATAAAGTCCCGATAAGCAGCGATCTCGGCCCACGGGCCGCTGCTGAAGACGGCGTAGTTCACGTCGCGTTCGGCCAGGTAGGCGCGAACGGACGAGTTCATCGCCGCCTGACTATGAGTGCAGCCTTCACATTGTTTTTCGTGAGGCGCGCCCGGGTTCCACATGAAGTGATACACGATCAACATGCGCCGGCCTTCGAACACATCGTGAAGGCGGACCGGGCCATCCGAACCTACGATCATGACCGGTTCCATCCGCGTCATCGGGAGACGCCATCGGGAGACGCCTCCGAGCGGCGGCTAGTTCGTCGCCGGCACGCGTGTGCTCTTTCTCGCGGACTAGCAGTTCAGCGCGAGCCCGTTCCCACTCATCACGGCTAACGACTTTGGGAGTTGCTGATTCTTTCATGACGTTCTCCTCATACATTCGTGCGGCCTAACTGCTGGTTGAAGCTGTAGCCGAGTTGGGTGAAAAATTCGACGGATTTATTGAGATTTTTTACCGGTAAGTTGACGAAGATTCGAGTCACCATAGTATTTCCTCCGAATAAACGGCAATCTGTGAAAAATATTTTGAAAACGGTTGCTTACATGGCCTTAATTATCGCCACGAGTTGATCAAGACAAGTCCCCCAGCCTTCTTTGAAGCCCATTTTTTCATGTTTAATTCTCGCTTCTGCGTTAGCGTGTTGCACAAACGCAGTATATTTCGTGCCGTTGCCGTCTGGCGCTAGCGCGATGGTCGCCGTCATGAAAAATTCGGCGCATTCATGGCCTGGGCTGGCTTCCAGCGGCTTGGCCGGGCGAAAGCCGGGTTCGAGCGCATTCGTCCACATCAGCTTTTGGTTTTCGATAATTTCCAAATAACAACCTCATTGGGGAAGGTTTGTCCTTCCGGCGATTGCATCACGGTGTAAAAACGCCCGCCGGGGCGCAGGTCAATTTCAAAGGCAATAGTCTTCCAAGGTAATGGGCAAAACCACGGCAACAGTTTTTCAGGTGTTGTCCACGCCTCCCACAACAACTTCCGCGGCACATCCACCACGCGCTCAAATAGAAGGTCCAGTTCAGGGTTCGGTTTTAATTTGTTTAAGTTAGACATCATCACCTCCTTATAAAATTACACGTTAAGTTCTGTCCAAGTTGTTTAAATCGTTCCGTGGGTTGGGTTAACAACGGCCATGTACAATCCAGCTCAAGCCGTTTTTGCCGCGAAGCAAGCTTCCATTCGGCTTTGGAATTCACTCGGATCGACATCTTCTACATGCGTGGCGATCAGCCAGTTATGGCCAAAAGGATCGACCAGCCCGCCCATACGATCTCCCCAAAACTGGTTATCCAGCGGCATGGTTTCTTTGGCGCCCGCCTCGATGGCATCGGCAAAAGTGGCGTCCGCATCGGTTACGTAGAGATGCAGTGTGACCGGACTGCCACCGAGCGCTTCAGGGGAAGTGGAGCTGCATCCTGGGTTTTCGTCCGAGATCATGAAGATCGAGTCACCGATTTTGAACTCGCCGTGGGCGATTTTTCCGTCGGGCATATTGAGCCGGCACAGTTCGGTAGCGCCAAATGCTTTTTTGTAGAACTCAAGCGCATCGGACGCGCCCCGGACTGTCAGGTAGGGGCTTAAAGTGTGGTGGCCATCTGGGATGGGTTTGGTTTTAGTAGCCATGATTGTTCTCCTATTTTAAGATTGAAGTAGTGAAAAAATTTCTTTCACTGTTAGTCGAACGGCTGTTAGTCGAATCGACACGCCGGTTAAAAATTTTCGACGGCATGCCGTTGAATCCCGACAGAAATTCGAAGCCATGAAGGCGTTTCTTGTCATAGCCCCATTCTCGAACAGGAAACGTTGGCCGCTTTTATTGCGGAAGGCCATTTGGTTCGCCATATCCGCAAGATGCGCAAGGTTTATGGGGAACGACGTACTGCTTTGACAAAAGCCATCGCGAACCATTGCTGTGATCTCTTGGAACCTATCCCGGTCGATTGCGGCATGCACCTAAGCGCATTGGTTAAGGGTAATTTAATGGCGGCAACGATTGCTGCTCAAGCAGAAGCAATAGGCATCGGGCTTTATTCACTGAACCGGTATCCGATTGCCGGAAACGGGCAGAATGGCTTTGCTTTTGGCTTGGGCATGATCAGGACAGAACAGAACAGATAGATGAAGCCATCAGCCACCTTGCCGAGCTGATGCGCCATGCGTGAACTTAAAAAATCCGTTGAATAACTGTGCAATAGTCTACGGTGCGTTCTCAATTCTTTTAATAAAAAACAAAGCTATTGTATTATTTGTATTTTTGTAACTATTCAGCGGTATTCGTAGGAGCGACGCCAGTCGCGATTTGGGCGGTGATTATCGCGACTGGCGTCGCTCCTACAGTTGGTTTTCCTTACTTTGAAACCACTTATAAACAAGCCAGTGATTTCCGCTGAATAGTTACGTATTTTTAACCAAAAATAAGAAATCCTCAGGCTCTACCGGGGAGACAGCAAAAGTTTGACATTCAGTGGAGTTCATCAGGAAACTCCCGTCGTGAGCCGCCAAGCACACGACAGAGGCGAAACCGGATGAACGAGTCTGAAAGTTTAAGCCACTCCAAGTGGGAGTGAATATGATGTGGCGTTTATCCCCAAGTGTCGCCGCCGGTCCTGATATAAGCAGTTGCGTCCGTATTTGAGAGAAGTTTTCCGTAAGCTGGCCAGCCAGAAGGAAAGCCGAATTGAAGAAGGGCATTGGCTGCCGGATCACGTGCACATGCTGATATCGATTCCACCGAAGTACGCGGTATCACAAGTGATTGGTTATATCAAAGGCAAGAGTGCGATTCATTTGGCCCGAGTTTATCGGGAAAGGAAGCGAAATTTTGCGGGTCAACATTTTGGGATACGAGATTATTTTGTCTCGATGGCGGGTCGGGACGAAGAGCTGACCAGAGAAACATCCGGCATCAAGGGCAGCGAATAGAACAACGGAAACCGTGGCTAAATTGTTGTGATGTGTTGCCGCCAGTGTCCCGCAGGCAATAAAAAAGGGCTTGGTAAATTACCTAAGCCCTTGAATTCTTTGGTGGCGATGGGTGGGATCGAACCACCGGCCTTGGGGTTATGAATCCCACGCTCTAACCGGCTGAGCTACATCGCCCTATGTGATAGGTCTGTAAAGAACGGAAATTATAAATATTACCGAAATTCTTGTCAAACATTGAAGCGAAAATGAACGACGTCGCCGTCCTTGACGACGTAATCCTTGCCTTCAAGTCGCCATTTTCCGGCATCCTTGGCGCCTTGCTCGCCTTTGTAGGCGATAAAGTCTTCGTAGGCGATCACTTCGGCGCGAATGAAACCTCGTTCGAAATCGCTGTGGATCACGCCCGCGGCCTGCGGCGCGGAAGCGCCGACCGGAATGGTCCAGGCTCTGACCTCCTTGACTCCGGCGGTGAAATAGGTGGCCAGATTGAGCAGGGCGTAGCCGGCCCGGACGACCCGATTCAAGCCCGGCTCTTCCAGTCCCAGATCGTCGAGAAATTCCTTTTTTTCTTCATCGTCCAAAAGAGCGATTTCGGCTTCGATGGCGGCACAGATCGGCACCACCTGCGCGCCTTCCTTGTCGGCCAGCGCCCGCACTTTATCCAGCAACGGGTTGTTCTCGAAGCCGTCGTCCTGAACGTTGGCGATGTACATGGTCGGCTTGACGGTCAGCAGGCAGAGTTCCCTGATCAAGGCCTTTTCCTCGTCCGACAGGCCCAGCGCCCGGACCGGTTCGCCTTCGTTCAGTTGCTTGAGCACCCGCTCCAGCACCTGTTTTTTCGCCAGCTCGTCCTTGTTGCCGGATTTGGCGGCCTTGGCCGTGCGCAGCAGAGCTTTTTCGACGGTCGCCATGTCGGCCAGGGCCAGCTCGGTGTTGATGACTTCGATGTCCGAGATCGGATCGATTTTACCGGCCACGTGCACGACGTTATCGTCATGAAAACAGCGCACCACGTGCGCGATCGCATCGGTCTCGCGGATGTTGCCGAGAAACTGGTTGCCCAGCCCTTCGCCTTTGGAAGCGCCGGCGACGAGGCCCGCGATGTCGACGAATTCGATCGTGGTCGGCACCACGCGTTCCGGCTTGACGATTTCCGCCAGCTTGTCCATGCGGCCGTCCGGCACCGGCACGACGCCGACGTTGGGATCGATCGTACAGAACGGATAATTTTCGGCTGCGATTTTCGCCCGGGTTAATGCATTGAATAAGGTCGATTTGCCGACATTGGGCAGGCCCACGATTCCACAGTACAGTGCCATTAGGTTCTCTTGATGCGTGCGGTAACAGACAGAAGCGGCAAGACGGGCTTGCCGAAACAAACCGGCTATTATACAAGTTTCGTCGGTCCTGAAAAAAGCTAAAAGTTTATCTTTTTTCAGCCAGGGTGGTTTTCAGAGTGACGACCAAACGCCGATAGCCGTCCTCGTCCAGGCAGTCGTACGGGACGAGGAATGCCCGATCGCTCCGAGCGAAAAATCCCGTTTTCGGGCGGCTCTGGACGTGCAGCCAGACGGCGACAGGGGTGACCACCGTCGACTTCATGATAGCGACCGGTTCGAATTCATCGCCGTGGGCGATTTGCCATCCGCCTGCATCGCTGTACTTCAGGGAAAGAAGGCCGGCATTTTGCCGCTTCAGTGCATGGTACAGATGCCCGGCGACGGCAATCGACAGCATCATTTTGTACAAAACCGGCAAGGCATTGGCCAGGCATGCGGCCAAGGCGAGGCCGTGAGCGGCCATGACCGTCCTTTTCAACATGGAGGAGGGCCTACAGGCGGCAATGAGGGGTTGTCCGGCTGACTGGGTCATTGGCAAGCATTGAGAAATCTTTGTCGGAATGACGTGGCGCTTACAACTATAGCCTGGATTAGCCTGACCTGCGAGGTTTCAATAACCTTATAGATCTGACGTGGCTATCCTCGCAGCCAAGGCAAATCACGCCGACTGCCTTAACCCAGCAATCGATTGACGCCGTTGCTGAACAGCATCACGTCTCCCGGAAACGACTGTCGGCCCAGACTTTTACAATCGATTTTAACGGGCAGGGCGTAGCAGCGGACGTCGTCTTCGCGCGGATCGATGATTTTTTCGATGGCCGCCAAAAGGCGCTCCAGCCGGGTTTGGCTCAACACCACGGTGAATACCGAATACTGCAACGGCAACCCCGCTTTTTTTAAAATCCGGTGCGTCCGGCCCAGACGTTTGGGATGAGCGATGTCATACGAGATCAGGTACTGTTTTTTTCTTTGCCTGGCCATCAGGACAGCTCCAGCAAATAACGATGCCATTTGTTCAATAGCCCTCTCAGCAGATTCTCGGTGCGCGGCATCCTTTTTTCATAAAAGCCGGCCAGGGCCTGATGCTCGGGAAGGGCAGGGGATTGCTTGTTCCAGGCGATCAAAGCCGGATAGAAATCCCAGAGAAGCAGTCCGCTCAAGTCGGCGGCCAGATCGAACCGGTCGTCGTGCAAGCAATCGGCTCGGGCGTCCAGTCCGGTTTGGCCCAGAGTGTGCAATACCGTGGCCAGCAAAAAACCCGATACCTGCCGGGGCAGCGTTAGCCAGGAACAAGTCAGTGATTGCTCGATCCATGCACGCAGTCCTGCCGCATCGGCTTCCTGCCAGTCGGCGAAGCCGAACCGCCGGGCCGAACTGCGCACCGCCATGCGCTCCATTCCCGCCAGCCAGTCCCGATAGCGGTCCAACGCGTCGGCGCGCTGCCAGAAATCGGCAAACAACTGCACCAGATTTTGCCGGTGCGGAAAACATCCCAGCCAGCGGCAGCGCACTTCTCCGCTGGACAGCAAAAATACCACGGCGATGCCGGCATCGGCGCAGGCGAACAGAGCGGGCATGCTCCAGTCGACCGGTCCGGTCACTATAATGCGCGAAATTCTGGCCAAGGGAAATAATTGCCGGGTCTTGCCGGCGGCCGTCACCACCAGCGCCGGCTCGTCGTAATCGACCTGTATGCCGGCCGCGCCGTCGATATATAAAGGCTTCATAACGGCCTGTCCCAATCGGTTTGCAAGTAGTCTTTGGCCAACCGGTGGCCATAAAGGCGCAGCAGACGCCGGACCGGACCGGCGAAGGTTTCGTACCGGGCATAAAAATGCTTGCGGCCGGTCTTGTTGAGCAGGCAGCGGCCCTTGTCCGTAACGAAATGGTCACTGCTTAGCCGGCGTTCCCGGAACAGATCCCAGACGAGACCATCCAGACGGGGCCGGACCGGCTCGATTAAATCGCAAGCCATCGATTCTCTGCCGAAAGCCGGCTCGTGATAAAAGCCGAGCAGCGGCTCCAGTCCGGTCAGAAGACAGGCGCCGACCGCCTCGAAATGCAGCAGCGTATAGCCCAGCGACAGACAGGCATTGACCGGGTCGGTCGGCGGTCTTTTCATCCTTTTGGTAAATCCCAGCGACGCCGGAAAAAGCTGGGTATAAGCGGCAAAATAGGCGGCCGATGCACTGCCTTCGAAGCCCCGCAACTGATCGAGCGACGAGCCGCCGGAATGCAGGCCTTCGAGCTTTTGCCGGATGGACTGGATGGTTTCCGACGCGGAAAACAAGGGTCTCCGCAAGTCGGGCCTCGCAGCGAGCGCCTCCTGCAAAGCGCTGTACTGATTGTGCAGCTTGGCTTGCACCAGATTACGAGCCAGCGCAAAGCGGTGATCCGGTTGAAAATAAGCATGATATTGAGCCAGCCGCCGGCTCACGTCGCCATGGGAATAATTGAACGACGTGGCGTTGCCGCGGTGAGTGCGTCCGGACAGAAACAGCATGGCTATCTTGCGTTCGCTCAAGGCGCCGAACACTCGGCTTTCAAATTCGACATTGCCCCTGGTCACGATTCGCTCCAGCATGTGCAGCGGCACCGTGCCGCGCCGCTCGCCGTTTTCATATAAGGCCATGGCTTCGCCGTCCAGCTTGATGGCGAGGTTCTTGCGGTCGAGATATAACGTACTCATCGTTCACCCTATGTAATAAAAAGCGCCGTCCTGAGGCGGCACCGCTTTGCCCAGCGTATAGACCCGGCCTCGGGCCTCCAGCTTCAGCAGAAAGAAACGGTCTTCGGCGGAATCAATCACCTGATCGACTTCCAGCAGCAATGCCGATTTCTCGTTCGGAGTCAAAAAACATTCATAAACCGATTTTTGCCCGCCGGACGCATAAGCGCGCACGACCTTCAAGGCATTGCGCAATCGCTTGCTGTCCCGGATGTCGTACGCGGCGATGTAAAGTTGTCTCTGACTCATGCGGTCAGCATAAGGCAACAAGCGGAGAGTGGGGCGTTTGACAAGCTTGTCGGGATGCGTGACTGATCGATGTGAGGAGCGGCGTCCTTGCTGCTGATGAAATCAATTCAAGGCTTCTTATGAATTTTAATCCCTTCTTTATAAGGTCTGGTATTTAAATTTTTTGAAAAACTTGAAACAATCAATAACTTTAAGTCTTAATCCCTTCTTTATAAGGTCTGGTATTTAAATCAGGACGAGGCCGAAACCTGGCTTAAAAGAATAGTCTTAATCCCTTCTTTATAAGGTCTGGTATTTAAATGGATGGTACTTATGAGTTTGATCATTTCGATGTGTCTTAATCCCTTCTTTATAAGGTCTGGTATTTAAATTAACAACAGCGGAAATGACCGCGCTAGTCAATGGTCTTAATCCCTTCTTTATAAGGTCTGGTATTTAAATAGAAACCTTTATCTTAAAATCTCGCTTATCTTTCTGTCTTAATCCCTTCTTTATAAGGTCTGGTATTTAAATGATTGACAATGCCTTTGAACATCTTTGTAGTGTGTCTTAATCCCTTCTTTATAAGGTCTGGTATTTAAATAAGAAGCAAAAAAACATGCTTCTTCGATCGAGGGTCTTAATCCCTTCTTTATAAGGTCTGGTATTTAAATTACGAATTTAGCGTAATAGATTAATTTTTCTTTTGTCTTAATCCCTTCTTTATAAGGTCTGGTATTTAAATGAAGCAACTTATGCTATACCAGATATGCAGATAGACGTCTTAATCCCTTCTTTATAAGGTCTGGTATTTAAATTAAAAAATTTCTGGCAAATGGATTTTGCCTAAAAGTCTTAATCCCTTCTTTATAAGGTCTGGTATTTAAATCCCGCGGTATGACGAAATGTATAAACAAAGAAAGCGTCTTAATCCCTTCTTTATAAGGTCTGGTATTTAAATCTATGACGGTAACCACTACATCCATGAAAAAACGTCTTAATCCCTTCTTTATAAGGTCTGGTATTTAAATCCAACAATAACATATCCTTATGAAGATTTTTCTGAGTCTTAATCCCTTCTTTATAAGGTCTGGTATTTAAATAATTTGCCATTAATTCGTTGTATTCCAAATACGTTGTCTTAATCCCTTCTTTATAAGGTCTGGTATTTAAATGTAGTTGGGCTTGGGGAATATAAATTAGAAGAGCCGTCTTAATCCCTTCTTTATAAGGTCTGGTATTTAAATGGCCGAAAGCTCACAAACGCAATCGAGTTCATGTCTTAATCCCTTCTTTATAAGGTCTGGTATTTAAATTTCCGGCTGTATTCATAATAACGGAGTAAAAAAAGTCTTAATCCCTTCTTTATAAGGTCTGGTATTTAAATACGAACAAAGATAGCTCCTTTGTGTGTACCTACCGTCTTAATCCCTTCTTTATAAGGTCTGGTATTTAAATGGTCTTTTTGCGATTGGATATGTTGGTAATAACCGTCTTAATCCCTTCTTTATAAGGTCTGGTATTTAAATGTAATGCTTCAGGATGTTGGTGGGGAAATTATGTCTTAATCCCTTCTTTATAAGGTCTGGTATTTAAATCGAGTTCATCGCTGAAAGCGCTTGAAGCTTTCGTCTTAATCCCTTCTTTATAAGGTCTGGTATTTAAATAGGAGAGTATCATGATTGAAGGTTATTATGTGGGTCTTAATCCCTTCTTTATAAGGTCTGGTATTTAAATAAATATTATTCCCGTTCTTTTGGCTGGAATGGTTGTCTTAATCCCTTCTTTATAAGGTCTGGTATTTAAATAAAGTTCCCCTACCTATCTCTTATATAGGTAAGTCTTAATCCCTTCTTTATAAGGTCTGGTATTTAAATCAAAAACAATACCGCGTTATACACTTTGCGCGGTAGTCTTAATCCCTTCTTTATAAGGTCTGGTATTTAAATGCGAACCGACGGACAAAAAGAAAGCCCCGAAGGTCTTAATCCCTTCTTTATAAGGTCTGGTATTTAAATCAACGCAATTGAAAAAACAAGACCGCGTTTGTCACGGTCTTAATCCCTTCTTTATAAGGTCTGGTATTTAAATAGTGGCACAATCTGAAACGGGAAAATTTTACTCCGTCTTAATCCCTTCTTTATAAGGTCTGGTATTTAAATCCATGACTACTCAAAACATCACAACTTCCGTTTCGTCTTAATCCCTTCTTTATAAGGTCTGGTATTTAAATTCTGAATTGGCAGAAGTTTATCAATTTTTGGAACCGTCTTAATCCCTTCTTTATAAGGTCTGGTATTTAAATATGGCAGGGCGCACAGTGGGACAACGAGTTGCGTCTTAATCCCTTCTTTATAAGGTCTGGTATTTAAATAGCAGAAATGACTACATTTTCTCAACCAGCAAGTCTTAATCCCTTCTTTATAAGGTCTGGTATTTAAATTCCTCTTTTTGCAATTATTGACGAAAGATTAGTCTTAATCCCTTCTTTATAAGGTCTGGTATTTAAATGGAGAGCAGAGATGAAAGCATACGTATACAACACAGTCTTAATCCCTTCTTTATAAGGTCTGGTATTTAAATTATACAACACAGAAACAATGATGGTCATTGCAGAGTCTTAATCCCTTCTTTATAAGGTCTGGTATTTAAATATGAAAGCCGAGCGGTAATGATCGAGGCTGCTTTGTCTTAATCCCTTCTTTATAAGGTCTGGTATTTAAATCAACCGCCATGACCGGGTACAAACCAAATATCAGGTCTTAATCCCTTCTTTATAAGGTCTGGTATTTAAATGTGGAGTGTGACTAAAGGCCCCGAAGGGCCTTGTCTTAATCCCTTCTTTATAAGGTCTGGTATTTAAATAAGATATTTCGAACGAAGCCCTGCAAAAAGGTCTTAATCCCTTCTTTATAAGGTCTGGTATTTAAATCTATTGGGGTGCAATGAGAAAAAGAAAAATCCGTCTTAATCCCTTCTTTATAAGGTCTGGTATTTAAATTCGGATCTGAGCGTAGATAAAAACGTCGGCCATGGTCTTAATCCCTTCTTTATAAGGTCTGGTATTTAAATAGAAACCTGTTCGAGCAAGCCAAAAATGCCTCCAGTCTTAATCCCTTCTTTATAAGGTCTGGTATTTAAATGGTATGCGGCGGCGATTTCAAACTGAGTATGGGTCTTAATCCCTTCTTTATAAGGTCTGGTATTTAAATTAGAGACGGATTACAACTAACCGGAGAGCAGAGGGTCTTAATCCCTTCTTTATAAGGTCTGGTATTTAAATTTTTGATGGTCTGCTGTCTCGACTGCTCACGGTTGTCTTAATCCCTTCTTTATAAGGTCTGGTATTTAAATGGAGCCACAGGAAACAGGTGAGATTTACCGACGTCTTAATCCCTTCTTTATAAGGTCTGGTATTTAAATTTTCGAAGTTATTGATGTGCGTGGATAAACAGGAGGTCTTAATCCCTTCTTTATAAGGTCTGGTATTTAAATAGATGGCTCGGCGCATTCGGTTCAGGCAATAGGTCTTAATCCCTTCTTTATAAGGTCTGGTATTTAAATGGAGACTCGGCAGGTTGAGCGCCAAGTAGCGGCGGTCTTAATCCCTTCTTTATAAGGTCTGGTATTTAAATAACGCCGCGCCGAACGTCTGGCAGCGAGGCTAAGTCTTAATCCCTTCTTTATAAGGTCTGGTATTTAAATGGCTCGGCGGCATTCTCCTTTTTTATTCAATGGATTACGGATGGGGTTGAGGAGTTTTTGCGCTTTTTCAAAGTTAACCGGTTTCATTTGATCCATGCCTGTAAATGATCTTTCAGGTGATGCAAATCCCGATGACAGCAGACCCTAATGCCGAGGTCGCCGGCGCGTTGCAGGTCGTGCGGTCTTGGGCGGGTAAAGCTTACCAGCATTGTTCGGGCTTGCAAACCGCCCAGGTCTTTTAGCGTGTCCAGTTTGTACAGCGTTTGCGCACCGTCGCCATGCGCGGGATCGTTGCCGCTGAATACTTTGGTTTTACATTCGATCAGATAAAGACGGTTTTCCTTGAGGAAGGCTACGTCGAGCTCGTTTTTTACCGGATCGTTTTGCAGCCGCTCCACCTGGATGCTTCTGCCGATGTCCTGAATGCCATGGGCAAGTTTCAGATTAAGGCAAAGTCCGTAAACATGTTGTTCCAGCCAGCCGCCGTTAACGAAAAAGCGCGCCTCTTCGTCGGCAAAGGCAAGCTTGCCGTTCGACAGCGACAGGAGTCCGGTCTCGGCAAACAGTTGAATCAGATTTCGCACGTGCCGGTCCTTCGTTTCATACTCGGCAAGTTCCGCCGTCAGCCGGTTTTCGGCCCGGGCGGCATGAAAATTCAGGGTCCTCAACGGCTTTTCGTAAATGTCGATGTCTCGTATGAGCGTTTCGGTCAGATCACGGTAATGCCTGGGAACGCCGAGTTTGCTGCCTTGCCGGATGACGGCGGCGCCATAGGCCTGGAGGAATTCGGGCAACTTGATGCGGTCGGCCAATTTCAGTCCGGGCTGATTGGGCGGATACATCCAGATGATCCGGTCCTGTTCCGGGTGGACGTAGTAGATCGGTTGTTCGAACAGGCGAAAAGTCTCATAGGCGGCGATGCTCATCGGCTTGGTGCCGCCGGTGGCGTTCAGCGCCATCGAATCGGCCGGTTGCCGGCCCAGCAGTTCGAAGACGCGATCGCGTATGTGCTCGATGTCCCACGGATCGTCAATGGGCCAGCGCTCGGTGCCGACATTCCTTTTTTTGATGACGGTTTCCAGCCAGTCGGCCCGTTGGCGCATGTCGGAGCTGACCAGCATGATCACTTTGCCGGGTTTGAAGCTGTCGTCCAGCACCGGCGTGATGTTCGGCACGGCTTGGGCGGAAACGAGGAGGAGATGGATGGGTCTGTTCATAATCGTGCAGGCTCCGTAGAATGGCTGGGGTTGAACGAAGATCAGGGGGTTGCCCTGGTTATCAGATATTCTTCGACCTTGGCACCGTAAAGTTGCATGGCGTCCGCGTCCAGTTCGACTCCGCGGGCGTTAAAAGGCAAATCCAGGGACAAATGAATATACCGGGCATTTTTAGCGCAAACCTCGGCGGCCAGATTGACCGGCAGGCTGCCGATGACCGTATCGCCGGCCTGGATCAAGGCAATGTCCAGATGCGCAAGTTGACAGTCGACTTTGATATTTTGCCGTTCAGCCCAGGCAATGGCGCCCGGATGCCGGGAGATGAAATAGATGGTCATTTTCCGTATTGATTGAATCGGTTAATGGCGGTGCCGTGTTGGTTTGCGTTAAAAAGCTTGATCGCTGTTTATTTTTGAGTCGATAACTGTTGATAAAGCTCGGCATCGACTTGTTTCAACAACGTTTCTTTATCGTCTCCGTTCATAAAACCATGGACGAAACCCTGCTTGATCATTGCCAGCGCATCCCATTGACTCAGTTTTCCGTCCGTCATTCTGGCCGCCGCCAGATATTCGTCGGCCAGGCTGGTGCGGCTGATGCCCGGATTGTCGGTGCACAGCGTCAGCGGCAGTCCCTTTTGCCACAGTTCCAGCAGCGGATACAAAGGATAATCGCCGCTTTCCGGATAGCGTGAATCGCGATAGCCGACGACTTCCCGGTTGGAGGTCGGGCAAAGTTCCAGACAGATGTTACGGTCGCGAAAACGCCGAGCCAGTTTGGCGTTGTCGTTAATGGTCAGGCCGTGGCCGATGCGGTCGGCGTGCAGATGATAAGCCGCCTGCCAGATCGATTCGGCGTCTTCGCCCTCGCCGGCGTGGATGGTCAGCGGCATGCACTGTTCGAAAACGGGCGTGAACAGATGCGCGATGGCTTCCGGCCGGGCGTGTTTTTCATCGCCGGCCATATCCAGTCCGACCACGAAATCCGGCCACTCTTGTTTTGCTTCGACAGCCATTTTTAACGTGGCCTCGACTTGGGCCGCATCGTGGCGGCGGTCGACGATGATGATAAAGCGGAATTGAGGTTTTTGCGTAATCGGCAAGCTTGCCGCCGCACGGGTCAACGCCCGATGGAACTGCCTTAAAAATTCCAGTCCGTTGGTATTGTTGTATTTCTGGGGACTTCCTCGCAGTTCGACATAAGCCAGGCCTTCGCCGACGGCCTGTTGCACGATCGTTTCCGCATAAGGCTCAATGGCGGCGGGATGCGACAGCACCGCCGAGCCGGTCAGTTCGCCGGGGCGTTCATAAGCGGCGAAACCATGGCCACTTTGCTTCAAGGCCAGGCGGGGCAGGGTGCTTTGCCAGAGGTTCGAGTTCAGTTGTTCGTCGGAAGCTTCCACCAGTAAGGCGGCCGTATTATGGCTTCGTTCGCCTGAAGCATTGTTCACTATTTTGGGCCAATTCCAGTCCCATCGGACGCATTTCAGCAATGGGGCGCATCGATCGAGAGCTTCCTTTTGTTGTTTCGGCGTCAATGACTGCCAGATCGCCAGGCCCACTCGTCGCTGTGCGTTCAGTTCGAGACAGCCGCCCAGATGCCGGTGCAGATCGGCTTTGGGAAGCTGGACGAGCCAGTCTCTGTGGCTGTCATTAATGCGGGTTTCCCGCAGCGTCTGGATGATCCTCGGCGGCAACCGGTAGAGGCTGCGCCAGTTTTCGTGCCGTTCGCCGCGGCTCAAATCCTGAAGAAAATTCCCGAACAGGCGGCTGCTGGCCCGTTCGCGCTGGTTGAGCTCGTCGACCAGCGAAGGCGGACGGCTTTGAAAGATGATCGTTTGATTGGCATTCGGCAAACGGAGAGGATAGTCTTCGCTGCAAATCGGTCCCGCTTGATCGACTCGAATGTCGAGCAAGTCGCTGCGCGCCGTTTGTCCGGCGACCAGCGGCGTAATCAGCCGAGCCAGATCATCGGGCAAGGCTTGGGTCATTAGCTCCGGTTTCGCCTTATACAGTTCAACCGGCAGTTTGTCCGCACTGATCACGTGCAGCAGCGCCTCGCAGCCGAACAGAGACCCGGCCCATTGCAGATCGGCGCTCATGGTCTTGCGGCCGCCGGCGAGAGACAGGACGACTTGGTCGCGTCGGCCGGCGCCGCGGTTTTCGGCCGCATACTGATGGGCCTTGAGGCAGGCTCTGGCGATCAACTCCTTGATCCTTGCGCATTCTTCCTGGCTGGCGAGCTGATCGGTCTGTTCGGTCTGCCATACGCGCAGCACGGGTGGATTTGCGCATTGACTGATCCAGTCCATTAAGCATTGCAGACTGTCTTGCGTGCCCTGCGTGGTGCAGACCCATATTTCATCCGGAGCCTGAAGATTGTAACTATTTTTTAGGTCGAGCAGTTTGGGCCGTTCAGGGTGGTTTTCAAACAGAGGCAAACGCTCAGGAGCCAGAAAAGCGTAGGCTTCGGGAATGACCGCCCAACTGGTGCCGAGCGTACAAAGGAGTATGTTTTTGCTCATGGTTTTAATAATTTAACGGGTTTTGGTCGCGACTGGGCGTCGCTCCTACCATGCCTATGTGAGCAATCACAATGCCAGTAGGAGCGACGCCCAGTCGCGACTTGAAAGATTTGAAAGACCATCACAACCATGTCGCATCCCAATGCGGATAATCGCCGATCCGTGAAACCAAACCGGCGCGCAGCGGATTGGCGACAAGATAGCGCGCAACCGCCGGCAAATCTTCTTCCCGGCGCAAAGCATGGTCATGATAGCCGGCTTGCCAGATGGGCTTGCCAATTTTTTGCGCGGACGCGGCCTTGACGCTTTGGACCACCCGAGACAACACGCGAACAGAGCCCAATTGCATCAGCCAGTGCAAATGGTCAGGCATGACGACAAAAGCAAGGGTTTCGGCTCTGTGCAACTGATGTTCGGTTTTCAGAACCTTGACCAAAATCCGCGCGGAGTGAAAATCGGCGAACACCGGCAGGCGGTTTTGCGTCACCGTCGTAACGAGATAGATTTGATTGGGAATCGAATGCCGGCCTTTGCGCAACGCGCTGCCGTGAGGAGGCTGTGATATTTTGGGTCGCGACTGGGCGTCGCTCCTACCGGCATGCAGGATGGGCATTTCTTGTCGTCGCGACTGGGCGTCGCTCCTACCGGCATGCAGAATGGGCATTTCTTGTCGTCGCGACTGGGCGTCGCTCCTACCGGCATTCAGGATGAGCATTTCTTGTAGGAGCGACGCACAGTCGCGACTAAAAACTTCGACCACGTCAATATTTGGAAGGTAGCTGCATCGGAATTTCTTTTAGGCCAACCCTTTTCCCCTCCGCCAGCAGCATCGGCATGAATCGCTGCTTCATCCAGATTTGCAATGTCTGCCAGTCGCTTTGTTTGACCGGCTCAAAGCCGTGCGCCAGAATCGAATGATTGCGGATCTTGAGGTGATCAAGCAGTCTGTTTTCTTCTCTTTGAATGAATTGTGCCGCTGCGCCCTGGGTTTTAAGCCTGACCAATTGCCAGGCATTGAATAATCCGGCTTGCCATTGGTTTTGCTGATTTTGAGTCAACTTGATTCCCTCGGGTATTTCCGTTTCCTTGACATCGGATGTATCAAGCCCGCAGTGAATCTTTAGCAGCCACTGGGCGGTCCATTCGATCAGGCGGTAAACGCGGGCAACCGCGTCGTCGTAGCGGCCTTGCTCGGCGCGGCGTTCGGCGTTGCAGTAGAGATCGAACAGGCGGGCGGCATCGCATCGGGCGGAATTGCTGTCGTTGAGCGTTCTGGCAATGGTCAGGTAAGGCGACAATTCCTTGTTAGCATAGGTTTGCAAAATGTTGAAAGCAAGATGATGATTGAAGTTGTCCCATTCGGCAAAGGCGCGGCTGAGTTCGCGAAAGCGGGTGTATTGGCCGCGCAGCTCTGAATTGCTTGGCGGCTTGAGTTGTTTGAGCCCGGCTTCGGCTTCGCTGTAGGCGAATCGGCTCCAGGCCTGTTTATACGGCGCAATCAGCCTCTGAAAGCGGATTTGCTCGCTGTTGGCTAGGGCGGCAAATTGCGAACCGTCCTGCACCTTGACCAAGTCGGCGCGGCTGCCGGTGACAAGCTGCAAGTCGACGTCCGGGTGTTCCAGGGCGGCCATGATCAGGCCGGCGCTCATCGATTTGGTGCCGCCGGTAAAATCGGCAACTATTCGTGCATCGGGAAAGCGTTGAGAGATTTCTTCGATGGTTCGATGGCAATCGAGATAAATCCGGTCGAGATCGTCGGACAGGGTCAACACGACCTGGTATTGCTCGGGCAAAAGGCCGGTTTGATTGGGAATGCTCGGCAGCGTGGGCTTGTCGTCGTGAGGATGTGCCTTGATGCAATTGCCCCTGCCTTCGATCTGGCTGTCGGATCCCGTGCGGCCGGTAGCCGGGTCTTTACCGGTGCAAATGAAAACGACAAAATCGGGGCGCAATTCGTTGATCGCGCTGACGATGGGCTGATGGCTGCCGCCGACGGTGCTGAGAAGGATTTGGGGCATGTTGTTTTGTCCTGATGATCGTTGAATCAACTTTGTTCGTATATCGTTTTTGCTTGTTTGGCGGCTTTTCCATTGGGCTCGTCCCACCAGTTTTCATTCTGCCAACGGCGTTTGATGTCCGACAAAGCTGCTTGTTTTTCTTCGCCGTCCGGCATCTCTTGCCACGCTTGGGCCAAGGCTTTGCCGCGTAATGCCTCTTTTTTCGAACTGCGGTTTTGTTGCGCGATTTGTGCGAGTTTTTGATTGACCCAGGCTGATTGAGATGCAACTGCCTGTTGATCGATTTGCTGCTTTTCCAATTTATCGGCTACCAAGTCATACGATAACAATCTGACCCAACCTAAGGGGAATTTAGGTTCGCCGGAAACAACCAAGCGCCTAGTTTTAGGAAAAATTTTTCCTGGCCTTCCCATGTCTTTAGGGTAAAGTTCTCTAAATTTTTCAACTAATTCTTGAGAGGCCCAGTCGCCGGTCATGCCGCGCCAGCCGCTGCCCCAGGACATTTGCAGGTAAGCCGCCTGTTGGTCTGTTTCGATCATTTTCAGAAGCCGGTGGCATTCCTGTTCCGGTGCTGACTTGCCTTGATCTTTATAAAACTGGATTTCCTTTTGCAGACGATATTTTGCGTGTTGGTTAAGACGTTGTTTGAGGTCGCCAAAATCTTTCGGCGCGATGGATGAAACCGCACCGTTCTGTTGCCAACTGCTGATATCGCTCAACAAAAAACCGTCCCATTGCAGGGTTACTAGACCCAGTGCGCCGGATTGCAGTACTTCGGCATAAATTCCATCGGCTTGCTGCCAATTGTCGAGACTATTTCGCTTACTCATGCTGCGCCAACGCTTTTCATTGAGCCAGCGAATATCGGCCAAGCGTAAATCCGTATCCGCAAATAACGTATCTTTGACTTTGAACACGCGAAAAATATCTTGTTTGGCATCGTTGCCGAGCAAGGCTGCCAATAACCTGTCATCGGCAGCTTTAGCTCTTGGAGCATTACCTTTTCTATCTCTCTTTGGTAATAACTCTTGAATTTGCAACGACAAACTCGGCGTTTCTCTAACGGAACGCAACCATTCCGCAATCAGTGCCGTACGAATCGCGCCTTTGATCGCCGAACCGGGCAAATACGGACGATTCATTGTATCTTTCAAATGCTCGCGAAATTTGTCCGGCACTTTTTGCGCGGTTGCCAGCCACGGTAAGCGGTAACCGAAATCCTGGCCCGCCGCATTGACCAAATCACTCAGATGAGCGCCGGACAATAGCTTGGCATCGGCATCCAACGCCAAATTGCCGGAGGCCACCGCATTGAAACTGGCTTGCTGATCGACGACAAAAGCCATGCCGCCGCGGTCGATATAGTCCAGTTCTTTGAATAGTTCCGCGCCCGAACCCGCTTGCGTGGGCGTTAAAATTTCCAGCCCTAATCTAACCGACTGATTGATACCTTTCATCTTGATGACCCTATTGTTATTGCTGTAGGAGCGACGCGAGTCGCGACCCAATACCGTCAAATCGCGACTCGCGTCGCTCCTACAAAACAAGTCTTACCGTGGTTGGACGAAAAAACCGCGGCCGTCACGAAAAACACTTTGTGTTGCGTTAGTCGATACATCGACAACGCGACCTTGCAATGGCCTTGAAAATACGCTGCCTTCGCTGAACATCCGCAGCCTTTTTTTACGCAAACCCGTGTTGCCGATCCAACCGCCACGCGAAACCAGTTTGTATGCCGATCCTTCCAGCCAGCCGGTTTGGCAATCGCCGGGATCGGGATTCACCAATGACAGCGTTACCGATTCGCCCTGTTCAGCCAGTTGTAAATCGGGTACTTGACCGGCTGTCCAGGTAAAGCAGCCGTTGCCGCTGGTACGGTCAGCGCCAATGCCGCTGTCGCCGAGTATGTGCAGCGCGGTTTCAAATTGCCGGCGGCTGGATTCATCATTGAAGACTGCCAAAAAGTACAGGCCGCCCTTTTTATCGAACCATATCCGGCTGAAGTTGAAGATGAGGCTTTCCGCCGCTTGGTTGTCGATGCGGTCGATCGCCAAGCGGGGCCGTTCCTCTTCCACCCAAAGTTTTTCTGGCAGCTTGGTAGACGTGCTCGCCAGAACGCTTTGACACACATCATTTTTCAAGTCGATCCGTTCCGCCCAATCCGGATCGGTCAAGGATTCATGCCAGAGGTTGCTGTCCAGCCATTGAATTTTTTTCAGTTTTTTGGCATCTTTTGATTGCTTTGGAGAGGTAGCCAGACTACTCAACACACGCGGTAAAAAATAACAATTCCGGTAAAACGGAAACGCCGAGCTAATCCGAAACGACGGATGTTGCGCTTGTTTGGCGATTTGTTCGGGCCAAATCAATGCCCAAGTCGCCAAAATCGCCGCGCTCAATGTGTCGGAATGGATAAAGCTGTTGCTTTCCTCGTAAAAGTCATTGCCGCGACTATCGACGTGAAACGGAGCCTCGAAAGTGAGCCGATAGCAGCGCATTTCAGGCTCCTGCCGCTACTTCGGACTTGGGCTGTAAACCGGCGAATAAAGCCATCAAGGTTTCGTTGACATCGGCTGCCGCTTCGCCTTTTTGATAATGCTGCATAGTGCGTTCCTGCAACTTTTGCACGACAAACTCGACCGCGCCGTAGCCGCGCGAACCGTGACCACCCAGGCTGTCATGCTGCACCAACTCAAGCCCTTCGCGAATCAAATTCAAAAATTGGGTTTCGTCGTCGCCTTCGAGCAAGGTCAACACCAGTTCGAAATTAAATTCCGCACCGGCCGGCACCCGCTCGAATTGGCGAGGAATGGCCGCCGAAGTAATACGGTCGATGTTGACCTCGGTTTTAACCTCGGTCATCGGCATGTCGGTATTGGGAGCGTTTTCCAGTTGCTTTTTGCTGGCAGGAGTCAAATGGGCATCGCGGACCATCAGACGGGTGGGTTGGCCGTTGTTTTTGTCGGCGGATACACCGAACAATTTACCGAGCATGGATTCAGGATTGATACCTGCTGAAGCTTCAAGCTTGCCTTCTTTAAAACTGAAGCCGCCTTCCTTGGGATTATGTTTTTCATCGCCTCGCGCCCTTTCCAATAAAGAGCGCATTTTTCCGCGCAAAGACGATCCCGGAATATAAGGTTCATTGGTCAGCGGATTTCTGACCACGACTTTATCCGCACCGCCAATCGCCATACCGATGGAGTTGCCGCCGATGTGCAAGCCGGTCAAAGCTTTGATTGTGCCGCGGATAAAGATTTTGCTTTTGAGTTTTGGATTGGTTTGTTCGCTCATGGTAGTGTCCCTTGATTATTTGCCGCCGTTGGCTTTGTGATAAGCAAGTATTGCCTCGAAAAAATTGCAAAAACGCTTGAAGGTTTCGGGTTGTTTGACGTCGACAGCGTCGATGGCCGCGCCTAAAGCATCTTCCAGCATTTTGAACGCGTCTTTTTTTTGTGCACGGCCACGCGCATAGGCAAGCTTTGGTTTTAATAGCAATAGCTCGCGATGCGCCTTGTCAGTGAATACGCTTTGCATTTCCAGTTTTTTGACAGTTCCATAGGCGTTACGGATTTGAGATGTGCTTACATCACGAGCAATGTTTTTCGCCAAGTTTGCAGCAAACGAAACCATTTGCTTAGCGGTGTCATCACGCTGGATGAACGATTTGATTTCTTCAGTCATTCGTTTTGCTCCTCATTAAGAATTCGGCCCAACGTACCGGCAATTGCAGCCATTCCATGACCGGCTGCCTGTTAGCCAGAGTTTGCGGGGTAATCAATTGCTGTTGTAAACCTTCCAGTTGGATCTCCACTTCGGGATAACGCTTTGCCATGCGCTTCAGGTTGTAAACCAGCCGCCAGCGCCATTTGTCCCAATAAATCATTTCTTCAAATTTACCTGTCTTTTCCCTGGCTTTGATTTCATCGACTGCTATCACGACTTGCCGCAAGCGGTCGATGATGGCCTGGCTGTTGGTTTTTTTGACGATTTCCAGCAGAGTGTCGCGCAAGCGGACTGCATCATTAAAACTTTCCCAACCGATTGTAGTTTCCAAAAAGCTTAACGCGTCTTTGTGCTTCTCCCCTCGTTGCAGGTGCTTGGCTTGTTCTTCGGTTTCGCCCGCCAAATCGGCCGCCCGTGAAATCGGGTATCTGCCTCCGACTGTTGCGATGCCGCCGGATAACGTAAAGCACGGGTTGTTGGCGCAGTATTGGCTAAATTCATCCCGGATTTTTTGCGCGACCAACGGCAATTCGTCCCAACTGCCGATGATGAAGACGTCGTCGCCGCCCGCATAAATGATCTGGCTGCGTTTAAACTCATCAAGAATACGATGTAAATAGCCTGCAAAGAACAAATGCAGTTGGCGCGACACGGTCGCTACGCGAGATAAGGAGCCCATGCTTTCGTTATTTTTGCCGAAGTTCAAGCCGCGTATGAATATTTCGCCCAGGTTGTCCACGTCCATGCGCAATATACCCATACGGCTTATGCCTTTGGCACTATCGGCAAAATCCTTGAAATCGCGACTCCCGTTATCTTTCTCACTCTGCCACTTGCCGACATAGCGAATGCCTTGCGAATAACCTTGCGGGTTCGCATTGAACCCTGTCCATTCATTTAGCACTTCCAAATGCGATTCCGTCAAATCGGTAAGTTCGCTAAATTCCGGCTCTCGCTCCAATAAGTACAAGTCACAATCGGTGCCGGGCAAAGGCATCTTAAAAAAACGGCCTTGAAATTTATTGGTTACAGTAGGCCGGTTTTCACCCCAAACCCAAAACAAATAGCGAGCGTCCGCTAACTTCTGGCCCATGTCTTCCAGATTTTGGCATTGCCTGCAATTTTGCCCGCTGTTTATGTCGGCCTTCGCATCGTCTCGTCCGCAAATCCTGCAAGCGCCATATTCGTGCTGTGCTTGCCCTGCGAAACATTCGATGTCTTCGCTCGCTTGCGCTTTGAAAGGCTGCAAGCGCTGTTTCTGCAAGTCTTCGTTGACTTCTTTCCAACGCTTGCCCATGTTGCCTTCTTTAAAATCGCCGCCACATATATCCGTAAAACCCAAGCCTAAAAAGACTTCGCCCTGAAATTCATCGAGCAACGCTTTATTGACAGAATCGGCGATGCTATGCACCTGAGTTTTCAAATGCGACGGTACCAGCAAATAAAACTTGCCGCCGGATGAATAGATTCTCGCGGTTGGATATAGGCCGAGAGAACGAATGATTTGCTCGGACACGGCATCGCAAAGCAACTGGATAAAAAATGAACGTCCTCGCAAACCTTTAGCGGCGCCTTTGCCGGTGATTTTGTAAATGAATTTTTGGATGCCGGAAAAGTCGCCGCAGACCAATTGCCATTTAGGAGTCTTTTCGTCTTTAAAGCGCGCAGGCTCGGTAATTTGTTGGTGATATAAGTACAAGCCTTCGCCAATCGATGACGTAATCCGCAAATGGTCGAACAACGAAATATCGGGATGAATTACATTAGTCGCGGCCGGGACTTGGCTCAAATAATGCTCCATCAGACTCAACAGACTTCGCATCGTCGACCTCGCTAATTTTTCTTTGGCAACGTTGGCAGTGAAACTTTGTAAGCCGTCCAGCTCGGCAATGAATTTTTCTGCGATGCTTCGATAATCGGCAGCCAGGCTTTGTTGAGATAACCAGGTTTTATCGTTTTTTTCCATGCCCGACAAAGAGGCCCGCTTTGGAAAAATATGACTCTTTGATAAGTCACACTGGGACAAGGGTAAAAATGAATCGTTGTCTCTTGCGATTTCCCCAATTTTTACCCGGCCTAATAAGGATTCCAGCCTGGTTTTTTTATTGATGCCTTGTTGGTAAAAGTTGCCCTGCTCCCGTTCGGCACTCGCAAAATGATCGGCAGCCTGGACGAGTTTTTCCAAGTGGTTATCTTCCTTGCTCGAAGGATTATGGTGAAATGAGGCCAAATTCACCCAGTTCTGATCGGCCGTGGCTATCGTCTGATGCTCCTCGGGCCGTATTTGCGGCACTTTTTCAGCAAGGAGTTCGCAAAACGCCAAGGTATGTAAAACATGCCGATGTGAGTAATAGCCTTTTTCCGCATTTTTAGGGCAATAACTCTGGCATTTTTCGGTATCATCTCGGTAATGCCCTAGCATTTCAGCCCTTTCAAAAAACTTGCCGATGTCATGCAGTAAACACCCCAAAACGGCGTGATCGTATGGTTTCATATCAATTTTCCGGTTGAACGATGTATTGAATCTGTTCTTTTTTGAGGCCTATCCGATAGCGCGTCCTTGGCCTTTTCCCTATCGCCTGAATCAAGTAAGCACTTGCAGCCTGTTGCAAAGCCTGGCCGAGCACTTTGTTGATCCGCGATTTACGCTGTTCGAAAAACGCTTTAGTCATGCCGTCTCGCAAGGCGGCCTCGGTGCGGTCTGCTCCGCCCAGTTTCCCGTTGATCCGGCGGTAATGACGTAAATACTCCGCGCCGTAGACTGCCTCCGGCGCGCCGTCGCTGGGGCATTGCGGCGCATCCCCACTGTCGGTCCGGCGCTGCAACAGCCAAAGGTAGAAGGCCAGATCGGCCGGGCTCAATTTAATCGGCGTGCCTTGGGCAACGAGCAGGCGCCTGTCCGGGTCGATTGCAAGTTGCGCCGGCCCCAGCGCGGCCTGCGCATTGGCTACAGTCCTGCTGAAGCTGCTTTTACCGTCGAGCAGCGCCCGGTCCAGACCGTGCCGGAGCCGCACGAAGGCGATGTCGGCCAGGATGACGGCGGCGTGACGAGTATCGAGCGGCTTGCGGCTGGGGTCGTTGCCGTAGATCACTTGCGAATGCGGCGTCGGATAATAAAACTGCGGATGCGATTCGTAGTCCGCCGAGACCAGGACATGGCTGAGCCGGTCCTGAGGCCGCCCGTACAGGGACAGGGCATAGCCCGCATAGAAACCCATGGTCTTGCGGCCGCCGGCGATCGAGACGTGCAGGGCGGCCTCCGGGTCGGCGGTGAGCGCCCGGATCGTTTCGGTGATGCCGTCGGCCACGGTCTGGTTATCCTCGCCGCTGCGAATGTCCTGTAACGGCTCCCCAAAGCGGTCCTGCAGAACATGGATGCAGCCGCTGTCGAACGGAACGGACGGCAATCGATAATCCTGATAAAAGCGGCTTAGCCAGTGGTCGTTGATCAGGGTCAGCCGGGCGCGTTCGGCGCCTTCCCGGGTGGTCAGGATTCGAATTTCTTCCGGCAGGGTACGGCCTTCCTGGTGCAAGGCATACAGGGTTTCGGTGACGACCTGGGGCGTCAGACCGGTGACGCAAAGCAGAATGTGTCGATGGTTCGTGTCGTGTTTCATGACGGTGATTTTGCCTTGGTTTTCTGTCGATTGTTAGGGTTGACAAGCTTGTCGCGACTGGCGTCGCTCCTACGAGGACTCCTGCGGGATGCCTTCGCGACTGTGTGTCGCTCCTACGGGGGCTCCTGCGGGATGCCTTCGCGACTGGCGTCGCTCCTACGGTTTGTTCAATCGACATCATCGGCTTCGATCGTATAGCGGCCTAGGCCCATGCTGGTGGCCTTGCCGGCATGCACCCATTGACCCAGCCAGAGATAGGGCCAAAAGTCTTCGAGCCCTTCAGGATCGAGTTCCAGCGACCCCAGAACGCCGCCCAGTTGCATTTCGGTTTGTTGCCTTGAAGAGTAGCGGGTCCAGTCGTGCCAGCGCAGTTTTTTATCGGCAAATTCGACGGTCCCGGCTTGGCGCATGAGCGCGGCGAAATCGGTTGTCAGCGGCGTGTCGGTATGAAAATAGGTCAGCATGGATATCCGGCGCAGCAGACTGCCGAAGAACGGGGCAAAGTGAAAATGAGCGCCGTTAACGTTTTTACTGTCCTGCTTGATCCGTAGGGGCGTGTGGATCGACAGGCGTATGCGGCCGGGCATGGGCGGAATTGCCGGCATGGCCGGCGGGCTGAGGACGTCCAGTTGGCCCTCGCGGTAAACCGGCTGAGGCGCCGATGCAGGAAACAGTTGCTCGACGGTTTCCAATTGCAGGACTTGACGGCGTCCGCCCAGACCGTCATTCCCGGCCGTGTTCAGAGCATGGACGAGATACGGAAAAAACCGCTGGCCGTGGCCGAAAACAACGATTTGCAACGGATAGCGCGTGTCCTGCTGCTCCGCAAGCGGCATCTGCAGAACAAAGGGATGCGGCGCCGCGGTGTATTTGCGCATTTTTTCGGAATTCGCCGGGGGCGGCGTTTCGAACAGATAAGAATAGGCGCACGAGCTTTTCAGCAGGCATTCAGCGCAAGGAGTGTTTCTGACCACACAAACGGTTTTCTTGAGAGCGTGCCCGAAGGCTCCGCGCCATGCGGAACCCGGATACGGCGGCAATCGGATCGGGTTGTTGCTGTGGAAATTGAACCGGAAAACGGAAAAGGGAAGATCGGGCATCGTCAGTGGATTGTTCATTTTAGTTACACCTCCTTTTGTATTTTGCCCCCGAGGCGGCATTGTAGCTTACTTTGGCAAGCTTGTTAACGGAGTGCGCTTTGCTTGTCCGCTCTGCCGGGCTTCGCGCGGGCCGGAGTTAACGGAACCGGAATGCCGACGCATGAATCCTGTCCGAAATTCTGACTTTAGCCGGCTTTTCTACTAGAATGGAAAATTAAAGTTTTTTTGATCCTGTACTTTCCGCTTTTGATTACGCCCCTTCCATGAAAAGAAAAAATTTTTACTCGGACGACGAGTGGCAAAAAATGCTTGAATTCACCGATCCGTTACCCACGCCGTTCATTGTCATCAATCTTGATAGAGTGAAAAAACAATACGAGGAACTCGCCGGTTATTTTCCGGACAGTTTCATTCATTATCCGGTCAAGGCGAATCCTGCCGCCGAAATTATCACGCTGTTGCATCGCTTGGGCAGCAATTTCGACATCGCGTCCATATACGAAATGGACAAAATATTATCGCTGGGCGTACCTCCGGAAAAAATCCTTTATGGGAACACCATTAAAAAGGCCAGCGACATCGAGTACGCCTATAAAAAAGGCATCAGACTTTATGCGACCGATTGCCTGGACGACATCGAAAAAATCGCTGCTCATGCGCCGGGGTCGGATATTCTGGTCCGGATTCTGGTGCAAGGCGGAGAAACCGCCGATTGGCCGTTAACGAGAAAATTCGGTTGCCATCCGATGAGCGCCGTATCGTTGATGGAAAAGGCCATCAAACTGGGCCTGAAACCGCAGGGGGTCTCTTTTCACGTAGGTTCGCAGCAACGTGCGGTATGGCAATGGAACGAGGCGCTGATCTCGGTGGCGGCCATTTTTGCAATGGCCGCGGAGCAAGGGATACATTTGCAAACGATCGACATGGGAGGCGGTTTTCCGGCCAACTACATCAATAAAACCCACAGCATCAAGGAATACGCCACTGAAATCAATCGATATCTTAGCAATCATTTCGGCAGCCGCCGGCCTAAAATCATACTGGAACCCGGACGATCGCTGGTCGGCAATGCCGGCATTCTGGTCAGCGAAATTATTACCATTTCCAAGAAAAGCCGTTCGGACAGTCATCGCTGGGTTTTTCTGGACACCGGAAAATTCAACGGTTTGATCGAAACCATGGACGAAGGGACGAAATATCCGGTGGTCATGGCCGAGGAAAATGAAAAAAAGCGGGTAGGCGAGGTAATATTGGCGGGACCTACCTGCGACAGCGTGGACATCATGTACGAAAAAGCCCGATATAAATTGCCGTTGAGCGCCTGTTCGGGCCAACGGCTGTACTGGCTGTCGACCGGTGCTTATACTTCCAGCTACGCTTCGGTCGAGTTTAACGGATTCCCTTCGATCAAATCCTATTTTTATGGAATAAATGAATAATTGTCGTTTATTCTTCCGTATAATTCCTCCATCTTCGGACAAATTCACGATCGAAAAATCGATTTTTTTTAAAATCAAACAATTGCAACTATAATCCTTCTATGAAGGCTATAGACTCGAGATCGGCGGCAGAACCCTGTGGCGCCTTGGGCAGATCATATATTCGTTAGAGATCCGGCGGACTGAAAGGCTTCGGATATTTTTGAAAAAAAGATTAATTTCAAATATTCTAAGGTGCTTAATCTGAATCTCAAGAAGAAATCCTGATTACCAGGCAAGTCAAGATCAATCGCAATCATGCCGTTTCCACCGTCTCTAGCGTTTCATCCCAACACGGACATAACCCGAAAGACTCCGCCAGGAATGGCCCGCTTTCCGGTATTCGATCGTTAACCGGTCGAATGGCTATGCCGGAACGTCGGCCGTTATCGAATCGACGAGTTGCCGATCCTTATGCCTGACCGGAAAAATAATCATTTTACTCTCTAGCCGCCAATCCAATGATGGGTATGAAAATCTGTAATTCAATCGCCATAAACTGTCTGATCTTCAGTACGATGGCTCTGCCGCAAACGAATCCGGCCCTGGCAGCAGACGAGTTTTCCGGGCCGGAGCCGCACTTTGGCAGCAGCGATGTTCTGTTTGAAGACATCCCTTCCGTTTATAGCGCATCGAAATATGAACAAAAAGTCACGAAAGCTCCGGCGTCCATCAGTATCGTCACCGCGGATGAAATCAAAAAATACGGCTATCGCAATTTCGGCGCCATTTTAGCCAGCCTGAAGGGATTTTACAGCACCAGCGATCGAAACTACGGCTATGTCGGAGTAAGGGGGTTCGGTCTGCCGGGCGATTACAACAGCCGTTTGCTGTTGCTCATCGACGGCCACCGTTACAACGACGTCATCTATGATTCGTTTTATACGGACGCAGGGTTTCCGGTTGACATTGACGTGATCGAACGGATCGAAGTGGTAAGAGGCCCCAGTTCTTCACTCTACGGCACCAATGCGGTTTTCGGCATCATCAACGTCATTACCAAACGCGGGCGGGATCAGAACGGCGCCAACGTCAAGGCTTCATACGGCACCAACGATGCCTATAAAACCAGTTTCAGTTACGGCAACCGTTTCAGTAACGGTCTGGAAGCCTTCGTAACCGGCACTTACTACGATAGCGCCGGCTACAACCGCCTTTATTACAAGGAATTCGACACGCCGCAGACCAATAACGGCATTGCCGTCAACAGCGATGAAGAACTGGCGAGAAAACTGATGACCAAAATCGCGTTCGGCGATTTCTCGCTCCAGGGACTGTACGTCAACCGCCGCAAGGACGTTCCTACCGCCTCCTATGATACGATATTCAATAGCCAGGCCGAAAATACCACCGACGAGGCGGCTTTTTACGAGCTGAAATACGATCATACCTTCGACAATCAACTGAACGTACAGTCAAGACTCTCCTACAATTGGTATCGCTATAGCGGGAATTACCCCGTCGATCACTCGGCCGACCGGGTTCCCTTTCTCGGCATCAACAAGGAACTTTCCGACGGCCAATGGTGGCGCGCCGAGCTGGAGGCCTCCAAGGTATTCTGGCAGGATCACCACGTCACTCTGGGCGGGCAATACCAGGATAACTTTCATCAATTCCAGACCAGTTACGACGTCGCCACCTACGTCAGCTCGGATGCAAGCACTTATCAGTGGGCGTTGTTTGTCCAGGACGATTACAGCATCACGGAATCGCTGACCTTCAATGCCGGAGTCCGTTACGATTATTTCAGCATTTTCGGCTCGACGGTCAATCCCAGGCTCGGCCTGATTTACAATTTTTTCCAGAATTCCACCGTTAAATTGCTCTACGGCACGGCCTTCAGGGCGCCCAACCAGTTCGAGCTGAATTTTATCGGCGCGGGGATTATCGCCAGTTCGAATTTACAACCGGAAAAACTGGAAACCACCGAATTGATCCTGGAACATTATTTCACGCCGCAACTGCGCGCGGAATTCAACCTGTTTCATACCGACATCAGCAACATCATTTATTTGACGACGCTCGCTAACGGCGATCTCCAGCATCAAAACGTAGGCAACATCGAGTCCAATGGGCTCGAAATTCAACTGGAACAACTTTTCTATAACGGCTTTCAAGGACGGGTCAGCTATTCCTGGCAGGAAAACAAGGACGAAGTCACTCATCAACGCCTGAGCAATTCCCCGGAACACATGGTCAAACTCAATCTGATCGCGCCGTTGTGGACGGACAAGGTGTTCCTCGGGTACGAACTGCAATACATGAGCGGCAGGAAAACCGTGTTGGGCGGGCAGGTCGGCGATTACGTAATCAGCAATCTGACGGTATTCACCCAAAACTGGGTGAAAGGGCTCGAACTCTCCGCGGGCGTCTATAATCTTTTTGACGAACAGTATTTTGATCCGGCGTCCGATGCACACAAACAAAACGCGATAGAGCAGGACGGTCTTCAGTTCAGAATCAAGGCCAGCATCGATTTCTAAGAGCTTATGAAATTGCATCTATCAGCGTTCAGGCTGATCCCGCTCTTGCTGTTGATATTATCGATGTGGTCCGCTCCCTTATGGGCGGCCAAGGTCCGGCAAGTGTTGATCGTGGCCAATTCGATGGACGAACCGTATCGACAGGCCATCGACGGTTACAAGAAGCAATTGTCGTCGACGCAAACCGTCAAATTCACCGAGCGCTATCTTGTCCAGGCCGATGACCCGGATTCGCTGCTTTCGGCGGAAATCCGGAATAACCCGCCGGATTTGATTTACAGCCTGGGCGGGGAAGCAACGGAAGCCTCACTTCGGAACACTTCGACCATTCCGATTGTCGCCACCATGATTCTGAAAAGGTTTTCGTACAAGCACGCGAGTAACATTACCGGCGTCTATTTGAATTATCCCCTGACGATCCAGTTTGAGTGGTTGAAGAAATTTTTCCCGGAACAGAAAAAAATCGCCATTTTCTTTAATCCGGAAGAAAATACCGGAACCATCCGGGAGGCTAGACAAATAGCCGGTCAGCAAGGGCTGGATCTTATTCCCATCCCGGTCGAAACGCCCAGGGAGCTTCCTTACGCGCTCGACCAACTGAAAAGCAATGTGGAAATCCTGCTGGCGATTCCGGATGAAGTCGCCATGTCCTCAAAAACAGCCAAGGAAGTGCTTCTGGCCTCTTTTAGAAATCGGGTTCCTTTGGTGGGGCTGTCTGATAATTGGGTCAAGTCCGGTGCTTTTTACTCGTTGTCCTGGGATTACGAGGACCTGGGTAGACAATGCGCCATTCAGTCGGATACACTGATCAAAGGCATCCCCATACAAAACGTCCCCGTCGAATATCCGCGTAAAACCGCCTATTCCATCAACGCAAAGATAGCCGAGCATATGAACATCGAAATATCTCAGGCTTTATTAAAAAATGCAAAGCTGATCTTTAATTAATCATGCCGGTAGTAAAATGAAATCGATCGCGGCCAAATTCAATCTGTTGACCATTTTCCTGATTACATTGACGGCTTTCCTGGTGGGAGGTTATTTGATATGGCTGCATCAGCTCAATACCTTCAGAAATTTCTCCCAACACGGCGAAGAAATCGCCGTCATGCTGGCTAAAAACATCGAATACGGCGTTTACACCGAGAATCAGCAGGAAATCGAACACGCCCTGAAAGGCCTGAAACAAAATCCGGACATCGCTTATCTGACGATTTCCAACAAGGATTTCAAAATATTGGCGGAAAGGAATTTTCGCGGCGTCTCAAAAATACCCGACATCAGGAATGCCGGCCGGAACGACGTGGATTTTAGCCTTGCGAAGTGGCTCGAAGATTACTACGTCGATCCCAAAGATAATAAAAATTACATCAATGTCATTACCCCCGTCTACATAAGAGCCGGCACGGCCGAGTCGGATCCGTTAATGGATTTTCCCGATCCGGATCAGGGTAAATCGGAAATCATCGGTTTCGTCCAGTTGGGCATCAGCCAGGATCGGATTTTTCAGGATTCCAAGAAATTTTTGTTCCAAACGATCGAGATTGCCAGCTTTGTCGTGATTCTGGGCATTCTGCTGACCCTCTGGCAAACCCGGCGCATCATATTGCCCATCAAAAAACTGGTCCTGGCGACCAAGGATATTTCGGAAGGACATTTCGGCAAGAAAATTCAATTCAATACGACGGGGGAACTCGGAGAGCTGGCGAGCTCTTTTAACGACATGTCGCAGGATTTGCTGGCCTTTAAACAGGAAGTATTATCCCATCGCGATACGCTCGAACGGCAGGTTGCGCAACGTACCCGCGATCTTCAGAAAAAAACGGACGAGGCCTACCAGCTCGCTACCAAGGCGGAAGCCGCCAATAAGGCGAAAAGCGAATTTCTGGCGACGATGAGTCATGAAATTAGAACGCCGATGAACGGCGTGCTCGGCATGATCGAGCTGCTGCTGGATACCCATCTGGATTGGCGCCAGAAACGCCTGGCGGATACGGCGTTTCGTTCGGCGGAGTCCTTGCTGGGGGTCATCAACAATATTCTGGATTTTTCCAAGATTGAATCGGGCAAATTCGTTTTATTGACCAAGGAGTTCGACTTGCGTCATTTCCTGGAAGAAATAGCGGAATTTCTGGCGACGCAGGTGCACAACAAAGGTCTGGAATTCATTCTGGATCTGCCCCATGATCTGGACCTGACCGTTAAAGGCGATCCCGAAAGGCTGCGTCAG
This sequence comes from Methylosarcina fibrata AML-C10, assembly GCF_000372865.1. NCBI lineage: Bacteria > Pseudomonadati > Pseudomonadota > Gammaproteobacteria > Methylococcales > Methylococcaceae > Methylosarcina > Methylosarcina fibrata. Next base: position 922,920 of record NZ_KB889965.1, on the reverse strand, counting down.
GTGTTGATCAACCTGTTAGGCAATGCCTTCAAATTTACCGAACGCGGGGAAATACAGCTTAAGGTCGGCTGGATCGACCGCCCGGAATCCGGAAAACCGGTCAAGCTGCTGTTTGAAGTAACCGATACCGGACCCGGCATCGCGTCCGAGCAGCAACAGCAAATCTTCGAGAGTTTCACCCAGGTGGATGGATCGATTACCCGGCGCTACGGGGGCACCGGGTTAGGCCTGACCATCTCCAGACAATTGGTCGCGTTGATGGGCGGCAGCCTGGAATTGTCGAGCACGCCGGGCAAAGGTTCCTGTTTTTATTTTGCCCTCTGCTTCGAGCACAGCCCGTGCGCAACGATTCCCAAGGTGGACGCCTCGGCATTGCAGGACATTCCGGTATTGATCGTCGACGACAATGCGGCCAATCGTTCCGTCCTGCAGGACGAGCTTTGTTACTGGGGAGTGAACTGCGACTCTGCCGCCAACGGCGAACAGGCGCTGAATGACTTGATTGAAGCGGCTTGTCTCGGAAAGCCTTACCAAGTGGCGATTGTGGATGGGAAGATGCCCGAAATGGACGGTTTGACGCTGATCCGGGCGATCTATTCCGAGCCGCTCATTCCCGCACCGTCGATCATTCTGTTAAGTTCGGACCATGTCTTGTGGAACATCAGTGAAGAGGACCGGCAATTGATCCGATTCTTTTTGAATAAACCGGTGACCCGGCAAAAGCTGCTGGATTGCCTGTTCGAATTGATCGGGGTATTGGACAGCAAGAGAAAAACCCAGCGGGAACCGGTTTTAAGCAGTTCCATCAAGCCGATGAATAAAAAAATCCTGCTGGCCGAGGACAACCTGATCAACCAGGAAGTCGGGGTAGGCATCATCCGCTCCCTGGGCTGCAAAGTCTACGTGGCCCATGACGGATTGAAAGCGGTCAAGGCCTATGCGAAAGAGCATTACGATCTGATTCTGATGGATTGCCACATGCCGGTCATGGATGGGTTTCAGGCAACGGTGAAAATACGGGAATATGAAAAGGCACAGAATCGCAAATCCCGCATACCCATCATCGCGTTGACCGCGGACGTGCAGAAAGGGATCGCAGAGCAATGCCATGCCGCAGGAATGGACGATTACGTCAGTAAACCTTTCAGCAGGAAAGAACTTCAGGAAGTCATTCAACAATGGTTGCCCGCCACGTCTTACGATTTATTGCCGATCAAGACCGGTCAACCGGACGAGCAGATGCCGAAACTTGCGGAAGAGCCGCGCATCAATGCCGAGGCCATTCATAATTTGAAGGCTTTTAGCTTGCTGAACAAGGCCGTTGAGCTGTTTGTCGATTCGGCGGCCGGAGACATAGAAAAAATGAGAGTGGCCTTGACCAATGAAGACGTCGCCGAACTGGTCAGAGTCGCGCACAGCTTCAAGTCCAGTTGCGCCAACCTCGGCGCCGACTCGCTGGCCGAGCTTTCCAATTCGGTTCAGATGCTGGCTAATAAAAAGCAATTAAACGGTATCGATGAGCTGCTCACGGTCATGGAAAAGGATCTTGAGGAGGTGCTGGCCGAATTAAAAGTCAAAATTTCCCCGGTTCCGGTTTCAGACCGGAACGAGCCGGCGCCCATACCGAACAATCGCATCTTGCTGGTGGACGACGATGCGAATTTTCGCTTGATCACTTCCGAAGTTTTACGCGCGGCGAATTTTTCTGTCGACGAGGCGGCCGGCAGCGCCGAAGCCATCGAAAAAATCCGGCTGCATCAGCCCGATCTGATCCTGCTGGACGCCGTCATGGAAGGGGTCGACGGTTTTGCCACGTGCCGTTCAATTAGAGCGAATCCGGCGCTGGCGGACGTGCCCATCATCATGTCGACCGGATTGGGCGACACCGAGTCCATCAATAAAGCCTTTGCCGCGGGCGCGACCGACTTTATCGTCAAGCCGTTGAACTTTCCGATCCTGATCCATCGATTGTATTTCACTCTGAGAGCAAGCCAGAATACCGCCGAACTCAGAAGCAAAAAACTGCAACTTGCCGCGGCTCAGCGCATCGCACGCCTCGGCTATTGGACCTGGGACACCCAGCACAACGAATTTTGCCTGTCGGAGCAGTTGGCGGAGTTGTGTGAAATCAGAGCGGAAGACTTCGGTGGGACGCTGGAGGATTTTCTTGATCTTGTTCATCCCGAGGACCGCAGCTTCGTTAAGGACGTCATCCTGTCCGCCAGGCAAAACAAAACGGTTCAGCATCTTGAGTACCGACTGGCCATGCCGTCGTCGGCCACGGTTTTCGTCCATCAGGAAATTGAAGCGATTACCGATCAAAACGATTTCATCATTACCGGCACCGTTCAGGATATTACCCATAAAAAACAAACGGAAAAGCAAATCCATCGTCTGGCGTATTTCGACAGTCTGACCGGCCTCGCCAGCCGTTCCTATTATCAGGAGCGGATCGAGGACATCATTAAAACCGCTACCCGCCGGGATGAGCAGTTTGCCTTTCTGTTCCTGGATCTGGACGGCTTTAAAGACATCAACGACAGCTTCGGTCATAACGTCGGCGATCAGTTTTTAAAATTCATCGCGCAACGAATCAAACAGGTGATCCGCGACGTGGATTTTGCCGCCCGCATGGGCGGCGACGAATTCTGCATCATCCTGACCAACATAGCGGACATGGACAGCGTAGCCGAAGTGGCCACCCGCTGTCTGCAGAAAATTAATCAGCCGTTATCCGTGGACAATCATCAGATCATCCCCAGAGTCAGTATCGGCATCGCCCTTTTTCCGAGGGACGGCGGCAATGAAACCGAACTGATCAAAGCCGCCGATACCGCCATGTATTCGGCAAAACATGCAGGAAAGCAGCGCTTCGTATTTTATTCCAGCGACATGACCAGTCAGGCGATCGAGCGCTTAAAAAGGGAACAATTGTTGCGGGCGGCGTTTGAACAGGAACAATTCATTCTGAATTACCAGCCTCAAATCTCCATGAGCACCGGCCGGATCGTCGGCGTAGAGGCGTTGGTGCGCTGGCGGCATCCGGAAAAAGATCTTGTCTTGCCGGGCGAATTTATCAAGCTGGCGGAACAGCTTGGCTTGATCGTGGATTTGGGCAACTGGGTGCTTCGGGAAGCATTCCATCAGATCGTCCAATGGAAAAAGAAAGGTTTGCCTTATATCCGGGTCGCCGTAAACATCTCTCCTTATCATTTCAAGGACGACTCCTTGTTAAGGAACGTTCAAGAGTTGTTGGAATCCACCCGGGTACCGGCCGAATTCATCGAACTGGAAGTCACCGAAAGCGCCATGCAAACCGAAGGTCATCTGGACGTTTTCAACAAGCTCAGAAAGCTCGGCGTCAAAATTGCCATCGACGATTTCGGCACCGGTTATTCCTGTCTGGCTTCGCTCAATCAATTGCCGCTCGATTGTTTAAAAATCGATAAAGTTTTCGTTGACGACGTACTCAACAATCCGCAGACGTCGTTGCTTATCGGCACCATCATCAGTCTGGCCAATGCCTTCGATTATTCCCTGGTTGCCGAAGGCGTCGAAACCAGAGAGCAGGTCCTGGTCATGCACGGCCTGGGCTGTCACATCATGCAGGGTTTCTTTTTCAGCCAGGCCGTTTCCGCCGACAAAATCCCGGAAATGTTGAACGTCGATTTCACGGTACAGAAAAATCTTTTTCAATTTACCGGCTGATCCCGAACACGGATTCAGTCCACAGGGGGGTCAATTCGGAAACCGGCTTGAAGCCCCCGCCGATACGCCGGATGCCTTCGCCGTGGCATGGCGCTGCCAGATCGACCTAAGCCAGGCATTGAGATCATCCAGATAGGTATACGTGACGGGAATGACCAGCAGGCTGAGCAAGGTGGAAGTCACCAGGCCGCCGATGACTGCGATCGCCATCGGACTGCGGAAAGAGGCGTCCCAGTCTCCTGAGCCGACCGCAATCGGCAGCATGCCTGCGCCCATGGCGATGGTGGTCATGACGATCGGGCGGGCCCGTTTCCGGCAGGCGTCCAGCAGGGCATCGGCGCGGGACATGCCGTGATCCCGGCGGGCCACGATGGCGTACTCGACCAGCAATATGGAATTCTTGGTGGCAATGCCCATCAGCATGATCAACCCGATCAGCGACGGCATCGAGAACGCTTTGCCCGCCAGCAGCAGCGCCACAAAACCGCCGCCGAAGGAAAGCGGCAGCGCGGCCAGAATGGTCACCGGCTGCAAAAACTCCTTGAACAGCAGCACCAGCACGATGAATATGCAGAGCACGCCGGTGAGCATGGCCAGGCCGAAATTGGCGAAAAGCTCGGCCATCATTTCGGCATCGCCAATATTGACCTGTTTGACCCCGGCAGGCAGATTGCGAATGCTCGGCAGGTTTTGCACGGCATTGGCGACGTCTCCCAAAGGCAATCCGGAGAGTTCGACTTCAAAATTGACATTGCGTGAACGATCGTAACGGTCGATCACCGCAGGACCGCTGGACAGCTCCAGATTGGCTACCTGACGCACCGTCACCGAGCTTGCTCCGGCTTTGCCCGAGGGCACCGCGAGCCGTTCCAGCACCGAAAGATCGCTCCGCGCATCGGCGGTCAATTTCACCACGACCGGCACCTGACGCTGAGCAAGATTCAGCTTGGGCAAGGACCAGTCGTAATCGCCCAGGGTGGCGATGCGCAGCGTTTCCGCAATGGCTGCAGTGGTGACGCCCAGATCGGCGGCGCGGGCAAAATCGGTTCGTACCGCAATTTCGGGCCTTACCAGCGCCGCGCTGGAAGCGATGCTGCCGAGGCCGGGGATGGTTCGAAGATCGTGTTCCACGTTGCGGGCTGCGGTGCTTAATGCCTGGGGATCGTCGCCGCTGAGCACCAGGACGTATTTTTCGCCGGAACCGCCGAGGCCGACCTTGGTGCGCACGCCGGGCAGAGCTTGCAGCGCCTGCCGGATGTCCTGCTCGACGACTTGCTTGCGCACGGGCCGGTCCTGCCGATTCGCCAGCAGAATCGTCAGCGTGGCCTTGCGCACTTCGCCGCCCTGAGAGCCGGCAAAGGGATCGCTTCCGGCCGCACCGCCGCCGATGGTCGTATAAACCGATTTGACGTAAGGCACGCCTGCCATCAGTTGCCGGGCGGCTTCCGCCGAAGCTCTGGTCTGGGCGAGGGTGGCGCCGGGCGATAATTCGACAAAAACCTGGGTCTGCGGATTGTCGTCCGGCGGAATGAAGCCGGTAGGCAATAGCGGAATCAGCAACAGGGAGCCCAAGAAAAACGCCGCCGCAGCCGCCATCGTGGCCAGACGGTGCTTCAGGCACCAGGCCGCCAGCTTCATGTAAAGTTTCATGACGCGCCCCTCCGGCAGCTCGGAGGGGTGCGTATCTTTCAGCATGTAGGCCGCCATCATCGGGGTCAACATCCGTGCAACCACCAGTGAGGCCAGGACGGCCAGAGCGGCGGTCCAGCCGAATTGCTTGAAGAAGCGCCCGGCTATCCCGCTCATGAAGGCGGTGGGAAGAAATACCGCAACCAGGGCAAACGTCGTCGCGACCACCGCCAGACCGATTTCGTCTGCGGCCTGCATGGCCGCCTGATAGGGCGTCTTGCCCATGCGTAAATGGCGCACGATGTTTTCCACCTCGACGATGGCATCGTCTACCAGAATGCCGACCACCAGGGACAACGCCAGCAAGGTGATGCCGTTCAGGGAAAACCCCAGATGGTCCATGCCCCAAAAAGCCGGAATGATCGACAACGGCAGCGCCACCGACGAAATGAAAGTCGCCCGCCAGTCTTTCAAAAACAACCATACCACCAGCACGGCCAGCAAGGCGCCTTCATAAAGCATGGACATGGAGCCCTGGAATTCTTCCAGCACCGGCGTGACAAAATTGAACGCTTCGGTAAATTCCATGTCCGGATTGGAAGAACGTAATTCCGCCAGGGCTTTCTGCACGCCCATGCCGACGTCCACGTCGCTGGCGCCCCGGCTGCGCGTGACTTCAAATCCGACCACCGGCTTGCCGTTGAGTAAGGCCAGCGATCTGGGCTCCGCCACGGTATCGTCGATCGTGGCGACCTGATCGAGCCGAATGCGGCGGCCGTCCGGCAAAGACAACTGCAGCAGCCGGAACTCCTCGACCGAAGCCACGTTGGCCAGAGTGCGCACGGGCTGCTCGCCGCTGCCCAGATTGATGCGGCCGCCGGCGCTTTCTCGTTGTATCTCGCGCAACTGCCGGGAAATGTCGGCGGCCGTGGCGCCCAGCGATTGCAGTTTGACCGGATCCAGAGCAATGGTCACCTCCCGGCTGACGCCGCCGACGCGGTTGACCTGGCCGACGCCGCGCACCGTCAACAATTTTTTGGCGACCGTATCATCCACAAACCAGGACAGCGCTTCGTCGTCGCGCCGATCGGAGGCGACAGTAAACGCCAGAATCGGGGATCCGGCCAGATCCAGCTTGTTGACGACGGGGTCGCGAAGATCGTTCGGAAGGTCGGAGCGCACTTTGGCAACGGCGGAACGAACGTCGTCCACCGCTTCCTGCACCGGTTTTTCCAACTGAAATTCCACCGTGACGGCGACGCTCCCGTCCTGCACTTTCGTGGTGATGTGCTTCAGACCCTGCAGGGTGGCTATGGAATTTTCGATTTTGCGTGCGACTTCGGTTTCCAGTTGCGAAGGCGAGGCGCCGGGCAGAGAGGCCGAGACCGTCACCGTGGGCAGATCCAGGTCGGGAAAATTCTGGATCTTCATCGACAGAAAGCTCGACATTCCTCCGAAACTCAGCAGCACGAACAGCATCATTGCCGGAATGGGATTGCGTATGCACCAGGCGGAAACGTTCATTGCCGCACTACCCGCACCGTGTCGCCGTCGGCCAGAAAGGAAGCGCCTCCGGAGACCAGGCGGTCGCCCGCCGTGAGTCCCGAGAGAATCTCGAAACGATCGCCGCTTCTCTGGCCCAACTGCACCTTGACCTGGGAGACTCGGGCCAGATCGCCGGATTGCTCGCTCAGCTTGAACACGTAGCTGAAGCCTTCCCGCAGAGAGAGCGCCGTCTGAGGCACCGTGTGCGCGCTCTTGATGCCGACGTCGAATTCACCGCGGGCGAACATTCCCGCGCGAAACCCGTGTTGCGCCGCTTCGGGCAGATCCACGTAAATCAGGCCGTTGCGGCTTTTTTCATCCAGGGTCGGAGCCAGCGTGCGGATCTCGCCCTTGAGACCGCCGACGTTGGGCACTTCGACGTTGACCGTCATGCCGGGCTTGAGCTGCGCCATTTCGGCGGCCGTCACTTCGCCGCGCCATTCAAGCCGGTTTTGCCGGATAATCCGGAACAGTTCCTGTCCTTTGGCGGCGACGGCCCCCAGCGTGGCGCTGCGGGAAGAAACGACACCGTCGTCGCTGGCCCGAACTAGGGTGTATTTAAGGCGCAACAACTGCGATTCCAGTTGTGCTCTGGCCGTTTTCACCTTGGCTTTTGCGGTTTTCTCCGCGGTAATGTACTGATTGACTTGCTGGAGGCTCAGGGCTCCGGAAGCCGATATCTGCCTGGCCCGTTCCGCGTTATCCCGCGCATCGGCCAGATTCGCCTCGGCCTCGGCCAGGATTGCCCGGCTTTGGGCTACATCGGTCAGGACGCTTTCATCGGAAAACACCGCCAATACCTGTCCTTTCTTTACGCTGTCTCCCACTTGCACGTTCACCGCGGTCAAACGCAGATCGCTGATTTCGGAGCCGATCACCGCTTCCTGCCATGCCGTAATCGAACCGTTGGCGGTCAGCGTCACATGAATGTCCTGCAGAGCGGGCTGTACGACCGTAACGCTGAGCGCCGGCCTGGGCGCCGAAGCGTTGTCTGCGGCTTCGGGTTGTTGGCCGCATCCTGCGATCATGCCGGTAGCGATCAATGCGCATAAGACGGTCGGCAGCGCGCCTGTTTTTCCTTTGGTCATGATTTTCCTTCGGTTAAGTCGATGGGATGATTGATAAAACGGTCCGGTTTTGCGGACTTTCCGGTGCCCGCGGCCGAAGAGGATGCGGCGCCGGCGGTTTCGACGTCTTCGGAATCTTCCCAACTGCCGCCGGCCGCGCGGTAAAGAGCGATCCAGGCGCTTACCTGCTCCTGCTCCAGTTCTTTCAGAGCCACTTCCGCGGACAGTACGTTCCGCCGGGAGGTTTCGACGTCGAGCAAATTACCTAAACCCACTCGGTAAAGCTGCTGGACGGCCTGAAAATGCGAGCGGTATCCGGAAACGGCCGTTTGCGCTTCGGGCAAACGCCGGCCGGCGCTATCCAGGCGCACCAGAGCGTCTTCCACTTCCTTCACCGCCGTGCGCACTTTGCTGCGGAACACGCTTTCGGCCGCCTGATACCGGGCTTTGGCCGCTTCCACATCGGCCGCCCGCTTTCCCGCATCGAACAGCGGCAAGCTCAGCGTCGGGCCGATCGACCAGGTCTCGGCAAGAAAAAAGGCGGCGCCATTCATGTTCTGCAAGGTCGGCGTGATGTTTCCGGACAAGCTCAGCTTCGGAAAGCGTTTGGCCTGTTCGACGCCGATTCGGGCGCTGGCCTCCGCGACGTCGCGTTCGGCGGCCGCCAGGTCGGGCCGTTGCAGCAATACCCGCGCCGGCAGAGCATCCACCCGAAATGCCGGCGGCTCGGGCAGTTTTGCCGTCCGGTCCGGCGTTCCGGTAAGTAATTTTCGAACTTCCGCTTCCTCAAGGCCGGTCAGGGCGACCAGGCCTTTTATCGCACGTTCGCATTGCGCTTGTTGTCGCAGCAACATTCTATTGCCTTCGGCGGCGCTGGCATTGGCCAGGGCGATATCACCCGGCGCTCGGAATCCGGCCTTGCCGGCGATTTCGGCGAGCCGGGCGGATTCCCGTCGCGATTCGGTGTCGGCTTGCACTATTTGCACCTGGCTTTCACAGTAACGATACTCCAGATAAGCATTAGCGACTTCCACCGCCACGGCGACTCGGGCGTCGTGCCACGCGGCGTTTCTCGATGCCAGTTGGCTGACGGCCGCTTCCTTTTGGCGCGCCAGACCACCGAACAAATCGACTTCCCAACTGGATTGCAGTCCGAACGGAAATTGATTCCAGACGAAAGGTTGCCCGCCAAAGGACGACGACGAATGTGAGGCGCCCGTGCTGAAGTCCAGTTTGGGCAGCAGGGCGGAATCCGCGCCGACCAAGCCGGCTCTGGCTTGCTCAATGCGCGCTTTGGCATCGGCGACGGAGCCGCTGGCTTGTTCCGCTTTTTCCAAAAAACGGCTGAGTACCGGATCATTGAACCGCTCCCACCACCGGCTCAAGTTCGCCGGAACGCCCCGGTGCGCCATGGGCGGGAGACTGTCGGCGGGCTGAGGCGCCTGCCAGCGCGCCGCAGCCGGCATTGGCTGAGTCCGGTAATCGGGGCCGACCGTCGTCAGCAGACCGCCGGGGTCGCACGCTGAAAGCAGCGCCGATAAAAGGCTCCAGTGGCATCGATGCAGAAGTTTATTGCTCATGGTGTATTGTTTGCCCGCGACGCCGTGCTTCGCGCTCTTGACTTGATTCCGAAGGTGCGATTTTGGCAATTCCGGCTCTGCGTATTGATTACCGGAAGCCGGATCAAAGGATTGACCGGATATTTTATTTGTCAATCGCCTGATTTTCAATTCCGGATTAAGCCCGAATTGAGCGGGCGGCGATATAACAAGAACTTGGGCCATCTATGGATTCCATGGATCATCGTCCGATCAGCCCGATGCTGGGTTTGGCTTTCCTGTAACCGTTTCCGGATTATGCCGAACAGAAGTTGTCCGGAAAAGTCTGAATTTGATTGCGCGAAAGACAGTCTATTTTTCATATTCGCTTTGAAAATAAAAAATAATGCCGAGGGGATAACTCATTCAGGAGAAGGTTATGCTGTCGTTTTTCGTCCATTGGATTGTCACCGCGGGCTTGCTGCTTCTTGCGGCCAGCCTCGTTCGAGGGTTTTACGTCGAAGGCTGGGGGGCGGCGCTGATCGGCGCGCTGGTGATGGGCTTCGTCAATGCCGTGATACGGCCGGTCATGGTTTTTCTGACGTTTCCTTTTACCTTGATCACGTTTGGGCTCTTT